>NZ_JBVHTP010000022.1:110341-142170 GCF_055565795.1 Streptomyces sp. NPDC028314
GGCCCTACGGGCCCAGCGGCCACGGTCCGCGGGCGCGCGGCGCCTCGGCCGGGACGGCTTCGGCCTCCGGGATCTGCGTGGCGTCGATCGAGGGGCCCTGCGCCTGGGCCGGCGGCTGGGCGAGGTGCGGCGGCTCCGGCGCCGTGACGGGGTCCGGGCCGTCCTCGTGCGGGGCCCGCCGCTCCGGCAGCAGTTCCAGCACCGCCTGGCGGTGCGCCGGATGGGTGGCGTCGTCGTAGGGGTCCGGGGTCGCGGGCACCTGCACGCGGTGCACCGGGCCCGTGCCGAGCCGCGCGTACCCCCGCCCCGGCGGCACCTGCCCCGTGGGGGTGGTGTGCGGGGGCAGGCCCAGTACGTCCGCGATCTGCTGGACCTCGGCGGACCCGAGGACCACCCGAGCCCGGGTGTGCTGCCAGACCGCGTCGTTGAGCAGCTCCAGGTGGTCGAACTGCTCGGCGACCACCACCGTGATGTGCGCCGCCCGGCCGTGCCGCAGCGGCACCTGGAGCTGCGCGAGCGGGTCCGGGCGGCCGTCGGCGGCCGCGAGGTGCGCGAGCACGCTGGGCCGGTCCAGCAGGATCCACATCGGGCGCCGGGTGTCCTCGGGCGCGGGCCTGCCCGACTCGCGGGCCCGGTGGGTGGCGATCAGCCGCCGTTCCGTCTCGTGCGCGGCCCACTCCAGGGTGGCCAGGGCCCCGGTCGGGCCGCACTCGACGGCCAGGACGCCCGCACGGCCCGCCAGGCAGGCGTACTCGCCGCTTCCGCCGCCCTCGACGATCAGTACGTCGCCCCCGTGCCGCAGCGCCTGGAGGGCGATGGAGCGGAGCAGGGTCGAGGTGCCGCTGCCGGGCTGGCCGACGGCCAGCAGGTGCGGCTCGGTGGAGCGGGAGCCGGTGCGCCAGATCACCGGGGGCATGTCGCGGGGCTCGTCCCCGTCGACGACGGGCAGCGTGCGCTGCACGCTGCCGGCATCGGTGAAGCCCAGGAGGGTCTCACCCGGGGAGGTCACGAACGGCTGGGCGGCGATCCCCGTCGGCAGCGCCGCCAGCACGCGCAGGTCGAGCTGGTTGCCCTCCTCGTCCCAGTCGAAGAGGTACTCCCGGCCGCGCCCGGACTTGGCGTGCAGCAGGGTCTCGATCCGGGTCCGTGAGGCGGCCTCGCCGTCGGTGAAGTAGGCCGGGTAGCGGATGCGCAGCCGGGTGACACGGCCCGCCTCGTCGAACTCGTAGCCGCTGAAGGCCTGGTCCCAGCTCCCGCCGTGGGCGAAGAGGGGGCTCGGGTCCTCCGGGATGGAGAAGTACGGCACGAGGGCTTCGTAGAGGGAGCCGAGCCGCTCGGTCTCGGCCTCGCTGGGCCCGGTCTTCGCCGGGGTGCGGTCGCGCCCCTGCCAGGCCGCTGCCGCCATGAGCGTGACCAGGGCGATCAGCGGGCCGTACGGGACGAGCGCGACCACCAGGGCGCAGGCGACTCCCAGGAACAGCGCGGGACCACGCTTGTCCTTGGGGGTCTCGGCCCACTTGCGCCGCCCGGCGGAGGCCAGGATGCGCAGGCCGCGTCCGATGGTGAGGAGCGGGTGGAGGACGTCCGTGGCGCTGTCGGCGGCCGTGCGAGCGAAGTCGCGGCCCCGGGCCAGCGACACGGTGCCGCTGCTGAGGATGCGGGGAAGTGGGCGCCGGGCCACGGGCGTCTCCTGGAGTTGTGGTGGGGCGGGGACGGTGCGGTCGGGGCGGCCTAGAGCTTGATCCCGCCGAGAAGGCTCGCGAGGCTCGCCGTGCTCGCCGTGATGCTCGGGGCGATGGCGGAGCCGGCGAGGAAGAAACCGAAGAGCGCGCAGACGAACGCGTGCGTCAGCTTCATCCCGTCCTTCTTGAAGAAGAGGAAGCAGATGATTCCGAGCAGGACGACACCTGAGATGGACAGGACCATGAGAAGTTCTCCTGGTGGGTGGGGACGGTCACCATCAGTTCTTCCAGGCTCACAGAAAGTATCAATGCGACAAAAGGTGCATCCGAGTGAATCCCGGCATTTTTCACTTGACTGGACCGGCCCGGCTGGCGCGCCGGGCACGAAGGGGGTCAAGGGTGATCTTTGCCTCGTCCTGCCCCCGCCATGTGCGGGCCCGGGCGCTACTCTGGCGATTCACCCGTACGGACGCAGTGCCGTGCGTCCCCCTGCCCTCCGGCCTGGGGAAACTCTTGCCAGTGGCAGCGAAGTGAAGGGCGGTACGAACGATGAGTGAGCGCACCCAGGACGGCGCCGGATCGCAGGACGTTCCCGACGAGGACGTCATCGAACTGGCCACCAAGATCTTCGACCTCGCCCGCCAGGGCGAGACCGAGACCCTGGCCGCCTACCTCGACGCCGGCGTCCCCGCGAACCTCACCAACGACCGCGGCGACACCCTCGTCATGCTCGCCGCCTACCACGGCCACGCGGAAGCCGTCACGGCCCTGCTCGCCCGCGGCGCCGAGGCCGACCGCGCCAACGACCGGGGCCAGACCCCGCTCGCGGGCGCCGTCTTCAAGGGCGAGGAGGCCGTCATCCGCGCGCTGCTCGCCGGCGGGGCCGACCCCAGCGCCGGAACGCCCTCCGCCGTGGACACGGCCCGCATGTTCGCCAAGGCCGACCTGCTGGAACTCTTCGGAGCCAAGTAGTCCGGTTTTGCCCGTGACCTGGCAAGGTCCGACCGGTCCCGGACCTCACGGGTTGGTCACGGCGGCCGTAAATGTGGTCGCGGCGCACAAACCGCCTGGGTCATCATGGCGTCGGATTCGATTCGCGAACATGACGGACGGGCAGGAGCGGGCTGGACACACCAGGTGTCCATACCCATCCCCTGCCGCACCGGCCGCCGTGGTCGCGAAGCACCGACGAGAGTGAGAAGGCAATGGTCTACATCGAGCGGAACCTGACGGCGAACGTCCTCACATGCTGTTACGCGGCCCTGTGAATCCCGATTCCCGGTTGCGTCCCCAGCTTGATTTGAGGCCATTCCCATGTTCGATCCAGTCATAGCGCCAAGCGGCACCCTGCTCGGCCTCCTCCAGAGGGGCCGCGGCGACGGCACGCTGCACGCACTCGCGGCGCCCAGGGCGGAGGCCCTCGCGGCCCTCGACCAGTGCGTGATCAGCGATCCGCGCCAGGACTGGCAGGTCGAGAACCGCTCGCTGTACTACGCCCGGCTGTACCTCGATCTCGACGGCCCCCTCGGCGAGATCGAGAGCCACCTCTTCAGCGCCGACGACCTCCTCGACGAGGAGGACCACCGGACCGGGCTCGCCCTGTCCGTGCTGGGCCACCTCGCCTCGTACGGACGTGACGACGCGCTCATGCTGCTGCGCCGGTACGCCGCCTCCGGCGCGAACTGGGCCTGGGCCCTCGACGAACTCGCCCTGCGCGACGACGACGAGGGGCTGCGCTCCCTCGCGACCCCGGTCCTCGCGAGATTCCCGGCCACGGCCGAGGGCGAGGCGCGGCTGGCCGCCGCCGTCCGCGACGCGTACGAGCCCCGGCCGTGGTGCCTGTGGGAGGAGTCCGCCCTGTACGGGGAGCGGCTGCGCGCCGCCCGCCAGCAGGGCTCCTTCGACCGCTGGCAGCGCCAGCTCACCCCCAAGGGCCCCCAGCCCGGCTGGGGAGTCCAGGCCGTCTTCGACTGGGCCGCCGACGGACTGCGCCGCGGCACCCCGCTGCACGTCCCCGCCGCCCGCTGCCTGGCCGCCGTGGCCGCCCCCGAGGACCGCCCGGCGGTCCTCGCGGCCGCCGCCGGCGCCTCCGGCGAGGCCGCCCGGGCCACCGCCCTGCACCACCTGGTCCTCGCCGAACCGGAGAACCCGGCCGTCCTGGACCTCATCGAAGCCGCCGGGGACGAGCCCGCCGTGGCCGCCTACGAGCGCATGTGCGGCCCCGCGGCCGTCGACCGGGCCCGGCTGTGGGTCCACCGCCCCGACGCCCTCGGAGCGGCCGCCGCGTCCCTCCTGGCGGCCCGCGGCGAAGCAGGCGACGCCGGGCTCGTCCTGGGCGCCCTGCGCTCCACCGTCCGCGGCTCCGGCCCGGACACGCAACGACTGTTCGCTCTCGTCGACGGGGCGGGCCGGCTCGCGATCGGCTGCGCGGCCCCGGTGCTGCGCCACATCTACCGCGAGACCGCCTCGTCCCACCTGCGGGGCCGCGCGGCACGGGCCCTGGCGCACACGGACCCGACCTTCGCGGCGGGCTTCGCGGTGGAATGCCTGTGGGACTGCGAGGAGACCACCCGCGAGGTGGCCGCCCGCCACGCCGAGACGGCGGACGCCCGCGTCGCCCCGAGGCTGCGCCGCCTGGCGGCGGACCCGGCCGAGGAGGAGGACGTCCAGTCGGCGGTCCGCAGCCGGATCGCGCCGGAATCGGCGGTGTAGGAGGCGCGGGGGCGGGTCGCAGGCTCCGAGGAACCCCGAGCGCCGGATCCCGGACGCCGATCACGGGGCCCCGGGCCCCGCCGGCCCGCCCCGCCCCGCGGCTCCGCCCATGAAGCGGCTGCCCGCATGAAGCGGCTGCCCGCACGGAGCGACTCTCCGGAACCGGCTCTCCGGAACCGGCTCTCCGGAACCGGCTCTCCGGAACCGGCTCTCCGGAACCGGCTCTCCGGAACCGGCTCTCCGGAACCGGCTCCCCGGAACCGGCTCCCCGGAACCGGCTCCCCGTACGGAGCGGAGCCCCGTACGGAGCCCCCGCAGGGAGCCGGCCCTCACACGAACCGCACCCGTACCCCCGGCCGCGCCTGCGCCGCCGCGTCCAGCGCGGGGCCCGGCGGGACCACACCCACCACCGGGTAGCCGCCCGTCACCGGATGGTCGGCCAGGAAGACCACCGGGAGGCCGTCCGGGGGGACCTGGACCGCGCCCAGGACCATCCCCTCGCTCGGCAGCTCCCCGCCCCGGCCGCGGACCAGCGGCGGGCCCGCCTCCGTCCGCAGGCCGATGCGGTTGGACCTCGCCGACACCGTGTACGCCGCCCGCAACAGCCGGGCCACCGAAGCCGCCTCGAACCAGTCGGCCCGTGGCCCCAGCCTGAGCGGCAGCACCAGCTCCGACGCCGCCCCGGCCCCCGGCACCCCGGGCACCCGCAGGGCATCCGCCCCGGCCACCGGATCCGGCCCCGGGCGCCCCACCGGAAGCACCGCCCCCGCCGACAGCACCGCCGGCCCCAGCCCCGAGAGCAGGTCCGTGGACCGGCTGCCCAGCACCGCCGGCACGGCGAACCCGCCCCGCACCCCGACATAGCTGCGCAGCCCCGGCTCCGCCCGGCCGACATCCAGCTCCGCCCCCGCACGCAGCAGGACCGGCGCACCCCAGGCCGCCGGGCGCCCCGAGACCCGTACCGCGCACGGCGCGCCCGTGACCGCCACCGTGCACGGGGCCAGCGCCCGCAGCGCGACCCCGTCCAGGGTCGTCTCCAGCGTCGCCGCGTCCGGGGCGTTGCCCAGCAGCCGGTTGGCCAGCGCGTGCGCCCCGGCGTCGAGCGCGCCCGAGCGGGGTACGCCCAGGTGCGCGTACCCGGGGCGGCCCAGGTCCTGGACCGTGGTCAGCGCGCCCGCCCGCAGCACCCGCAGTCCGGTGACGGCCCCCGCCTCCTCGAACCGCACCCGCAGTCCGGTCACGGCCCCGCCTCCTCGAACCGCACCCGCATCCCGGGCGCGAACAGCGCGGCCGGTTCCCGTTCCGGGTCCCACAGCACGGCCTCCGTGGACCCGATCAGCTGCCAGCCGCCGGGGGAGGAGCGCGGGTACACCCCCGCGTACTCGCCCGCGAGGGCCAGCGAGCCCGCGGGGACCGCCGTACGGGGCGTGGCGCGCCGGGGCAGGTGGAGGCCCTCCGGGAGCCCGGTCAGGTAGCCGAAGCCGGGCGCGAACCCGCAGAACGCGACCCGGAAGACGACTGCCCCGACGATCCCCGGCACCTCCCCGGCCCCCACGCCCCACAGCCGGGCGACCTCCGCCAGGTCCGGCCCGTCGTACCGCACCGGCACGGTGACCAGCGGCCCCTCGGTCTCCGCCAGCGGGGGCACCTCCCACCGGGCGATCCGGGCCGCCAGCGCGCCGGGCTCCGCCACGCCGTCCAGCAGCACGGTCCGCGCGGCGGGCACGATCTCCCGTACGCCGCCTAGCTCCGGGCGCCTGCGCAGCAGCTCGGCATGGAGCGCCGCCACCGCGTCCGCCGAGTCCACCTCCAGCAGCAGCGCCTCGCCGCCCACCGGGAGCGCCCTCACGCGAAGGCCTCCACCCGCACGCCGGCCGCGCCGAGCGCCTCGCGCACCCGCAGGGCGAGCCCCGCCGCACCCGGGGTGTCCCCGTGCAGGCACAGCGAACGCGCGGGCACCGCCACCGGTGAGCCGTCGGCGGCGGCCACCGAGCGCTCGGCGGCCATCCGTACCGCCCGCGCGACCACGGCGTCCGGATCGTGCAGCACGGCCCCCGGTTCACCGCGCGGGACGAGCGTGCCGGCCGGCGTGTAGGCCCGGTCGGCGAAGGCCTCCGGCACGGGCTCCAGCCCGGCCCGCCCGGCGGCGTCCAGCAGCAGCGACCCGGGCAGCCCCAGCACCGGGAGCCCCGCCGCCCCGGCCGCGAGCCGCACTCCGGCGACGACGGCCTCCGCCTGGCCCGCGTCGTGCACGGTGCGGTTGTACAGCGCTCCGTGCGGTTTCACGTACGACACCCGGGAGCCGGCCGCCCGCGCGAACACCTCCAGCGCCCCGATCTGGTACGCCACCTCGTCCGCCAGCTCATCCGGCGGCACGTCCATCGACCGCCGCCCGAAACCCGCCAGGTCCCGGTACGAGACCTGCGCCCCGATCCGTACCCCCCGCCGCGCGGCCAGCTCGCACACCCGGCGCATGATGGACGGGTCCCCGGCGTGGAAACCGCAGGCCACGTTGGCGCTCGTGACCACGGACAGCAGCGCCTCGTCGTCGGTCAGCGTCCACCGCCCGAACCCCTCGCCGAGGTCGGCGTTGAGGTCGATCACGGGTGGTTCGGCGGACGTGGCCATCGGTGTGATCATGGAAGCCATGCGGTGAGCGTAGAACAGCTCCCGCCCGCGGATCCCGAGGCCCGGGGACGATCTCGTCCGAGGCCCGGGGACGATCCGGCCGAACCATGCCGTTTGGGATGTTGTCCGTGTCAGCGCCTAGTCTTTCCGTCGTGACTCTCCCTGCCCCGGCGAAGACCTTTCCGTCCCCGGCGCCGGGCCCGGCTGCCGACGAGGGCCTGGCCCGTCGGCTGCGCGCCCTCGCCTGCACCGCCCCGCTGCACGACCTGGACGTACGCAAGGCCAATCTGGCGGGCGAGTACGGGGTCTACGCGATGGCGGAGGTCGCCCTGTCCGCGATCGACCTGGTCACGCTCAACATGGACTTCGACACCGGCGCCGACCACGAGCAGATAGTGGCCAGGCTGCTGCCGCGCGTCGCCGCCCAGGCCCCCGCCCGTCCGGCCGCCGAGCACGAGCGGGTGGCCCGGTGGGTCCTGGAGAACCTGATCAACGTCGGCAGCGTGGACCGGGGCTTCCGCGCGATCTACGGCACGTTCGGCCCGGACGGCGTGTACGTCCGCCGGGACTACGACTTCAAGCTGATCGAAGAGGTCCCCGGCTACGGCGGCGCGGTGTACCTGCGCACCACCGACGAGGCCGTCAACGTGCTGGTCGGAGCCCTGGACACCGACGTCACGAGCGCGCAGATCGCCGCCGAGGTCAAGCTGGAGGTGCTGATCAGCCGCGGGCGGCTCGCGGACGCCCAGCTGGCCGCCGAGCAGGCGCGCTACCGCACCGTCCAGTACGCCGAGACCCTGCGCCGCACCCTGGACGCCACGCGGCGCAACGTCCGCGCCGTCGACTGGCTCGAAGCCGTACCGGACATGATCGCGGAGGCCCTCGACCACGTGGCCGACCGCTACCGGCACGAGAACGCCATCCTCACCAACATCCGCAAGGCCCGCGACGAGGCCGAGGACCCGGACAACAAGCGGCGCGCCGCCGAACTGGTCGACATCGTCAAGGACTGCATCCGCCGCCACACCCAGCTCCAGTCCCGGCTGCTCGACGCCGGCCCGCTCTTCCGCGCCGAACAGGACCGCCAGGCCTTCGCCGCCCCGGCGCCGCGCACGGGCATCGACCTGTACGGGCAACTCGTGGCGCCGGTCCTGCCGCTGCCGCTGGAGCAGGCCGTCCGGGTCACCGACGCCTTCTTCGCGGCGGGCACCGGGCTGCGCACACCGGTGTCGGTGCGGGTCTGCGACCTGGTGGAGATCCTGCTGACCCCGCCGCTGGAGCGCGAACACCTCGGCGTGGAAATGCCGGAGCCCGACCTGATCGCGACCCCGGACGACAGCCGCTTCAGCGAGGAGCAGCTGGCCGCCGCCATGGAGCTGCTGGACCTGCCCCACGACGCCCCGCGCCGGCTGTCCGGTCTGCTGGCGCAGGCCCGCCGCAGCGACCCCGACCTGCCGTACCTGGTCGCCCTGCTCGCCGTCCACGCGGCGAGCCCGGCGGTCGGCACCGCGTACCGCCAGGGCGAGGAGCGGCTGCTGTTCGCCGTGGACGACGGCACCGAGCTCGTCGACCCGGAGTTCGGCGGCGCCGACCTGATCGTCGGCACCGCCCTCCTCGACGCCGCCGCCATGGCAGCGGACCGTACGGAGGCGGCATGAGCGCCTCCGCCCCGGCCCGGCGCCGAACGGGAAACCCGGCGCCGGCGCCGCACGCACCGCGGCCTTCCGCCGCCGGCTCGCGCCGCTCGCGGCCTTCCGCCGCCGGCTCGCCCGCACCGCGGCCTTCCGCCGCCGACCACCGCGACGGCCACCCCGCCGGCCGGCCCCGAGACCCCCACCACCCGTACCGCATTGCCGAGGAGTCGAACCCGTGAGCGACCACCACGCCGAGCACACCGCGTGGAGCGAGCCCGACGCGGCGTCGGCTCCGACCGCGGCCGCCGCGCCCGTGACCCCGGCGGACGCCGCCGACGCGGCCCGGCTCGTCGCGTTCGGGCTCCAGCCCAAGCTGCTGCCCGCCCGCGACGCCGAGTACGCCGAACTGCTGCGCCGCTACCGCGAGGACCCCGCCTTCGGACGCCTCGCCGACGCCGTGGCCACCGGCCTCGGCCTGGTCGTCCTGGAGGTGTCCACCCGCGCCGGAATGGCCGTGGCCGCCGACGAGGACTCCGTCTTCGCCGTCCGGATGGGCGACTACGCCCGCCGCACCGCCGCCGACGGCGGCGACCGGTTCCTCCACGGCCTCGCCCACCTGGCCGTCGCCGCCCTCGCCTTCCCCCGCCCCGAGGACCTCGCCGACGACGGCTACATCGGCCGGATCACCGTCAACGGCGTCGACGCTTTCGTCCGGCAGACCTGCCGCCGCCTCGAAGAGCGCGCCGAGGAGCTCGGCGAGAACACCGACCCCGCCTCCGACGCCCCCGGCCTGGAGTCCGCCTGGCGGGTCTACGCCCGCCGCTCCGCCACCGGCGCCACCAAGGACGCCCGCCGCCTCGCCGGTTCCACCACCGGCATCGTCGGCAAGGCCGCCGCCTTCCTCACCGAATCCGGCTTCCTCCAGCGCACCGGCGACGACGCCGGAGGCACCTACCGCACCACCCCCCGCTACCAGCTCCAGGTCCGCGACATGGCGGGCAGCTCGGCCATGGCCGAACTCCTGGAACTCGGCGTGGTCCCCGTCAGCGACGGCTCCGCCACCCTCCTCCCGCCGCCCGAGGGCGACGACCTGGAGCTCGCCGCAGACGCCGGCCTGCCCTTCCACGCCTGAGCCCTGATCCCCGTACGCCCTGCGCCACCCAGCCACCACGAGAGTCCGCCGCCATGTACGAGCTGTCCCGGATCCGCCTCTACTCCATCGGGCCCGCCGGCGCACGCTACGCCGACACCGTGCTCGACCTGCGCGGAGTCGGCGAGCCGGTGCCCCACCCGGCGCCCACCCAGGCGGAGTTCTTCGAGGACGAGCCCACCGGCCCGCCCCGGCGCCCCGCACCCGCCGGCGTGCTGTTCCTGGAGAACGGCGGCGGCAAGTCCGTCCTGCTCAAGCTGATCTTCTCGGTGATGCTGCCCGGCCACCGCAACACCCTCGGTGGCGCCAGCTCCGGCGTGCTGCGCAAGTTCCTCCTCGCGGACGACTGCGGCCACGTCGCGCTGGAGTGGCAGCACACCCAGACCGGCGAGTGCGTGGTCGTCGGCAAGGTGAGCGAATGGCGCGGCCGCCAGGTCTCCAACGACCCCCGCAAGTTCGCGGAGGCCTGGTACTCCTTCCGCCCCGGCCCGGGCCTGAGCCTCGACAACCTCCCGGTCGCGGAGGCCACCGCCGTACGCCCGTCCGTCGAGGGCGCCTCCGGCGCGCAGGGCCGCCGCCGCACGATGAAGGGCTTCCGCGACGCCCTCACCGAGGCCGGCAAGGCGTACCCGCACCTGGAGGTGTACTTCGAGGAGATCCACGACCGCTGGAACGAGCACCTCACCGAACTCGGCCTCGACCCCGAACTCTTCCGCTACCAGCGCGAGATGAACGCCGACGAGGGCGAGGCCGCCGGACTCTTCGCGGTCAAGAAGGACTCCGACTTCACCGACCTGCTGCTGCGCGCCGTCACCGACACCCGCGACACCGACGGCCTGGCCGACCTCGTCCACGGCTTCGGCAACAAGCTCGGCCGCCGCGCCGAGCTGATGGCCGAACGCGACTTCACCGCCGGCTCCGTGGACCTGCTCACCCGGATCGTCGAAGCCGCCGGGACCCGCTCCCGGCTGCGCGACGTCCACGCCGGCGCCGAACGCCGTACGCGCACCCTCGCCCGGCGGCTGTCCGCCCGCGCCGCCGAGGAACGCGGCCGCGCCGCCGACCTCGCCCAGCGGGTCACCGGCGCCGCCCACGAGGTCACCGCCGCCGAGTCGGCCCGCACCCGCAGCGCCGCCGTCTCCGCCGAACTCGCCTACCGGCACGCCTCGCTGGCCCTGACCGTCGCGGACAAGGCAGCCGCCGCCCAGCGCCGCGAACTCCTCGAAGCGCGCACCCTGCACTCCGCCTGGCAGGCCGCCGAGATCGTGCTGCGCCACCGCGCCGCCGCCGACCGCTCCGCCCGGGTCGCCTCCGCGATCCTGGAGGCCGAACGCGACGCGGCCCCGGCACTCGCCGCGCGCGCCACCGCCGCCACCGAGCTCGTACGGGCCCTGCAGACCGCCGTCGAGCACGGCGAGACCCTGGCCAACGAGGAGGAGGAGCGTTCCGCCGAGCTCCAGGCCGTCGGAGAGGCCGCCCACCGCGACGCCACCTCCGCCGCCACGGCCGCCCAGCGCGCCCGCAGCGAGGCCGAACACCTCCGGGCCCGCCTCGCCGAGGTCCAGCAGGAGACCGCCGAGGCCGTCCGGGCCGGCTGGCTCGAGGACTGCGCTCCCGACGCCGACCCGGCGCGCGCCGCTCTGGCCGCCAGTGACGCCGAGAAGAGCGCCGTGGCCGCCTGGGAGGAGTCCCGCGAAGTCGCGCGCACCGCCGCCGAAGCCGCCCGGGAGGCCGCCGCGGCCGAATCCCGCGCCGAACTCACCGCCGCCCGCGCCGCGGACGCCGCCGACGCGGCCGAAGCCGCCCACGGGGCCGAGGCCCGCGCCGCCGCCTCCCTCGCGCAGGCCCCGCGCCTGGCCGAGCTCCTGGGCCTGCCCTCGACCCCGGGCGCGGCCTTCCCGCACCCGCGGCCCTCCGACGCGGCCTCAGGCACCCCGGCCCCGGGCTCCGGCTCCGCGGCAGCCGCCACCACCCCCGGCGCGGCGGCGGCCATCGGCTCCGGCCCCGGCGCGGCGCCCGCAGCCACCGGCCTCCGCACGCCGGCCGGCCACCCCGGGGCCGCCGGCTGGCTCACGGTCGAGGACCTCGACCGGAGCGCCGACGACCTGCGCACCCTGCTCACCGACGGGGTCGCCGCGGCAGAACGCCAGCTGTTCGACCTGCGCACCGCCGCCGCCGACGACGCCCGCATCCTCGGCGCCCTCGGCGACGGCGGACTGCTGCCGCCCGGCCCCGACGTCCTCGCCACCGTCGAGTACCTCGGCGAACACGGCATCCCGGCCCTCCCCGGCTGGCGCTACCTCGCCCAGTCCGTGGCCCCCGCCGACCACGCCGCCGTCCTGGCCGCCCGCCCCGAACTCGTCGACGGCGTCGTCATCACCGACCCCGACACCCACGCGCGGGCCCGCGAGGTGCTGTCCGGGGCGGCGCTGCTGCCCCGCTCCACGGTGGCCGTGGGCACCGCCGCCGCCCTGCTGGCCCCGGTGCCCGCCGACGCCGGCGCGGACGCCTCCGGCATCTTCATCGTCACGCCGAACCCGGCCATGCACGACGAGCACGCCGCCGACGAGGAGCGCCAGGCGCTGCGCACCCGGGCCACGGCGCGCGACACCGAGATCCGCGACCTGGCCGCCCGGCTCTCCGGCGACCGTGAACTCGCCGCCCGGCTCGCCTCCTGGCGCACCGGATGCCCGCCCGGCCGCCTCGCGGAACTCGCGGAGCAGGCCGCGGCCGCCCGTGCCTTCGCCGAGGAGACCGACGCCGAGCTCGCGGAGGCCCGTACCGTACGGGCCGAGGCGGACGAGGCCGCCGCCGACGCCGCCCGCGTCCGCGACGAACGCCAGGACACCGCCCAGCGGGCCCGCCGGGTCGCCGACGCGCTCGCCGGCCTCGCCCACCGGCTGCGCGAACGCGCCGGCTGGCAGGCCAGGCTCCGCGAACTCGCCGACGAGGCGGCGGAGTCCGAGGCCCGCGCCGAGGTCTGCCTGGACCGGGCGCGCGCCGCCGACGAGGACCGGCGTGCCGCCCAGCGCGCCGCCGACGACGCCCGCCGCACCGCGCGCGCCCTGCGGGCCGAGCGCGCCGAGATCGCCGGCGCCCCCGAGCCCCTGCCCGCGCAGGACGGCGCCCCCAAGGCCCCGCTGCCCGACCTCAGGGAGGCCTACCGCGCCGCCTCCCGGCTCTACGAGAAGGTCGGCGTGGGCGCCGACCTGCGCGCCGAACAGGCCCGCGCCGAGAGCGACGAGAGCGCCGCCCTCGCCGAACTCGACCGGCTCACCAACAAGGTCCGCACCCGCGCCGCCCAGCTCCTCGAAGGCACCGACGGCGCCGACGGCCCCTCCCGGCAGGCTGCCGCCGCCCGCGCCGAATCCCTCGTGCAGATGCTGGAATCACGGGCCACGGCCGCGAGCGAGCAGCTCGGCCGGCTGCGCGGCGAAGCCGAACGGCACGCCCCCGCCGAGGGCGGGGCGCACACCGAACTCCCCGAGGAACTGATCCCCGAGGACGTCGAACAGGCGCAGGCCCTCCTGCGCACCGCCACCGCCCAGCTCGCCGCCCACACCGTGGCGCTGGAGTCCGCCCGGGCCGCCCACGCCGACCTGCTGCGCGCCCACCGCACCGCCGAGGACGGCGCCGGCGGCTTCGAGGAGACCGCCGCCCTGCTCCGGGACCTGCTGCGCGACCACGCCCACCCGGACGACGAGCAGGAGCCCGCGTCCCACCCGGGCACCCTGGAGGAGGCCCGCCAGTCGGCCGCCGAGGCCCGCCGCTCCCTGCGCGGCTGCGCCGCCGACCTGTCGGCCGCCGAGGCCGCCGTGCGCGAGGCGAGCGACATCCTGGTCCGGCACGCCAACGCCAACCGCTACGAGCAGGTACGCACCCCCGCGCGCCAGCAGATCCGCGAACTGCCCGCCTCCGCCCTGCCCGAGCACGCCGCGGCCTGGGCCACCGCCTTCGCCCCGCGGCTGCGCGTCCTCACCGACGAGCTCGCCCAGCTGGAGCGCAACCGCGACAGCATCGTGGACCGGCTGCGCGGACTCGTGGAGTCCGCCCTGGCCACGCTGCGCTCCGCCCAGCGGCTCTCCCAGCTCCCCGAAGGCCTGGGGGAGTGGTCGGGCCAGGAGTTCCTGCGGATCCGCTTCGAGGAGCCCGACCAGGCCACGCTCACCGAGCGGCTCGGCGAGGTCATCGACGAGGCGACCCGCGCGGCCGTGAAGAAGAACAGCACGGCCTCCTTCGGCGAAGGCCGCCGCGACGGCATGTCCCTGCTGCTGCGCGGGGTACAGGCGGCGCTGGAGCCCAAGGGCATCGCCGTGGAGATCCTCAAGCCGGACGCGGTGCTGCGCGCCGAGCGGGTCCCGGTCGGCCAGATGGGCGACGTCTTCTCCGGCGGCCAGCTGCTGACCGCCGCGATCGCGCTGTACTGCACGATGGCGGCGCTGCGCAGCAACGACCGGGGGCGCGACAAGCACCGCCACGCCGGCACGCTGTTCCTCGACAACCCCATCGGGCGCGCGAACGCCACCTACCTGCTGGAGCTCCAGCGGGCCGTCTCGGACGCGCTCGGTGTCCAGCTGCTCTACACCACGGGCCTCTTCGACACCACGGCCCTCGCGGAGTTCCCGCTGGTCATCCGGCTGCGCAACGACGCGGACCTGCGCGCGGGCCTGAAGTACATCAGCGTCGAGGAGCACCTGCGCCCGGGCCTGCCCCAGCAGTCCCCGGGGGAGGAGACGATCCACGGCGAGATCACGGCGACCCGCATGTACCGGCGCTCCACGGCAGGTGCCTGACCACCGCGACGGCCGGCGCCCCACCGCGCCCCACCACCGCCCCCGGCCCGGCCCGCCAGGCCCGAAGAAGGCCTCGGCCGAGACGGGCTAGCCCCGGCCGGGGGCGGTCCGCCGTATTCGGGCCGCCCGGCCGGACGGTCCGGGAGCGGCCTCCTGCCGCACCCGCCGGCGCTCCTGGCGCCGGCCGCGCGCCGAACTGCTCGGCTCCGACACGACCCCGTACCGCTGGTTCCACATCTGCCGGGTGATCAGTACGTCCAGCACGCCCCAGGTGGCCACCACCGTCGCGGCTATCGCGCCGATCCCCATCGGGAGCGCCAGCCAGGACCCGGTCAGCGTCAGGAAGAACGCGATCGTGGCCTGGGTCAGGGTCACCGAGACGATCAGTACCGCCCGCACCGCTGACGTCCGCACCGGGTCCGGCATCCGACGCCGCCTGGCCGGCTCCTCGACCCACAGCCCGCGCCCCGGCGCATCCGCCATCGCGCCGTCCTCTTCGTACATCCTCATGGTCCGCTCACTCCCCACCGCGCGGATCGCCATGCCTGCCCGACCGTGACGATCCGCACGAGTCCACCCCAAAGTGTCCCTCGCACAGACAGACGATCGGGAGAGCCGGGAGATTCCCGCATCCCGGACTCCTTCCCAGCGTCTTCCCGTCGCGGAAGAAAGAATTCCAGCCATCCATCGTGTTGTGGGAACTGACGCCCCACCAGGTGTCATGTGCCACATATCGGGCCGGACTTGACCGGATCAACCGGACAACTCGTGATCTTCGCCCGGGAGTCCGGCCGAAAACGTCCGGACACGCCTTCGAAGGTGCGCGGTGGCAGTAGTAGGCTCACGCCGTTTAAATGACGGAACACCGACCCCCCGACAACGGGGTTGAGCTGGGGGAGGCTGGGGAGGCCATGCGCTTTCGCGGGAAGTCCATCCGCCGGAAGATCGTGGCGTTGCTCCTTGTGCCGCTCATCTCCCTGACCGCCCTCTGGGGCTTCGCGACGGTGATCACCGGCCGGCAGGCCGTCCAGCTCCTCGACGTCGCGTACGTCATCGAGAAGGTCGGCTACCCCATCGAGGACGTCGTCCGCGTCATCCAGAAGGAACGTCGGCAGACCCTCGTCCTCATCGGGGACCCCCGGGCCGCCTCCGCGACCGCCGAGCTCACCAAGAGCCGCGCCGCCACGGACGAGGCCGTCCGCGAGATCACCGCGAACGCCCTGGACCCCGAGGTGATGGACGAGCTCGCCCCCGCGACCGCCCAGCGGCTGCGCTCCATCCTCGAAGCCTTCCGCGGCATCGGCGCCCTGCGCCGGTCCGTCGACCAGAACGGCCTCGACACGAACCAGGCCCTGGACCTCTACAGCCGCCTGGTCGACCCCTGCTACGAGTTCCTCATGAATCTCCACGCCCTGGAGAACGTGGAGATGGACAAGCAGGGCCGAGCCCTGGTCGGCATCACCCGCGCCCGCGAGACGCTCTCCCGGGAGGACGCCGTCATCGCGGCGGCCCTGGCCGCCAAGGGCGTCAGCCCGGCCGACGTCCGGCACGTCTCGGACTTCGCCGCCGAGCGCACCCTGCTCTACGGGTTCAACCTCGCGGTCCTCCCGTCCGACGACCGCGACCTCTTCGAGCACTACTGGAGCGGCCCCGACACCAAGGCGCTGCGCGACGCCGAGGAGCGGTTCATCACCGGCGGCGCCGTCCGCAACCCCCGCGCGGTCACCGCCGCCCAGTGGGACGAGGCCGCGGTCAAGGTCCTCGACGACCTCGCCACCATGGGCACCGCGGCCGGCGACCGCTACCAGCGCCGCGTCGAACCGGTCGCCATGAACGTCCTGGTGCAGGCCGCCGTCGCGGGCATCCTCGGCTTCATCGCCCTGATCGTCTCCCTGGTCCTTTCCATACGCATCGGCCGCGACCTGATCCGGGACCTGTCCCAGCTCCGCAAGGACGCCCACGAGGCCTCCGGCGTCCGGCTGCCCAGCGTGATGCGCCGCCTGGCGGCGGGCGAGCAGGTCGACATCGAGACCGAGGCCCCCCGCCTGGAGTTCGAGAAGGACGAGGTCGGTCAGGTCGGCCTCGCCCTCAACAGCCTCCAGCGCGCCGCCGTCGAGGCGGCCGTCAAGCAGGCGGAGCTCCGCCGGGGCGTGTCCGAGGTCTTCGTCAACCTCGCCCGCCGCAACCAGGTGCTGCTGCACCGCCAGCTGACCCTGCTCGACACCATGGAGCGGCGCACCGAGGACACCGAGGAACTCGCGGACCTCTTCCGCCTCGACCACATGACCACCCGCATGCGCCGCCACGCCGAGGGCCTGGTGATCCTCTCCGGCGCCGCCCCCTCCCGCCAGTGGCGCAAGCCCGTCCAGCTGATGGACGTCGTACGGGCCGCCGTCGCGGAGGTCGAGGACTACGAACGCATCGAGGTGCGCCGCCTCCCGCGCATCGGCATCGAGGGACCCGCCGTCGCCGACGTCACCCACCTCGTGGCCGAACTCCTGGAGAACGCGACCGTCTTCTCCCCGCCGCACACGGCCGTCCAGGTGCACGGCGAGCGCGTCGCCAACGGCTTCACCCTGGAGATCCACGACCGCGGCCTCGGCATGAACCCGGAAGCCCTGCTCGACGCGAACCTCCGGCTCGCCGAGACCCCCGAGTTCGAGCTGTCCGACACCGACCGGCTCGGCCTGTTCGTGGTCAGCCGCCTCGCCCGCCGCCAGGGCGTCAAGGTCGTCCTCCAGCCCAGCCCGTACGGGGGAACCACCGCGGTCGTCTTCCTCCCGGCCGAACTGCTCACCGAAGCCCCCGACACCAACGGCACCGGCATCCGCCTCGACGGGATCAAGAGCGCCCGGACCGCCCAGGCGGCGAAGGCCGCCAAGGGCTCCCCGGGCAGGCCCGGCCCCGCCGCCGTCGAGGGCGCGCCGCCCGGCCGCCCGCTCCCCGCGGGCACGCTGAACGGCCCCGTCGAACTGGAAGGCCCCGTGGGCCTGCTGGGCCTGGACCCGCTGGACGGACTCGACGACCCCGCGGCCCCCGACGAGGTCACCGCCGGGATGGCGGGCCTCACGGGGGTCGGCGGCCGGCCCCCGATGGCCACGCTCGACGACGAGACCCCGCCCGGCGGCATCCCGCGCAGCGCCCTGCTGGGCCTGCGACCGGCGGGCCGCCCGCAGGCCGATCTGCACACGGAGCGCGGCGGCTGGAAGGGCGACCGGACCGGCGACCGCCTCGCGGACCGGCACGGGGAGTGGGAGCTGAACCGGAACCCCGAGGCGGACCGCGACAGCGGCGGCACCCGGGGCGACCGGGACCGCGAGCGGGAGCCCCTGGCCCCCACCGGCCCCGTCCGGCTGGAGCGCTCCCGCGTGGACGCGGCCTCCACGGCCCGGCCCGACGGCTCCCGTGCCCCGGGCGCGGTGCCCCTGCCCCGCCGCCGCCCCACCCCGACCCTGGTCGCCGAGCACGGCCGCCGCGTCGAGCCCCGCCGGGCCTCGCCCGCGAGGGCCGGCCAGGGCGCGCCCGAGGCGGCTCCCGGGCCCGAGCCCCTCAAGCCCGCCGGGCCCCCCGGGCCGGCCGCGGCCCCCGGCGGCCTGCCCCGCCGGGTCCGCCAGGCCAGCCTGGCGCCCCAGCTCAAGAACTCGCAGGCCACAGCCCCGGCCGAAGCCGCCGCCGACACGGTCGCCGACCGCGACGCGGAGGACGTACGCAGCCGCATGTCCGCACTCCAGCGCGGCTGGACCGCGGGCCGCAACCAGCACGCACAGCAGCAGACGGAGACCGAGGCCGGCACCCCCGCCGCCACCGGTCCCGGATACGAGAACGAAGGGGACGGTCGATGACCGCACCGCAGACCGGCAACGACACCAGGGGCCGCGGCTCCGGCCCGCTCAACTGGCTCCTCGACGAACTGGTCGACAAGGTCGGCAGCATCCGCAAGGCCGTGGTCCTCTCCGGCGACGGCCTGCCCACCGGCAGCTCCAAGGACCTGACCCGGGAGGACAGCGAGCACCTGGCGGCCGTGGCCTCCGGTTTCCACAGCCTCGCCAAGGGCGTCGGCCGGCACTTCGACTCCGGCCGGGTCCGCCAGACCGTGGTCGAGCTCGACGAGGCCTTCCTGTTCGTCATGGCCGCCGGCGACGGCAGCTGCCTGGCCGTGCTCGCCGACGCCGAGTCCGACGTGGGCCAGGTCGCGTACGAGATGACCCTGATGGTCAAGCGCGTAGGCGACCACCTGGCGACCGCCCCGCGCACCGGGCTGCCAGCCGGAGGGTGAGTCGGACGGCATGAGCGATTCAGGCCAGGACCACCCCGCCGGCATCCCCGGGTCACCGCCCGAGTCCACCCACGCACACTGGTTCGACGACGAGGCGGGGCCCGTCGTCCGCCCGTACGCCATGACCCGCGGCCGGACCAGCCATGCGGGCCAGCACCGCCTCGACCTGATCGCGCTCGTCGTCGCCGAACCCGCGGCGGACGACCCGGTCTGGGACCTGACCCTGTCCCCGGAACACGCCCACATCCTCGGAATGTGCCGGGAACGCCCCCAGTCGGTCGCGGAGCTCGCCGCGGACCTCGACCTCGCCGTCGGGGTGGTCCGCGTCCTGATCGGCGACCTCGTCGACGGCGAACTCGTCCACGTGACCCGGCCGGTACCCCCGGCCGAACTGCCCGATGAATCCATTCTGCGTGAGGTGATCGATGGCCTTCGGGCGCTCTAGCCGCACCGGCGCGATGCATGCCGTGTCGCCGGTCGAGCCGCTGACCCTCAAGATCCTGGTCGCGGGCGGCTTCGGGGTGGGCAAGACCACCCTGGTCAGTGCGGTGAGTGAGATCAGACCGCTGCGGACGGAGGAGCAGCTCTCCGAACCGGGCATCGGCATCGACGACACCGGGGGAGTGGAGGGCAAGAGCACCACCACCGTGGCCATGGACTTCGGCCGCATCACCCTCCGCGAGGACCTGGTGCTCTACCTGTTCGGCACGCCCGGACAGGACCGCTTCTGGTTCCTCTGGGACGAGCTCGCCCAGGGCTCGCTCGGCGCGGTCGTGCTCGCCGACACCCGAAGGCTGGCCGACTGCTTCGCCGCCGTCGACTACTTCGAGCGGCGCGGCATCCCCTTCGTCGTCGCGGTCAACTGCTTCGACGGCGCCGACCGCCACCCGGTGGTGACCGTACGGGAGGCTCTCGACCTCGATCCCGGCGTGCCCGTGCTGCTCTGCGACGCCCGCGACCGCGAGTCGGTCAAGGACGTGCTGGTGGGGGTCGTGGAACACGCCATGTCGCTGGCCCGGGCCCGCCGCCGGAGCCTGACGGCCGGAGCCTGACGGCCGCCTCGGTCCGCGACGCTGCGACCGGGCCCGCACATGGAGGCGGCCCGTACCCCCGCCGACTGGGGTACGGGCCGCAGCTCTCATGGGGGGTTCCGGGCCCCGGTCGCGGCGCGGGGCTGTGGAGCGAGTGTGAACCCGCCGCCAGGGGCCGTCAAGCATTCGGACAACAGCCGCCGACGGCCGGGGCTACCGCACGGCGACCACGGCCGACCCGTGCCCGAACAGCCCCTGGTTCGCGGTGATCCCGGCCCTTGCCCCCGGCACCTGCCGCTCCCCGGCCGTACCCCGCAACTGCCAGGTCAGCTCGCACACCTGGGCGATGGCCTGCGCCGGTACCGCCTCCCCGAAGGAGGCCAGCCCGCCGCTGGTGTTGACCGGGACGCGCCCGCCGAGCGCGGTCGCCCCCTCCCGTACGAGCTTGGCCCCCTCGCCCTCGCCGCAGAGGCCGATGTCCTCGTACCACTCCAGCTCCAGCGCCGTGGACAGGTCGTACACCTCCGCGAGCGACAGGTCGTCCGGCCCCAGCCCCGCCTCCTCGTACGCGGCCCGGGCGATCGAGGCCCGGAAGGAGCCGGCCGCCGGCGCCGCGGCGGTCACCGAATCGGTGGCGATGTCCGGCAGGTCGAGGACCGTACGGGGATACGTGGGCGTCACCGTCGACACCGCCCGGATCCGCACCGGGTCGGGGACCCCGCGCGAGCGGGCGAAGTCCATGCTGCTCAGCACCAGCGCGGCGCCCCCGTCGGAGGTCGCGCAGATGTCCAGCAGCCGCAGCGGATCGGCGACGATCGCGGAGGCCGCCACCTCCTCGGCGGTGACGGCCTTGCGGTAGCGGGCGTTCGGGTTGAGCGCCCCGGCCGCCGCGTTCTTCACCTTGACCTGCGCGAAGTCCTCGCCCGTGTCCCCGTACAGGGCCATCCGGCGGCGGGCGTACAGCGCGAAGTACGCCGGGTTCGTGGCCCCCAGCACCCGGAACCGCAGCCAGTCCGGATCGTCCGGCCGGTCCCCGCCCGCCGGGGCGAAGAAGCCCTTGGGCGCGGCATCCGCCCCCACCACCAGCACCACGTCGGCCAGCCCGGCCAGGATCTGCGCCCGGGCCGCCCCGATGGCCTGCGCGCCGGACGCGCAGGCCGCGTACACGCTGGTCACCCGGGCGCCCTGCCAGCCGAGGGCCCGCGCGAAGGTGGCCCCGGCCACGTAGCCCGGGTAGCCGGAGCGCACGGTGTCGGCCCCGACGACGGACTGCACGTCGGTCCAGTCCAGGCCCGCGTCGGCCAGGGCCGACCGCGCGGCCGCCCGCCCGTACTCGACGAAGCTGCGGCCCCACTTGCCCCAGGGGTGCATGCCGGCCCCCAGGACGGCCACGTCGGCGGTCATGAGCGCACCTCCACGGGCCGGAACCGCCAGGTGGTCCAGGTCGTCGCGGTATCCTCGTCCAGTACGCCGCCGACCACCTCGACCTCCATCCCGACCGCCAGGTCCGCCACGGTCACCCCGGGCGCCGCCTGCCCGAGCACGACCATCCCCTCCGCCTCCAGCTCCACCGCGACCAGGGTGTACGGCTCCCAGGGCACGGCCGGGTCGGACACGTACGGCGCGGGCGGCCGGTACCGCCCGTCGGTGTAGGACCAGACGCGCCCGCGCGGGGACAGCGGCACCTCCGCGAGCTCACCGCCGCCGGGGCAGTGCGGGTTGCGGCAGTACGCGTCCTCGCGGGGGAAGAACACCGCGGCGCAGGCGGAACACCGGGTCCCGAGCAGCCGGAAGTCGCCGGCCGCCTCCGTGCCGGTGAACCACCCGCTCACGACGGGTGTGCGTGTGCGTTCCAAGGCCCCTCCCTGACTCGACTTCTGACGGATCGTCAGAAGTCTCGCACGGGGTCCCCGCCCGGGTCACCGGTTCTCGGCGAGCCACTTCTGCGCGATCTCGCCCAGCTCCGCGTCCCGCCCGGCCAGCATCATCCGGATCATCTGCGCGTCCCCGCGCAGCGACCACCCCGGATTCCCGAAGGTGGCCGGGTTGTTCCCCTCGATCAGGAAGTGCGCGGGCCAGGCGGTCCCGTACCCGATCAGGGGCAGTGCGGCGAGATAGCGCTTCCGGCCGCGCGCGAGCCCGTACGCGGACAGGGCGAGCCCGGTGAGGGTGCCCGCGAGATGGACCCAGCGGGTGGCGGCGCGGGAGTGCATGGCGACGTAGTACGGCCAGAACTCCTCGTACGAACTGAAAGTCATGCGGGCACCGTACTCAGGGCCGCACGGAGGCGACAGAGACCGGGAAGTCGAAGTACCGGTCCGGGAACACCTCGGGCTCGAAGGTGAAGTGCCACCACTCCTCGGGCAGATTGACGAATCCCTGAGCCGTGAGCGCCCGCCCCAGCCGCTCCCGGTTCTCCCGGGCCGCGCCGACCACCCGCGGATCACCGGTATGGGACAGCGGATCGAAGAAGTCGAACGCCGTCCCCATGTCCACGGACCCGCCCCCGCCCAGCCGCACCAGCGTCACGTCCAGGGTGCTGCCGCGGCTGTGCCCCGACCGCTGCGCGATGTAGCCCTCCGGGATCAGCCGCGCCTTGTCCACCCGCGGATAGAACTCCGCCTTCGTCGCCTGGTCCGCCCCGTCCCGGGCCCACCGCACGAAGGTGTCCACCGCCCGCTGCGGCCGGTAGCAGTCGTACACCAGCAGGGAGTACCCCTCCCGCAACAGCCCCCGCTGCGCCCGCCGCAGGGCCTCGGCCGCCGGCCGGGCGAGCAGGCAGACCGGCTCCTCGTACCCCTCCACCGGCCGGCCGGTGAAATTGTGCGCGGCGGCGTACCTCATGTCCTGGCCCACCGTCGGATCCACTTCCGCCAGCGCCACGAACCCAGGCGGCGCCGGACCCGTCACGAGCGCACCCAGCAGGGCCACAACAGCGGTCATCCTCATGCCCCTTGGCATACCATCGCCGGATGCCGGTACAGCTGAGGGACTCGCACTGCTCCACCTGCGGAGCCATGTTCGAAACGTCCGCCTGGCCCCGTACGTGCGCCACGTGCGGCGCCACCACCTACCGCAACCCCCTCCCCGTGGCCGTCACCCTCCTCCCGGCCACGGACGGGCAGGGCACCGGACTGGTGGTCATCACCCGCACCATCGAGCCCGCCCTGGGCGGCATCGCCCTCCCCGGCGGCTTCATGGACTTCGGCGAGGACTGGCGGGAGGCCGTGGTGCGGGAACTGCGGGAGGAGACCGGCATCGAGGCCGCCGCGTCGGAGGTCACCCTCGCCGACGCCATGAGCTCCCCCGCGGGCCACCTCCTCCTCTTCGGCCTCCTCCCCGAGCGCCCCGCCGCCGCCCTGCCCCCCTCCGCGCCGACCGACGAGACCACGGGCTGGCACCTCCTGCGCCAACCCGCCGAACTGGCCTTCCCCCTCCACACCAGGGCGGCCGCCGCCTGGTTCGCCGGACAG
Source organism: Streptomyces sp. NPDC028314 (assembly GCF_055565795.1). Lineage (NCBI taxonomy): Bacteria > Bacillati > Actinomycetota > Actinomycetes > Kitasatosporales > Streptomycetaceae > Streptomyces > Streptomyces sp. NPDC028314. The sequence goes on from NZ_JBVHTP010000022.1 coordinate 133,721, forward strand.
TACGCCCGACCGGCCACACCGCCGCCGGCGTCCCGCGCACGGCGAAGCGGCTAGAGCCCCCGGACCACGACCCCCTCGACCGGCTCGCCCGCCTCCGTCTCCACCACCACCCGGTCCGCCGCCCACCGCACGGCGTACCGCTCCACCTCGCCCGCCTCGAAGCCCGGCCCCGCCTCCCGGATCACCACCCCGCCCCCGGTCCGGCCCCGGGCCGGCGCCCACACCTCCAGCGCCACCGACCCGTCCGCGCCCCGCACCGGCAGCACCGACCCCGCCCGCGCCAGCACCGGCATCCGGCCCGGCGGGGCATCGAGCAGCACCTGCCCCGGACCCTCGTACGCCACCCCCGTCGCCGTGTCGTACCAGCGCCCGCGCGGCAGCCGCACCGCCCGCCGGTCCGCCCCGCACTCCAGGACCGGCGCCACCAGCAGCGCGTCCCCCAGCAGGAACGCGTCCTCGCAGTCCCGCAGCACCCGGTCCTCCGGCGCCCCCCACCACAGCGGCCGCACGTACGGAGCCCCCGTCCGCCGGGCCAGGTGGGCCAGCGTCACGAAGTAGGGCCGCAGCCGCTCCCGCTCCGCCAGCACCTCCCGCGCCCGCTCCGCCACCTCGGGCCCGAACTCCCACGGCTCCCGCCGCCCGGCCCAGATCGCCGAGTGCGTCCGGAACAGCGGCAGGTACGCCCCCAGCTGCAGCCACCGCAGGTACAGCTCGGGGGAGGGCGACCCGCCGAAGCCGCCCACGTCCGGGCCCGAGTACGGCACCCCGCACAACCCGAGGCCCAGCACCAGCGCCAGCGAGGCCCGCAGCCCCTCCCAGCTGGATTCCACATCACCGGACCACGAGCCCCCGTACCGCTGCATCCCCGCCCACCCCGACCGGGAGAAGAGGAACGGCCGCTCCTCGGGCCGCAGCCGCACCAGCCCCTCCCAGCCCGCCCGCGCCATCCCGAGGGCGTACACGTTGTGCGCGGCCCGGTGGTCCCCGCCGGCCCCCTCCATCGAGTGCCGCGCCGACCGCGGCAAGGTCGCGTCCCCGAACGCCGTAAAGGACACCGGCTCGTTCATGTCGTGCCACACCCCCGCGAACCCCTGCCCGAGCCGCTCCCCGTACAGCCCGCCCCACCACTCCCGCACCGCCGGATCGGTGAAGTCCGGGTACGCGCACTCCCCGGGCCACACCTCGCCCCGCACCTCCTCGCCCGCCGCGTCCCGTACGAACGCCCCCCGCGGCCCCACCGCCAGCCCCGCGCCGTGGACCGCGTCCCCCGCCTTCACCGCCGGGTCCACGATCGACACGAGCCGGACCCCCCGATCCAGCAACTCCCGCGCCATCCCCGGCAGATCCGGGAACCGCTCCCGGTCCACCGTGAACACCCGGTGCCCGTCGTAGTGGTCGATGTCCAGGTGCACCGCCGACAGCGGCAGCCCCCGCGACACGTACCCGGACACCACCCGGCGCACCTCCGCCGCGCTCCCGAACCCCCACCGCGCGTGCTGGTACCCCAGCGCCCACTCCGGCGGCACCGCCGCCGCACCCGTCAGCCCGGACCAGCCCTGCAGCACCCGGGCCGGCGTCCCCACCAGCACCCAGCAGCGCAGCGGCCCGCCCTCCATGCGCAGCTCGCTCGCCCCCGGCCGGTCCGCCCCGGAACCGGCCCCCTCCTCGCCCTCGCGCAGCGCCACGCGCCCGTCCCAGGTGTTGTCGTGGAACACCAGGTGCGTCCCCGCGTCCGCGACCACCAGCTGCACCGGCATCGTGATGTACAGCGGATCGGTGCCCGGCCCGAAACCCCCCTTCGGATCGGTGTTCCACAGCCGGTACGAGCCGTCCCGCAGCCGGGGCCCCGCCGCCCGCCCGCCCAGCCCGAAGAACCGCGCGTCCGCCGGCACCTCCGCCCGCAGCAGCCACCGCGGCCCGCCCTCCGCGACGGGCCCCTCCGCCGGCTCCCACCAGCGCGGCGGCCGCTCCCGGCGCAGCACCGTCCCGCCCGGGGTGCGCACCTCCACCGCCCCGTGCCGGGACACCGCCACCGTCACCCGCTCCGACACCACCCGCCAGCCACCCCCGGTGTCCGGCTCCAGCACCGCCCGCGGGTCGGGCTCCGGCCCGCTGCCCACCACCGCGTACGACGGCGTCGGCTCCGCCCCGTCCCAGCCCCAGAACACCGCCCCGCCCACGGTCACCCGTACCAGCAGCTCCGAGCGCGCGAACCGCAGCACACCACCGCCCGGCCGCGGCTCCGTACCCGTCAGCAGGCCCGGCACCCGCGCCCGCTCCGCCCCCCGGCGCGGCAGCCCCACCGCGTCCGCGCGCCGGCGGCGCCACGCCGAGCGCCAGGCGCGCCGCCCGCGCGCCGTACCGAGCTCTGTCACCGCACGCACCAGATCACGACCGTCCATGCCGCTCACCCTGCCACCGGCCTCCCGGCCAGTGGGGTGCGTTCAGCTGCCGTTCACCCGGAAAACGATCACACGCGACCACCCGGGACAGCTCTGGTGCGGATGTCGATCACATGGCATCGTCCCTGTGAGCCGCCGCGCACACACCCGCGCACCGGTGGCACCGTACGCACACGAAGCGCGAGCCGCAGACTTGACCGGGAGCCGACCCATGACCTCAGCCACCCAGCCGGAACCCCTCTGGTCCCCGAGCCCCGACCGGATCGCCGCGGCCCGGATCACCGCCTTCCAGGCCTGGGCCGCCGAGCGCTTCGGAGCCCCCGCCGAAGGCGGCTACCCGGCCCTGCACAGCTGGTCCATCGACGCCCTCGACACCTTCTGGCAGGCCATCGCCGAATGGTTCGACGTACGGTTCACCACCCCGTACGAATCCGTCCTCGCCGACCGCTCCATGCCCGGCGCACAGTGGTTCACCGGCTCCACCCTCAACTACGCCGAGCACGCCCTGCGCGCCGGCGAGGACCCGGCCCGCGCCGACGACCCCGCCCTGCTCTGCGTCGACGAGACCCACGAGCCCGCCCCCATCAGCTGGGCGGAGCTCCGCCGGCAGGTCGGCTCGCTCGCCGCAGAACTGCGCGCCCTCGGCGTACGCCCCGGCGACCGGGTCAGCGGCTACCTCCCCAACATCCCCGAAGCCGTCGTCGCCTTCCTCGCCACCGCCTCCGTCGGCGGGGTCTGGACCTCCTGCGCCCCCGACTTCGGCGCCCGCAGCGTCCTGGACCGCTTCCAGCAGGTCGAGCCCGTCGTCCTGTTCACCGTCGACGGCTACCGCTACGGCGGCAAGGAACACGACCGCCGCGAAACCGTCGCCGAACTGCGCGCCGAGCTCCCCTCGCTGCGCGCCGTCGTCCACATCCCGCTGCTCGGCACCCCCGCCCCCGAGGGCACCCGCACCTGGGCGGAGCTCACCGCCGCCGACACGGAGCCCGTCTTCGAGGCGGTCCCCTTCGACCACCCCCTCTGGGTCCTCTACTCCTCCGGTACGACCGGCCTCCCCAAGGCCATCGTCCAGTCCCAGGGCGGCATCCTGCTCGAACACCTCAAGCAGATCGGCCTGCACTGCGAGCTCGGGCCCGAGGACCGGTTCTTCTGGTACACCTCCACCGGCTGGATGATGTGGAACTTCCTCGTCTCCGGCCTGCTCACCGGGACCACCGTCGTCCTCTACGACGGCAGCCCCGGCTTCCCCGACACCGGTGCCCAGTGGCGCATCGCGGAGCGGACCCGGGCCACCCTCTACGGGACCTCCGCCGCGTACGTGATGGCCTGCCGCAAGGCGGAGGTCCACCCCTCCCGGGACTTCGACCTCTCCGCCGTGAAGTGCGTCGCCACCACCGGTTCGCCGCTGCCTCCCGACGGGTTCCGGTGGCTGCACGACGAGGTGGCGCAAGACCTCTGGATCGTCTCCGTCAGCGGCGGCACCGACGTCTGCAGCTGCTTCGCCGGCGGCGTCGCCACCCTTCCCGTCCACATCGGAGAACTCCAGGCCCCCGCCCTGGGCACGGACCTCCAGGCCTGGGACCCCGCGGGCAAGCCCCTCATCGGCGAGGTGGGCGAGCTCGTCGTCACCAACCCCATGCCGTCCATGCCGATCCACTTCTGGAACGACCCCGACGGCAGCCGCTACCACGAGAGCTACTTCGAGATGTTCCCCGGCGTCTGGCGCCACGGGGACTGGATCACCATCACCGACCACGGCTCGGTGATCATCCACGGCCGCTCGGACTCCACCCTCAACCGGCAGGGCGTCCGGATGGGCTCCGCCGACATCTACGAGGCCGTCGAGCGCCTCCCCGAGATCAAGGAATCCCTGGTCATCGGCCTGGAAGAGGCCAACGGCGGCTACTGGATGCCGCTGTTCGTCCACCTCGCACCCGGCGCCACCCTCGACGACGACCTGCGCGCCCGGATCAAGTCGACGATCCGCGAGCAGCTCTCCCCGCGCCATGTGCCCGACGAGATCATCGAGGTCCCGGCGGTCCCGCACACCCTCACCGGCAAGCGCATCGAGGTCCCCGTCAAACGCCTCCTCCAGGGCACGCCCCTGGCCAAGGCCGTCAACCTCGGCTCGGTCGACCACCCGGAGCTCCTGGACTTCTACGAGGAGCTGGCCCGCACCCGAGGCTGACTGTCAGTGGCGATGGTTACCGTGAGTGAGCAAGTCATCGCATCACTCAGGGGGAGCCATGTCATCGAAGAACAACAGCGCCGACAACAGCGCCGACAACAGCGCGAACAGCAGCACGAACACCGGCGTGAACACAGGCGTGGACACGGGCGTGAACACCGGCGCGAACAGCACCGCCGGCAGCCACCGCCGCAGGGCCCTGCGGCGCAGCCTGCGCCGCGAAGTCCCCAGCACAGTCGGCCTCCTCGCCGACGCCGGGGACTTCGCGGCCATGCGCCGCTACCGCAGCTTCGCCTTCGACGACCACGTCGACCACGCCGAGTACCTCCGCCACGTGGACGCCCTGCTCCGCTCCCTGGCGGCCCAGGGCATCCACACCACCGTCGCCCTCTTCGACCCCGAGGAGTACGCCGACCACTGCGCCGAACACGGCCTGGACCCGGACACCGCCGAAGCCCGCACCCGCTTCACCGCCGAGCTCTCCGGCGCGGGCGCGGGCCTGCCCTACACCGGCCAGCCCATCGAGGAACTCGTCCCGCTCCTCCTCGACGAGGCCGTCCGGCAGGCCACCTGGGAGTACGCCACCACCCTCCTCGCCGGCGTCGGCACCTGCGCGGACTGCGGCGAGGACATCGGCCAGGCCTCCTTCGAGCGGGCCGCCGACGCGCTCAAACGCCTCGTCGAGGGCGCCGGCCCGGGCCACCACCACCTCGTCTGCAGCATCCCCACCGAGGCGGAACAGCTCCTCGCCGTCCTGCACGCGGACAACCCCCACGCCGGCGAAGCCCCACCACGCATCGAGGGCCGCGAAGGCCTCGACTTCGTGACCGTCCTGGCCGCCGGCATCGCCCTCGGCGGCGCCGGGGGACTGGTGCTCCGCAGCACCACCGAGGGATTCCGGGACCGCGTGCACGGCTGGCGCCTGGACCGCGGCCGCCTGGTCCCCCTCTCCGCGGCGGCGGTGTTCAACGCCTACTGCACCGACGCCGACACCGGTGACCCCGTCGCCCCGGAACCGGGCGTCGAGTACTGCCCCGGCTACGAGGTGGACGACCCGGGCCCCCACCACTGACCCCGTCCGGATGCGGGTCCGGATCCGGAAACGCCCGAGGGGCCCCCGCCACCGGCGAAGGCCCCTCGGTCACCACTCGTCCTACTCGCCGGACAGCACCGCCTGCGCGGCCACCCGGGCTTCCTCCGCGCTGTCCGCGGCGCGTGCGGCCGCGGCCGCACGCTCGCACTGCGCGAGGGTGTACTTGGCCAGCGTCGCCCGCACGTACGGAATCGAAGCGGCACCCATCGAAAGAGAGGTGACGCCCAGACCCGTCAGCACACAGGCCAGCAGCGGGTCGGAAGCGGCCTCGCCACAGACACCGCAGCTCTTGCCCTCCGCCCTGGCGGCATCGGCCGACATGGCGATCAGGTCGAGCAGCGCGGGCTGCCACGGGTCCTGCAGCCGCGACACCGCACCGACCTGGCGGTCGGCGGCGAAGGCGTACTGCGCCAGGTCGTTCGTGCCCAGCGACAGGAACTCGACCTCCTGGAGGATCGAGCGCGCCCGCAGCGCGGCGGACGGGATCTCCACCATCGCGCCGAACTTCGCCTGCAGACCGGCCTCACGGCAGGCGTCCGCGAACGCCTTCGCGTCGGTCCGGTCGGCCACCATCGGGGCCATGACCTCGAGGTAGACCGGCAGCCCCTCGGCGGCCTTGGCCAGCGCGGTCAGCTGCGTACGCAGCACCTCCGGGTGGTCCAGCAGCGCCCGCAGACCACGCACGCCCAGCGCCGGGTTCGGCTCGTCCGCCGGCGTCAGGAAGTCCAGCGGCTTGTCGGCCCCGGCATCCAGCACACGTACGACGACACGCCCCTCGGGGAAGGCCTCGAGCACCTTGCGGTACGACTCGATCTGCTTCTCCTCGGACGGCGCCTTCTTGCTGTCGTCCAGGAACAGGAACTCCGTGCGGAACAGACCCACACCCTCGGCCCCGGCCTCGACGGCCGCCGGCACGTCCGCCGGACCGCCGACGTTCGCCAGCAGCGGCACCTTGTGACCGTCGGAGGTGGCACCCGGACCGGAGGACGCCGCGAGAGCGGCCCTGCGCTCCGCGGCCGCGGCCTCCAGCTCGGCACGCTTCTCCGGAGACGGGTCCACGAACAGGTCGCCCGTGCTGCCGTCGACGGCGATCAGAGTGCCCTCGGCGATCTCCCCGGCCCCGGGCAGCGCCACGATCGCCGGTACGCCCAGAGCCCGCGCCAGGATGGCACTGTGGCTGGTCGGCCCGCCCTCCTCGGTCACGAAGCCGAGCACCAGCGCCGGGTCGAGCAGCGCTGTGTCGGCGGGCGCGAGGTCCCGCGCGATCAGCACGTAGGGCTCGTCGCTGTCCGGCACACCCGGCATCGGCACGCCGAGCAGGCGCGCCACGATGCGGTTGCGCACGTCGTCCAGGTCGGCCACGCGCCCGGCCATGTACTCGCCGGCCCCCGCGAGCAGGTCGCGGTAGGAGGCGAAGGCGTCGTAGATGCCGCGCTCGGCGGTGCTGCCGACGGCGATCCGCCGGTCGACGTCCGCCATCAGCTCGGGGTCCGTGGCGATCATCGCCTGGGCCTCGAGCACGTGCTGGGCCTCGCCGCCGGCCAGCTGGCCGCGCGCGATCAGGTCGGCCGATACAGCCTCCACGGCCTGGCGGGCGCGCCCCTGTTCGCGCTCCGCCTCGTCCGCGGTGATCTGCTTGGCCGGCGGTTCGAGAACCGCCGTGCCCATGTGCCGGACCTCGCCGATCGCCACACCGTGGCTCACGCCGACGCCTCGCAGCGTTGTCTCCATTTCACCCGTCTCCGATAGAGCGACGGCCCCGCCGCCGCGATGGATGTCCGACTCGCCCTCGCGGGCGGACACGTCACTTCCAGCTGAAGAGAACGTCCGACGCCTTCACGTCCCCGGAGTCGACGACGTCGGAGAGGGACTCCGCGGAGGCCTCCAGCGCCACGACGGGGCAGACGGGGGACTTGCCGGCGGCCTCGACCGCGGCGGGGTTCCAGCGAATGACGGCCTGGCCGCGCGTCACGGTGTCGCCCTTGTTGACGAGCAGCTCGAAGCCCTCGCCGTTGAGCTGAACGGTGTCGATCCCGAGGTGCGTGAGCACGCCGTGCCCGAGGGCGTCGACGACCACGTACGCGTGCGGGTGCAGGGAGACGACCACACCGTCTACGGGGGCCACCGCCTCCGAAGGCTCTCGCACGGGATCAATAGCGGTGCCCGGTCCCACCATCGCGCCGGAGAACACCGGATCGGGCACTGCCGCGAGTCCGATGGCGCGCCCGGCAAGTGGGGACGTCACGCTGGTCATGGGGGGCCTCCCAGGGGTGGGGCTGCTTCGTGTCGCCGTCACAACCTGTCCTGGACGGCGTACTTTGAGAAGGGTAAGTCATGAGATGTCCCGGTTCCGCACGAAGTGCACCCCCGTGAAGGGGCTCCGACGTGCTCCCGCGACACCAACGTAGTGGACTAGACCATACGCCTGAATCGATTTGCCTGGGCACTGGTCGGCCTGTACTGTCGTGACTCCCGCCAGAACGCACCGCGTGAACATCTCGCGAACGGCTGATGGACGGGAACCTCCTCTTCAGTAATGATCTTCAGCCTCATTCCTTTCCGCCTGCCTTTTGGCAGAACGGCGAGTGGTCGGGGCCGCGGAAAACCACTGATAGAGTCGGACTCGCCGAAAAGGGAAACGCGAAAGCGAGCCCCTGGAAAGCGAATGCAGGACCCGCTTCGACCGGGAATCGGACACGAAAGAGTCTGATAGAGTCGGAAACGAAGAACGAAGCCCGGAGGAAAGCCCGAGAGGGTGAGTACAAAG
>NZ_JBVHTP010000023.1:0-137711 GCF_055565795.1 Streptomyces sp. NPDC028314
GGCCGGAAGCAACGGCGCCGCAGGCGACCAGCTCAACCGCCCGGCCAGGGCACCGGCCGGCGCTTGAGGCGCCCCGCAGCAGCCGAGCTGCAAACCGCACCCCGCCCGGAACGGGGCAACCCGATCCCCGACCGACGCCCGGCCAGGGCAGGGGCAGCCCGACCCCCGCCCGGCCAGGGCAGGGTCACCCCGGACCCGACCCCCGCCCGGCCAGGGCAGGGTCACCCCGGACCCGCCCCCCGCCCGGCCAGGGCAACGGCCGTAGAGTACGGGGAGGCCGCAGCGTACGAACGGGGGGCGGAGCAGCCGGATGAGCACGTCTACATGGCAGTGGCCGGTCCTGGCCGAGCCCGATCCGCCCCCGCCGCCGCGCCGCAGGCCCGGGCGGGTGCTGGCCGCCGTGGTGTGCGGGGTGCTCGGGGCGGGGCTGGCCGGCGGGGCCGGGATCACCGCGTGGGACGAACACCGCGCCGCGCACCGCCCGTTGCCCGCCGACGCCGCCTACCGCGAGGCCGCCGCGCTCTGGCGGAACGCCCCCGTCGACAGCCTCTTCCCGCCCGTCCTCGACGGCCGCGGCGACGGCCCCGGCGGAGCCGACCGCACCTGGACCCGGACCGCGCTCGCCCCCGACGCCGACTGCCCCTCCGCGCTCAACGCCGAATGGCGGGCGGCCCTGGCCCCCACCGGCTGCACCCGCGTGCTCCGGGCCACCTACACCGACTCCGCCCGCAGCTCCCTGATCACCGTCGGCCTGGTCTTCACCACCGCCGACTCCGCCACCATGGACGGCTTCCGCAACCGGCTCACGGCCCCGCCGGGCTACGGGTTCGCCGACTCCCGGCGCGCCGCCTGGACCGCCACCGTGATCGCCGAGGCCCCCGCCTTCGTGTACGCCGTCTCCGCCTTCGCCGACGGCCGGGTCCTCGACGCGCCGCAGCCCGCCGAGGAGGCCGTCCGGCAGGCCGCCACCGGGGTCGTGGCCGAGTCGGGCCTCGGCCATGCCGCCAAGTCCGTCGCGGTGAAGGTGGAGCGGAGCGTCGGCGCCCTGGTCGTCCCGCCCGCGTCGCCGGAGCCACAGCCGGAGTCCGCGCCATGAGCCGAGCCCGTACCGCGTCCGCGGCCCTCGCGCTGGCCGCCCTCCTCGCCGGAGCCGCCGCGCAGCCGGCGGCCGCCGACGCCATCCGGGACCGCCAGTGGGGCCTGCTGGCGCTGCGCGCCGAGGAGGCCTGGGGCACCACCCAGGGCAGCGGCATCACCGTCGCCGTGCTCGACACCGGCGTGGACGCCACCCACCCCGACCTCGCCGGCCAGGTGCTCGAAGGCACCGACCTCGTCGGCATGGGCGCCGGCCGCGGCGACCGGGCCTGGGCCCGCCACGGGACCGCCATGGCCAGCATCATCGCCGGCCGCGGCCACGGCCCGAACCGTGGCCAGGGCGTCCTCGGCATCGCCCCGCAGGCGAAGATCCTCCCGGTCCGGGTGATCCTCGAAGAAGGGGACCCGGGCCGCGCCAAGGCCCGGGACAGCAAGGCCGGAGCGCTCGCCGAGGGCATCCGCTGGGCCGCCGACCACGGCGCGGACGTGATCAACCTGTCGCTCGGCGACGACAGCGAATCCGCCCACCACGAAGGCGCCGAGGACGAGGCCGTCCAGTACGCCCTCGCCAAGGGCGTGGTGGTGGTCGCCTCGGCGGGCAACGGCGGCGAACGCGGCGACCCCACCTCCTACCCGGCGGCCTATCCGGGGGTCATCGCCGTCACGGCCGTCGACCGCAAGGGCCGCAAGGCCGACTTCTCCACCCGCCACTGGTACGCCACCGTCAGCGCGCCCGGCGTCGACGTGGTGATCGCGGACCCGGACCGCTCGTACTACGAGGGGTGGGGCACCAGCGCCGCCTCGGCGTTCGTCTCCGGCACGGTGGCCCTGGTCAAGGCCGCCCATCCGGGTCTCTCCCCGGCCCAGATCAAGAAGCTGCTGGAGGACACCGCCTCCGACGGCCCGGCCGGTGGCCGCGACGACTCCCGGGGCCACGGCACGGTCGACGCCGTCGCCGCCCTCCAGGCCGCCGAGAAGCTGCGCCCCGAGGCGCTGGTCCCCGCACCCGTCCCGGCCGGCGCGCGGTACTTCGGCCCGGGCCCCGACCCGGTCCGCCCGCCGGAGCGCGAGGCGCGGCTCGGGGCGCCGGAGGCGGCGGTCGCGGGGGTGGTGCTGCTCGCACTGGCCGGGGTACTGGCCCGGCGTCCGAGGCGTCCGCGGCGGGATAGGGTCGGTTAACTGTGGCGAACAAGAACATTCCCGACCCCGGTTTCTCCGACGACGACGGCTCCGCCGACCCGGCACTGAGCGCGGCCCTGGCCGCCTGGGCCCAGGACCGGGCGCGGGAGCCGCAGGTACTGGCCGCCCTCAAGGGCGCCCGCCTGCTGGTGCCGGTCGTCGCGATGCTCGGCGAGGTCGAGACGGACCCGGAGACCGGGCTCAAGCGCGAGAAGACCAGCGACATGGCCGTCCCCACCCTGACGGCGGGGGACCGGCGGGCGCTGCCCGCGTTCACCTCCATCGCCTCGCTGGCGCTGTGGGACCCGGCGGCCCGGCCGGTGGCGGTCCCGCTGCACCAGGCCCTGGCCGCCGCCGCGCACGAGAAGGCCGACACGATCGTCCTCGACCTGGCCGGCCCGGTCCCGTACCAGCTGACCGGCCCCGCGCTGCTCGCGCTGGCGGAGGGCCGCACCGACGCGGGCCCGCTGGCCGATCCGGCCGTGCGGGAGGCCGTACGGGCCGCCGTGGCGGCGGAGCCCGCCGTCCTGCGCGCCCACCTGGTCCCGGGCGGCGGGGAGACCGACGGCACCCTGGCGATCGTGCTGGAAGCCGGCGCCGAGGCCGCCGTGGCCGCGCGCCGGGTGGCCGGGGCCATCGCGGCCGACGAGACCCTGCGGGGCCGGCTGGTGCGCGGGCTGGACCTGGCGCTGCTCCCGCCGCAGGCCCCGGCCCCGCCCGGCGAGCCCCTGTTCACCCGCTGAGGCAGCGAAAAGGGCCGGGCCGGCCCCAGGAAACCCTGGGGCCGGCCCGGCCCTTTTCGCGGCTGCGCCGTTACGAGAACAGCCGTTACGAGAACACGGGACCCGTGAACTTCTCGCCCGGCCCCTGCCCCGGCTCGTCCGGCACCAGCGAGGCCTCGCGGAAGGCCAGCTGGAGCGACTTCAGGCCGTCGCGCAGCGGAGCCGCGTGGAAGGAGCTGATCTCGGTGGCGCTCGCGGTGACCAGGCCGGCCAGGGCCGTGATCAGCTTGCGGGCCTCGTCGAGGTCCTTGTGCTCGGAGTCCGGCTTGTCCAGGCCCAGGTTGACCGCCGCGGCGCTCAGCAGGTGCACGGCCACCGTGGTGATCACCTCGACGGCCGGCACGTCCGCGATGTCGCGGGTCATGGCGTCGTAGTCGGGGGCCTGGTCGGCCTCGGTGGCGGGGGTGGGGGTCGCGTCAGTCATGCCTCACACGATAAGCCGGGCCGTGCCGCCCGCGGACCGGTCCTCCGGGTGAGCGGACCTGGCGCGCAGTGCTATATTGGGTTAACGACCGGCCGGAGACGTATGTCCCCGGCCCACAAGTGGAGGCTCCGATTCTCCCACCTGACTGCCCTCCGGGGCGGCGGGTCACCGGTCAGGCGGCATCCATCGTTCCGTACGGACGATGGAAAGCTGCCCGAGTCTGCGCCCCGCGGTTCGCACGCGGCGGTGCTCCGGTTGTTTTGGAGCCCCTGCCTGTGCCCGGCGGGGCTTTTTTCATTCTCCGCCGCGGTAGGTCTGACGACAAAACGTCAGCGGCTGTCTGCCAGACAGCCGTGTGGTGCTACCGAGGAGGATCCATCAGCACCGAGCCCCGCATCAACGACCGGATTCGCGTTCCCGAGGTACGACTCGTCGGTCCCAGCGGCGAGCAGGTCGGCATCGTGCCGCTTGCGAAGGCGCTTGAGCTTGCGCAGGAGTACGACCTCGACCTGGTCGAGGTCGCGGCGTCCGCACGCCCGCCGGTCTGCAAGCTCATGGACTACGGCAAGTTCAAGTACGAGTCGGCCATGAAGGCCCGTGAGGCGCGCAAGAACCAGGCGCACACGGTCATCAAGGAAATGAAGCTCCGGCCGAAGATCGACCCGCACGACTATGACACCAAGAAGGGTCACGTCGTTCGGTTCCTCAAGCAGGGCGACAAGGTCAAGATCACGATCATGTTCCGTGGTCGCGAGCAGTCCCGGCCGGAACTCGGCTACCGACTGCTGCAGCGCCTCGCTTCGGACGTCGAGGACCTCGGGTTCATCGAGTCGAACCCGAAGCAGGACGGCCGAAACATGATCATGGTCCTCGGTCCGCACAAGAAGAAGACCGAGGCGATGGCCGAAGCCCGCGAGGCGCAGGCCGCCCGCAAGGCCGAGCGCCAGGGTGTCGCCCTCACCGACGACGAGGCTCCTTCCGAGGACGCCGTCGAGGTGAAGGAGACCGAGGTCGCCTCTGCCGAGGCAGCCTCCGACGAGGCAGACACCTCTCACGAGGCACCTGCCGAGGCCTGATTCCGGGGCAGCCCGTCTCGGATCACCGACACAACATGACGCTCCCGTGAGCCGGTCCCGAAAAGGACCGGTGGGGGCGCCACCGACGAGGAGATAACGGCGCTATGCCGAAGAACAAGACGCACAGCGGTTCCAAGAAGCGCTTCAAGATCACCGGCTCCGGCAAGGTGCTCCGTGAGCGCGCCGGCAAGCGCCACCTGCTCGAGCACAAGTCGTCCCGTGTCACCCGCCGCCTGACCGGCACCGCGGAGATGGCCCCCGGCGACGCCGCGAAGATCAAGAAGCTTCTCGGCAAGTGATGTTCTCCGCTCCCGCGCCGGGAGCGGATGAGCGTCAGGACCGGGACCCCATCGAATTCGGGCCGTGTGAAGACAACCACGGCCCCGCTACAAGGAGTTAAAAAGTGGCACGCGTCAAGCGGGCAGTAAACGCCCACAAGAAGCGCCGGGCGATCCTCGAGGCGGCCTCCGGCTACCGCGGTCAGCGTTCGCGCCTGTACCGCAAGGCCAAGGAGCAGGTCACCCACTCGCTGGTCTACAACTTCAACGACCGCAAGAAGCGCAAGGGCGACTTCCGTCAGCTGTGGATCCAGCGCATCAACGCCGCTGCCCGCCAGAACGGCATGACGTACAACCGCCTCATCCAGGGTCTGAAGGCCGCCAACATCGAGGTGGACCGCAAGATCCTCGCGGAGCTGGCCGTCAACGACGCCAACGCGTTCGCCGCGCTCGTCGAGGTCGCGCAGAAGGCCCTCCCGGCCGACGTCAACGCCCCGAAGGCCGCCGCCTAAGGCCTTGGCCGGCCGCACACCGCAGTCGGCACCCACGGACCCGCAGGCCACACGCCTGCGGGTCCGTGTGCTTTCGCCCCGCGACGCCGGGGCGGGACCTCGCGCAACCCCGCCAGCACGCTGGCTCCGACCCGCCCGGCCCGTACGCCGGCGGCCGTCCGGAGCCGCGCTCCGGACCCCGAGAGAGAACCGCAGACACATGGGCACCCCCGAGCTGATCTCCCCCCGATCCACCCGGGTGGCCGCCGCCAGGCGCCTGGCGCGGCGAAACTTCCGCACCAAGGAGCGCCGGTTCATCGCCGAGGGCCCGCAGGCGGTCCGCGAGGCCGTAGAGCACCGCGGTCCGGGCGGCGCCTCGACCCTGATCGAGCTGTTCGCCACCGTCGAGGCCGCCGAGCGCTACGCCGACATCGTCGAGGCCGCGCTGCTGGCCGGGGCCCGCGTGCACTACGCCGACGACGAGGTGCTCGCTGAGGTCTCGCAGACCGTCACCCCGCAGGGCCTCGTCGGCGTCTGCCACTTCCTGGACTCCCCCTTCGAGGACATCCTCAAGGCCGGTCCCAAGCTCGTCGCCGTCCTCGCCCACGTCCGCGACCCCGGGAACGCCGGAACCGTGCTGCGCTGCGCCGACGCCGCGGGCGCCGACGCGGTGGTGCTGACCGACGCCTCCGTGGACCTGTACAACCCGAAGTCCGTACGGGCCTCCGTGGGTTCCCTCTTCCACCTCCCGGTCGCGGTCGGCGTACCGGTGGAGCAGGCCGTCGAGGGGCTGCGGGCAGCGGGCGTACGGATCCTCGCGGCCGACGGGGCCGGTGAGGACGACCTGGACGCCGAGCTGGACGCGGGCACCATGGGCGGGCCCTCGGCCTGGGTCTTCGGCAACGAGGCCTGGGGCCTGCCGGAGGAGACCCGGGCGCTGGCGGACGCCGTCGTACGGGTGCCGATCCACGGCAAGGCGGAAAGCCTGAACCTCGCCACGGCCGCCGCCGTGTGCCTCTACGCTTCCGCGCGTGCACAGCGGGCGCCCGGAGGGTGCCGCTCCGTGACCCCCAGCTAGTAATGTGGCGGCCCGGGGGGCCCACTGCGCTACTCGGAGATGTGGGGTACGGGGACATGACCGTCGGTACGAACAGCTCGCCAGCGGCCGTCGAGGCGGCCGGGCCGCCGCCCCGGCCCGCCCGCGCGCCCCGGGCTGGCGGACAGCAGGCCCGCCCGCCCCAGGCCCCGCCGCACGTGGTCCCCGCCCAGGCCGGCCCCGCGCACGGGGGACCCGTAGAGCCGGGGAACCCGCGCGAGGAGCCGCCCGCGGCCGGGGCGCCGTCCGAGTTCGCAGGCCCGGGGATCGACCCCGACGACCTGCCGGACGGGCTGGTCGTCGCCGACCACACCGGGCGGGTCATCTGCTTCAACTCCGCCGCCGCCCGGATCACCGCCCTCGCCGCCCGCGAGGCGCTCGGGGCGCGGATCGACCGGGCGCTGCCGCTGGAGGACCTCGAAGGCCGCCGCTGGTGGGCGCTGACCGACCCGTACGGGGGCCTGGCCACCCGGCGCGGACAGCCCGAGCGGAACCTGCTGCTCCCGGGCGGCCGCGAGGTGCTGGTCTCCGCCCGCTACGTACGCACCCACCCCACCGGCCCGCTGCGCCGTCTCGTGGTCACCCTGCGCGGCACCGAGGCCCGGCGGCGCACCGAGCGCAGCCACGCCGAGCTGATCGCGACCGTCGCCCACGAGCTGCGCTCCCCGCTGACCTCGGTCAAGGGCTTCACCGCGACCCTGCTCGCCAAGTGGGAGCGGTTCACCGACGACCAGAAGCGGCTGATGCTGGAGACCGTCGACGCCGATGCCAACCGGGTCACCCGGCTCATCGCCGAGCTCCTCGACATCTCCCGGATCGACTCGGGTCGCCTGGAGGTGCGCCGCCAGCCGGTGGACCTCGCCACCGCCGTCGGCCGGCACGTACAGGCCCTCACCGCGAACGGCCAGGCACCCGAGCGGTTCCTCGTCCGCGTCAGCCGCCCGCTGCCCGATCTCTGGGCCGATCCGGACAAGATCGACCAGATCCTCGGCAACCTTCTCGAAAATGCCGTGCGGCACGGTGAGGGAACGGTCACCATCGACGTATCGCCGACCACCTTCGCGAATGCCGCGGGGAAGACCGAGGAAGGAACCGCCGTCACCGTGACCGACGAAGGGCCCGGGATCCCCGAAGAGTCGATGGGCCGCGTCTTCACCCGCTTCTGGCGGGGCAGCAAGCGCGGCGGCACCGGCCTGGGCCTGTACATCGTCAAGGGCATCGTGGAGGCCCACGGCGGCACCATCGCGGTCGGCCGCGGCCCCGGCGGCGGCGCCGAGTTCCGATTTATCCTGCCCGTCGCCGCCCCGGCCTACCTCACGCAGTAACCCTGCGGGACGTCTCGCCAGGCGGCCCACGGGCCCCTTCACCCCCAGCGACCTTTAGACTCGTCCTTTGGCACCTTTGTGTCCTTGTGTGGAACGTGTCGGTCGAGACTGCCGAGCGTCGCGCGGGGTCCACCAGCCAGCCATCGGAAGTACGGGAAGAGATGTCGGCACCGAACAAGTCGTACGACCCTGTCGAGGTCGAGGCACTGAAACCGGAAGAGATCGAGCGCATGCGGGACGAGGCGCTCGCCGCCTTCGCGTCCGCCGGCGACCTCGACGAGCTCCGCGAGGCGAAGACCGCGCACATGGGCGACCGCTCGCCCCTGGCGCTCGCCAACCGCGAGATCGGCGCCCTGCCGCCCCAGGCCAAGGCCGAGGCGGGCAAGCGCGTCGGACAGGCCCGCGGCGCCGTGAACAAGGCCTTCGGGGCCCGCACGGTCGAGCTGGAGGCCGAGCGCGACGAGCGGGTGCTGGTCGAGGAGGCCGTGGACGTCACGCTGCCCCACGACCGGGTCCCGGCCGGCGCCCGGCACCCCCTGACCACGCTGATGGACCGCATCGCGGACATCTTCGTGGGCATGGGGTACGAGGTCGCGGAGGGCCCCGAGGTCGAGGCGGAGTGGTTCAACTTCGACGCCCTCAACTTCACGCCCGACCACCCCGCGCGCCAGATGCAGGACACCTTCTTCGTCCAGGGGCCCGAGGGCACCGAGGGCGACGAGTCCGGCGTCGTGCTGCGCACCCACACCTCCCCGGTGCAGGCGCGCTCGCTGCTGGAGCGCAAGCCCCCCGTCTACATCGTCTGCCCGGGGCGGGTGTACCGCACCGACGAGCTCGACGCGACGCACACCCCGGTCTTCCACCAGGTCGAGCTGCTCGCCGTGGACGAGGGCCTGACGATGGCCGACCTCAAGGGCACCATGGACCACATGGTCCAGGAGCTCTTCGGCGAGGGCACCACCACGCGCCTGCGCCCGCACTTCTTCCCGTTCACCGAGCCGTCCGCCGAGATGGACATGCAGTGCTACGTGTGCCGCGGCGAATCGGTGGGCAACCCCGACCGCCCGTGCCGTACCTGCTCCAGCGAGGGCTGGATCGAGCTCGGCGGCTGCGGCATGGTCAACCCGAAGGTGCTCGTCGCCTGCGGTGTGGACCCGGAGAAGTACAGCGGGTTCGCCTTCGGCTTCGGCATCGAGCGGATGCTGATGTTCCGGCACAACGTTGAAGACATGCGAGACATGGTCGAGGGTGACGTCCGTTTCACCCGGCCGTTCGGGATGGAGATCTGATGCGGGTCCCGCTTTCTTGGCTGCGGGAGTACGTCGACCTGCCCGCGGGGGAGACCGGTCGTGACGTGGCGGCCAAGCTCGTCGACGCCGGCCTCGAGGTCGAGACCGTCGAGCAGCTCGGCGCCGGGCTCAAGGGCCCCCTCGTCGTCGGCCAGGTGCTGACCATCGAGGAGCTCGAGGGCTTCCGCAAGCCGATCCGTTTCTGCACGGTCGACGTCGGCCAGGCCAACGGCACCGGCGAACCGCAGGAGATCGTCTGCGGCGCCCGGAACTTCTCCGTCGGCGACAAGGTCGTCGTGGTCCTGCCCGGCGCGGTGCTGCCCGGCGACTTCGCGATCGCCTCGCGCAAGACGTACGGCAAGACCTCGCACGGCATGATCTGCTCCGGCGAGGAGCTGGGCATGGGCGACGACGGCACGCACGGCATCATCGTGCTGCCGCCGGAGCACGAGGTCGGCACCGACGCGATCGAGCTGCTCCAGCTCGTCGACGAGGTCCTCGACATCGACATCACCCCGGACCGCGGCTACTGCATGTCCATGCGCGGTGTGGCCCGCGAGGCCGCCACCGCCTACGGCCTGCCGCTGCGCGACCCGGCGCTCCTCGACGTGCCCGCGCCGAACTCGTACGGCTACCTGGTCAAGATCGACGACCCGGCCGGCTGCGACCGCTTCACCGCGCGCACGGTGACCGGCCTCGACCCCGAGGCGCGCTCCCCGATCTGGCTCACGCGCCGCCTGCAGAAGGCGGGCATGCGCCCGATCTCGCTCGCCGTGGACATCACCAACTACGTGATGCTCGAGCTGGGCCAGCCGCTGCACGCGTACGACCGCTCGCGCATCGACGGGGCCATCGGCGTCCGCCGTGCCGAGCAGGGCGAGAAGTTCACCACCCTCGACGGCGTCAAGCGCACGCTCGACGCCGAGGACCTGGTGATCACCGACAACAGCGGCCCGATCGGGCTCGCCGGTGTCATGGGCGGCGCCAACACCGAGATCGCCGACTCCGTCACGGACCCCGAGACCGGCCAGGTCACGGGGACCACCGACGTGGTCATCGAGGCCGCGCACTTCGACCCGGTGTCGATCTCGCGGACCGCCCGCCGCCTCAAGCTCTCCTCCGAGGCCTCCAAGCGCTTCGAGCGCGGTGTCGACCCGCAGGCCGCCGCCGCGGCCGCGCAGCGCACCGTCGACCTGCTCGTGCTGGTCGCGGGCGGTACGGCCGAGGCCGGGGTCACCGAACTCGTCGCCCCGGGTGCCCCGCGCACCATCGCGATGAGCGCGGACCACCCGGACCGCGTCGCGGGCATGGAGTACGGCCGCGAGACCGTCGTGCGCCGTCTCCAGGAGATCGGCTGCGACGTCTACGGCCAGGACGAGCTCGTCGTCACCGTCCCGTCGTGGCGGCCCGACCTCGCCGCGCCCAACGACCTCGCCGAAGAGGTCATCCGGCTGGAGGGCTACGGGAACCTCCCGTCGACCCTCCCGCAGGTGCCCTCCGGCCGCGGCCTGACCGCCCGGCAGCAGCTGCACCGCCGGGTCGGCCGCGCGCTGGCCGGCGCCGGCTACGTCGAGGCGCTCAACTACCCGTTCCTGGGCGAGGGCGTCTTCGACCAGCTCCAGCTGGCTCCGCACGACGCGACCCGCCAGGTCGTCAAGCTGGTCAACCCGATCTCCGACGAGGAGCCGGCGCTGCGCACCACGCTGCTGCCGGGTCTGCTCGGCGCGCTGCGCCGCAACGACAGCCGGGGCAGCCACGACCTCGCGCTCTTCGAGACCGGTTCGGTCTTCCGGGCCGCCGCCCAGCCGGGTGTCGCCGTACGGCTGCCCGTCGACCGGCGTCCCACGGACGAGGAGATCGCCACCCTGAACGCCGCCCTGCCCGCTCAGCCGCGGTACGCCGCGGTCGTGCTGGCCGGTGCGCGCGAGCAGGCCGGCTGGTGGGGCAAGGGCCGCCCGGCCGACTGGGCCGACGCCGTCCAGGCCGCGCGTGCGCTGGCCGCCGAGGCCGGCGCCGAACTGACCGTGCGCCAGGGCCAGTACGGCCCCTGGCACCCGGGCCGGTGCGCCGAGCTGCTCGTCACCCTGGACGGGGTGGAGACGGTCATCGGCCACGCCGGTGAGCTGCACCCGCGCGTGGTCAAGGCGATGGGCCTGCCGGCCCGCACCAGCGCCATGGAGCTCGACCTGGACCGCCTCGCGGCGGCCGGCGGCGAGCCGGTGCAGGCGCCCCGGATCTCCTCCTTCCCGGTGGCGACCCAGGACGTCGCGCTGATCGTGGACGCGTCGGTGCCCGCCTCGGCGGTCGAGGACGCGCTGCGCAAGGGCGCCGGCGAACTGCTGGAGTCCCTGCGGCTGTTCGACGTGTTCACCGGTGAGCAGGTGGGCGAGGGCAAGAAGTCCCTCGCGTACGCGCTGCGCTTCCGGGCCGCCGACCGCACGCTGACGGCCGAGGAGTCCACGGCCGCGCGCGACGCGGCGGTGGCGCTGGCCGGCGAGCGGACGGGCGCGGTGCTGCGGGGCGCGTAACCGCATCGCAGAGAAGGCCTGTTGAGGGGCGTGTCCGGAGCACCGGACGCGCCCCTCACTCGTTCGGGTGAGAACCCTGGTGACCCGTATGCGCTGCTCCGGCCGGTCGACACAATCATTGCGGCCGAGGGGAGGCCGCGACGATGAACACGAGCAGGGAGATGCCCCGGCTGGGCCGGGTGTGCGTCCTGGCCTGGGGCGGCGCCGCGGTGTCCTGGGAGCTGTCCTCCCCGGGGCGGCTGGTGCCGAGCCTCGCGACGTGCGCGGCGTTCCTGCTCCTGGCCACCGGCTGCGCGGTGCACATCCGGCGGGGGCTGGTGGCGGAGCTCCGCCGCTCCCAGGAGATCGCGGGCGCCGCGCAGCGGGCGCTGCTCAGACCCCTGCCGGGGCGGATCGAGGGGCTGGCGCTGGCCGCGGCGCAGCTGTCGGCGACCCGGGGTGCGGTGGTGGGCGGGGACCTGTACGAGGTCGTGCCGACGGGGTACGGGGTGCGGGTGGTGATCGGGGACGTACGGGGGCACGGGCTGCCCGCGCTGGGCGCGGCCGCGGCGGTACTGGGGGCGTTCCGCGAAGCGGCGTACGACGAGCCCGCGCTGGGCGGTGTGCTGCACCGGATGGAGCGGGCGCTCGGCCGGCACGTCCGTGACCGGGCCCGGGCCGAGCACCCCGCCACGTGCTCCGCCGAGCCGGAGTCCCCGTCGGCGGAGGAGTTCGTCACGGTGCTGCTGCTCCAGATCGCCGAGGACGGGGCCGTGCAGGCCCTGAACTGCGGCCACCCGTGGCCGTACGTGCTCCGCCCGGCGGCGGCCGCGGACCCCGCCCCGGAGCCCGATCCGGTGCCGGAGCCCTGTGGGGCCGTCCCCTGCCCGCCGTCGCGCGCTGCACGGGGCGCCGCCCGGACGCGTGCCCCGTGGGCGGGCGAGCGGGACACCGCGCTGCGCGCCCTGGGGCCCGCCGGGGCGGAGCGGGGCTCCGCGCGGCGGGAGACCGATGTGCGCGCCCTCGACGGGGCCGAGCCCCTGCCGCCGCTCGGGGTGATACCCGTACCCGAGGTCCCGGCCGCGCGGGAGTGCGGGCAACTGCGGCCCGGCGAACTGCTCGTGCTGTTCACCGACGGCGCGGAGGACGCCCGTGACGACGCCGGGCGGTTCTTCGACCTGCGCGGCGTCCTCGCGCGGGAACCGGCGCTCACGCCCGCGCGGCTGGTCGCGGGCGTGCACGCCGCACTGCTGCGGCACACCGGCGGACGACTCGCCGACGATGTCGCCCTGCTGGTGCTCCGCAACGACCGTTAGGCCACCGATCGCGCGCACCGGGTCCGGTGGAGGGACCCGGTGCGCCATCGGCCCGGCCCCGGCCGGAACCCGGCGACCAACCGGGTGCCGGCGGAGCCGTGGCGCGCCGCCCGTCTGCCATGGAGTGTCGGGCAGACAGCAGGACGGACGGCGCGGTGTCGGGTCGTCGCACTGTACGAGGGGGAGCCGACGACCCGAGCTCCTCTTGGCGAGGCCCTTAAGTGAAGCGCCCCGCGGGGCCCTCGCGGCAGGGTGCGTATCGCATTTATGCGCGTAGTCAGTTCACACCCCGTGTGAATCGGGCGCAGCACACCCCGTGTGAATCGGGCGCAGCACACCCCGTGTGAATCGGGCGCAGCACACCCCGTGTGAATCAGGTGCAGCACACCCCGTGTGAATCGGATGCACCACACCCCCTGTGAAGCCCGCAGCCACTAGCCTGATGCGGACGAGCCCTTGGAGGGGCCCATGCAGCCCAACGCCCTGCTCGACGCCCTCCTCGCCGAGGCGGGCATGTCCCACGCCGGACTCGCCGCGCACGTCAACCAGGCGGGCCGCGGCCGCGGACTCGCACTGCGCTACGAACACACCGCCGTCTCCCGCTGGTTGAAGGGGCAGCGGCCGCGCGGCCAGGTGCCCGAGCTGATCTGCGAGGTGCTGGGCGGCCGGCTGCGGCGGGCCGTGTCGCTGGACGACGCCGGGCTCGGGATGGCGGGGCCGCCGGCCCCGCACGCGACCCCGCTGAGCGGGTTCGTCGACCGGGCCGCCGCCCTGTGGCGCTGCGACGAACAGGGGCGGTACCCCTTCCTGTCCGCCGAGGCGGTCACTGGAACGCCCGCCGTCATCCCGGTCTGGGAGTGGGAGAACCCGCCCGAGGATTCCGACGTGTCCCGAGAGGGCGCGCACCGGATCGGGCCCGAGCACATCGAGATCCTGCGCGCGGCCCGCTCGCACTACGAGCTGATGTACCGGCGGGCCGGCGGGATGGCCACCCGGGCCCGGATCGTGCGCTTCCTCGGCAGCGAGACCGCCCCCATGCTGCGCGGGAGCTACCCCGACGACCTCGGGCGGCAGCTGCACCGCGCCACCGGGTCCCTGGTGGCGGTGGCGGGGATCTGCGCGTACGACTCGGACGCCCACGGGCTCGCCCAGCGGTACTTCCACCAGGCACTGCGGCTGGCGAAGGCCAGCGGGGACCGGGGGCTGGGGGCGTACGTGATCGCGCTGCTGGTCAACCAGTCGCTGCACCTGGGGGAACACCGGCAGGCCGTCGCCTTCGCCGAGGCCGCGCTGCGGGCCGCCGGCCGGCACACCACCCCCGCCCTGGCCGCCGATCTCCACGCGATGCAGGCCAAGGCGTACGCCCGGCTCGGGGACACCGCCGCCGCGCTGTCCTGCATCCGGCAGGCCGAGGGGGCCGCCGAGCGGATCCGGCCCGGTACGGAGCCCGCCGAGACCGGCTACGTACAGCCCGGGCTGGTGAACGTACAGGTGGCGGAGGCGCTGTTGTGCCTCGGTGATCTGGAAGCCGCGCACGAGCAGGCCGCGGCGGCCGTCGGGACCCCGGCGCACGACCGCGGGCGCGTCCACCGGCTGGCGATCCTGTGCGAGGTCCAGCTGCGCCAGGGCGAACCGGACCGGGCGGTCGCGGCCGCGGCCGAAATGGCCGAGCGGGCCCGGGGGATGGAGTCGCAACGGCTCAGGGAGCGGCTGCGGGCGGTCCGGCAACGGCTCCTGAGCAGCGGCTGCGCCGACGCGGAGGAGACCGTCCAACTCATCGACGGGGCGCTGCGCGTTCCCCTCTGACGGTTCGGACTGCTGCCATGTTGCCACCTGAAGATGCGGAAGGTGGCAAAGCCGTGCAGTGGACGAACCTGAGTGAGCAGACCGTGTACAAGAACCGCTGGTTCGACGTGAACCTCGCGGATGTGGAACTACCCGACGGCCGGCACCTGGACCACTTCGTGATCCGGCTGCGGCCCGTCGCGGTCGCCACGGCCGTCAACGAGGCCAACGAGGTGCTGCTGCTGTGGCGGCACCGCTTCATCACCGACAGCTGGGGCTGGGAGCTGCCCGCCGGGGTGGTCGAGGACGGTGAGGACATCGCCGTCGCCGCCGCCCGGGAGATGGAGGAGGAGTCGGGCTGGCGGCCCGGGCCGCTCCACCACCTGCTGACCGTCGAGCCCTCCAACGGGCTGACCGACGCCCGCCACCACCTCTACTGGGCCGACGGGGCCACGTACACGGGCCACCCCGAGGACGACTTCGAATCCTCGCGCCGGGAGTGGGTCCCGCTGAAGCTGGTGCCGGACATGATCGCGCGCGGCGAGATCCCGGCCGCCAACATGGCGGCCGGGCTGCTGCTCCTGCACCACCTGCGGCTGGGTCAGCCGTAGGGGTAGAAGCCCGAGCCGGTCTTGCGGCCGAGGCGGCCGGCGTCGACCATGCGCTGGAGCAGCGGGGGAGCGGCGTACAGCGGCTCCTTGAACTCGGCGTACATCGAGTCCGCCACCGAGGCCACCGTGTCCAGGCCGATCAGGTCCGCCAGCTTCAGCGGGCCCATCGGGTGGGCGCAGCCCAGCTCCATGCCGTTGTCGATGTCCTCGCGGCTGGCGATGCCGGACTCGAACATCCGGATCGCCGACAGCAGGTACGGGATGAGCAGCGCGTTGACCACGAAGCCGGAACGGTCCTGGGCGCGGATCGCGTGCTTGCCCAGCACGTCCCGCACCAGGGCCTCGGACCGCTTGATGGTCTCCTCGCCCGTGGTCAGCGCCGGGATCAGCTCGACGAGCTGCTGCACCGGGGCCGGGTTGAAGAAGTGGATGCCGATGACCTGGTCGGGGCGCGAGGTCGCGACGGCCAGCTTGACCAGCGGGATCGAGGAGGTGTTGGAGGCGAGGATCGCGTCCGGGCGGGTGATCACCTGGTCGAGGACCTGGAAGATCTCCGTCTTGACCTGCTCGTTCTCGACGACGGCCTCGATGACGAGGTCGCGGTCGGCGAACTCGCCGAGGTCGGTGGTGAAGGTGAGGCGGGCCAGGGTGGCGTCCCGCTCCTCCTCGCTGATCTTGCCGCGTTCGGCGGCCTTCATCAGGGAGTTGTGCAGCCGGGTGCGCCCGATCTCCAGGGCCTCGCCGGTGGTCTCGGCGACCATCACCTCAAGACCGCTGCGGGCGCACACCTCGGCGATGCCCGCGCCCATCTGGCCACAGCCCACCACGCCGACGCGTGCGATGTCGGTCGGGAGGGTAGAGAGGTCCGTCACATCGTGCCTTTCGCTGCTCATCCATCGCGGGTCCCCCGTACTCGGCAGTGGTAACTGCGTTCCGGCGCCCGCCACGCCCCCCGACGTTACCCCCGACCTTGCCCCCGGTTGCGGGGCGGGGCGGGCATGCTGGGCACACGCAGAGCATTGTCACGGAACGGAACGGGGTCGTCACATGGCGTACATCGGACGGCGGGGGCTGCTGGCCGCGGGAGCGGGGCTGCTGGCCTCGGCGACGGCCGCGGGGCCGGCCGGGGCGGCCGGGGTGGCGGAGCGGCCCGGCCGGGCTCCGGTGCCGGCGGAGGCGGCCGCCGCCGAGTTCCGGGGGATGTGGATCGCCTCCGTACAGAACGTCGACTGGCCGTCCAGGGCCGGACTGCCCGCGCGGCAGCAGCGCGCCGAGCTGCTCGCGCTCCTCGACACCGCCGTGCGGCGCCGGCTGAACGCCGTGGTGCTCCAGGTCAGGCCCGCCGCCGACGCGATGTGGCCCTCGAAGCTGGAGCCCTGGTCGCAGTGGCTGACCGGGACGCAGGGCGCGGACCCCGGCTGGGACCCGCTGGGCACGGCCGTCACCGAAGCCCACGCCCGGGGGCTGGAGCTGCACGCCTGGTTCAACCCGTACCGCGTCGCGCACCACACCGACCCGCAGCGGCTCGCCCCCGAGCACCCTGCCCGCCGCAACCCCGGCTGGACGGTCGCGTACGGCGGGAAGCTGTACTACAACCCAGGGCTCCCCGAGGTGCGGGACTTCGTGCAGCGGGCCGTGCTCGACGCGGTCTCGCGCTATCCGGTCGACGCGGTGCACTGGGACGACTACTTCTACCCGTACCCCGTCGAGGGCGAGGACTTCGACGACGACGAGGCGTACGAGAGCTACGGCGGCGCCTTCGACTCCGTGGCCGACTGGCGGCGCGACAACACCGACACGCTGGTCCGCGAGATGTCCGAGAAGCTGCGCAGGATCCGCCCTGCGGCCCGGTTCGGCATCAGCCCGTTCGCGGTCTGGCGCAACGAGGGGAGCGACCCGCTCGGCTCCCCGACGCGGGCGGGCGTCGCCACGTACGACGACCTGTACGCGGACACCCGCAAGTGGGTGCGGGAGGGCTGGATCGACTACATCGTCCCGCAGGCGTACTGGGAGATCGGGCACGCGACCGCCGACTACGCCTCGATCGTGCCCTGGTGGGCGCGGACGGTGGCGGGCACCGGCGTGGACCTGTACGTGGGGGAGGCGCTCTACCGCTGCGACGCCGACAGCCCGACCGCGGCCTGGCGCGACCCGGCGGAGCTGTCGCGGCACCTGCGGTTCGCCCGGGACCACGCGCAGGTCCGCGGCCACTGCTTCTTCTCGGCGAAGCAGGTGGTCGCGGACCCCAATGGTGCGATGGCCAGGGTGGTGGCCGACCACTATCCGACGGCTGCGCCGCCGCGTTGAACCACGTGTGCGATCAGTGTGTGGGCTCGGTCGGATGCTTCACGACGCAGTCGGGGCCCGGGGACATCACGGCCTCGTGCCCGTCCTGGAAGCGGACCCGGTAGGGAGGCGTGCCGTCTTCTCCCAGGACCTGGGTGATCTCACCCACCTTGTCGTGCTGGCCTACGATCCTGCCGTGCTGCACCAGCTGGTCGCCCTCGGTCGCGTGCATTGCTGACCTCCCTCACGAGGCGGTCTGATCCGGTGCTAGCAGTTTAGGTCGTTTCGGTGTTATTTGACCCGTTGGGTCACGGCGATGCAGACCAGTACCGCGCAGGCGGCGACCGGCGCCGCCGGGGACATCCGCTCGCCGAGCAGGGTCACCGCCCAGAGCAGCGTCAGCAGCGGCTGCGCGAGCTGGAGCTGGCTGGCCCGGGCCGCACCGATCTCGGCCATGCCCCGGTACCAGACGTACAGGCCGAGGAAGGTCGAGCCGGCCGCCACCCAGACCAGCCCGGCCGCGCCGTGCCAGGTGAGGTGCGCCGGCTCGTACGCGAGCCCGATCACCGAGCCCGCCACGGCGAGCGGCAGGCACAGCACCAGCGCCCAGCCGATCACCTGCCACCCCGGCAGCATCCGGGCCAGGCGGCCGCCCTCGGTGTACCCGGCCGCGCACACCAGCAGCGCCCCGAAGAGGTAGCCGTCACCGGCCGACAGGGCGCCGCCGCTCTGGCCCAGCGTGAAGCCGAGCACGATCACCGCTCCGGCGACGGCCGCGGCCCAGAACCGCCCGGACGGCCGGGCCCCGGTGCGCAGCGAGGACACCGCGGCGGTGGTCAGCGGGAGCAGGCCGACCACGACGGCGGCGTGCGAGGTGGTGGAGGTCTGCAGCGCGAGGGTGGTGAGCAGGGGGAAGCCGACGACCACTCCGGCGGCGACGACAGCGAGTCCCGCCCAGTGCGCACGGTCGGGCAGCGGCACCCGGCGGGCCAGCAGGAAACCGCCCGCGATCGCCGCGGCGAGGACGCTGCGCAGGGCGACGAGTGACCAGGGGCCGAAGCTCTCCAGGCCCCAGGCGGTGCCGGGGAAGGTCAGGGAGAAGGCGAGGACGCCCAGCGCGGCGAGGGCGGTCCCGTTGCGAGCGGAACCTCGAACCGCTATCGGGGTCGGGAGAGTAGCGCTATTCTGTGCTGTCATGTACGAGCGTAGCAGTGTGGCGGAGCTGGCTGAATCCCTGCGATCGGAGCTTGACCGCTACTCGGTGGGTGGAAAGCTCCCGTCGAGCAGGGCTTTGGTGGAGCGTTATCGCGTCAGCCCCGTCACCGTCTCGCGGGCCCTCGCGCAGCTGGCCGCCGAAGGGCTCGTCGTCACCCGGCCGGGCGCCGGCGTGTTCCGCGCCCGGCCGCGGACGGCGGAACCCGCCGCCGGGGACACCTCCTGGCAGGAGGTCGCCCTGAGCGCGGAGGGCGCCGGGGACGTGTTCCCGCGTTCCGTGGACGCCTCCGGGGTGCTGAGCACCCTCGCCGCGGCCCCGCCCGGGGTGATCGAGCTCAGCAGCGGCTACCTGCACCCCTCGCTCCAGCCCGAGCGGGCCATGGCGGCGGCGCTGGCCCGGGCCGGACGCCGGCCGGGCGCGTGGGGCAGGCCCCCGGTGGAGGGACTGCCCGAGCTGCGCGACTGGTTCGCCCGGGAGATCGGCGGCGCGGTGGGGGCCGCCGACGTACTGGTCACCGCGGGCGGGCAGAGCGCGCTGACCACCGCGCTGCGGGCGCTGGCCCCGCCCGGCGCGCCGGTCCTGGTGGAGTCGCCGACCTACTCCGGGCTGCTGGCGGTCGCCCGCGCCTCGGGCTGCCGGCCCGTACCGGTCCCGGCCGACGCGGAGGGGGTCCGGCCGGAGCTGCTGGCCGCCGCCTTCGAGGCGACGGGCGCGCGGGTCTTCGTATGCCAGCCGCTCTTCCAGAACCCGACCGGCGCCGTGCTGGCCGCCGGGCGGCGCGCGGAGGTGCTGCGGATCGCGCGGGCCGCCGGGGCCTTCGTGGTCGAGGACGACTACGCGCGGGCCCTGGCCCACGAGGACGCCGGTCCGCTTCCCGCCACCCTCGCCGCCGAGGACACCGACGGGGTCGTGGTGCACGTCCGGTCGCTGACCAAGGTCACCTCGCCCAGCCTGCGGGTGGGCGCGCTGGCGGCCCGGGGCCCGGTGCTGGACCGGCTGCGCGCCATCCAGGTCGTGGACAGCTTCTTCGTACCCCGCCCGCTCCAGGAAGCCGCCCTCGAACTGGTCGGCGCCCCCGCGTGGCCGCGCCACCTGCGGGCCGTCGCCGCCGAGCTGCGACACCGCCGGGACGTCCTCGCGGGCGCCCTGCGCCGGGAGCTGCCCGGTCTGACGATCCCCCACCTGCCGGCCGGCGGATACCAGTTGTGGGTCCGGCTCGGGGAGGGCGGGGACGAAGCGGCGTTCACGGCGGCCGCCCTGCGCGCCGGGGTCACGATCGCGCCGGGCCGCCCGTACTTCTGCGCGGAACCACCCGGCCCGTACGTACGGCTCAGCTTCGCCGGCGTGGCCGGCGCGGGGCAGCTGACCGAGGCCGTCCACCGGCTGCGCGGGAGCCTCGGCCCGGACGCCTGACCCCGGGCTGGGAAATCGCTTGAGGGCCGCGTGGGGCGGGCCTAGCCTGCGGACATGACCGGTATGAAGATCACCACGCTCGCCCAGCGGCCCGAACTGGCCGGCAGGCTCTGGGACATGACGGACTCCTGGCCGGAGTTCAGCGCGCACGACTCCCTCGCCTGGCTGCTGTACCCGCGGATGGTGGCCGAACTGCCGGACTACGTCCTGGTCGCCACGGACGGCGACGCGGTGGTCGCCCGCGGGTTCAGCCTCCCCTTCGCCCTGCACGCGCAGGGGCGCGGCGGCGGGGCGCTGCCCGCACGGGGCTGGGACCAGATCCTCCTGTGGGCCTTCTCCGACCTGCGGCGCGGGATCGCCCCCGACACGGTCAGCGCCATCGAGATCACCATCGCCCGCGACCGGCAGGGCGAGGGCCTGTCCGCCCTGATGCTGGCCGCCATGCGGGACAACGCCCGCGCCCGCGGCTTCGCCGAGGTGGTGGCTCCGGTACGGCCCAGCGGAAAGCCCGCCGAGCCGGACACCCCGATGGGCGAGTACGCGTACCGCACCCGCGAGGACGGCCTGCCCTACGACCCCTGGCTGCGCGTCCATGTGCGCGCCGGTGCCGTCATCGACTCGGTGGCCCCGCTGTCGATGACGGTCAGCGCCTCCCTCGCGGAGTGGCGGGAGTGGACGGGACTGCCCTTCGACACGCCGGGGCCGGTGCACGTGCCCGGCGCCCTGACCCCGGTGCACTGCGAACCGGAGCACGGCCACGCGGTCTACGTCGAGCCGAACGTGTGGGTGCGCCACCGGCTCGGCTGAACGGCCTCCCGGCGGGCTCGTCCGGGCGGGTCACGCGGTGGCGCGGGCGGCCCGGGCGATGCGGGTGAGCGCGGCGCGCAGGGCGGTGTCGAAGAGCTCGGGGAGCTCCTGGTGCGGCATGTGGGCGGCGCCGGCGATCACGCTCACCTCGGCCCCGGGGGTGAGGGCGGCGCAGGTGCGGGCCACCTCCAGGGGGATCGCGGTGTCCAGCTCGCCGTGGACGTAGTGGACCGGCACCCGCAGCCCCGGCAGCGTCGGGCGGGGGTCGTAGCCCT
Source organism: Streptomyces sp. NPDC028314 (assembly GCF_055565795.1). NCBI lineage: Bacteria > Bacillati > Actinomycetota > Actinomycetes > Kitasatosporales > Streptomycetaceae > Streptomyces > Streptomyces sp. NPDC028314. Next base: position 21,252 of record NZ_JBVHTP010000023.1, read on the forward strand.
CGGCGCCGGCCTGGTGCTCGTCGATGTGGACGCCGGAGTCCAGGATCTGGCGGACCGTCCGGTCGATGAGCGCGGGCGCGGTCCCCGGCGCGTACCACCCCGGCACCCAGCCGGCGACCGTACCGGCCCGGTCGCGGCGCAGACCGGCCACCAGCTCCGCCTGAGCCCGGGGCTTCGTCGACGGCCAGTACCCCGGCGCACCCACCGCGACCACGCCTGAGATCAGCTCGGGGCGCCGCAGCCCCAGTTCCGTGGCGAAGGTTCCGCCGATCGACGAGCCGACGACCACCGGCCGGTCCAGCCGCAGCGCGCCGATCAGCGCCACCAGGTCGCCGACCACCCCGGCGGTGGTGTTGCCCCGGACGGGGCGGCCGGAGCGTCCGCAGCCCCGCCAGTCGAGGGTGACGACCCGGTGGTCCCGGGTGAAGCCGGGCAGCTGGGCGCCCCAGGTCCGGCCGCTGGTGCCCCAGCCGTGCAGGAACAGCAGCGCCGGGCCGGTCCCCTCGTCCTCGTAGTGGAGCGTGGTGCCGTTGACGTCCAGGCGGGGCATGGTTCTCCTCTGCCTCGTGGGCCCTTGCGGGCCGCGCGGTTGGTGACGTCCCCAGCCAACCGTGATCACCTCCGCCGGCCAATGATCGATCCGCGCCTACACTGATCACGAACGGTGATCAATGCCGGTCACGGCGGACAGGGGACCGGGGCCATGGAGCTGCGTCAGCTGCGCTACTTCCTCACCGTGGCGGAAGAACTGCACTTCGGCCGCGCCGCCGAGCGGTTGCACATCGTGCAGTCCGCGGTCAGCCAGCAGCTGCGCCGGCTCGAACGCGAACTGGGCACCGAGCTGTTCGCCCGCTCCACCCGCGTGGTCCGGCTCACCGAGGCCGGCGACCGGCTCCTCCCGTACGCCAGGCAGATGCTCGACCTCCAGGCGCGCGCCCGGGAGGCCGTCGACGAACTGCGCGCCGAACAGGCCGCGACGGCGCGCCTGGGCACCAGCTCCGGGCTGGGTTCCCGGCTGGACGCCGTACTCACCGCGTTCACCCGGCGCACCGGCCACGCCCGGTTGGAACTCGTCACCGGCAGTACCGGGGAGCGGCTGGCGCAGGTGCGGGCCGGCGACCTGGACGCCGCCCTGCTGCGCGGCGAGCGGACCGACCCCGGGCTGGAGTTCCTGCCGCTGTGGCAGGACGCGCTGATGGCGGCGCTGCCCGCGGGCCACGAGCTCGCCGCGCATGAGACCGTCGCGCTGGCCCACCTCGCGGAACTGCCGCTGCGGCTCTCCCCCCGCTCCCGCAACCCCGCGCTCCACGACCTGGTGATGCGCTCCTGCCGGGCCGCCGGCTACGCGCCCGTCCCGGGCCCGGAGTTCACCAACGACCAGGACACCCTGGCCGCCATCGGCCACGGCAGGGCGTCCTGGACGGTCTTCTACGCCCCGCACGCCGACCAGCTCTCCGTTCCCGGCGTGGTGTTCCGCCCGCTGAGCGACCCGGCGCCCGTCATGCGGACCTACCTCGCGGTGCGGAACGGCCCGCCCCGGGCCGCGCTGCGCGCCCTGATCGAAGCCTGCTACGAGGCGGTCGAGGGGGCCGGGGAGCGGGGCCGGGGCGCCCGCCGAATTCCGCTGGGCCGGGCTTTGCATAAACGTGCGTAGATACGTATAGTCATGCCATCGAGGAGGAGGGTCCGATGGTGGTACGTGTAGCAGTGGCCGGAGCGAGCGGATACGCGGGCGGTGAGGTCCTGCGCCTGCTGCTCTCGCACCCCGAGGTGGAGATCGGCGCGCTGACCGGCCACTCCAACGCCGGACAGCTCCTCGGAACCCTGCAGCCGCACCTCGTGCCGCTCGCGGGCCGGACCCTGGAGGCGACCACCCCCGAGGTCCTCGCGGGTCACGACGTGGTCTTCCTCGCGCTCCCGCACGGCCAGTCCGCCGCCGTCGCCGCGCAGCTCGGCGAGGAGGTGCTCGTCGTCGACATGGGCGCCGACCACCGGCTCAAGGACTCCGCCGACTGGGACAGGTTCTACGGCGCCCCGCACGCCGGGACCTGGCCCTACGGCCTCCCCGAGCTCCCCGGCGGCCGCGCCGCCCTGGCGGGTTCCAAGCGCATCGCCGTCCCCGGCTGCTTCCCGACCGCCGTCTCGCTCGCGCTGTTCCCCGCGTACGCGGCGCGGCTCGCCGAACCGGAAGCCGTGATCGTGGCCGCCACCGGCACCTCCGGCGCGGGCAAGGCGCTCAAGCCGCACCTGCTCGGCTCCGAGGTCATGGGCTCCGTGAGCCCGTACGGGGTGGGCGGCGGCCACCGGCACACGCCCGAGATGGTGCAGAACCTCAGCCCCCTCGCGGGTCAGCGGGTCTCGGTGTCCTTCACCCCGACGCTGGTGCCCATGGCCCGCGGCATCCTCGCCACCTGCTCGGCGAAGGCCCTCCCCGGCACCACCGCCGACGCGGTCCGCGCCGCGTACGAGAAGGCGTACGCCGACGAGCCCTTCGTCCAGCTGCTCCCCGAGGGGCAGTGGCCGGCCACGAAGTCCGTCCAAGGCTCCAACGCCGTCCAGATCCAGGTCGCGTACGACGAGTCCGCCGGGCGGATCATCGCGATCAGCGCCATCGACAACCTGACCAAGGGCACCGCCGGCGGCGCGGTGCAGAGCATGAACATCGCCCTCGGGCTTCCCGAGGGCCTGGGCCTTTCCACGATCGGAGTCGCACCGTGAGCGTCGCACGCGCGGCCACCGGCCCGCGGACGACGACGATGGCCGCGCCGGCGCGCCGCGCGGGCGCAGAAGCGAACAAGGAGAAGCAGTGAGCGTCACGGCAGCACAGGGATTCACGGCGGCGGGCATCGCCGCCGGGATCAAGGCAAACGGCAACCCGGACCTGGCCCTCGTGGTCAACAACGGGCCGCGTCTGGCCGCCGCGGGCGTCTTCACCTCCAACCGCGTCAAGGCCGCGCCCGTGCACTGGTCGGAGCAGGTCCTGCGCGGCGGCACGGTGAGCGCGGTCGTCCTCAACTCCGGCGGCGCGAACGCCTGTACCGGACCCAAGGGCTTCCAGGACACCCACGCGACCGCGGAGAAGGCCGCCGAGGCCCTCGGCGGCGACTTCAACGCGGGCGAGATCGCCGTCGCCTCCACCGGCCTGATCGGCGTCCTGCTCCCCATGGACAAGCTGCTCCCCGGCATCGACACCGCCGTCGCGGCGCTGACCGCCGAAGGCGGCGAGGACGCGGCCGTCGCCATCAAGACCACCGACACCGTGCACAAGACGGCCACCGTCTCCCGTGGCGGCTGGACCGTCGGCGGCATGGCCAAGGGCGCCGGCATGCTCGCCCCGGGCCTGGCCACCATGCTCGTCGTCCTCACCACCGACGCCGACCTGGACAGCGGCACCCTCGACAAGGCGCTGCGCTCCGCCACCCGCACCACCTTCGACCGGGTCGACTCCGACGGCTGCATGTCCACCAACGACACCGTGCTGCTGCTCGCCTCGGGCGCCTCCGGCCAGGTGCCCGCGTACCAGGAGTTCGCGGAGGCCGTACGCACCGTCTGCGACGACCTCGCCCGGCAGCTGATCGGCGACGCCGAGGGCGCCAGCAAGGACATCCGCATCGAGGTCGTCGGCGCGGCGAGCGAGGACGACGCGGTCGAGGTCGGCCGGTCCATCGCCCGCAACAACCTGCTCAAGTGCGCCATCCACGGCGAGGACCCGAACTGGGGCCGGGTGCTCTCCGCCATCGGCACCACCAAGGCGGCCTTCGACCCGGACCGCCTGAACGTGGCCATCAACGGCGTCTGGGTGTGCCGGAACGGCTCGGTCGGCGAGGACCGCGACCTGGTCTCGATGAAGGACCGCGAGGTCCGCATCACCGCCGACCTCGCCACCGGCGCGGAGTCCGCGGTCATCTGGGCCAACGACCTGACGGCCGAGTACGTCCACGAGAACAGCGCGTACAGCTCATGAGCACCGCGAGGAAGCACACCGCGCTGCCCAAGGCCGAGATCCTCATCGAGGCCCTGCCCTGGCTCACCCGCCACAACGGCAAGATCGTCGTGATCAAGTTCGGCGGCAACGCCATGATCGACGAGGACCTGAAGGCCGCCTTCGCCCAGGACGTGGTCTTCTTGCGGCAGGCGGGCCTCAAGCCGGTCGTCGTGCACGGCGGCGGCCCGCAGATCAACGCCCAGCTGGACAAGCAGGGCCTGGTCAGCGAGTTCAAGGCCGGTCTGCGGGTCACCACCCCGGAGGCGATGGACGTCGTACGGATGGTCCTGGCGGGACAGGTCCAGCGCGAGCTGGTCGGGCTGCTCAACCAGCACGGGCCGCTCGCGGTCGGCATGACCGGCGAGGACGCCCACACCATCACCGCCACCAAGCACAGCCCGGAGATCGGCGGCGAGCTCGTCGACATCGGCCGGGTCGGCGAGATCACCGCGATCGACACCGGCGCGATCGAGGCGCTCCTGGCGGACGGCCGGATCCCGGTCATCTCCTCCATCGCCCGCAGCGCCGACGACCACCACGTCTACAACGTCAACGCCGACACGGCGGCCGCGGCGCTCGCCGCCGCGCTGGGCGCCGAGACGCTGATGGTCCTCACCGACGTGGAGGGCCTGTACGCGGACTGGCCCAACAGCGACGAGGTCATCAGCCGGCTGACGGTCAGCGAGCTGCAGAAGCTGATGCCCGAGCTGTCCAGCGGCATGGTGCCCAAGATGGAGGGCTGCCTGCACGCCGTGCGCAGCGGGGTGACCACCGCCCGCGTGATCGACGGGCGGGTCCAGCACTCGATCCTGCTGGAGATCTTCACGGACGAGGGCATCGGCACGATGGTCGTGCCCGACCCGCAGGGAGGGGAATCCGCATGACCGGCAACCAGGACTACGCTGCCCGCTGGCAGGGTGCGCTGACCAACAACTACGGCACCCCGGCGCTGGCCCTCGTACGCGGCGAAGGCGCCCAGGTCTGGGACGCGGACGGCAAGCAGTACACCGACTTCGTCGGCGGGATCGCGGTCAACGCCCTCGGCCACGCCCACCCGGCGATCGTCTCCGCCGTGACGGAGCAGATCTCCACCCTCGGCCACGTCTCCAACCTGTACGCCTCCGAGCCCGTCCTCGCCCTCGGCGAGCGGCTGCTCCAGCTCTTCGGCCGCCCCGGCAGGATTTTCTTCTGCAACTCCGGCGCCGAGGCCGTCGAGGCGGCCTTCAAGATCGGCCGGCTCACCGGACGCCCGCACATGGTCGCCACCGACGGCGGCTTCCACGGCCGCACGATGGGCGCCCTCGCGCTCACCGGCCAGCCGAAGAAGCAGGATCCCTTCCTGCCGCTGCCCGGCGATGTCACGCACGTCCCGTACGGGGACGTCGAGGCCCTGCGGGCCGCCGTCACCGAGGAGACCGCGTTCGTCGTCATCGAGCCCATCCAGGGCGAGAACGGCGTCGTCGTCCCGCCCGCCGGCTACCTGACGGCCGCCCGCGAGATCACCCGGGCCACCGGCACCCTGCTCGTCCTCGACGAGGTGCAGACCGGCATCGGGCGCTGCGGCCAGTGGTTCGAGCACCAGGCCCACGAGGGCGTCGAACCCGATCTCGTCACGCTCGCGAAGGGTCTCGGCGGAGGCCTGCCGATCGGAGCCGTCGCCGCCTTCGGGCCGGCCGCCGATCTGCTCCAGCCCGGCCAGCACGGCACCACCTTCGGCGGGAACCCGGTCGCCTGCGCCGCCGGCCTCGCCGTGATCGACACCATCGCCGGCCAGGGCCTGCTCGACCAGGTCAAGGCGCGCGGCGAGCGGCTGCGGTCCGGGATCGAGGGTGCTGGCCACGGGCTGGTCTCCCACGTCCGTGGAGCCGGCCTGCTGCTGGGTATCGTGCTGACCGAGCCGCTCGCACCGCTGGTGCAGCAGGCGGCTCAGGACGCCGGCTTCCTGGTGAACGCGCCCGCCCCCGATGTCGTACGGCTGATGCCCCCGTACGTACTCTCCGAGGCTGAGGCGGACGCGTTCGTCCGGGCGCTGCCCGGCGTGCTCGACGCAGCCAAGGACGCAGCCAACGGGGACGGACGAACCGGGGAATGAGACGACGATGAGTCAGGCGCAGGAACACGAGCCGTGGGGGTCCGCCCAGGCGGAGCCCGGGGGTGGCCAGTCCGTCCCGCAGACCCGCACCGCCCGCCACCGCCGGATCGTGGACATCCTCAACCGGCAGCCGGTCCGCTCGCAGAGCCAGCTGGCCAAACTGCTCGCCGACGACGGGCTGAGCGTCACCCAGGCGACGCTCTCCCGCGATCTCGACGAGCTGGGCGCGGTCAAGATCCGCAACACGGGCGGCGAGCTGATCTACGCGGTCCCCAGCGAGGGCGGCTTCCGCACCCCGCAGGCACCGCTCGGCGAGTCGGCGAAGGAGGAGCGCATGCGGCGCCTCTCCGGGGAACTGCTGATCTCGGCCGAGGCCTCCGCGAACCTCGTGGTCCTGCGCACCCCGCCCGGTGCGGCCCAGTTCCTCGCCTCCGCGATCGACCAGGCCGAACTCCGGGAGATCCTCGGCACCATCGCCGGGGACGACACGCTGATGCTGATCAGCCGCGACCCGGCGGGCGGCCAGGCCCTGGCCGACCACCTGCTGCGGCTGGCGCAGAAGGAAGGCTGAACCCCCTGCCGCCCGGGCCCCTTCCGGGCCGGGCACAGGCACAGGCACGGGCATACGCGCAGGCACAGGCGCGGGCGCCGGAAATCCGGTGCCGGACCCGGGGCCCGCGCACGTAGCCTCGGGGCGTGCTTCAACTCGTCCTCGCCGCATCGGTGTTCACCGTGGCCGCCGCCGTGTACGGGCCCATCGGCCTGCGGTGGCGGCGCCGCTCGGCTGTCCGCCGCGAGATCCTCGCGCTGGTCGCCGCCTTGGAGCTGGAGCCGTACGACGTCGCCGGGATGAAGGCCGAGGCGTCCGGGGCGGCGGCCGCCGAACTGCTCCTCGGCGGCTACCTCGACATCGACGCCGAAGGAGCGGTGCGCCTCACGGACGCGGGCCGCGATCCCGCCAGGACCCCCGCCCACCCGGTGCCCGCCGCCCTGCTGGAGGCCGTACGCCGCCACGATCCCGAGCCGGTGTCGATCGGCTGGATCCAGTGGGGCGACGAGGAGTACCTGGTGCTGAGCGCCGCCCACCGCAGCGAGCGGGAGGCCCTGCTGCCCCCGATACCGCGCATGCCCGAGGCCCGGCCGCGGCTGCCGGCCTGCTGCGGCTGCGTGGGCGTCGTCCTGCTGGTGACCGGCTGGATCGCGGCGGCCGAGCTGCTGGTGGTGTCCCGCCCGGACGGCCCCCTGGAATGGGCGGCCGCCGTGGTGACCGCCCTGGGCCTGGGCCTGCTCTGGTTCGCCCAAGACGCCGAAAAGGCGGTCCGTGCCCGGACGGACTGCGGGGACCCGCTGGGGGACCGGATACGCGCCGAGGTCCATCCCGCCTTCGCGGCGCTGGACGAGCAGCAGCGCTTCCACGTGCTCAGGAGCGTCGGGGACCGCAGCAGGTGGCGCGGGGCCGACGAGGACGATGACGACGACGAGGCCGACTGGCTCGACGACGACGAGGACGAGTTCTGGTGGGCGGACGCCTACCGGCACCGGCCCGAGGACGGAGAGGTCAGTAACGGGTGACGGCGAGCGGCCCGTCCTGCGTTCCGACCGCGATGTGCGGGCGCCGCCGGGGGTCGGCCCAGCGCAGGATCTCGCGCATCGCCCTCTCCGGCACGGAGACGCAACCGGCCGTCGCACCCTTGCCGTTGACGTGCAGGAAGATGCCCGCGCCACGGCCCCGTACCGGCCGGTCGTAGTTGAAGTCCAGCACCATGGCGTACGCGTACTGCTGCTCGTACGAGACCAGGTGCTCCGCCTCGCCCGGCGCGCATCCGGCGGGGAGCGGCTCCACCCAGCGGTTGTAGTCGGGGGAGGCGTTGTCCTGGCACCACCAGGAGTGCTCCGTCACCCGCCGGTAGCGGTACTCGGTCCCGGCGGGCGCGTGCGCGATGCCGAAGGCGTACGGGAGCCCGTAGAGGCCGGCCGGCGTGGTGTTCGTGCCCTGGACCCTGGTCGAGCCCTCGGTCAGGCCGTTCGCCCCGAAGCGTGCGGGCGCGCTGCCCGCCTCGTACCAGTGGCCCGCGCGCCGGTCCCACCAGGTCAGCAGCCCGGTCGTCGACCCGGGCCCGGGGGCGACGGCGGTGATCAGCTGGCTTCCGCCGCCGGTGTCGGCGAGCCGGGCCGGCAGGGGCGCGGGGCCGGGCCACAGGAGGCCGGCGGCGAGCAGGGAACCGGCGAGGAGAGCGGTACGCAGCACCCGTCAGACGGTACGGGCAGGAAGGGGCCGGGAGGGGCCGACAGGCCGTGGGCTCACCCCGTCGCAGCCACCCCCCTCGATTGACGAAACATACGGAGCAGTGCATAGTTATGCCTGTCGCTGAATGCACCGTAAGGAGAAACCCGTGACCGAGCGCGTCGTACTCGCCTATTCGGGCGGCCTGGACACCTCTGTCGCCATCGGCTGGATCGCCGAGGAGACGGGTGCCGAGGTCATCGCGGTTGCCGTGGACGTCGGCCAGGGCGGCGAGGACCTGGACGTCATCCGCAAGCGCGCCCTCGCCTGCGGTGCGGTCGAGGCCGAGGTCGCGGACGCCAAGGACGAGTTCGCCGACGAGTACTGCCTGCCGGCGATCAAGGCGAACGCCCTGTACATGGACCGCTACCCGCTGGTCTCCGCCCTCTCCCGGCCGACCATCGTCAAGCACCTGGTCGCCGCCGCGAAGAAGCACGGCGCCTCGATCGTCGCCCACGGCTGCACCGGCAAGGGCAACGACCAGGTCCGCTTCGAGGCCGGCATCGCCGCCCTCGGCCCCGACCTCAAGTGCATCGCCCCGGTCCGCGACTACGCCATGACCCGCGACAAGGCCATCGCCTTCTGCGAGGAGAAGAACCTCCCGATCGCCACCACCAAGAAGTCCCCGTACTCCATCGACCAGAACGTCTTCGGGCGCGCGGTCGAGACGGGCTTCCTGGAGGACATCTGGAACTCGCCGATCGAGGACATCTACGAGTACACCGCCAACCCGGCCACCCCCCGGGAGGCCGACGAGGTCGTCATCTCCTTCAAGGAGGGCGTCCCGGTCGCCATCGACGGCAGGCCCGTCAGCGTGCTCCAGGCGATCCAGCAGCTCAACGAGCGCGCCGGCGCCCAGGGCATCGGCCGGATCGACATCGTCGAGGACCGCCTCGTCGGCATCAAGTCCCGCGAGGTGTACGAGGCCCCCGGCGCGATCGCGCTGATCACGGCCCACCAGGAGCTGGAGAACGTCACGGTCGAGCGCGAGCTGGCCCGCTACAAGCGGCAGGTCGAGCAGCGCTGGGGCGAGATGGTCTACGACGGCCTGTGGTTCTCCCCGCTCAAGCGGGCCCTGGACGGTTTCATCAACGAGGCCAACCAGCACGTCACCGGTGACATCCGGATGACCCTGCACGGCGGCCGCGCCGTCGTCACCGGCCGGAAGTCGGACGAATCGCTGTACGACTTCAACCTGGCGACCTACGACTCGGGCGACACCTTCGACCAGTCCAAGGCCCAGGGCTTCATCGAGATCTTCGGTCTTTCCTCGAAGATCGCCGCACGGCGCGACCTCGCCTGAGCCTGAGTCGTTGGGCCGTCAGGCCGTCACGACGCCGTCGGGCCGTCACGCAGTACGAAGCCGGCCTCCCCGTTACCTCCGCGGCGGGGAGGCCGGAGCACATCCAAGCCATGCAGTCTTGAGGAGCAGCAGCTGTGAGCAGCAACAACGGTGGTGACGTCCGGCTCTGGGGCGGCCGGTTCGCCGACGGCCCTTCGGAGGCGCTGGCCAAGCTGTCAGCGTCCGTCCACTTCGACTGGCGTCTGGCGCCGTACGACATCGCCGGCTCCCGTGCCCACGCCCGCGTCCTGCACAAGGCGGGCCTGCTCACGGCCGAAGAGCTCGACCGCATGATCGCCGGTCTGGACCGGCTCGAAGCCGATGTGGCCGACGGATCCTTCGTCGGCACCGTCGCCGACGAGGACGTCCACACCGCCCTGGAACGGGGCCTGCTGGAGCGGCTCGGCGCCGACCTCGGCGGCAAGCTGCGCGCCGGACGGTCCCGCAACGACCAGGTGGCAACCCTCTTCCGGATGTACCTGCGCGACCACGGCCGGATCGTCGGCGGGCTGATCGCCGACCTCCAGGACGCCCTGGTGGGCCTCGCCGAGGCACACGCCGACGTGGCCATGCCGGGCCGGACCCACCTCCAGCACGCGCAGCCGGTGCTCTTCGCCCACCACGTACTGGCCCACGTGCAGTCCCTGTCCCGGGACGCCGAGCGGCTGCGCCAGTGGGACACCCGGACCGCGGTCTCCCCGTACGGCTCGGGCGCGCTGGCCGGCTCCTCGCTGGGCCTGGACCCCGAGGCCGTCGCCGCCGACCTGGGCTTCGAGCGGGGCTCGGTCGGCAACTCGATCGACGGCACGGCCTCCCGTGACTTCGTCGCCGAGTTCGCCTTCATCACCGCGATGATCGGGGTCAACCTGTCCCGGATCGCGGAAGAGATCATCCTCTGGAACACGAAGGAGTTCTCCTTCGTGACCCTGCACGACGCCTTCTCCACCGGCTCGTCGATCATGCCGCAGAAGAAGAACCCGGACATCGCCGAGCTGGCGCGCGGCAAGTCGGGACGCCTCATCGGCAACCTGACCGGCCTGCTCGCCACCCTCAAGGCCCTTCCGCTCGCGTACAACCGCGACCTCCAGGAGGACAAGGAGCCGGTCTTCGACTCCTGCGACACCCTTGAGGTCCTGCTGCCCGCCTTCACCGGCATGATGGCCACCCTCACGGTCAACCGGGAGCGGATGGAGGAGCTGGCTCCGGCGGGCTTCTCCCTCGCGACCGACATCGCGGAGTGGCTGGTCAAGCAGGGTGTGCCGTTCCGGGTGGCGCACGAGGTGGCCGGCGAGTGCGTCAAGGAGTGCGAGGCGCTCGGCATCGAGCTGGAGGAGCTCACCGACGAGCAGTTCGCGAAGATCTCGGAGCACCTGACGCCCGAGGTCCGCACCGTCCTGAACGTCAAGGGCGCCCTCGCCTCCCGCAACGGCCGCGGCGGCACCGCCCCCTCGGCGGTCGCGGTCCAGCTCACCGAGCTGAAGGCCGACCTGGTCATCCAGCACGCCTGGGCGACCCACAAGCAGTAGCCGCCGCGCCCGGAGGGGCGGTACGGGCCCGCGCCGGCCCGTACCGCCCCTCCGGCGTGTCCGGGGGATCAGCGGACGACGGTGCTGGAGAACGGCCGGTCGCCGCCGCCGCGCAGGGTGGCTACGCCGCCCACTGTGCCAGCCGGTCGAAGTCCGGGCGGGTCAGGCCGATCCGCTCGTCGATGCGGAGCAGCAGCGTCCGGGCCGGGTGGTACTGGTCGACGTACTCGTGGTCCATGGCCGTGATGTCGTCGTCGATCCAGGCGAAGGGCCGGTTCCCCGCGTACTCCAGGATGTACTGGGTCTTCCAGAAGGTGCCGCGCGGCGCCCGGCCGTGCATCTGCGGCCAGTCGATGAACGGGAGCCGCGGCAGGCCCAGGTGCGGGCCTATCCAGTCGTTCGCCTCGTCCTTCCAGGTCGTCGCCCAGACCAGCTCGTACGCGTCCGCCAGAGCGAGCAGCTCCGCGCCGTGGCCGCGGTTGAGCCACACCCGCAGCGGCTTGGCGCTCTCCGCCTCCGTCCAGCCCTTCGGCCGCATCCGATGGGTGCCGTAGCCGTCCGGGCGCCGCTGGGCCTTGGCCGCGTACGGGTTCAGCGGGCCGTCCACGTCGATCAGCAGCAGTGGCTTGTGGTTCATGTCGGAAGGATTCCTTTCCTCGCCCCGAAGGGCAGCTGATTAATTTCGATGAGTTCGATGAGACAGAGATGTCTCATTCGGGTTATGGTTGTCTCATGGCCATGGACCGTGACCAGGTGCTCCGCGATGCCGCGGCCCTGCTCTCCCGCAAATCGACCGCGACGATGGACGAGGTCGCGCGCGCCGCCGGAATCGGCCGCGCGACCCTCCACCGGCACTTCGCCGGACGCGACGCCCTCGTACGGGCCCTGGAGGAACTGGGGATCCGCGAGTTCGAGGTGGCGTTCGACAACGCCCGCCTCGACGAGGGCACGGCCGTCGACGCGCTCAGACGCCTCGTCGCCGAGGCGGAGCCCAACGCCGAGCTGCTGGCCTTCCTGGTGACCGAGAACCAGCTGTTCGAAGGCGACCAGGTCCACGAGGGCTGGGCCCGCCTCGACGCCCGCGTGAGCGCACTCTTCCGTCGCGGCCAGGAACAGGGCGACATCCGGATCGACCTGAGCCCCGCCTGGCTCACCGAGGCCCTCTACGGGCTCATCGGCACCTGCGCCTGGGCCGTCATGGACGGCCGGGTCGCGGCCAAGGACTTTCAGTACATGATCATCGAGCTGCTGCTCGGTGGCGCAAGACGGAGTGTGGAGAAATGAGCCGTACCGAAGAGCTGAGCAGGCAGAAGGGGACGGAGGCGAAGAGCCCGGGGCGCTGGCTCGCGCTCTCCGTGCTCGTCCTGGCCGTGCTGCTGGTCGCGGTCGACGCCACCGTACTCGGCCTCGCGACCCCCTCCCTCAGCGAGGACCTCAAGCCGTCCGGCACCCAGCTGCTGTGGATCGGCGACATCTACTCCTTCGTCATCGCCGGCCTGCTCGTCTCCATGGGCTCCCTCGGCGACCGCATCGGCCGCAAGAAGCTGCTGCTCGTCGGCGCGACGGCCTTCGGCGCCGTGTCCGTCCTGAACGCCTACGCGACCAGCCCCGAGATGATGATCGTGGCGCGGGCGCTCCTCGGCGTGGCGGGCGCGACCCTGATGCCCTCCACCCTCGCGCTGATCCGCAACATCTTCCACGACCCCAGGGAACGCAGCCTCGCCATCGGCATCTGGGGCGCCACCGCCTCGGCCGGCGCGGCCGTCGGACCGGTCGTCGGCGGAGCCCTGCTCCAGCACTTCTGGTGGGGCTCGGTCTTCCTCATCAACCTGCCCGTGATGATCGCCCTGGTCCTCGTCGGCATCAAGCTGCTGCCCGAGTCCAAGAACCCGGTCGCCGGCCCCTGGGACCTCCTGAGCGTCGGCCTCTCCCTCGTCGGCATCATCGGCGTGGTCTACGCCGTCAAGGAAGTCGCCACCCACGGACCGACCTGGGAGGTCTGGGCCGCCGCCGTCCTCGGCGGGGGCGCGCTCTACACCTTCGTACGCCGTCAGTTCACGCTCACCGCCCCGCTCCTCGACATGCGGCTCTTCAAGCACCGCGGCTTCTCCGGCGCGGTACTCGCCGACCTGCTCACCGTCTTCGGACTGTCCGGACTGGTCTTCTTCCTCTCCCAGTTCCTCCAGCTCGTCCAGGGCCGCGAGCCGCTGGAGGCGGGCCTGGCCGAACTGCCCGCCGCCATCGGCGCCGTGGTCACCGGCCTGGTCGCGGGCAGGTACGCCCGCAGGTACTCGGTACGGGGCATCGTGACCGGCGGACTCGCCGCCATAGGCCTGGCCCTCGCCGCGCTGACCCTGATCCACAAGGAGAGCGGCTACCCGCTGCTCGGCGCGGCCCTGCTCGCCGTGGGCCTCGGCGCGGGCTTCTCCTTCACGGTCACCGCCGACGTCATCCTGTCCAGCGTGCCCAAGGAGCAGGCCGGTTCGGCCTCGGCCGTCTCCGAGACCGCGTACGAACTCGGCGCCGCCCTCGGCATCGCCCTGCTCGGCTCCGTCGTCACCGGCGTCTACCAGAGCTTCACCGCCCCGGAGTCCGTCCCCGGCCCGGTCGCCGACGCCGCCCACGAATCACTCGGCGGCGCCGTCGAAGCGGCCAAGTCGCTGGACCCGCAGACCGCCCAGACGATGGTCGGCGCGGCCCAGGAGGCCTTCGTGGACGGCCTGCGGCTCGCCTCCGGGGTCGGCGCGGCCGTCCTGCTGGCCACCGCCGCGGCCGCCTGGTTCCTGCTCAGGGGACAGGAGCTCCAGGACGGCATCGAGCACTGACGCCCAGCCAAAGGAGGGTGTCCTGAGCGGAGTTGACAGTCCGTCGCAGCTCAGGACACCATCCCCGCGATGGAGATCAATGATCTGACCCCGGCCGAACGCCGCGTGTGGGAGGCCTTCCCGCGCGGTGAGCGGGTCGACTTCCAGCCGGACCCCGACGAGGACGTCGCCGAGGGCGGGGGCTGGGGTCCCGAGCGGACCCTGCGCGCGGAGGTGCTCACGCACCTGCTGCTGAGCGGGACGAGGGCGCCGGGCCTGGTCCCCGGCCTCAACGTCAAGGGCGCCCGGATCGTCGGCAAGCTCAACCTCAAATACGCCATCGTCGAACACGGCGTCCGGCTGCGGGCCTGCTGGTTCGAGCGCAAGCCCCTCCTCTACGGGGCCCAGCTGCGGGCCGTCGTCCTCTCGGACTCGGTACTGCCGGGCCTGACGGCATCCACCCTCAGCATCGACCTCACCCTGCGGCTCTCCTGCTGCCGCATCACCGGACCGGTGCGGCTCGCGGGCGCCCGGATCACCGGCGGGCTGTTCCTCCGGGGGACCACGATCGGCGTACCCGGGGCGGACGAGACCGACGAGGCCCCGCTCCAGTTCAACCACGCCGACATCGGCACCGACGTGGTCGCGACCGGGCTCACCGTCCACGGCCAGACCCGCATCAACGGCACCACCGTCGGCGGACAGATCAACCTCGACGACGCCCGCCTGCTCGCCCCCGGCGGCATCGCGCTGCACGCCGAGAACCTGACCGTCGGCACCGACCTGCGGGGCCATCGGCTGGAGGCCCACGGCCTGGTCAACCTCACGGGCTCCCGCATACCGGGCCAGCTCTACCTCGGCCGCGCCGCCTTCAACAACCCCGGCGGGATCGCCCTGCGCGCCTCCAGCTGCGTCGTCGGCGAGCTGTGGCTGAGCGCCTGCGACACGATCCAGGGCGTGGTGAGCCTGCGCCGCTCCCAGTTCGACCTGCTGCACATGCCGACCGAGACCTGGCCGGAGAAGATCCGCATCGACGGCCTGAGCTACCGCACCCTCGCCCCCCACCTCCCCGCCGAGCAGCGGCTGCCCGCCCTGGAGCGGGAGGAGTCGGGATACCTCCCGTACGCCTACGAGCAGCTCGCCGCGGCCTACCGGACGGCGGGCGACGAAGCCGCCGCCCGCACCGTCCAGCTCGCCAAGCTGCGCCGCCACCGGCGCACCCAGCCCCGGCACGCCCGCGTGTGGGGGCTCCTCCAGGACGTCACGGTCGGCTACGGCTTCCGGCCCCTGCGGGCGGCGGGCTGGCTGCTCGCGCTGCTGCTGACCGGGTGGGTCGCGTACGGCTTCCGGCCGCCCCGCCCGATCAAGGCGGGGGAGGCGCCGGACTTCAACCCGGTCTTCTACACGCTCGACCTGATGCTGCCGATCATCGGCTTCGGCCAGGAGGCGGCCTTCGCGCCGAGCGGCTGGTACCAGTGGCTGTCGTACCTGCTGATCGTGACCGGCTGGGTCCTCGCCACCACGACGGCGGCGGGCGTCAGCCGGGCACTCCAGCGGCAGTAGGAGCTAGGCGGCCTTCGCCTTGGTGGCGTACATGTCCACGTACTCCTGGCCAGACAGCCGCATGACCTCGGCCATCACCGAGTCGGTGACGGCGCGCAGCACGTAGCGGTCGCGGTCCATGCCCTCGTAGCGGGAGAACTCCATCGGCTCGCCGAAGCGGATGGTGACCCGCCCCGGGCGGGGCATGCCCTTGCCGCCGGGCTGGAGCTTGTCCGTGCCGATGACCGAGAAGGGCACCACGGGGGCGCCGGTCATCAGGGTCAGGCGGGCGACGCCGGTGCGGCCGCGGTAGAGCCGGCCGTCGGGGGAGCGGGTGCCCTCGGGGTAGATGCCGAAGATCTTGCCCTCCTCCAGCACGCGGCGGCCGGTCATCAGTGCCGCGACTCCGCCGTTGGCGCCGTCACGGTCGACCGGGATCATGCCGGAACCGGTGAAGAACCAGGCCATGAGGCGGCCCTTGAGGCCCTTGCCCGTCACGTACTCGTCCTTGCCGATGAAGTGGACCGTGCGGTCGCACACGAGCGGCAGGATCATCGAGTCGATGAAGGTGAGGTGATTGCCCGCCAGGATCACCGCTCCGGTGCCCGGAATGTTCTCGATGCCCTCCACCTTGGTGCGGAACATCAGCCGCATGACGGGTCCGACGGTGGCCTTGATGAGCGCGGTACGGAACAACGTGAGCCCTCCGGCATCGAAAAGCGGGTCTCGCACCACACGCTGGTAGTGCAGGTGAGGACGATACTCGCGGGTCACCACTGATCGCACATCGGGTTCACGTGTCGGATACGCAGTGTTGACGCACGTTTCCGCCATGTTCCGCCCGCCACCCCCTCCCGGTCACCGTTCAATTCTACGATCGGCACGCCGATTGCGGGCCGCGTGACACCGGGACATCAGGCGTTCCGGGACCGCGGACCCCTTCAGAATCAGGAGTGGCACTCATGACGCAGGGTGGGGCAGCGCGGCGCACGGTCCTGGGGGCGGCCGTCCTGGCGGCCGGCGGCGGGATCGCCGGACTCTCGGGGGGAACCGCCGCCGCGGCGGGCGCCGGCCGCGAAGGCGGCTACCGGGAGCTCCCCTTCCCGACCGTGATCGGCCACCGGGGCGCCAGCGGCTACCGGCCCGAGCACACGCTCGGCTCCTACCAGCTCGCGCTCGACCTGGGCGCCGACGTCATCGAACAGGACCTGGTCCCCACCAGGGACGGCCATCTGGTCTGCCGCCACGAGAACGAGATCGGCGGTACGACCGATGTCGCGGACCACCCCGAGTTCGCGTCCCGGCGTACCACCAAATCGGTGGACGGGGTCTCCGTCACGGGCTGGTTCACCGAGGACTTCACCCTCGCCGAGCTGAAGACCCTGCGCGCGAAGGAACGTATCCCCGCCGTCCGCCAGCGCAACACGCTGTACGACGGCCGGTGGGCGGTCCCCACCTTCGAGGAGGTGCTGCGCTGGGCCGACCGGGAAGGGAAGCGGCGCGGCAAGCGGGTCTGGCTGCACGTGGAGACCAAGCACCCCAGCTACTTCCGGGCCCTGGGCCTCGGCCTGGAGGAGCCGCTGGCCGAACTGCTGCGCCGGTACGGCCGCGACGGCCGGAACGCGCCCCTATTCCTCCAGTCGTTCGAACCGTCCAGCATCCAGCGGCTCTCCCGCCTGGTCTCCGCGCCCCGTGTGGTGCTGCTGTCCGCCGCGAACACCCGGCCCTGGGACTTCGAACTGGCCAAGGACCCGCGCACGGTCGCCGACCTGGTCAAGCCCGAGGGCCTGAAGTGGATCGCAGGCTTCGCCCAGGGCATCGGCCCCACCCTCGACCTGATCGTGCCGCGCGACGCGGACGGCAGGCTCGGCGCCCCGACCACGCTGGTGCGCGACGCCCACGCGCGGGGGCTGGTCCTGCACCCCTACACCGCGCGCAACGAGAACAGCTTCCTGCCGGCCGAGTACCGCAAGGGCGTCGACCCGGCCGCGTACGGGGACGCCTTCGGTGCCTTCCGGAGGTACTTCGAACTGGGCATCGACGGAATCTTCACCGACAACCCGGACACCGGGCTGCTCGCCGCCGAGGCCTTCCGCCCGGGCCGCAGGCCGAAGGCCTAGCCCGGGCCTGGCCCGGCCCGGCCGGCCCGGGGCGCCGAGCGGGCGCGGCCGGGGGACCCGACCGGCGCCGCGGCAGCTCCCGTCCGCGTCAACGTCCGCGCCGGGTTTCTCGTACGAGTGTGCTGCGTCCTGCGGGGAAACCGCCGGACGCGGCCCCCGCGTCCCGCCCGGCATGGACCTGCTGAAGGAACTCGGACCGCTGCTCTCCGCCGAGGCGGCCGCGGAGGCCCCGGCCGCCGGAGTGGACGCGGCCGACCTGGAACAAGCCGTCTGGGTCAGGCTGCTGGAGCGCGGCCCCGTCCCCGCACCGGCCGACCGCGCGAGCTGGCTGCGCCGGGCGGTGCGCGCCGAGGCCCGCGGAGCCCGCCGCCGGGCCCGCCGCGAAGTCCCCTACGGAGCCCGGCCCGGCAGCGCCGGCGCGGAACCGGAGGACGCGGCCCTGCACGGCGAGGAGAACCGGGTCCTCCGATCGGCCGTCGCCCGGTTGCCCGGACGCTGTCCGGAACTGATAGGGGCACTTCTTTCGCCCAGGGACCTCACTTACCGTGAAATCGCAGGAGAGTTGGGTATCTCACAAGGAAGTTTGGGACCCGTGCGTTCCCGTTGCCTGGGATGTCTGCGCAGAATGCTGGCTGCAGAGGTTGCGGCTCCTGGCCTGCGGGGAAAGGAGCGGTAGACCAACGGGCTACCAGGTGAGCGGGAGGCATGCGCACATGGGCATGAGCGTGACCATTTCGGCAGCGGCCGCCGAGGATGCGGAGCAGATCTTCAAGCTCCAGTATCTGGCGTTCCAGCGCGAAGCCGAGCTGTACGGCAACTACCTCATCCAGCCGCTCACCCAGACGCTCGACTCCCTGAAATCGGAGCTGGAGACGGACACCGTGCTGGTGGCCCGGCTCGGCGACGAGGTGGTCGGCACGGTGCGCGGCAACGTGGACGAGGACGGCACCGGCAAGATCGCCAAGCTCTGCGTCCACCCCCGCCTCCAGGGCCACGGGCTCGGCGCCCGGCTGCTGCGCGCGGTCGAGGTGGCCCTCGCGGGCGACGGCGAGACCAGCCGCTTCCGGCTGCACACCGGCCACAAGAGCGAGTCCAACCTGCGCCTGTACCGCAAGGCGGGCTACGTCCGGGTCGGTGACCGCACCGCCTCCGACGGCGTCCAGCTGGTGATCCTGGAGAAGGAAGCCAAGAGCGCCGCGGACTTCGCCGTCAGCGCCTGACCCCCTGTCATCTCAGGGCCGGCGCCCGGTGCGCAGCCAGAGCATCCCGGTGATCGGCAGGATCACCGGGATGAACAGGTAGCCCATCCCGAACTTCGACCAGACGGTCGCGTCGGGGAAGGCGTCGGGGTTCAGCACCGTCCAGGCGCCCACGACCAGTACGCCGGTCAGCTCGGCGGCGCAGCAGATCCGCGCCGCCTTGCGGGCCGTCTCCCCGCCCCGCACCAGCGAGTACGTGATGAAGGCGTACACCAGCGCGGCCACGGCCGACAGCGAGTACGCCAGCGGAGCCCGGTCGAACTCGGTGGAGATCTGGTAGAGCGAGCGGGAGACCGCGCCGACCGTGATCACCCCGTACAGCCAGACGAGCAGCAGCCCCGGACCGGAGACCAGCCGCTCGCGTCCCACGGGCGTCGGGGCCGTGGCGGAATCGGTGTCGGGCAGATCAGGCACCGGTGGTTCCCCAGATGTCGTAGAGGCGTACTTCGAGCACGGCGAGGACCACCGCACCGGCTGCCACGGTCACCGAGCCCCACTTGGTCCGCTCGGTCAGCGAGAGCATCCCGGCGGCCGGCACCGACGCGAAGGCGCCCAGCAGGTAGGCCACGAAGATCACCGTGCCCTCGTCGGGCTTCTCGCCCCCGCCCAGCTTCACCAGGCCGATCACCAGCTGGGCCAGGACCAGTACGGTCACCACGGCCATGCCGATGAAGTGCCAGTCCTTGGTCGGCTGGTCCCGCAGCGCGGCGAAACCGCACCAGGCGGCGAGGGCGAGTGCGGCCACACCGATGGCGACCGTCAGGGCGTCGAGCATGCAGCGAGGGTATTACGGGCCGAAAGACCCGATGCGCTCACCCCTGGGAGCGGGCTACGGGATCTCCGCGGAGGCCTTCACGGCCGTCGAGCTCCCCGGCCGCCCCGCCGCCGACATCACCCGCGGCAAGCCCGACCCCGAGCCCTTCCTGCCGGCCGCGGCCCGGCTGGGCGCCGATCCGGCCCGCTGCGTGGTCTTCGAGGAGGCTCCGGCGGGGCTGGCCGCCAGCCGCGCGGCCGGGATGCGGACCGTGGCCTTGACCACAACGCACACCGCCGCCGAGCTCGACGCGGACGTGGTCGTACTGGACCTCTCGGCCGTGTCGGTGCAGGTCAGTGGAGGCGGTCTGACCCTCGGGACCGACGGCCGGAGCTGACCGATGTTGTCCGTAATGCGGTCGGAATTCGTCCGCTATCCGGACAGCATTGATCGGTGACGCGAGAGGTCTGCTTTACTGGGGCCCATGACCACGACGAGCAGCCGCACCCTTGCGACCGAGGCGACGATGACGCCCGGTGCTCGTTGTATGTGTCGAATGTGCGCCTTCTGAGGGCCCCCTCCCAGCAGTCTCGCGCCCCGAAGCGAGACCGGCCGAGCCCCGTCCGGCACCACCGTGTGACACCCGGAACGCTCCTGCCCCGCGCACGCGTCGCCATCACCCCTTCGTGATGGTCCGACCCGTATCGCGTCCCCAGATGTTTGCCCCGTGCCCGGCACACCGCTGCGCCGTGCACTCGACAGCGACGGAATTCCTGTGATCACCACATCGGGCCTCACGAAGGTCTACCAGTCCCGTGGCCGCGAGGTCACCGCCCTGGACGGCGTCGACCTGCACGTCCGCGAGGGCGAGGTCTACGGAGTCATCGGACAGAGCGGCGCCGGCAAGTCCTCCCTGATCCGCTGCGTGAACCTGCTGGAGCGCCCCACCACCGGCACGGTCACCGTCGACGGAGTCGACCTCACCGCCCTCGCCGGCCGCGGCCGACGCGCCGGCAAGGAACTCCGCGAGGCCCGCAGCCGCATCGGCATGGTGTTCCAGCACTTCAACCTGCTGTCCTCGCGCACCGTGCAGGCCAACATCGAGCTGCCCCTGGAGATCCTGGGCATCTCCGGCCGCGAGCGCTCCCGCAAGGCCTCCGAACTCCTCGACCTCGTGGGCCTCGCCGACAAGGCCAAGGCCTACCCCGGCCAGCTCTCCGGCGGTCAGAAGCAGCGCGTCGGCATCGCCCGCGCCCTGGCCGGCGACCCCAAGGTGCTGCTCTCCGACGAGGCCACCAGCGCCCTGGACCCCGAGACCACCCGCTCGATCCTCCAGCTGCTGCGCGACCTCAACCAGCAGCTCGGCCTGACGGTCCTGCTGATCACCCACGAGATGGACGTGGTCAAGACCGTCTGCGACTCCGCCGCGCTCATGAAGCGGGGCCGGATCATCGAGTCCGGCACCGTCTCCGAGCTGCTGGCCACCCCCGGCTCCGAGCTCGCCGCCGAGCTCTTCCCGGTCAGCGGCTCCGCCACCGGCCCCGAGCGCACGGTCATCGACGTCACCTTCCACGGCGAAGCCGCGACCCAGCCGGTCATCTCCCAGCTCTCGCGCACGTACAACATCGACATCTCGATCCTCGGCGCCGCGATGGACACCGTCGCAGGCAAGCAGATCGGCCGCATGCGGATCGAGCTGCCCGGCCGCTACGAGGACAACGTGGTCCCGGTGGGCTTCCTGCGCGAGCAGGGCCTCCAGGTCGACGTGGTCGACGACGCCGAAGACGTACAAGCCGCGGTCGACGCGCTCGCCGACGCCGACACCGACGCACTGGTCAAGGATGGTGCCAAGTGACCTGGTCCGAAATGCAGCCCCTGCTCACCCAGGGCACGTACGACACCCTGTACATGGTGCTGTGGTCCGCCCTGGTCACCGTCCTCGGCGGGCTGCCCATCGGCATCCTGCTCGTCCTCACCGACACCGGCGGCCTGCTCCAGAACCGGCCGCTCAACAAGGTCCTCGGCGTCATAGTGAACGTCGGCCGCTCGCTGCCGTTCATCATCCTGCTGATCGCCCTGATCCCGGTCACCACCGCGGTCGTCGGCACCTTCATCGGCCCCACCGCCATGATCGTCCCGCTCGCCATCGGAGCCATCCCCTTCTACGCCCGCCTCGTCGAGACGGCCGTCCGCGAGGTGGACCACGGCCTGATCGAGGCCGTCGAATCCATGGGCGGCGGCGTCCCGACCCTGGTCGGCAAGGTGCTGCTGCCCCAGGCGCTGCCCTCCCTGATCGCCGGCGTCACCACCACCGTGATCACCCTCATCGGCTACTCCGCCATGGCGGGCGCCGTCGGCGGCGAAGGACTCGGCTCCAAGGCCATCACGTACGGCTTCCAGCGCTTCGAGACCGGCTTCATGGTCGCCACCGTCGTCATCCTGATCGCCCTCGTCACGGTGATCCAGCTGATCGGCGACGGCGTGGTACGCGTCCTCGCCCGCCGCGGCCGGACAGCCTGAGCGGTCACGGACCCCCCAGACCCACCCCTCAAGAGAGCCCGCACTTGTCGTGCTTGGGCCACCACCCCGCAAGACCAGCGCACGACCCGCGCACTTGCAAGCAATGAAAGGCACTCTTCGTGCGTAAGAACATCAAGCTCACCGCTTTCGCCGCCGCCTCCGCCGCGCTCGCCCTCGGCCTCACCGCCTGCGGCAGCTCCTCGGACCCGTCCTCCACCAAGGCCGACGGCGGCAAGGTCGACGAGAGCAAGCCGCTCGTCATCGCGGCCTCCCCGAGCCCGCACGCCGACGTCCTGAACTTCGTCAAGGACAAGCTCGCGGCGAAGGAAGGCCTCAAGCTGGAGGTGAAGGAGTTCACGGACTACGTCCTGCCCAACACCGCCACCGAGCAGGGCCAGGTCGACGGCAACTACTTCCAGCACAAGCCGTACCTCGACGACTTCAACAAGAAGAACGGCACCCACATCGTGCCCGTCGTGAACGTGCACCTGGAGCCCCTCGGCCTCTACTCCAAGAAGATCAAGGCCATCGGTGACATCAAGGCCGGCCAGACCGTCGCCGTCCCCAACGACACCACCAACGAGGGCCGCGCGCTCCAGCTGCTGGCCGCGAACAACCTGATCACCCTCAAGGAGGGCGTCGGCACCAGCGCCAAGCTGTCCGACATCACCGACAAGAAGGGCCTGGAGTTCAAGGAGCTGGAGGCCGCCACGGTCCCGCGCGCCCTGAACGACGTGGACGCCGCGATCATCAACGGCAACTACGCCATCGAGGCCAACCTGTCGCCCGCCAAGGACGCCCTGATCCTGGAGAAGGCCGAGGGCAACCCCTACGCCAACTTCCTCGCGGTCAAGGACGGCAACCAGAACGACCCGCGCGTCCAGAAGCTCGCCAAGCTCCTGAACTCCGACGAGGTCAAGAAGTTCATCGAGGACAAGTACCAGGGCTCGGTCATCCCCGCCTTCGGCGCCCCGAAGGCCTGACCCGCCGCGGTGTTCCGGCCCCGCACGCCCCCCTCGGCGTGCGGGGCCGACCGCTGCCCGCTTCCGGGCAACCCGGCCCTGCACATCCCTCGGCCCATGCTGCATGCTGTGGCCTACGACCCGCACAAACGGTCCCGCAACACGGTCGCACCACGGTCTCAGGCATGGAGCTGCGCATGACTACCACCTTCCCGGACGTCACCATCAGCACGGACCGGCTGGTACTGCGCCCCTTCGAGGAAGAGGACGTCACCGCGCTCGCCGAGATGATGAACGACGAGCACGTCACCGCGTGGACCTCCGTACCGCACCCCTACACCCACGCCGACGCACACCGCTGGGCCACCCGCGAGTCCCACGACGAGCGCGCCGAGGGCCGCGGGATCGTCCTCGCCGTCACCGAGTTCCTCACCCAGCGCCTCGTCGGCATCGTCCACCTGCAGAACACCGACTGGCGCACCCGCACCACCGAGGTCGGCTACGTCACCGCCCCCTGGGCCCGCGGCGAGGGCTACGCCAGCGAATCCGTACTCGCCATCGCCCAGTGGCTCTTCCGCGACCAGCGCTTCGAACGCCTCGAACTGCGCACCGCCGCCGACAACACGGCCTCCCAGCAGGTCGCCCAGAAGATCGGCTGCATCAGCGAAGGCGTCCTGCGCAACGCCTGCATAGTGCGCACCCAGACGACGGCCGGCACCTGGACCGAGACCCGCAGCGACCTCATCGTCTGGGGCCTCGTCCCCGAGGACCTCGACGAATCCGAGGGCTACGACGGATACCCCGGCTACGGCGACGAATACGAGTTCGGACAGCGCGCCGACGCGAGCGGCTACGCCGTATCGAGCGACTGGAAATGACCCGATGACCAGGTAGTCTCACCGTGCCCGCACCCCGCGCCTGCCCCCACACCAGGAGACCGACGACGATGGCCGACCGGGTAACGGTGATCGGCTGGGACGGCTCGCCGCTGACCGCGGCCGCCCGCTCCGCCCTCTCCGCCGCCACCCTCGTGGCCGGCGCAGCCCACCACCTCGCACTCCCCGAGATCCCGCCCACCGCCGAACGCATCCGCCTCGGCAGCCTCGGCCTCGCCGCCCGCCGGATCGCCGGCCACCGCGGCACCGCCGTCGTCCTCGCCGACGGAGACCCCGGCTTCTTCGGAGTCGTACGCACCCTGCGCGCCCCGGAACACGGCCTCGAAGTCGAAGTCGTCCCCGCCGTCTCCGCCGTGGCCGCCGCCTTCGCCCGCGCCGGAATGCCCTGGGACGACGCCCAGGTGGTCGTCGCCCACCCCCGCACCCTGCGCCGCGCCGTCAACGTCTGCCGCGCCCACGGCAAGGTCGCCGTACTCACCTCACCCGGCGCCGGCCCCGCCGAACTCGCCCTGCTCCTCGGGGGAATCCACCGCACCTTCGTCATCTGCGAGGAACTCGGCACCGACCGGGAACGGGTCACCGTCCTCACCTCCGACCGGGCCGCCGACCACACCTGGCGCGACCCCAACGTGGTCATCGTCATCGGCGGAGCCGCACAAGGCGCCGCCGCCGACCCCGGATGGCTGCTCGGCCAGGGCCCCGGCCTCACCGGCGCCCGGGGCTGGGCCCGGCCGCAGCCCGGCACCGCGGAAGGGGAGTCGGCCCAGTTGCGCGCCGCACAGCTCGCCCGCCTCGGCCCGCGCACCGGCGACCTCGTCTGGGACATCGGCTCCGGCTCCGGCGCGCTCGCCGTGGAAGCCGCCGCGTTCGGCGCCGCCGTCATCGCGGTCGACGCCGACCCCCGCGCCTGCGAACGCGTGACCGCCGCCGCCCGCGCGCGCGGAGTCCAGCTCCAGGTCGTGGCCGGCCGCGCCCCGCACGTACTCGAAGACCTGCCCGAACCCGACGTCGTCCGCGTCGGCGGCGGCGGAGCAGAAGTCGTCGCCGCCGTCGCCGACCGGCGTCCCGAACGGATCGTCAGCCACGCCTCCACCCGCGACGAGGCCGAGGCCATCGGCCGTACGCTCACCGAACACGGGTACGCCGTCGAGTGCGCGCTCCTCCAGTCCGTGGGCCTCGACACCCGCACCTGGACCGAACAGGACCGCTCCGTCGTCTTCCTGCTGGCCGGCGAACGCCCCGCCAACCGCCCGGACAGGACCTGACGCGGAGGCCGGGGTAGGCTGATCGATCGTCGTACCGCCCCACCGGACGCGCGACGTGGCGCAGTCCACAACAGACCGTGCTGGTTTCTGGCCGACACGGTGGCCGCCGACCGCGACAATGCTCAGTAGTCGTTGTGCGGGCGGGCGTGAGGCGAACGCGACGCACGGCGACTCCGCTCGTTGGTCATGAGGGCGCCGGGCGATCGAAGAGGCAACACCGATGGGCGAGGGGTACGCATGACTGACACCGGCCAGGTCCCGGGCGAGGGTCACCCGGACAATGCGGGCATGGTGGATCAGCAGAGCATCCCCGCTCCGGTCCCGCCGCCCGCAGCGCCCCAGGCCCCCGCGGGCTACGCCTTCCAGGACCTCGTGGACAACCCGGCCGAGCCGGAGGACGAGGAACTGCTGCTGATGCCGAGCGGCCAGGGCGCGTGGAGCGACCCGCAGCTGGTCCCGCCGCCGGCGTTCCCCGCCGAGCCGGCCCCCGCCTACGAGGACTACCCGCAGCCGGCCGGCTACCCCGAGCCCGCGGCACCCTCCTTCGCCGACCCCGCGGCAGCCCCCGCGTACGCCGATCCCGCGTTCACCGGCTTCCCGGACCAGGGGTTCCCCGCGCCCGCGCAGCCCGGCGCGTTCCCCGACGCCGGACACCCCGAGCCCTTCTACAGCGCAGGCGCGCACGAGGCCGGCGGCCGTGACTCCGGCGCGCTCGACCTCGGCGGCCTCATGGTCCCGCCGGCCGCCCCGATGGCCCCCACGGCTCCCGTGACCCCGCCCCGCCGGCCCCTGCACATGGGCCCGCCCGTGCCCGAGGCCGGGGGAGTCGTACGGTCCCTCGCGGACCGGGGCCCGGCCGCTTCGCCGGTCGCCGCCCAGGCCCCCGCGCCGGCGGCCGCCCCGCAGACCCCGCCGACGCCGATGCCGATGCGCCAGGCCGGCCCGCCGACCACGGGCCCCGAGTACCTGGACGTCCCGCGGGCCGAGGCCGTCATGACCCAGGCCCCGCCGCAGCTCGGCGAGATCCCGCCGCAGGCGGGCGCGCCCTGGACGGCGGAGCCGATCGCCGAGGCCGCGCAGCCGGAGCCGGTTCAGCCGGAGCCCGTTCAGGCGGAGCCCGTTCAGCCGCAGCCCGTAGAGGCGGCCCAGCCGGAGGCTGCGGCTCAGCCCGAGCCCGCGGCTCAGCCGGAGGCCGTGGCCCAGCCGGAAGCCGCCGCCCAGCCCGAGCCCGCGGCCCAGCCGGAGCCCGCAGCTCAGCCCGAGGCCGTGCCCGGCCCGGAGCCCGTCACGGCGGCGCAGCCCGAGCCGACGGCGGAGCCCGCGCAGCCGGTCGAGCCCGTGCAGCCGGTCGAGGCGGCGGAGCCGGTGGCCGCGCCCGAGCCCGTTCAGCCGCAGCCCGAGCCTGCGGCCGTGGCCGAGCCCGTGGAAGCCCCGCAGCCCGCCGAGGCCCCCGAAGCCGTCGAAGCCCCGCAGCCCGTGGAGCCCGTCGCCGCCGCTGCGGAGCCGCAGCCTGCCGCCGAGGCCGAGGTCCTGCCCGAGCCCCAGCCCGAGCCCGCGGCGGAGTCCGTGGAGCCGGCCGTGCCGCAGACCCCTCAGCCGGTCGAGGTTCCGGCGGTCGCCGAGACCCCCGAGACCCCCGAGACCCCCGTGGCCGTGGAACTTCCCGCCGAGCCGGAGCCGGAGCCGGAGCCCGTACCCGCAGAAACGGTGGTTCAGGCCGCCGAGCCCGCCGCCGAGGCAGCGGAGCCGGTCCCGGCCGAGCCCGAGGCGGCAGAGCCCGCACCGGTCGAGGCCCTCGAACCCGCCCCCGTCGAGGCCCCCGAGGTGCTGGAGCAGGCCGAGCCCGCCGCCCCCGCCGCTTCCGCCGGCGAGCCGGCCCCCGGGTACGGCGAGGCCGAGCGCGAGGCCATCCAGCGCGTCATGCGCGAGCGCCGCGACATCCGCAAGGGCTTCCGCTCCGACCCGATCCCGCACGAGGTGCTGCTGCGCGTCCTGGAGGCGGCCCACACCGCCCCCAGCGTCGGCCACTCCCAGCCCTGGGACTTCGTCGTCATCCGCTCCGCCGAGACCCGCCGGACGATGCACGAGCTCGCCCAGCGCCAGCGCGAGGCCTACGCCAAGTCCCTTCCCAAGGGCCGGGCGAAGCAGTTCAAGGAACTCAAGATCGAGGCGATCCTCGACACCCCGGTGAACATCGTCGTCACCGCCGACCCGACGCGCGGCGGCCGCCACACCCTCGGTCGTCACACCCAGCCGCAGATGGCCCCGTACTCCTCGGCCCTCGCCGTCGAGAACCTCTGGCTCGCCGCCCGCGCCGAAGGCATCGGCGTCGGCTGGGTCAGCTTCTTCGACGAGCGCGAGATGGTGCGCGAGCTGGGCCTGCCGGAGCACCTGGAGGTCGTCGCGTACCTCTGCATCGGGTACGTGGACGAGTTCCCCGAGGAGCCCGAGCTGGCCCAGGCCGGCTGGTCGCAGCGCCGCCCGCTGTCCTGGGTCGTCCACGAGGAGACGTACGGACGCCGCGCGCTGCCCGGCGAGGAGCCCCACGACCTGCTCTCCGAGACGGTCGCCAGCATCCGCCCGCTCGACGCGAAGGCCCTGGGCGAAGCCTGGGAGCGCCAGAAGCGCATGACCAAGCCCGCCGGGGCACTGGGCATGCTCGAAATCATCTCGGCCCAGCTCAGTGGCCTCTCCCGGGTCTGCCCGCCGCCGATCCCGGAGCCCGCGGCCGTCGCGATCTTCGCCGGTGACCACGGGGTGCACGCCCAGGGCGTCACCCCCTGGCCGCAGGAGGTCACCACGCAGATGGTGGCCAACTTCCTGGGCGGCGGCGCGGTCTGCAACGCCTTCGCCAACCAGGTCGGCGCCGAGGTCTGCGTCATCGACGTCGGCGTCGCGGGCGACCTGCCCGCCACCCCCGGCCTCCTTCCCCGGAAGATCCGCCCGGGCACGGCGGACCTCTCCACCGGCCCGGCCATGACCCGCGAGGAAGCGATCGCGGCCATCGAGGTCGGCATCGAGACCGCCCGCGACCTCGTCGCCGCGGGCAACAAGGCCCTCCTCACCGGCGAGATGGGCATCGCGAACACCACCGTCTCCGCCGCCCTGATCTCGGTCTTCACCGGGGTCGACCCGGCGGAGGTCACCGGCCGCGGAACCGGCATCAACGACGAGACCCACGCCCGCAAGGTCGAGGTCGTCCGCCGCGCCCTGGAACTCCACCAGCCCGACCCGGCGGACCCGATCGGCGTACTCGCGGCCATCGGCGGCCTGGAGCACGCGGCGATCGTCGGCCTCCTCCTGGGCGGCGCCTCGCTCCGTACGCCGGTGATCCTGGACGGCGTCAGCGCCGGGGCGGCCGCGCTGGTGGCCCGTGCCATCGCTCCCGAGTCCCTCTCCGCCTGCATCGCGGGCCACCGCAGCGCGGAGCCGGGCCACGTGGCGGCCCTGAACAAGCTCGGCCTGCGCCCCCTGGTCGACCTGGACCTCCGCCTCGGCGAGGGCACGGGCGCCCTGCTGGCCCTCCCGCTGGTCCAGAGCGCGGCCCGCGCGATGCACGAGGTCGCCACGTTCGACTCGGCGGGGGTCACGGAAAAGTAACCGTGGCCCTGGCCGGGCGTTGGTCGGGGCCCGGGCTGCCGCTGCCCTGGCCGGGCTTTGGTCGGGGTTCGGGGTGTCCCCGGTACCCCGGGCCGGTTTGCAGCTCGGCTGCCGTTGCCCTGGCCGGGTGTTGGTCGGGGCTCGGGCTGCCCCTGCCCTGGCCGGGCGGGGGTCGGGCTGCCCCTGCGGGGCGGGGTTTGGTTTGCAGCTCGGCTGCTGCGGGTCGCCTCAAGCGCCGGCGGGGCTGGGTTTGGCTGCGGGTTGGGCGGGGTGCCGGGGGCGCCGCCGGGGTGGGGTGTGGTCCGGGGCGGGCATGATTTATGGCGCCTGATCCGAGCCCCCAGTTGCTGGGCGGTGCAGGGCGCCAACAAATCACGTTTTAGCCCCGGACGACACCCCACCCCGACACCGCCCCCGGCCACGAAGCCCAGCCCCTGCGGTGGGGGACAGTTATCCGACCACCTGGGTCGGTGACGGGGCCGGGGTGGGGTGTCGACCGGGGCTAAAACGTGATTTGTGGCGCACAGAAGCCCGAACTCATGAATCTCTGAACGGGCGCCATAAATCATGCCCGCCCCGGACGACACCCCGCCCCGGACACGGCACCGACCCACCACCCCAGCCCCGCCGGCGATTGAGGCGACACGCAGCAGCCGAGCAGCAGATCAAGCCCGGGGTACCGGGGACACCCCGAACCCCGGAAACCGCCCGGCCAGGGCAACGGCCGAGCTGCAAACCAGCCCGGGGTAGCGGGGACGCCCCGAACCCCGCCACCCGCCCGGCCAGGGCAACGGCCGAGCTGCAAACCGGCCCGGCCCGGCACGGGACAGCCCGAACCCCGCCACCCGCCCGGCCAGGGCAACGGCCGAGCTGCAAACAGGCCCGGGGGCACGGGGACACCCCGAACCCCGTCAACCGCCCGGCCAGGGCATCGGCCCCCCTGAGGGCAACCCCACCCCACCGGGTCGTATCGTGGACCCGGGCACACCGCACCCCGCCCCACCAGCCGCTCCAGCGCCGCAGCGGCCCGCACCCCCGCCACTGCCCAGCCGCATCAGGAGCCGCACCGCCATGGCACACCCCGCCTACCCCGTAGGACTCCGCCTGGCCGGCCGGCGCGTCGTCGTCATCGGCGGCGGCCAGGTCGCCCAGCGGCGCCTGCCCGCACTCATCGCGGCCGGCGCCGACGTCCTGCTGATCTCCCCCTCCGCGACCCCCTCCGTGGACGCCATGGCCGAGACCGGCGAGATCCGCTGGGAGCGCCGCCGCTACCAGGACGGCGACCTCGCCGACGCCTGGTACGCCCTGATCGCAACCCGCGACCGGGCCGCGAACGACGCCGCCTCCGCCGAGGCCGAGGCGAAGCGCGTCTGGTGCGTGCGCGCCGACGACGCCGACGCCGCCACCGCCTGGACCCCGGCCACCGGCCGCGTCGAGGGCGTCACCGTCGCCGTGCTGACCGGCAACGACCCGCGCCGCTCCGCCGCCGTCCGCGACGCCGTCGTGGAGGGCCTGCGCGACGGCACCCTCACCGCCCCCGCCCACCGCCACAAGGGCACGCCCGGCGTGGCCCTCGTGGGCGGCGGCCCCGGCGACCCCGACCTGATCACGGTCCGCGGCCGCCGTCTGCTCGCCGAGGCGGACGTGGTCATCGCCGACCGGCTCGGCCCCCGCGACCTGCTCGACGAGCTGCCGCCGCACGTCGAGGTCATCGACGCCGCGAAGATCCCGTACGGCCGTTTCATGGCCCAGGAGGCCATCAACAACGCCCTGATCGAGCACGCCAAGGCCGGCAAGGCCGTGGTCCGGCTCAAGGGCGGGGACCCGTACGTCTTCGGCCGCGGCATGGAGGAGCTCCAGGCCCTCGCCGCCGAGGGGATCCCCTGCACCGTCGTCCCCGGCATCTCCAGTTCCATCTCGGTGCCCGGCGCTGCCGGAATCCCCGTCACCCACCGCGGCGTGGCACACGAGTTCACCGTGGTCAGCGGCCACGTCGGCCCCGACGACCCGCGCTCCCTCGTGGACTGGGCCTCCCTCGCCAAGCTCACCGGCACCCTGGTGATCCTGATGGGCGTCGACAAGATCGGCCTGATCGCGGAGGCCCTGGTCCGTCACGGCCGTCCCTCCGACACCCCGGTCGCGGTCATCCAGGAGGGCACCACCGCCACCCAGCGCCGCGTCGACGCCACCCTCGCCACGGTCGGGGAGACCGTGCGCGCCGAGGAGGTCCGTCCGCCGGCGGTCATCGTCATCGGCGCGGTCGTCGCGGTCCACACCCCCAGCGCCTGACCGGGCCGTTGGCACCACACCCAGGACAAGGCAGTATCACCCTGTGGCTGATCTCATCACCGTCGAAGACCCCGACGACCCGCGCCTGCGCGACTACACGGGCCTGACCGACGTAGAACTCCGGCGCCGGCGCGAGCCCGCCGAAGGCCTCTTCATCGCCGAGGGCGAGAAGGTCATCAGACGGGCCAAGGACGCCGGGTACGAGATGCGCTCGATGCTGCTCTCCGCCAAGTGGGTCGACGTCATGCGCGATGTCATCGACGAGCTCCCGGCCCCGGTCTACGCCGTCACGCCCGAGCTCGCCGAACGCGTCACCGGCTACCACGTGCACCGCGGCGCCCTCGCCTCGATGCAGCGCAAGCCCCTCCCGGCGGCCGAGGACCTGCTGGCGCAGGAGTCGACGGGCCGGCGGATCGGCGTGTTCGAGGGCTTCGTCGACCACGCCAACCTGGGCGCCGCGTTCCGCAGCGCCGCCGCTCTGGGGATCAGCGCGATACTGCTCTCCCCGGACTGCGCGGACCCCCTGTACCGACGGGCCATCAAGGTGTCGATGGGCTCGGTCTTCTCCGTCCCGTACGCGCGCCTCGACCAGTGGCCCGCCGACCTGGAGAAGGTCCGCGAGGCCGGCTACCGGATCCTGGCGATGACTCCGAGCGCGAAGGCCACGCCACTGGACCAGGTGCCGCCGGAGCGGTTCGAACGCTCCGCGATCATGCTCGGGTCGGAGGGGCACGGGCTCTCCACGTACGCCCTGCGGGCCGCCGACGAGTGGGTACGGATCCCCATGGCGGAGGGCATCGACTCGCTCAACGTGGCAGCGGCCTCGGCGGTCGCCTTCTACGCGACCCGCCCGCCCCGGGTACCGGCGCCCCAGCAGACCTAGAGCTTCTGCGCGGCGGCGATGCCCAGCGCCACGATCAGCGTCACCACGATGAACACGATCAGCCGCTGCCGCATCAGCTTCGGGTCCGGCCGCGCGGGCCGCCGCCCCGTCCCCGTCGTGCGGGGCGCCTGGCGGCCGCCCGTACGGCCGGCCGTGGAGCCCGGGTTGCGGGGGGACGAGGGCCGGGAGTGCGATCCGCTCTGGGAGCCCTTCGCCCGGGGAGTCGCGCTGCCGCCTCCGGTACGTCGCTCCGTGCGCTGTTCGGCGTACTCCTCGGCCAGCCGCCCCGTCGGGCGCTCGGTCCGGGCGCGCTGCGCGGGCGGCCGGGTCTCGCCCAGCCCCTGCGCCTCGCGGGCAGCGATCTCCTTGAGCCGCATCGACAGCTGGAGCGTGGTCGGCCGCTCCTCGGGGTCCTTGGCCAGGCAGGCCCGTACGAGGGGCGCGAGCGCGTCCGGGACCCCGACGAGGTGCGGCTCCTCGTGCACCACGCGGTACAGCATGACCTCGGAACTGCCGTGCCCGAAGGGCGAGTCGGCGGTCGCGGCGTAGGCGAGGGTGGCGCCGAGGGCGAACACGTCGGTCGCCGGGGTGACGGCGGCGCCGCGCACCTGTTCGGGCGCGAGGAAGCCGGGCGAGCCGACGGCCGTGCCGACGTGGGTGAGGGTGCTCGCGCCGGTGGCCCAGGCGATCCCGAAGTCGATGATCCGGGGGCCCTTGGGGGAGAGAAGAATGTTCGAGGGCTTGAGATCGCGGTGGACGACCCCGGCCTCGTGCACGGCGACCAGCCCCTCCGACAACGCGGCGCCGATCGCGGCGATCTGCGCGGCGGTGAGCGGGCCTTCCTCGGCCACCTTGTCGTGCAGGGACGGCCCGGGGACGTACTGGGTCGCGAACCAGGGCCGCTCGGCCTCCAGGTCGGCGGCCACCAGCCGCGCCGTGCACCCGCCGCGGATCCGCCGGGCGGCGGACACCTCGCGGGCGAACCGGGAGCGGAACTCCTGGTCCTCGGCGAGATCGGGCCGGATCACCTTGAGCGCGACACGCTGCCCCCGCCGGTCGGAACCCAGGTAGACCACGCCCATGCCGCCGGCGCCGAGCCGCCGGTGCAGCCTGAACGAGCCGACGACACGCGGGTCCTCGCGCCGGAGCCGCATCATCGCCATGTCCACCCCGCTGCCCGGTCGTCCCTGTTGACGTGCCACAGCTTACGGACCATCCGCCATGTGCGCTCAGAGGCCGCGCCCTCGCCGGGAGATTCGATTGTCAGTGCGGGGCAGGCCACTTGAGGGTTGTTCAGGTGGATCTGCGACCCTTCGTCCT
This sequence comes from Streptomyces sp. NPDC028314, assembly GCF_055565795.1. Lineage (NCBI taxonomy): Bacteria > Bacillati > Actinomycetota > Actinomycetes > Kitasatosporales > Streptomycetaceae > Streptomyces > Streptomyces sp. NPDC028314. Next base: position 54,695 of record NZ_JBVHTP010000023.1, read on the forward strand.
GCGCGGGAGGCGCCCCCCAAACGGCCCTGCGGGAAAGGCGATTGACCCCGCACGGGCTCCATCCGGCGGGCGCACCCGGGCCGGTCCGCCGACGGGCGGCCACCGGGCCCGGCCGCACCCCGAAGGAGGACACGCGTGTGCGGGGAGTGACGGAAGTGAGCGAAGTCACTACCCTCCGGTCATCCCCTCCGGGAAGACCCCCACAGCGGGGGAGCGGTCTCCACCCAGGGGAGTAGGCGCGGGGTGGGGCCCTCATCCTCCTGGAGGCCTGGCAATGGGTACGAAGGCATGAGGCCAGGCGCCTTCCAGCCGCCTAGTGTTGAAGACAAGCGGCGGGTGGCGCACTCGTCCCCCGAGGTCACGAGCCCGCCGCTGCCAGACGACAGGGAGAGGACCATGGCGGACATCGCACGGCAGGGACGCAAGGCATTCGCGTTCAACGGCCATGAGTCCGGTACGCGGCACCCGCTGGTGGCCGCGGCCATGGTCCTCCCTCTGGCCGCCCTCCTGCTCTTCCTCTTCGGAGGATTCGAACAGGTGGCGGCACAGGCGTCGTCCGTGGGCGCGATGCTGGGGCGCTGAGCGGCGCTCCAGGCCCGGGAGAGCGGCCCGGGCCGGGACATCACCCTGTCGAACCCCGTGGGGACGGGGGAGCGGCGGACGGACGGCAGGTGAAGGGTGCTGCCCGTACGACTGGGGAGTCGGACGGGCAGCACCCTTTTCAATTTCCCCCGCGGCGCCGGGGACGGGCCCGGTTCCGTAATCTCCTCCTGAGACGCGGCCGCGCCCAGCGGCGGCCAGGAGCACACCGGAGCGAGCCACGATGACCCAGGACGACGCCGGCTGGCGCCTGATGCGCCAGGACACCCTGCTCGGCACGATCGCCGTCGAGGGCACCGACTTCCCCTGGCTGCACGGCCGCTTCGCCGCCGAACCGGCCTTCGCCGAGGTGCGGCCCTGGTTCGACGCAGTCCAGGAGGTGATGGCCGCGGAGATCTACGACGAGCGCTTCGACGCGGCGTACGACCCCATCGCCCGGACCCTGACCCTCGTCTCGCCCGCGGGACCCGTGGCCCAGTTCCTGCTGCACATCGACGGGGAAGCGGCCTGGTTCCGCTGGAGCGACGGCCCGAGCCGGCCCGATGACGCGAGCGGGTCCGGTGATGCGAGCGGGTCCGGCGGCCGGTGAGCCTGCCCGCCTCCCTCGCGGAGTACGCCGCCGCCGTACGGCCCGCCGCGCCGCCGGGTCCGTACGTCCTCCTCGCCGACCGGGACGACGGGACCGTCGTGCGGTGCGGCGGGGCCGTGGTCAAGGCGCACGCCGAGGACAGCGACCACGGCGGCCTCGCCGTCCGGCTGCGGATCGCGGGGGACCCGGCACTGGCGGGGGTGCTGCTGGCTCCGCTGGCCACGGAGGCCGGCCAGGTCCGCGGGCGGCCGGTCTCGCTGTGGCCCTACGGCGCCCCGGTCGACCCGGAGCGCCCCGAGGACGCCCCCTGGGAGGCGGCCGCCCGGCTGCTGGCCGCCCTCCACCGGATCCCGGCCCACCGGCTCCCGGGGCCGGTCCCCCCGATGCGCGGCCCGGCCAAGGTGGCCCGCGCCCTGCGCCGCCTGGCGGCGGCCCTCCCCGCGGCGGCTCCCGATGCCCGGACGGTGTGGGCCGCCGCGCGCACGCTGCCCGGGTGGGCGCGGGGGGAGGCGTCGGCCCCCGGCGGCGCTGCGGCGCTGTGCCACGGTGACCTGCACCTAGGACAGCTGGTCCGGTACCCCGCACCGGACGGGCCCTGGCGGCTCATCGACGTCGACGACCTGGGCCTCGGCGCCCCCGCCTGGGACCTGGCCCGCCCCGCCGCCTGGTACGCCGCCGGGGTCCTCGACCCCGAGGTCTGGCTGCGGTTCCTCGACGCCTACCGGGTCGCCGGCGGGCCTGCCGCCGGCCCGCCCCGTAGCGACCCCTGGCCGGAACTCGACGTCGCCGCCCGGGCCCTGACCGTACAGACCGCGGCGCTCGCCCTGGCCAAGGCCGTACGGGAGCGGCGCGGCCTCGACGAGGTGGAGCGGCTGATGGTGGACGCCTGTGCCCGAATATCCGCCCTCCCGCCCGAGTTGGAGCCGCAGGCTCCGTCGTAGGGTGAGCTCCACGCCACCGGGCATGCATCCGGTGTCGACGCAGACGGCGAGGAGTTGATCCGGTCATGCAGTGTCCGAAGTGTCACGCGATGATGCACACCTACAACCGCAACGGTGTCCAGATCGAGCAGTGCAGCGGCTGCCGCGGCATCTTCCTCGACTACGGCGAGCTGGAGGCGCTGACCCGCCTGGAGTCCCAGTACACCTCCCAGCAGTACGGCCAGGCCCCGCCGCCCGCCGCGCCGCCGGCCCCGTACCCGGCCCAGCACGGCGCCCCCGCCCCCGCGCCCGCCTGGGGTGCCCCGCAGCACGGCGGCTACGGCCACGGCCACGGCAAGCACCACCGCGGTGGCTTCGGGCGGATGTTGTTCTCCTCCTGACACGGCGACCTGACACGGCGACGCGCCGAGGCGGGGCCCGTGGGTCCCGCCCGGCCGCCACGTCCCCGGCCGCCATGTCCCCGGCCGCCATGTCCCGGACAACGCAGAAGCCCCGGCCGTGGAGACGGCCGGGGCTTGCTGATGGTGCGCGATACTGGGATTGAACCAGTGACCTCTTCCGTGTCAGGGAAGCGCTCTCCCGCTGAGCTAATCGCGCGGGACGGCTGTTGAGCCGCAGGTCAAGCAGGTGGTGCGTGGTACTGCGTGCGCGATACTGGGATTGAACCAGTGACCTCTTCCGTGTCAGGGAAGCGCTCTCCCGCTGAGCTAATCGCGCGGGGGCCCTTGCGGACCAGTGGACGATACTGGGATTGAACCAGTGACCTCTTCCGTGTCAGGGAAGCGCTCTCCCGCTGAGCTAATCGTCCTTGGAGGTGGAGACGGGATTTGAACCCGTGTAGACGGCTTTGCAGGCCGTTGCCTCGCCTCTCGGCCACTCCACCATGGAGCTGCAGGGGTTCTCGGGAAGATCCCCCACTTCGAGCGGACGACGAGACTCGAACTCGCGACATCCACCTTGGCAAGGTGGTGCTCTACCAACTGAGCTACGTCCGCAGGTCACCGTGTCTGCTCCGGGGTTTTTCCCCTTCGCTCCCTGGCGACGTGTTGAACTCTAGCGGATTCCCGGGCCAGCTCAAAAACGCGTTTCCGCAGCGTGCTGCCGGTCGATCACCACCGGTCACCCGGCCGTCACCTCACCGGCGAGATCTCGCCACCGGTCATAGACTCGCAGCCGTGCACGACCTGCTCCCCATGGCCCGCTTCGGCGGCCGCCTCGCGACCGATCTCCGCGATGTCACCAGCGATCCCTCCGCCCTCGACTCCAGCGGCTTCTGGGCCGTGGTCGCGGACTTCGAGGGACGCCTGGTCTGCGCGCGCTTCGGCGACATACGCCCCGACCCCGTTCCCGCGCCCGTCCCCGGTGGCTGGCGCGGTCCAGCCGCCGACCAGTGGGTCTCCTCGCTCGACCGGGCCGCCTACGTGGCCGCGGTGCGCCGCATACGCGAGCACATCGCCGCCGGCGAGGTCTACCAGGCCAACCTCTGCCGCGTGCTGTCCGCGCCGCTGTCCGACCCGGCCGCGGCCGACGTGGACGCCCTCACCGCGCTGCTCGCGCGCGGCAACCCGGCGCCCTACGCAGGAACGATTCGGCTGCCGGCCCACGGCGTCGAGATCGCCACCGCCTCCCCCGAGCTGTACCTGCGCCGCAACGGCAGCCACGTGGAGTCCGGCCCCATCAAGGGCACCGGCCGTACCGTGGAGGACCTGCTCCCCAAGGACCACGCCGAGAACGTGATGATCGTGGACCTCGTACGCAACGACCTCGGCCGCGTCTGCGCCACCGGATCGGTCGCCGTCCCCGAGCTGTGCGCCGTCGAGGAGCACCCGGGCCTGGTCCACCTCGTCTCCACCGTCAGCGGCGAGCTGGCCGAGGGCGCCGGCTGGCCGGAACTGCTCGGTGCGACCTTCCCGCCCGGCTCCGTCACCGGGGCTCCGAAATCATCCGCCCTGCGGATCATCGAGGCCCTGGAGACCGTCCCGCGCGGCCCCTACTGCGGAGGCATCGGCTGGGTCGACGCCGACCGGGGCACCGCCGAGCTGGCCGTCGGCATCCGCACCTTCTGGATCGACCGCACGGCCCCCGGCGGCCCCCGCCTGTGCTTCGGCACCGGCGCCGGGATCACCTGGGGGTCCGACCCGGACCGCGAGTGGGCGGAGACCGAACTGAAGGCCGCCCGGCTGCTCGGAGTCGCCTCCGGGACGCCCGAGGCGCACGGGCTGAGCGCGGGGACCGTACGGTGAAGATCTGGCTCGGCGGCAGGCTGCGGGACGCGCAGGACGCGACGGTGTCCGTACTGGACCACGGGATGACCGTGGGCGACGGCGTGTTCGAGACGCTCAAGACCCGGGACGGAAAGCCCTTCGCCCTCACCCGCCACCTGGAGCGGCTGACCCGCTCGGCGCGCGGCCTCGCTCTGCCCGACCCCGACCACGACGAGGTGCGCCGGGCCTGCGCCGCCGTTCTCGAGGCGAATCCGATGCCGCTCGGCAGGCTCCGGATCACCTACACCGGCGGTGTGTCCCCGCTCGGCTCCGACCGCGGCTCGGCGCGGCCCACCCTCGCCGTCGCCGTCGGCCCCACGGTCCGCCGCCCCGACTCCACGGCCGTGGTCACCGTCCCCTGGGTGCGCAACGAGCGCTCCCCGCTGACCGGCCTGAAGACCACCTCGTACGCCGAGAACGTGGTCGCGCTGGCGCACGCGAACCGGGCGGGGGCCACCGAGGCCCTCTTCGGCAACACCGTCGGGCGGCTCTGCGAGGGCACCGGCTCCAACGTCTTCGTCGTCCTCGACGGGGAACTGCACACCCCGCCCGTCGCCTCCGGCTGCCTCGCCGGCATCACCCGGGCCCTGACCGTCGAGTGGACCGGAGCCAGGGAGACCGACCTCCCGTTCGAGGCCCTGGAGCGCGCCGAGGAGATCTTCCTGACCTCCTCCCTGCGCGACGTACAGGCCGTCCACCGCATCGACGCGCGCACCCTCGCCGCTCCGGGCCCGGTCACCGCCCGCGCGATGCGGATCTTCGACGAACGGGCCGCCTCGGAGGTCGACCCGTAGTACCCGCGGCGCGCGAGCGGGTATATCCCCTGTCGCCCGGGGCGCCCTGCGGGTAGAACTCGAAGGATGACCACCACCCTGCGGCCGAGCGGGCCGCTTCAGCAGAGCGACGGGGGCGCGCGCTCGCGCCCGTACGAGGTCCGCGTCAACAGCAGGCGCGTCGGCGCCCTGCTGATCGGCACGGGCAGTCCCTTCGGGCCGACGGTCGGCGAGATCCGCGATCTGGTCATCGACCCGCCGGACCGCCGTCGCGGCCGGGCCACCGTCGCCGCGCTCGCCGCCGAGGAGGTGCTGCGCGGCTGGGGGTGCCGCCGGGTGCGGGTCTGCGTACCGGCCGGCTCGGCCGGCGGCCGCCGGATGGCCGAGGCCCTCGGGTACGCCGAGTACAGCCGCAACATGGCCAAGGACCTCCCCGCCGAGCCGCCCGCGCTGCGCGAAGGCGTACGGGGCCGTCCCATGACGGAGGCCGAGTACGAGGTCTGGGTGGCGCGGGCCCGCGCCACCTACGCCGAGAGCTGGGTCGGCCGCGGTATGACGCCCCAGGCCGCCGCGGCGAAGTCGGCGGCCGACCACGACGCCAAGCTGCCGCAGGGGCCGGCCACCCCGGGGGTCTCGCTCAGCGTCCTGGAGGCCGACGGCGCCCCCGCCGGCACCCTGTGGGTGGCGCCGCTGGACGGGGGCGCGTACGTCTTCGACGTCGAAGTCGCCGAGGCGCGCCGCGGCCGGGGGTACGGCCGGGACCTGATGCTGCTCGCCGAGCGCGTGGCGCTCGCCGACGGCCACCGGTTCCTGGGGCTCCACGTCTTCACCGGCAACACCCCGGCCCTGCGGCTGTACGAGTCCCTCGGCTACCGCCCGACCGGCTTCAACTACGCCAAGGACCTGCTGTAGCGGGTCGTGCGGCGGGTTCAGCCCGCCAGCAGGCGGTCGGCGATCTCCTCGATGCGGGCGCGCAGGCCGTCCTGGCTCTTGCCGCCGTCGAGGCGCTCGCCGCCGATCACGTACGTCGGGGTGCCGGTCACGCCGATGGCCTTGCCCTCGGCCTGGTCGGCGTCGACGATCAGGATGTGCCGCCCGTCGATCAGGGCGGTGTCGAACTCCTCTGCGTCCAGGCCGAGTTCGCGGGCCACCTCCAGCAGTACCGGCTCGCCGCGCTCGGCCAGCTCCGCGGTGCGGGCCAGCACGGCTTCCGCGTACGGCCAGCCCTGCCCCTGCTCCACGGCCTCCTCGGCGGCCTGCGCCGCGGCGAAGGAGTGCTTGTGCTTCTCCAGCGGGAAGTGGCGCAGCACGATGTCCAGCCGGGCGCCGTACCGGGCCCGCAGGGCGCGTACGTCGTCCAGGGCGCGGTGGCAGTCCGGGCACTGGAGCTCGCACCAGACCTCCAGCACGACGGAGGCGGCGGAGGCGGCGGGTGCGGGGGCGGAGTCGGGGGAGTGGGAATCGGTCATGCGCACAGTCTCCCAGCAGTGCCCGCGCCCCCGCGCACCCCACCCGGCGGGACCTGGGGAGGAGGCGCGACCCCGAGATCTCCCGGAGATCGGTGCCGGACCCGCCCGGGGCGTGGCCCCCGCGGCGGTGGCCGGTGCAGGATGGATAGGGACAGATCGCCCAAGCCCGACAGACAGCTCTGCCCTGGAGGACAGCATGCTCGCCGAGACCATATGTTCCGCGGTGTCCGCCGCGGGCCTGGGCATCGCCGCGGTGACCGCCTACCGCAAGCGCTTCCTCGCCGCGACGCGGATCGCCGCCTACGCGCTGGTGCCGGTCGGCCTGGTGCTGACGGGCGTCGTGGAGTGGGTGTCCGGGATCGTCTTCAAACCGTCCGTCTGGATCGGCTTCGCAGCGCTGGGCTTGGCCTGGCTGCTCTTGATGACCACCCGGGCCGTCGAGCGCCGCGGGCAGGCCAAGGCCGTCAAGCCGCCGAAGGAGCCCAAGGCGGCCAGGGGCCGCCCGGCGCCGGAGGCCGTCGCGCCGACCGCCTCCGCCCCTTCCCTCGGTGCGGGCTCAGCGCCCCGGCCCACGGCGCGGCAGGCCCCGGCCGCCCCGGCCGACGACTTCTCCGACATCGAGGCCATCCTCAAGAAGCACGGCATCTGAGCGGCGAGCCCCTGCGCGGCGGCGTCAGCGGCGCTGTGCGAACGTGACGGGAACTGACGAACTCCCGCGTGTCCACTGGCGTGTTGAGGGGTGATTCGGGTCGCGCTGCGCGATCATCGCCCCGACATGCTCGACACATCGCAGGGTGAGCCGCCGCCGGCTCCCGCCCCCGTCGCCGAGGACCCCGTCGCCGAGAGTGGGCGCGGCTGCCTCTTCGCGCTCTCCCAGCCGCCCCTGATGATCTTCCTAGGGGTGATCGGAACCCTGCTGCTGCTCGCCGCCGTGCACGACCTCTTCCTGCTCTGAGCCGTGCGCGTCCGCCTCCTTGCGGCGTGCCCGGTACGCCGCCACGTGCAGGCGGTTTCCGCAGGTCCGGCTGTCGCAGTAGCGCCGCGAACGGTTGCGGGACAGGTCCACGAAGGCGCGCCGGCAGTCCGGGGCCTCGCAGCGGCGCAGCCGTTCCTGCTCGCCCGAGACCACGATGAAGGCCAGCGCCATGCCGCCGTCCGCGGCCAGGTGGTCGCCCACCGAGGCGCCCGGTGCGAAGTAGTGCACGTGCCAGTCGTAGCCGTCGTGGTTGGTCAGCTGGGGGGTGGTGCCCGCCGTGGCCACCAGCTCGTTCACCAGCGTGGCCGCCGCGCGGGAGTTCGGGGCCGCGAACACCTGGGCGAACTTCCCGCGCACCGCCCGTACGCCTGACAGGTCGCGGGCGCCGAGGTCGCCGACGTCGCTGATCGCGTACTCGCGGACGAATCCGCGCAGTGCGCCGACGTCCGACAGCCCGTCCGGCCGGCCGGGCTCGGCCGCGGTGTTCACCAGCGCGACGACGACGTCGAGCGCGCGGCGGGTGTCGTGGGGGATCTGCATGAGGTCTCCCTTGGGGGCCGGGCCTGCGACGACGGGCCTGCCGCCGCTGGGGGCCGACTCTAGCGGGTCCTCCGCAAGGCGCACCGGCGCCGCCCTCGCGGTTGGCTTCCGAGAGAGCAGCGCCGGCACTTCGCTATGTGGTTGTCCGACGCGCACCGTCGCCCCGAGTCGGACGGTGTCGCGCCGGTGTAGGCCTGGCTCAGCTTTCGGCCAGGATGTGGGAGAGCTCCTTGTCGAGGTCGAAGTGCCGGTGTTCGGTCCCGGGTGGGACCGCGGCGTCCGTCCGCTTGAGGAACGACTCGAGTGCTCGGGCTGGTGCTTCGAGCAGCGCTTCTCCCTCCGGTGAGCTCAGGGCGATGCAGACGACGCCCTGGCCGTGGCTGCGGGACGGCCAGACGCGGACGTCGCCGGTACCGGTGGGCCGGTGGAGGCCCTCCGCGAGGAGGTCGCGGGCGAATACCCATTCGACCGTCTCCTCGGCGCCGGTGTGGAAGGTGGCGTGCACGGCGTAGGGATCGGCCGTGTCATACCGCAGGCCCGCGGGAACAGGCAGTGAGGACTCGCTCGACACAACGAGGCGCAGGTGCAGCTCGCAGCTGACCGTGGTGTTCATAAGCGCCAGGGCCTTTCGCTCAGTGTGCGCTCGGGGATTCGCACGTCGGCGAAATCGACATGCCACCTACGGTGCCGTTGTAAACCCCTCTGACCGTTTTGCGGACCTCTGGGTCCCTCGGACGGCGGATCCAAAGCGTCGTTCACGTGTGCTTCCGGCTCCGGTAGATTCGCTCTCATGAATACGGGGAGTGACCGCGGGACCAATGAGTCCGCCACCAGCGATCCGGCCGCCGAAGAGGCGCCGCACGTCTCGAAGGCGCCCGCCTTCATCAAGGCCAACCGAAGCCTGCACGTGAGCTGGCAGGTCGGTGTCTTCATCGTCGGCCTGGCCGTCATCGGCGCCGGCGTCGCCATGCTCGTCCTGCCCGGCCCGGGCTGGGTGGCGATCTTCGCCGGCCTGGCGATCTGGGCCACCGAGTTCGCCTGGGCCCACCTCGTCCTGCGGTGGACCAAGCGCAAGGTGAGCGAGGCCGCGCAGAAGGCCCTCGACCCGAAGGTGCGCCGCCGCAACATCATCCTGACCAGCATCGGCCTGGCCGTCGCGGGCGCGCTGATCGGTTTCTACCTGTGGAAGTACGGCCTCACACTGCCGTGGAACCTGAAGGACCAGTGACCGGCCCGATGGTCGTGGAGCACCGCTGACATGCGGTAATGTTTGCGGTGCGTCCGGGCGATTAGCTCAGTGGGAGAGCACTTCGTTCACACCGAAGGGGTCACTGGTTCGAACCCAGTATCGCCCACCCGGACCAGAGGCCCGGAGACTTTCACAGTCTCCGGGCCTCTGGCGTTCAGCGGAGCCGGCCGAGCGCCTCCCGCAGGCGGCGGGCGTCACGCAGCCGCCGCTCGTACGTCGCCCCCACCGCCAGCAGCAGCAGGCCCGCCAGGGCCGGCGGCAGCCACCTCGGCAGCGCCCCGACCACCTGGACCACGTACGGCGCCAGCTCGTGCAGGGCCACCGCCGCCAGGGTCGAGCCCCCCAGCAGCAGCGGGGCCTGCAGCCGGCGGTGCGCGCCCGCCAGGGTCAGCGCCAGGGCGGCCAGCCCCAGCAGCAGCGGCCGCAGCCAGTGCGGGTCGCCCCAGGCGGCGACCAGGCTGGGCAGCAGGGTCGCCGCCAGCCCCGGGCCGTACGCCGGCCAGGACGAGGCCGCCGGATCCCTGCGGCGGCGTACGAAGCCCACCGCCAGCGCCGGGACCGTCACCGGCAGCGAGTACGCCTCGGGCCAGGTCACCCCGGACGCGCTCAGCCGGACCCAGGCCGCCGCCACGAACAGCGCCCCCGCCGCCCAGCCCAGGGCGCGCCGGTCCGCCCGCACCGCCGAGCCCGCACAGATCACCGCCGCCAGGGCCAGCACCAGCGCGAACACCGGCCGGTCCAGCGCGGCCAGGGCCAGGGCGAGCAGCCCGGACCCGGCCGAAGCGGCCTCGGCCGGGACCCGTACCGCGCCCAGCCGGGGCCCGAGCACGGCCACCGCCGCCGGGACCGCCAGCACCGGCAGCGCCCACCAGGCCACCGCCAGGTCGGTCAGCGCGCTCCCGGCCACCGCCAGAGCCGTCGCGTACCCGACCGCGAGCACCGCGGCCCCGCCCCGGGCCCACCCCGGCGCGGGCCGGTACGCCGCTCCCGCCGCCCCGGCCGCGGCCAAGGCCCCGAACACCAGGAAGGTGGCCGAGCGGCCGTCCAGGGCGCCCACGGACACGTTCCCGGCCCCGAGCAGCGCGCACCCGGCCGCCGCGATCCCGGCAGCGGGGCCGGCCTCCCCGGGCCGCAGCGCGAGCGCCCCCGCCGCGCCGGTCACCGCCAGCTGCACCGCGAACGCGGGCCCCGCGGGGAACCCGAGCAGCAGCGGGGCCGTGAACAGCCCGGCCCAGCCCAGCACCACCGCGAGCGCCCCCGGCTCGGGGCGGGCCGGCAGCACCCGGACCAGCCACCAGCAGGCCCCGGCCGTCAGGAGCAGCGCCACCGCGGCCGCCCCGCCCGGCCCGCCCCGGTACGGCAGCGGGCTCGTCGCCGCCCACACCTCGCCGAGCACCCGCAGCCGCCCCAGCAGCACCGGCACCACCGAGGCCAGGCCCCAGACCGCGGCCAGGACGGCCACCCCCGCCCCGGCGCGGGCCAGGCCGCGCCGCACCGGCCCCGGCAGCGCGGGTACCCGTACCGCGCCCAGCAGCGCCAGCGCGACCAGCAGGTGCACCACCACCGCCCAGCCCGGCTCCAGCCCGGGCGCCGCCACCGAGCCGGCCGCCGCCACCGCGGCCAGGCCGCCGACGACCGCCGCGGCCGTTGCCCCCGGCACCCGCCAGGCCACCGCCACCCCGAGCCCGGCCCCCGCCGCCAGCAGCAGCGCCGGAGCCACCGCCCCCGGGTCGGCCACCGCCTGCGCGAGGCCGGTCAGCAGGGCGGCCGCGCCCAGCACGGCCCCCGGCACCCACGCCGCCCGGGCCCGGGCCACCAGCACCGCCAGGGCCACGTCCAGCGCTGCGGTCGCCAGCATGGCCCAGCCGAGCTCCAGCGGACCCCCGGCCGAGGCCACCGCGGCCAGCGGGAGCGGAAGCTGGGCCGCCAGCACCGCGGCCGGCAGGGGCAGGCGCAGGCCCGGCAGCAGCCGTCCGTACCCGGCCCAGAGCGCGGCCAGCACCGCGGCGGCCCCCGCCGCGTAGGCGGTGGTGTCGCTCGCGGGCATCCCCACGGCGTGCAGGGCGTACGCGTCCAGCACCGTCAGCAGCAGCCCCACCGCCCCGACCGACTCGGCGGTGGACCGCAGCCCGCGGCGCAGCAGCGGCGCGGGCGCGGCCAGGGCCGCCGCCGTCACCGCCGCGAGCACCGCGGAGCGGCCCGCGATCCCCAGGGAGCCCCAGCTGACGAGCGTGAACGCGAGCGCGGCCACCGCCAGCAGCACCGCGCCCAGGGTCAGCAGCACGTTCTGCGCGCTCGGCGCCGAGGCGTCCTTCGCGGTGCGAGACGGGGACGACAAGGGCGGCACGGGCGGCGGAGCCGACGGCCACCGGAGCTGGGGCAGCCGCAGCAGCCAGTCCCGGCGGGCCGTCAGGTACAGCCGCCGGGCGTCGAGTCGGGCCAGTTCGCCGTCGATGAGCGCCAGCTCCTCGGCCGGCGACAGGGGCATGTTCATAAGCGGAGTGTGGCGCCCGTCACGCCATCAGGACATGGGCGTACGTACTCAGATCCGCCTGAGTACACGGAGTGCGCGAAACACGGCGTACGGGGAGCGCGTCCGGTCCAGACTGAGGGCATGGACCGCAGCCGCTGGGACCGTTGGAGCCGCTACCGCTTCCGCAGCGTGTGGGATCTCGACGCCCCGCCCGCCCTCGTCTACTCCGCCCTGGAGGAGGCCGGCGCGTACCCGCGCTGGTGGCCCCAGGTCCGCCGGGTCGAGCCCGTCGACGAGCGCACCGGCGCCGCCCTCATCCGCTCCGTCCTCCCGTACGGCCTCCACGTCACCGCCACCGAACTGCTGCGCGATCCCGCCCGCGGCGTACTGGAGGTGGCGCTGCGCGGGGACATGGAGGGCTGGGCGCGGTGGACCGTACGGGCGCGCGGGCGCGCCGCGGGCGGCACCCGGGCGCGGGCGCTGTACGAGCAGGAGGTCGAGGTGCGCAAGGCGCTGCTGCGCCGGCTCGCGGTGCCCGGACGCCCGGTGTTCCGCCTCAACCACGCCCTCATGATGCGGGCGGGACGGCGCGGTCTCGCGGCCTGGCTGGCGGCCGGCGGGGAAGCGGTTTGAACAGACCCCGAGGCTCTTGTATTGTTCAGTCCGTTCCCGGGCGATTAGCTCAGCGGGAGAGCACTTCGTTCACACCGAAGGGGTCACTGGTTCGATCCCAGTATCGCCCACCGGGAGAGGCCGGTCCGTCTCAGACGGACCGGCCTTCCGCATGTTCCGGGGCCGCCGGTCAGGGCGCGGCCTACGCCGCCGCCCCCAGCTCCGGGCGCAGCGGCCAGTGCGGATCCACCGCTTCCGGGGTGCCCTGGCGCGCGAACCACGCCTGGAGGCCGCGCGCCTGCGCCGCGTGCCACACCGCCTGGAGCGTGTGCAGTTCCGCGGGCGTCAGCCGCTCCAGCCGGCCGGCGAACCGGCGCCCGACGGCCCGTACGACCTCGAGCGAGGCCATCGCGTCCGCCGACGCGTCGTGCGCGCCCTCCAGCTCTATCCCGTAGTGCGCGCACAGGTCCGTCAGGGTCCGGCGGCCCTTGCGGTAGCGGTCCAGGTGCTTGTCCAGCACCCGCGGATCCAGCACCGTCAGCGGCCGGTTGTCCAGGTACCGGGCCAGCGAGGACGCCCGGTGCCGGCGCAACTCCCGGTCCAGCAGGGTCAGATCGAACGGCGCGTTCATCACCACCACCGGCCTGCCGGCCACCTGCTGCTCGGCCAGCGCACGGGCTATCTCCTCCACCACCGGCGCCGGCCAGCGGCCGTGGCGCTGGAGGTGCTCGTCCGTCAGCCCGTGCACTTCCGTGGCGCCCGGGGGCACCGGAATGCCGGGATTGACGAGCCAGCGGGTGGAGCGGACGCGGCCGCCCGCGCACTCCTGCACGACGAGCGCGGCGGACACGATCCGGTCCTGCTCGACGTCCACCCCGGTCGTCTCCGTGTCGAATGCGGCCAGCGGGCCCTCGTACCAGCGTGTCATGGCGAACTCCTCGTCCCCGGTCGGCAGATGGGCGCATCCGGGCGCCGCCGCCTCGGAACGTGCCACCCTTGCCCGAGTCGGTGATACCCGGGCTGTTTGCCCCGTACGCCGTTTGCGACTCCTCTGCTGCGGAGACAACTTCCCTGGGGGACCGCACACATGAGCGGCCGTCACCCCGACACCTCACTCGGCAGGGCCCGGAAGGCATGGGGAGCCGGCCATGGCGCTCGCACAGCCCGAACAGGGCGGGGTGCCGCTGGGGCAGATCGGTCCGCGGCCGGGCGCCGGGGCCGGACCGCTGCGCGGCGCACTCGCCACCACCGCCTGCATGGAGACCCTCCAGGTGGGATACCTGCACGCCGTCGCGGCCGCGGCCGGCTGCTCGCTCTCCCAGCCCTTCCCGGACAACGGCATCGACTGGCACGTCAGCCACGGTGCGCCCGAGCACGTCGTCGACGACGAGGTCACCATCAAGGTGCAGTTGAAGGCGACCTACCAGATACCGCCGCGGCCGGCCGGAGCCACCTTCGGCTTCACCCTCGACAACGAGCACCTCGTGAAGCTGGCCCGCACACCGGTCGCCGTGCACAAGATCCTCGTGGTGATGCTCGTACCGAGGGAGCGCGAGCAGTGGCTGAGCGCCGGGCACGACCGGCTCGACCTGCGGCACTGCTGCTACTGGACCAACCTCGCCGGACAGCCCGTGACCGGCCGGCGCCGGACCACCGTACGGATCCCGACCACGCGGATCTTCGACGACCGGGCGCTGTGCGAGATCATGACCCGGGTCGGGTCGGGAGGGACACCCTGATGAACTGGCACTCACCGCACCTGGAGCCGCTGTCGTCCCCGGACCTCACGGGGTACCCGGACGCGGGCGCGCCCGATCCCGCGACGGTCGACCCCGCCGTGCTCGGCGCGCTGCTGCACCGGCACGGCTGGCTGCGGCGCGGCGGGCCCGTCGGACGGTACGGGCGGTGGACGCCGCCCGGGCACCTCGGCACCAGCCTGCTGGTCCCCGAGAGCCGGGCCTTCCCCGACTGCGCGGACCTGCTGGACGAGGCGCTGACCGCGCTGTCGCGCAGCGGGCTGCCGTCGGCGCGGGAGGTGCTGTTCGGGCTGAGCGTGCCGAGCGACGAGATCCGCTGGGAGCGGGAGTTCCCCGAGGGGGCGTACGCACCCCGGGGCGCGGAGGCCTGGCCCGTGCAGGAGCAGCTGCGCTCGGCCGCCCGGCAGCTGCTGCTGGCCGGGGCCCTCGCGGCCCGGGCCCGCGCCGGGTACTACGGCGCCCGCCACCGCAGGCAGGCCGAACGGACCCTGGACGGGGTGCTGGTGGGGCCCTCGCCGGGCGGGCGGCGCCTGGCCGCGTACGTCCCGGTGGACGGCGGGCGGGGCACCATGGCCCGGTTGCACCACGCGCTGCACGCGGCCCGCGAGGCGGTGGACTACCGGCGGGCCACCGGCGGCATGGAGGCCTTCGACGCGGCGGTGGAGGCCGGGGTCAGCCGGGAGCTCGCCGATGCGCTGATCGCGCTCGTACGGGGCTCCGAGGGGGCCCGGATCGCGCTGGCCTGGGCGCCGGCGGCCGGGGTCCCGGCGGGGTGCGCGGCCCGGCCGGAACCGGTGGAGTTCTCCCCGGGCGACCTCCCCGTGCTCCGGGAGGCGGCGGCCCGCTACACCCGGGACGAGCCGGCGGTCCCGGTCCGGCTGGCCGGGGCGGTGGTCCGGATGCGGCGCTCGGCGGCGGGGGGCGGGGGGACGGTCCGGCTGCGGGTGCTGTCGGGGGCGGACGTGCCGTACGTACGGGCCGCCCTGGACGAGGAGTCGTACCGCGTGGCGGGCCACGCGCACCTGGTGGGCCTGCCGGTCCGGGTCAGCGGCCGGCTCCAGCGCCGGGGCGGCTTCCGCAGGCTGACGGACGCGGCGGACGTGACGCCGGTCCCGCTCGACGAGGTCGAGCGGGACCGGCTGATGAAGTCCCTCGACGAGGCCTTCGACCCGTCGGAGGTGCTCCCCTCCGACGACTAGCCCAGGTCGGCGTCCGGTATCCAGGAGCCGTGGATCATGGCCGGCACCCGGCGCGGCAGGTGCACGGTCGCGACCGGCGCCGCGGTGAGGTCGGTCGCGTCCAGCACGAGGAGCTGCGAGGCGTCGGCGTTCAGGTCGCTGACGACGGTCAGCAGGTAGCCCGCGTCCTCGTCGGAGGGGCCGGCGCCGGCGGCGGGTACGAAGACGGCCTCGCTGGGCAGCCGGCCGGTGCCGAAGGGCAGCAGCTGGCGCCCGCCGGTGGTGCGGTCGTACTTGACCAGGGTGTGGTTGCCGACGCCGAGGTCGTCCGGGAAGGACAGGGCGTACTGGTAGCGGTGTTCGCGGCCGAGGTAGTCCTCGTTGATGGTGGGGAACTCCACGGTGAGGTCGTCGGTCTGCTCCTCGGTGACCTTCCCGGCGGCCAGGTCGACGGTCCAGCGGCGGCCGCGCGAGCCGGAGTTGGGCTCGGCGCCGCGGTCGGGGGCGCCGACCCACCAGTTCCACGAACGCTGCCAGCCCTCGCGGCCCACGCTCGGGCCCTCCACGACGATCCGGCCGCGCGGGTCCTCGTAGGCGTTGGCGAAGTGCATTCCGTAGCCCGGGGCGGTCTCGAACCAGCGGATGGCGGCCGCGCCGCCCGTACCGCGCGGCATCACCCCGATGCGGGAGGCCTGGGCGTCGCTCCAGCGGTAGGGGATGCCGGAGTGCTCGGCGGGGTCGAAGGTGACCGAACCCTCCAGGAAGACCACGTAGTGCTCGGTCAGCACGAAGTCGTGCTTCAGGGCCGGGCCGGCGCCCGGGACCTCCTGGCTGTCGAGGACCCGGCCGTCGGCCGAGGCCACGTGGTGGATCAGGAACGGCGGGAAGGGCGAGGAGGCGAAGAAGTGGAGCTCACCGGTCCTGGGGTCCTCCTTGGGGTGCGCGGTCATCGCCGAGGTGAGCTTGCCGCCGAAGTCGTAGGCGCCCACGGTCTCCAGGTCGGCGGTCAGTTCGAAGGGCAGGGCGGCCTCGCTGAGGGCGAGCAGCCGGCCCGCGTGCTCGATCACGTGGGTGCCGGCGGTGCTCGCCGTCAGGTCGGGGCCGTGCTCGGTCATGTACGGGGCGCCGTCGAGGGCGGGGGTGTGGACCCACCGGTTGCGGTACCACTCGGCGCGGCCGTCGCGCAGGCGGATGCCGTGGACCATGCCGCTGCCCTTGAACCAGTGGGTGGGGGTGATGCCCGGCTTGGGGTTGTGGCTGTTGCGGATCAGCCGGCCGGTCAGCTCGGGCGGGAGGGTGCCCTCGACCGTCAGGCCGGTCGCGGTGATCTCGTCGGCCACGGGGGTGTAGTGACCCGTCAGGTACGGCTTGTTCATGGTGTCGGCCCTCGGTTTCGGCAGCAGGAGCAGGAGCAGGAGCAGGAGCAGGAGCAGGAGCAGGAGGAAGGGGCGGTGGTCAGCGGGCTTCGGCGGTGGACTTCAGGAGCCCGAGCCACTCCGCCAGCGACTGGCGCAGGGCCGCCTCCAGCTCGGCGGGCCGGGCCTCGACGGGGGCGCCCGCCCAGGACTCCTCGGTGTGGACCGTGACCAGCCCGGCGCTCTCGCGGAACGTCCAGACGTGGACCCCGTCGATCCCGTGGGCGGGGCCGCCCCACACGATCCGCTCGCCGGGCACCACCTCCAGGACCGTCGAGGTGATGTCCAGGCCGTGGGTCAGCCAGCGGAAGGCGGTACCCGGGGCGAGGGGGCCGGCGAACTCGACCCGCTCGACGCCGGTGTGCCAGTCGGACCATGCGGCGATGTCGGTGTGCAGTGCCCACACCGTGGCGAGCGGGGCCGCGACGGTGGTCTCCAGCCGGACGATGACGGGGGCGTTCTCGTCGACGGTGCGGGCGCCGGTGTGCGGGTGGGCGTTCATGGTGGGTGCTCCTTCGATCGTCGGGTGGGAGTGGTGCGTGAGTGTGTGTGGTTGACCACTCACTCTTTGGTGCCAAAGGAAGGGCGGGACCGGGCCCGCCCTTCGCGGCTGTTTCTCAGTAGTGCCGGACCCCCGCCGAGAGGGTGCGGGTCCACGGTGCGTCCACGTCCTGCGTGTCCATCGACACCAGCAGGTGGCAGAGCATGCCGATCGCGAAGAACTGCTGCACCTCGGCCTCGCTGCCGCCCGAGGCGCCGCGCACGTATTCCACCAGGCGGGCGTACCCCGCCCGGACGGTGTCCCGGACCGCGGCCTCGGACACCGCCGCCGCCTGTGCGTGGGTGAGGACGAGCAGCAGGTCCTTGTCCGCGATCAGGCGGGCGTACGCGTCCCCCATGGCGTCCAGGACGGCTTCCGGTGCGCTGCCGCCGGCGTTCGCCGCCCCCTCCTCCAGGCTGCTCCGCACGCGGGTGAAGCAGTGCTCGACCACGGCGGTGAACAGCGCCTCCTTGTTGGGGAAGAGCCGGTAGACGTACGACTGCGAGATGCCGGCGGCCTTGGCCACCTCGGTGGTGGTGGTGCCGAAGTAGCCGCGCGAGGCGAAGGCCCCGATGGCCGTGTGCAGCACCGTGTCCCGGCGTTCCTCCGCGGAGGAGAGCTGTCGTCGTCGTTCCGTGTTCATGTGAGTAATAAACCACTCACACTTTTCCGTGTCAATGCCTCCGGGAGAAGCAGGCCATCCGCAGCCCCGGGACCGGTTCGAAGTCCTCGCCCCGTACGAGGCCGAGGCGCCCGTACAGCGCCACGGCGGGTGCGTTCGCCGCGCCGGTGGTGACCGTCACGGCGCGCCCGCCCGGCAGGTGGCGGAACAGCAGGGAGGCGACGCCCCGGCGGAACCACGCCGGGTCCACACAGAGCCGGTCGACGCACACCCCGCCGTCCTCGGCGTCCTCCCAGGCCAGGAAGCCGGCCACCGCGCCGTCCTCGCAGACGGCCCCGATCCAGTGCAGCGGCCGCTCCCGCATCTGCGCGAGGCTCTCGCGCAGGGCCGGGATGCCGTCGAAGCCGATCAGCTCCGCCTCCACCGCGTACGCGGCCCGGCCGATCCGGTGGACGGCGACGGCGGTGGCCGTGTCGGCCAGGTCCAGGTCCAGCACGCGGATCGACGTGCTCGTCATACGGGTCCCTCCGGGTCGCGGGGCGCGAACGCCCACGCTACCCGCGGACCCGGCCGGGCCCGGTGTGGGAGGCCGGGCCGGAGCCCGCGGTTAACCGTTTAGCAGCGCGGCCCCCGCGCTCGGTACGATTCAGGCGCGCAGTGTTCGCTCGCGCACCCCCTGAGTCAGGAGAGACCGGTGTCAGACGTCCGTGTGATCATCCAACGCGATTCCGAGCGGGACGAGCGCGTGGTGGCCACGGGCACTACGGCGGCGGAGCTCTTCGCCGGCGAGCGCACCATCGTCGCCGCGCGCATCGCAGGTGAGCTGAAGGACCTCTCGTACGAGGTGAAGGACGGCGAGACCGTCGAGCCGGTGGAGATCTCCTCCGAGGACGGCCTGAACATCCTGCGCCACTCGACCGCGCACGTCATGGCGCAGGCCGTGCAGGAGCTCTTCCCCGAGGCCAAGCTGGGCATCGGCCCGCCGGTCCGCGACGGCTTCTACTACGACTTCGACGTCGCCCGGCCCTTCACCCCCGAGGACCTCAAGGCCGTCGAGAAGAAGATGCAGGAGATCCAGAAGCGCGGGCAGAAGTTCGCCCGCCGCGTGGTCTCCGACGAGGCGGCCCGCGAGGAGCTCGCCGACGAGCCTTACAAGCTGGAGCTCATCGGCATCAAGGGTGCGGCCTCGACCGACGACGGTGCGAACGTCGAGGTGGGCGGCGGCGAGCTGACCATCTACGACAACCTCGACGCCAAGACCGGCGAGCTGTGCTGGAAGGACCTCTGCCGCGGTCCCCACCTGCCCACCACCCGCAACATCCCGGCGTTCAAGCTGATGCGCAACGCGGCCGCCTACTGGCGCGGCAGCGAGAAGAACCCGATGCTCCAGCGCATCTACGGCACCGCGTGGCCGTCGAAGGAGGAGCTCAAGGCGCACCTCGACTTCCTCGCCGAGGCCGAGAAGCGCGACCACCGCAAGCTCGGCAATGAGCTGGACCTCTTCTCCGTCCCGGACGAGATCGGCTCCGGCCTGGCCGTCTTCCACCCCCGCGGCGGCATCATCCGCCGGACCATGGAGGACTACTCGCGCCGCCGGCACGAGGAGGAGGGCTACGAGTTCGTCTACTCCCCGCACGCCACCAAGGGCGCCCTCTTCGAGAAGAGCGGCCACCTGGACTGGTACGCGGAGGGCATGTACCCCCCCATGCAGCTCGACGGTGGTACCGACTACTACCTCAAGCCGATGAACTGCCCGATGCACAACCTGATCTTCGACGCGCGCGGCCGCTCCTACCGCGAACTGCCGCTGCGCCTGTTCGAGTTCGGCACCGTGTACCGGTACGAGAAGTCCGGTGTCGTCCACGGCCTGACCCGGGCCCGCGGCTTCACCCAGGACGACGCGCACATCTACTGCACCCGTGAGCAGATGGCGGACGAGCTCGACCGCACCCTCACCTTCGTGCTGAACCTGCTCCGCGACTACGGTCTGACCGACTTCTACCTGGAGCTGTCGACCAAGGACCCGGAGAAGTTCGTCGGCTCGGACGAGGTCTGGGAGGAGGCGACCGCGGTCCTCCAGCAGGTCGCCGAGAAGCAGGGCCTCCCGCTGACCCCCGACCCGGGCGGCGCGGCCTTCTACGGCCCGAAGATCTCGGTGCAGGCGCGCGACGCCATCGGCCGCACCTGGCAGATGTCGACCGTCCAGCTCGACTTCAACCTGCCGGAGCGGTTCAACCTGGAGTACACCGCGCCCGACGGCTCCCGCCAGCGCCCGGTCATGATCCACCGCGCGCTGTTCGGATCCATCGAGCGGTTCTTCGCCGTACTGCTGGAGCACTACGCGGGTGCCATGCCGCCGTGGCTGGCCCCGGTCCAGGCCGTCGGCATCCCGATCGGCGACGGGCACGTGGAGTACCTGCAGGAGTTCGCCGCCGCGGCGAAGAAGCAGGGCCTGCGGGTCGAGGTGGACGCCTCCTCCGACCGCATGCAGAAGAAGATCCGCAACCACCAGAAGCTCAAGGTCCCGTTCATGATCATCGTCGGTGACGAGGACATGGCCGCGGGCACCGTCTCCTTCCGCTACCGCGACGGTTCGCAGGAGAACGGCATCGCCAAGGACGAGGCCCTGGCCAAGCTGGCCAAGGTCGTCGCGGACCGCGTCCAGGTCTGACCGGCCCGCCGGCAGCTCATCGAGGGGCCCCCGGGGAACTTCCGTTCCCCGGGGGCCCCTCCTCGTCCTCCCGCCGGAACATCTGGATCAGCCAGGCCGAGAACGAGCCGGTCACCGCCCCCAGCAGCCCCATGCCGAACACCATCATCCCGATCGCGATCAGCCGCCCCACGGGGGTCACCGGGGTCATGTCCCCGTAGCCCACCGTCGTCAGCGTCTGGCAGACCCACCACACCGCGTCCCCGAAGGTGCGGATCTTCGAGGCCGGGTCGCGGTGCTCGTGGTGGTAGACGCCGAGCGCGCCGGAGAAGCCGAGCAGGACCGCCGAGAGCCCGGCGTACGTGATCACCCGCTCGTACAGCCCGCGGCGCGGGCGGTCCCTCCTGTCCTGCACCGCGTCGTGGACCTTGACCATGCGCAGCGGCCGCAGCAGCGGCAGGACGACCACCAGGGTGTCCAGACCGTGCCGGCGGACGAAGGCGAGCGGCGACGAACCGCTCAGGAAGAACCGCACCACGTAGTCCACGATGAAGCAGAGCCAGGTCACCAGGACCAGCAGCGCGGCGGCATCCCGCCAGACGGGGTCCGTCCGGTGGTCGAGTACGCGGACCGCGTAGCCCGCGATGAAGACCAGTGAGGCGTAGAAGAGCGGGAGCTCGGTCCGGCGCTCCCAGGCCTGGTCACGGGTCTCGGCGTCATGGTGCATGTGCCCAGCATCGCGGCGGGGACAGCGGTCCTCGCCCCGGCGACACGCCCCGCGGGGACAAGGTCATATGCTGCATCCCATGACGATTGAGCCGGAGCAGCAGATCGGTGTGGGTACGCAGGACGCGTTCCAGCGTCTGTGGACGCCCCACCGGATGGCCTACATCCAGGGGGAGAACAAGCCGACCGGTCCGGAGGCCGGCGACGGCTGTCCCTTCTGCGGGATTCCGGAGATGTCCGACCAGGACGGGCTGGTCGTGGCCCGCGGCAAGCACGTCTACGCCGTGCTGAACCTGTACCCGTACAATGGCGGGCACCTCATGGTCGTCCCCTACCGGCACGTCGCCGACTACACCGAGCTCGACGGCCCCGAGACAGCGGAGCTCGCGGACCTCACCAAGCGGGCCATGCTCGCCCTGCGCAAGGCGTCCGGAGCGCACGGCTTCAACATCGGCATGAACCAGGGCGCGGCCGCCGGGGCGGGCATCGCCGCGCACCTGCACCAGCACATCGTGCCCCGCTGGGGCGGGGACACGAACTTCATGCCGGTCGTCGGCCACACCAAGGTGCTGCCCCAACTCCTCGCCGACACCCGGCAGATGCTCGCCGACGCCTGGCCCGTCGACTGAGGACGGCGCCTGGACGGGGACTGCCCGTCCAGGCTCCGCCCGCGTCCGGGGCCGCGTCCGGGGCCTCGTACGACTAGGCGTCGTAGACGTCCGCCTTGCGCGGCGAGGGCTCCTGGATGAGGCCGCTCATGATCGAGGAGCGGTTGGTGAAGCGGTCGGTGTCGACGCCGTTCTCCTCCAGCACCTTGAACGCTGCGGTGTGCACCGAACGCAGTACGGGGGCCACGGTGCGCAGGGCGTCGTCCGCCATGAACCGGTGCCGCCACATCGAGCCGGCCCACACGTGGCGGACGCCGAACGGCTCCGGCAGGACCAGCTTGCCGCCGAAGTAGTCCAGGATCGGCGGGTACCAGGTCAGCGGGGCGCGCACGGTGAGGCGCACCACCTCCTGGGCGTCCACCAGCGGCAGCGGGCGCTCGACGGTCTCCCAGAAGCGGATGCTCTTGGGCACCTCGACCACCGGCGCCTTGGGCTTCGTGGTGAACAGGCCGTGGACGGGGCCCAGGGCGTGCGCGGTGACGTCCACGCGCAGGGTCTTGTAGAGCACGGTGACGGTCACCAGCATCGTGATGACGAGCTGTCCGTCCCACAGCGGGTACTGGATGCCCAGGTAGTGCCGGTTGCCCGCGCTGAACTGCTGCTCGTTGCAGATCCGGGTGATCTCGTGCGGCTTGACGAGGAAGGTGTCCACGTCCTCGCCGGTGGGGCGGGCCACCTCCCCGGCGCCCTCGCCGATGGGCGTGACGATCCAGTGCTGGATCGAGGCGGCCGGGAAGCCGCCGGTGTGCAGCGGGCCGCGCTCCAGCTTGCGCAGCTGGGTGTCGATCGCGCGTATGACGTCCCAGCTGCGGAAGGGGTGGATCTCGGCGCCCTCGGTCTTGGGGGCCAGCTCCTCGGCCATCTGCCAGCTGCCCCAGCGGGTGCCCATGCCGAGGATGCCCTTGGGGCCGGCGTAGAAGGCGGAGTTGCTGCGGTCCTCGGCCGTGAGCTTCGCGAGCTGGCGGCGCAGGTCCTCGCGGGCCTTCTCGTCCGGGTTGCCCGGCACCGCCTCGGGGATCTTGGCCGCGACGGCCCCGCCGCCCAGCAGGCCGTCCCAGCGTGAGCGCAGGTCGGCGGCGGTCGACTCGCACAGCCGGCGGGCGAGCAGCCAGCCCAGCGCCGGAGCGATGATCATGCCGCGCAGGTAGAGGCCGAGGAACCCGGTGAAGGGCAGCCGGAACATCAGCACCGCCACCACCACGGCGACGCCGACCAGCAGGGCGGTGCCGAGCCAGGAGCGCTTGCCCTCGCCCGAGGAGAGCGACTTGCGGAGCTGGAAGAGGCCCAGCCACAGCAGCAGCCCGGGCAGGAAGAGCACCCCGCAGACCAGCATGATCAGGCGGAGCTTGCGGTCGCGGTCCTTGCGGATGCGGGAGGCGGCCAGGCAGTGCTCGACCACGGTCTGCGGATCGGCGCCGAAGGACTGGATCAGCGGCTTGCGGCCCGCGCCGAGGGTGCGGGCCTCGACGGCGCGGCAGAAGGCCTCGCCGAGGCTGGGCTCGAAGAGGGAGATCTTCGGGGGCTTCACCGTGGCCGGGTGGTTCTCGCTGTTGGCGTCGAGTATGGAGCTCAGGGCGGTGTCCTTGCCGCCGTCCCGGTACGCGGCCGAGGCGAGCGCGTTGGTCGCCGCGGTCTGGCCGCCGCCCCCCTGAAGTGGAATCTGTGCTCCGGGCCTGAAGTCGAAACCGTCGTCCGCCACCGCTGCCCCCATCGCTGTGCGTCTGTGCCCACTGCTGTCCTGCGTGTCCTGCGTGTCCTGCGCGTGCCGCGTGTGCTGCCTGTGCTCTGCTGTGCTGGACTGTGCGTCCCGTGTGTCCCGCATGTCCCGCTGTCGTGCTCATTGCCGCGCCGAAGAGCCTATCGGCGGACACCGCCCCATGGTCATGGGACAGGGAAATACCGCCCACCGCAAGCGGGTTGGGTGGGCGGTCGTCCGGCCGGGGTCCTCGCCCCGTACCGACTAGGTTCCCTTCTCGGCCTGTTCTCGAATCTTTTCGGCCAGCTGCGGCGGCATGGGCTCGTGCCGGGCGTACGTACGGCTGAACCCGCCCGTTCCGTGCGAAACGGAGCGCAGGTCCACGGCGTACCGGCCGATCTCGATCTCCGGGATCTCGGCGCGCACCCGGGTCCGCCCCGGGCCGGCCTGGTCGGTGCCGACGACGCGGCCGCGGCGGCCCGCGAGGTCGCTCATGACCTGGCCCACGTATTCGTCGGGGACCAGGACGTCGAGCTCGGCGACGGGCTCCAGGAGGTGGATCGTGGCCTCGGCGGCCGCCTCGCGCAGGGCGAGGGCGCCCGCCGTCTGGAAGGCGGCGTCGGAGGAGTCCACCGAGTGCGCCTTGCCGTCGAGCAGGGTGATGCGTATGTCGACGAGCGGATAGCCGGCCGCGACCCCGCGGGCGGCCTGGGCGCGTACGCCCTTCTCCACGGACGGGATGAACTGGCGCGGCACGGCTCCGCCGACCACCTTGTCGACGAACTCCAGGCCGCTGCCGGGCGGGAGGGGGTCGACCTGGATCTCGCAGATGGCGAACTGGCCGTGGCCGCCGGACTGCTTGACGTGGCGGCCGCGTCCGGCCGCCGTGGCGCCGAAGGTCTCGCGCAGGCTGACCTTGTGCGGGACGGGGTCGACCTGGACTCCGTAGCGGGTCCGCAGGCGCTCCAGTACGACCTCCTGGTGGGCCTCGCCGAGGCACCACAGGACGAGCTGGTGGGTGTGCGGGTTCTGTTCGAGCCGCAGGGTCGGGTCCTCGGCCACGAGGCGGGCCAGGGCCTGGGAGAGCTTGTCCTCGTCGGCCTTGCTGTGGGCCTCGATCGCCAGGGGCAGCAGGGGGTCGGGCATCGGCCAGGGCTCCATGAGCAGCGGCCGGTCCTTGGAGGAGAGGGTGTCGCCGGTCTCGGCGCGGGTGAGTTTGGCCACGCAGGCGAGGTCGCCGGCGATGCACCGGTTGAGGACGCGCTGCTGTTTGCCGAAGGGGGAGGAGAGGGCGCCGATGCGCTCGTCCGCCTCGTGCAGGGGCCGGTCCTGCGCGTCGTGGTCGGCCAGGCCGTGCCCGCTGACGTGGACCGTCGCCTCGGGGCGCAGGGTGCCGGAGAAGACGCGGACGAGGGAGACGCGGCCGACGTAGGGGTCGGAGGAGGTCTTGACGACCTCGGCCACGAGGGGGCCGTCGGGATCGCAGCCGACCTCGGGGCGGGCGGAGCCGTCGGGGGCGGTGACGGTGAGGGCGGCGCGCTCCAGGGGGGTGGGGAAGCCGCCGGTGACCAGTTCGAGGAGCTCCACGGTGCCCAGGCCCTGGCGGGCGCCCTCGGCGGCCGGGGCGGCCATCAGGACGGGGTGGAAGGTGCCCCGGGCCACGGCCCGCTCCAGGTCGTCCACGAGCGTCTTGATGTCGATGTCCTCGCCGCCGAGGTAGCGGTCCATGAGGCTCTCGTCCTCGCTCTCCGCGATGATCCCCTCGATCAGGCGGGAGCGGGCCTCGCTGATCAGGGCGAGTTCCGCGGGGTCCGGGTCGCGCTCGACGCGTTCGCCCGAGCCGTAGTCGTAGACCCGCTGGGAGAGCAGGCCGAGCAGGCCGGTGACCGGGGCGTGCCCGTCGTGGCCGGCCGGCCCGTGGAGGGGCAGGTAGAGCGGGATGACCGCGTCCGGGTCGTCGGCGCCGAAGATCTCGCCGCAGACGGTGGTCATCTGCGTGTAGTCGGAGCGGGCTGCCTCCAGATGGGTGACGACGATCGCCCGGGGCATGCCGACGGCCTCGCACTCGTCCCAGACCATGCGGGTGGCCCCGGACAGTCCCTCGCCCCCTTCGGCGGCCGAGACGACGAAAAGGGCCGCGTCCGCGGCACGCAGACCGGCCCTGAGTTCTCCGACGAAGTCGGCGTATCCGGGGGTGTCCAGGATGTTGATCTTGATCCCGCCCCATTCGACGGGGACGAGGGAGAGCTGGATGGAGCGCTGGCGGCGGTGTTCGATCTCGTCGTAGTCGGAGACGGTGCCGCCGTCCTCGACCCGGCCGGCGCGGTTGACGGCCCCGGCGGTCAGCGCCAGGGCTTCGACCAGAGTGGTCTTGCCGGCGCCGCTGTGGCCGACCAGCACGACGTTCCGTACGGAAGCGGGGCGGTCGGCCGTCAGTGCCCTGCCGGCGGCCCCGGCTTGGTGTGATGTGGCTCCCATGATGATCGTGCCTCCCGGTGTCGCGGTGAGGAGGGTGATTGGGGTTCTTCGAGCTTTGCACTGGTGTCACACTGCGTCCATACGTCGTACCGGGCACGGTCCGGAAGGCGACGGGGGAGCGGCGCGGGGATTGCCCGGCGCGAACCGGTGGGTGCGCGGCACCCGGGGTGCGGGGCGCTGGCTACGATGGGCCAGCCGGTGGCCGATGTGGCCGTGCGGCCCAGCGACCCTCCGGGAAGGCCATGCTGAACAAGTACGCGCGTGCATTCTTCACGCGTGTTCTCACGCCGTTCGCCGCATTTCTCCTCCGTCGGGGGGTGAGCCCGGACGCCGTCACCCTGATCGGCACGGCCGGAGTGGTGGCGGGAGCGCTGGTCTTCTTCCCCCGGGGCGAGTTCTTCTGGGGCACGATCACCATCACCCTCTTCGTCTTCTCCGACCTGGTGGACGGCAACATGGCCCGCCAGGCCGGCGTCTCCAGCAGGTGGGGCGCGTTCCTCGACTCCACGCTCGACCGGGTGGCCGACGCGGCCATCTTCGGCGGGCTCGCCCTGTGGTACGCGGGCTCCGGGCACGACAACGTGCTGTGCGCGGTGTCGATCTTCTGCCTGGCCAGCGGGCAGGTGGTCTCGTACACCAAGGCCCGGGGCGAGTCGATCGGGCTGCCGGTGGCCGTCAACGGGCTCATCGAGCGGGCCGAGCGACTGGTGATCTCGCTGGTCGCGGCCGGTCTGTCCGGGCTCCAGACCTTCGGGGTCCCCTCGTGGATCGGGGTCCTGCTGCCGATCGCCCTGTGGGTCGTGGCGGCGGGCTCGCTCGTCACGCTGATCCAGCGGGTGGTCACCGTACGCCGTGAGGCGGCGGAAGCCGACGCCGAGGCCGCCACGGCCGAAGGCGGGGCGGCCTGATGGGGGCGGCGCAGGACAAGCTGGTCGACGGGCTGTACGGGCTCGGCTGGGCGGCCGTGAAGAAGCTGCCGGAGCCGGCGGCCGTGGCCCTCGGCCGGAAGATCGCCGACGTGGCCTGGAAGCGCCGCGGCAAGAGCGTGCTGCGGCTGGAGTCGAACCTGGCGCGCGTCGTGCCGGACGCCACCCCCGAGCGGCTCCGGGAGCTGTCGCAGGCGGGCATGCGCTCGTACATGCGCTACTGGATGGAGTCCTTCCGGCTGCCCACGATGGACCCGGAGCGCTTCCGCACGGACGTCGAGTTCCAGGACGAGCACCTGCTGCGCGAGGCCCTCGCCACCGGGCGCGGGGTCATCGTGGCCCTGCCGCACCTGGCCAACTGGGACCTCGCCGGATGCTGGGCCATCGGCCACATCGGCGTTCCCTTCACCACGGTCGCCGAGCGGCTCAAGCCCGAGACCCTCTACGACCGCTTCGTGGCCTACCGCGAGAGCCTGGGCATGGAGGTCCTGCCGCACAACGGCGGCGCCGCCTTCGGCACCCTCGCCCGCCGGCTCCGCTCCGGCGGCCTGGTCTGCCTCGTCGCGGACCGGGACCTGTCGGCCTCCGGGGTGGAGGTGGACTTCTTCGGGGCCGCCACCCGCATGCCCGCCGGGCCCGCCCTGCTGGCCCAGCAGACGGGCGCCGTGCTGCTCCCGGCGACCCTGCACTACGGGGACACCCCGAAGATGTACGGCCGGATCCACCCCGAGGTGGAGGTGCCGAAGACCGGGACGCGGGTCGAGAAGACCGCCGTGATGACCCAGGCCGTGGCGGACGCCTTCGCGTGGGGCATCGCCGAGCACCCGGAGGACTGGCACATGTTGCAGCGTCTGTGGCTCGACGATCTGGAGGAGCGCACGCAGTGAAGATCGGCATCGTGTGCCCGTACTCGTGGGACGTACCGGGCGGCGTCCAGTTCCACATCCGTGACCTGGCGGAGCACCTGATCCGCAGCGGCCACAAGGTGTCCGTGCTGGCCCCCGCCGACGACGAGACCCCGCTGCCGCCCTACGTGGTCTCGGCGGGCCGGGCGGTGCCGGTGCCGTACAACGGGTCGGTGGCCCGCCTGAACTTCGGCTTCCTCTCGGCGGCCCGGGTACGGCGCTGGCTGCACGACGGGGTCTTCGACGTGATCCACATCCACGAACCGGCCTCGCCGTCGCTCGGCCTGCTGTCCTGCTGGGCGGCCCAGGGCCCGATCGTGGCCACCTTCCACACCTCCAACCCCCGCTCGCGCGCGATGATCGCCGCGTACCCGATCCTCCAGCCGGCGCTGGAGAAGATCAGCGCCCGGATCGCGGTCAGCGAGTACGCGCGGCGCACCCTGGTGGAGCACCTGGGCGGGGACGCGGTGGTGATCCCCAACGGGGTCGACGTGGACTTCTTCGCCAAGGCCGAGCCCAAGGCCGAGTGGGGCGGGCAGACCCTGGGCTTCATCGGCCGCATCGACGAACCCCGCAAGGGCCTGCCGGTCCTGATGGCCGCCTTCCCGAAGATCGCGGAGGCCTGCCCGGACGTACGGCTGCTCGTGGCGGGCCGGGGCGACGAGGAGGAGGCGGTGGCCTCCCTGCCGGCCTCCCTGCGCTCCCGGGTGGAGTTCCTCGGCATGGTCTCCGACGAGGACAAGGCGCGCCTGCTGCGCAGCGTCGACGTGTACGTCGCCCCGAACACCGGCGGCGAGAGCTTCGGCATCATCCTCGTCGAAGCCCTCTCGGCGGGCGCCGCGGTCCTCGCCTCCGACCTGGACGCCTTCGCACAGGTCCTGGACCAGGGCGGGGCCGGCGACCTCTTCGCGAATGAGGACGCCGGCTCACTGGCGGCCGCCGCGATCACCCTGCTGCGCGACCCCGACCGCCGCGCCCGGCTGAGCGCCCGCGGCTCGGCCCACGTACGCCGCTTCGACTGGTCGACCGTGGGGGCGGACATCCTGGCCGTCTACGAAACGGTGACCGACGGCGCGGCGGCCGTGGCAGAAGACGAGCGCGTGCCGCTCCGCACGCGCCTGGGGCTGACCCGGGACCCGTCCGCCTGACGGGACCCGGCCGGCGATCGCCGCCCGGTCCGGGCTCCCGCAGGCCGTGAGCCCGGGCCCCCGCGGACGGCCCGGTAGAGTCGCCGCCCGTGATCGAAACCCTTGTCTGGATTGCCCTGGCCCTCGGTGTCATCGGGGTCTACCTCAGCTGGACCGCCGGCCGGCTCGACCGTCTGCACTCGCGGATGGACGCCGCCCGGGCCGCGCTCGACGCGCAGCTGGTGCGGCGGGCCTCGGTGGTGCTGGAGGTGGCCACCTCCGGGGTGCTCGACCCCGCCTCCTCGCTGGTGCTGTACGAGGCCGCGCACGCGGCCCGGCAGGCCGAGGAGGAGCAGCGCGAGGTCGCCGAGAGCGAGCTGAGCCAGGCGCTGCGCGCGGTGTTCGCGGACGTGGACCAGGTCGAGGTGCTGAAGGCGGCCCCGGGCGGGGCGGAGGCCACCGAGGAGCTGGCGGCGGCCGTCCGCAGGGTGCCGATGGCCCGCAGGTTCCACAACGACGCCGTACGGGCGGCCCGCGCCCTGCGCCGGCACCGCAAGGTCCGCTGGTTCCGGCTGGCCGGACACGCCCCCTTCCCGCTCGCGTTCGAGATGGACGACGAGCCGCCGGTGGATCTTGCCGAGCGGCCCTGAGCGCCCCCAGTTGTACCCAATGGCCAAATCGGAAGGAGCCACCGGCTCCTCATTGGCCCTTGCAGTGGACTGGTCGGGGGAGGTTTGCTCAGCGCAGTAGAACCGCAGCACCCGTCTTCCTTCGAGTGAGGTCAATCCGTGAGCACGCTTCCCTCCACCCCGCAGTCCGCTGAGTCCGCGATCGGCACCTCCCGCGTCAAGCGCGGCATGGCCGAGCAGCTCAAGGGCGGCGTGATCATGGACGTGGTCAACGCCGAGCAGGCGAAGATCGCCGAAGACGCCGGCGCCGTGGCCGTCATGGCCCTGGAGCGGGTCCCGGCCGACATCCGCAAGGACGGCGGCGTGGCCCGCATGTCCGACCCGAACATGATCGAAGAGATCATCGAGGCCGTCTCGATCCCGGTCATGGCCAAGTCCCGCATCGGCCACTTCGTCGAGGCGCAGGTCCTGCAGTCCCTCGGCGTCGACTACATCGACGAGTCCGAGGTCCTGACCCCGGCCGACGAGGTCAACCACTCCGACAAGTGGGCCTTCACCACCCCCTTCGTCTGTGGCGCCACCAACCTGGGCGAGGCCCTGCGCCGCATCGCCGAGGGCGCGGCCATGATCCGCTCGAAGGGCGAGGCCGGCACCGGCAACGTGGTCGAGGCCGTCCGCCACCTGCGCCAGATCAAGAACGAGATCGCCCGCCTGCGCGGCTACGACAACAACGAGCTGTTCGCCGCCGCCAAGGAGCTGCGCGCGCCGTACGAGCTCGTCAAGGAGGTCGCCGAGCTCGGCAAGCTCCCGGTCGTGCTGTTCTCCGCCGGTGGCGTCGCCACCCCGGCCGACGCCGCCCTGATGCGCCAGCTCGGCGCCGAGGGCGTCTTCGTCGGCTCCGGCATCTTCAAGTCCGGCGACCCGGCCAAGCGCGCCGCCGCCATCGTGAAGGCCACCACCTTCTACGACGACCCGAAGATCATCGCGGACGCCTCCCGCAACCTGGGCGAGGCCATGGTCGGCATCAACTGCGACACCCTCCCCGAGGCCGAGCGCTACGCCAACCGCGGCTGGTAGTACCGACATGACGAACACCCCCGTGATCGGTGTCCTGGCTCTTCAGGGCGACGTACGGGAGCACCTGATCGCCCTGGCCGCGGCGGACGCCGTGGCCAGGCCGGTCCGGCGTCCCGAGGAGCTCGCCGAGGTGGACGCCCTGGTGATCCCCGGCGGCGAGTCGACGACCATGTCGAAGCTCGCCGTGCTGTTCGGCATGCTGGAGCCGCTGCGCGAGCGCGTGCGGGCCGGAATGCCGGTCTACGGCACCTGCGCGGGCATGATCATGCTCGCCGACAAGCTGCTGGACGGCCGTGAGGACCAGGAGACGCTCGGCGGCATCGACATGATCGTGCGCCGCAACGCCTTCGGCCGGCAGAACGAGTCCTTCGAAGCGAAGGTCGATTTCGCGGGCATAGCGGACGGCCCGGTCGAGGGCGTCTTCATCCGCGCCCCGTGGGTCGAGTCGGTCGGCGCCTCGGCCGAGGTCCTCGCCACGTACGACGGCCACACGGTCGCCGTGCGGCAGGGAAACGTGCTCGCCACGTCGTTCCACCCCGAGCTGACCGGCGACGACCGCGTTCACGCGTACTTCGTCGACATGGTGCGCGCCGGGCTGTGACCGGGTCCCGGTAGGATCGTTGGCGAACACTGTTGGTTACGCGAAGGAGACAGGCGGATGTCCGGCCACTCTAAATGGGCTACGACGAAGCACAAGAAGGCCGTGATCGATGCCAAGCGCGGCAAGCTCTTCGCGAAGCTGATCAAGAACATCGAGGTCGCGGCCCGTATGGGCGGCGCCGACATCGACGGCAACCCGACCCTCTTCGACGCCGTCCAGAAGGCCAAGAAGAGCTCCGTCCCGAACAAGAACATCGACTCCGCGGTCAAGCGCGGCGGCGGCCTGGAGGCCGGCGGCGCCGACTACGAGACGATCATGTACGAGGGCTACGGTCCGAACGGCGTCGCGGTGCTCATCGAGTGCCTCACCGACAACCGCAACCGTGCCGCGTCCGACGTGCGTGTCGCCATGACCCGCAACGGCGGCTCGATGGCCGACCCGGGCTCGGTCTCGTACCTGTTCAACCGCAAGGGCGTCGTCATCCTGCCCAAGGGTGAGCTCTCCGAGGACGACGTTCTGGAGACGGTGCTCGAAGCGGGTGCCGAAGAGGTCAACGACCTCGGAGACAGCTTCGAGATCATCAGCGAGGCCACCGACATGGTCGCGGTGCGCACCGCGCTCCAGGAGGCGGGCATCGACTACGACTCGGCCGACTCCAACTTCCTGCCGACCATGCAGGTCGAGCTGGACGAGGACGGCGCGCGCAAGATCTTCAAGCTGATCGACGCGCTGGAGGACAGCGACGACGTGCAGAACGTCTTCGCCAACTTCGACGTCTCGGACGAGGTCATGGAGAAGGTCGACGCGTAGGGCCGCGTCTGCGGACTGTGGTGACGGGCCGACGGGGACACACCCCGTCGGCCCGTCGCGTTGTCATAGGCGCCGGTTAGTCTGGCGACCGCGACGATCGATCGAGCGGCCAGGACGGTGATCGGCCGCCTCCGCGCGGGCGGCGGCGGTGCGTCCGTACGGAGGGGAGGGGGCCAGGTGCGAGTTCTCGGCGTGGACCCGGGGCTGACGCGGTGCGGTATCGGCGTGGTCGAGGGTGTCGCCGGCCGTCCCCTGACCATGCTCGGAGTGGGGGTCGTCCGCACGCCCGCGGACGCCGAGCTGGGGAACCGGCTCGTCGCCATCGAGCAGGGCATCGAGGCCTGGCTCGACGAGCACCGGCCCGAAGTCGTCGCCGTGGAGCGGGTCTTCAGCCAGCACAACGTCAGCACGGTGATGGGCACCGCCCAGGCGAGTGCCGTCGCCATGCTGTGCGCGGCGCGCCGCGGGCTGCCGGTCGCCCTGCACACCCCCAGTGAGGTCAAGGCGGCCGTCACCGGCAGCGGGCGGGCCGACAAGGCGCAGGTCGGGGCGATGGTGACCCGGCTGCTGCGGCTGTCCGCCCCGCCGAAGCCGGCCGACGCCGCCGACGCCCTCGCGCTCGCCATCTGCCACATCTGGCGGGCCCCCGCCCAGAACCGCCTCCAGCAGGCGGTGGCCCTGCACGCCGCTGCCTCCCCAGCCTCCGCCTTGAAAGGCCGTACCCGATGATCGCCTTCGTCAGCGGACAGGTCGCCGCGCTCGCCCCCACCCTGGCCGTGATCGAGGTCGGGGGAGTGGGCATGGCCGTGCACTGCACGCCGAACACCATCTCCGGGCTGCGGACGGGCGAGCCCGCCCGGCTGGCGACCTCCCTGGTCGTACGGGAGGACTCGCTGACCCTGTACGGCTTCGCCGACGACGACGAGCGGCAGGTCTTCGAACTGCTCCAGACCGCCAGTGGGGTCGGGCCGAGGCTGGCGCAGGCCATGCTGGGCGTGCACCGCCCGGACGCGCTGCGGCTGGCCGTCTCGACGGGGGACGAGAAGTCCCTGATGGCGGTGCCGGGCATCGGCAAGAAGGGCGCCCAGAAGCTGCTGCTGGAGCTCAAGGACAAGCTCGGCGCGCCGCTGGGGACGAGCGGCCTGGTCGGGGCGCAGCGGGCCGCCGCGCCGGGGCCCGCGCCGTGGACGGAGCAGCTCACCGCCGCGCTGATCGGGCTGGGGTACGCCTCCCGGGACGCGGAGGAGGCCGTCTCTGCGGTCACCCCGCAGGCCGAGGAGGCCATCGCGGCCGGCGGCTCGGCCCCCGTGCCGCAGCTGCTGCGCGCCGCCCTCCAGTCCCTCAACCGGGCCCGCTGAGCCCCGCCGCCCGCCGCCGCGCCGAGCCCGCGCGGCCGCGCCCGGCGGCAGGGGGCGCCGCGCTGACCACCGTACGAACCGAGAAGGCAGACTGACACCGTGAACTGGGACGACGACACCGACGCAGCCGAGGCCGAACGGCTCGTCGCCGCGGCGGCGGACGGCGAGGACACCGCCGTCGAGGCGGCACTGCGGCCCAAGGACCTCGGGGAGTTCGTCGGCCAGGAGAAGGTCCGCCAGCAGCTGGACCTCGTCCTCAAGGCGGCCCGCCAGCGCGGCGCCACCGCCGACCACGTCCTGCTCTCCGGCGCGCCCGGGCTCGGCAAGACCACCCTTTCCATGATCATCGCCGCCGAGATGGGAGCGCCCATCCGGATCACCTCCGGCCCCGCCATCCAGCACGCCGGCGACCTCGCCGCGATCCTGTCCTCGCTCCAGGAGGGCGAGGTCCTCTTCCTGGACGAGATCCACCGCATGTCCCGGCCCGCCGAGGAGATGCTGTACATGGCCATGGAGGACTTCCGCGTCGACGTCATCGTCGGCAAGGGCCCGGGTGCGACCGCCATTCCGCTGGAACTGCCGCCCTTCACCCTGGTCGGCGCCACCACCCGGGCCGGCCTGCTGCCGCCGCCGCTGCGCGACCGTTTCGGGTTCACCGGGCACATGGAGTTCTACGCCCCCGAGGAGCTGGAGCGCGTCATCCACCGCTCCGCCCGCCTCCTCGACGTGGAGATCGACGCCGAGGGCGCCGCCGAGATCGCCGGGCGCTCCCGCGGCACCCCGCGCATCGCCAACCGGCTCCTGCGCCGGGTCCGCGACTACGCCCAGGTCAGGGCCGACGGGGTGATCAACCGCGAGGTCGCCGGTACCGCCCTCCAGGTGTACGAGGTGGACGCGCGCGGGCTCGACCGGCTGGACCGCGCCGTGCTGGAGGCGCTGCTCAAGCTGTTCGGCGGCGGTCCCGTCGGGCTGTCGACCCTCGCCGTGGCCGTCGGTGAGGAGCGGGAGACCGTGGAGGAGGTGGCCGAGCCCTTCCTGGTGCGCGAGGGGCTGCTGGCGCGTACCCCCCGCGGGCGGGTCGCGACGCCCGCCGCCTGGGCTCACCTGGGGCTCGTACCGCCCCACCAGGGCGGGAGTGGATCAAGCGGACAACAGGGCTTGTTCGGGGCCTGACGGCGCGGAGGTTCGACCGCTCAGGAACTGCGGTGCCATGCTGGGCGTTGTTCCATCGGTGTGGACTCGCCTAGACTCCGCCGATGCCGACCCTTCGGGTCGGCATGCCCACCCCCGTAGAAAAAGGCCGTCTCCCGTGCGGTCGTGCGAAGGATCTCCGTCCCGTGAATCTCGTGACACTCCTCCCGTTCATCGTGCTCATCGGGGCCATGTTCCTGATGACCCGCTCCGCCAAGAAGAAGCAGCAGGCGGCCGCGCAGATGCGCAACGAAATGACGCCCGGCACCGGGGTCCGCACCATCGGCGGCATGTACGCCACGGTGAAGGAGATCGGTGAAGACACGGTCACCCTCGAGGTGGCCCCCGGCGTCCACGCGATCTTCGCGAAGAACGCCATCGGCGCTGTGCTGGAGGACGAGGAGTACAACCGCATCGTTCACGGCACCACCGAAGATCTGAACCTCGACACGCCGGTCGTCCCGGACGACGCCTCCTCGCTGACCGAGGCGGAGGCGGACACGCCGAAGACCACCCTGTCGAAGGGCGACGAGGACGAGGCTCCCAAGCTCGACCTCGGCAAGAAGGACGCCACCGACACCGGGGCCGACGACGAGCCGAAGGACGGCAAGACCGACGGCAAGACCGACGGCGAGGCCGGCGCGAAGTAGCGCACGGCCGGGAACCGCGGTGGCGCCCGACCGGCGGCCGCCGCGGTTCCCGCCAGTGAAACTTCTGCGGGGGGCAGGGGTCCCCACCACACATTTCGTGGCCGTCCGCGCGCTGACCCGGCGCGGGACGGTTGGACAGGGAGATACGACAAGGTGGCAGCACCGAAGAAGGGCCGGCGGCCCACGGGGGCTCAGGGGAGGCCGGGGCGCGCCCTGGCGTTCATCCTGATCGCGATGGTGGCGCTCACCGCGGGGATGTTCCTCACTGGTCAGACGACTCCCCGGCTGGGCATCGACCTCGCAGGCGGCACGAGCATCACGCTCAAGGCCAAGAGCGAGCCGGGCAAGCCGGACGCGATCAACGAGACCAACATGAACACGGCGGTCGGCATCATCGAGCGCCGCGTCAACGGTCTCGGCGTGTCGGAGGCCGAGGTCCAGACCCAGGGCCGCGACCACATCATCGTGAACATCCCCAAGGGGATGAACGAGCAGCAGGCGCGCGAGCAGGTCGGTACCACCGCCCAGCTGTACTTCCGCCCCGTCCTGGCGTTCACCGGCGGCGAGCCGCTCCCCGACGCCACGCCGCAGCCGTCCGGCAGCCCGTCCGGCAGCCCGTCCGCGAACCCCTCCGCGAGCGCCTCCGGCGCCCCGAAGACCGACGGCGCCAACAAGCCGTCGGCCACCCCGTCGTCCAGCGCCACTTCCCAGGGCCGTGCGCTCAGCGAGGCCCTCAAGGCCCCGAGCGCCCCCACTCCCACGCCCTCGGCGAGCGAGTCGAAGAAGGCAGACGACAACAAGGCCACGACGCCGGCCCCGACCCCGTCGGGCGCGGACGCCGCCGTCGCCGACCTGCAGGCGAAGTTCGCCGCCCTGGACTGCTCGAACGAGGCGCAGCGCGCCGCGGCCGGCAAGGAAGCCAAGCCCGAGGACCCGATGCTCGCCTGTGGCAAGCGCGGCGACACCTGGGGCAAGTGGGTGCTCGGCCCGGCCGGAGTCAACGGCCAGGACGTGGACAACGCCAAGGGGATCATCGACCCGCAGACCGGCGAGTGGATCGTCACGATGCAGTTCACCGACAAGGGCGCGGACAAGTTCGCGAAGATCACCGGTGAGCTCGCCACCAAGCAGATGCCGCAGAACCAGTTCGCGATCGTGCTCGACGGCCAGGTCATCTCCGACCCGTCCGTGAGCCAGGCGCTGACCGGCGGCAACGCCCAGATCTCCGGCGGCTTCACCCAGCAGTCCGCGATGGACCTGGGCAACATGCTCTCGTACGGCGCGCTGCCGCTCTCCTTCCAGGAGGACAGCGTCACCACCGTCACCGCCGCGCTCGGCGGCGAGCAGCTGAAGGCCGGCCTGATCGCCGGTGCGATCGGCCTGCTCCTCGTGGTGATCTACCTGCTGGTCTACTACCGGGGTCTGGCGTTCATCGCGATCATCAGCCTCCTGGTGTCCGCGGTCCTCACGTACACGATCATGGCGCTGCTCGGGAAGGGCATCGGGTTCGCGCTGAACCTGCCCGCCGTCTGCGGTGCGATCGTGGCCATCGGCATCACGGCGGACTCGTTCATCGTGTACTTCGAACGCATCCGTGACGAGATCCGCGAGGGCCGCACCCTGCGTCCGGCCGTGGAGCGCGCCTGGCCGCGGGCCCGGCGCACCATCCTGGTCTCCGACTTCGTGTCGTTCCTCGCCGCCGCGGTGCTGTTCATCGTCACCGTCGGCAAGGTCCAGGGCTTCGCCTTCACGCTGGGTCTGACGACGCTGCTCGACGTGGTCGTGGTGTTCCTCTTCACCAAGCCGGTCATGACGCTGCTGGCCCGTACGAAGTTCTTCTCCAGCGGCCACCCGTGGTCCGGGCTGGACCCGAAGCGGCTCGGCGCCAAGCCGCCGCTGCGCCGGTCCCGTCGTACCGGTACCGGTGCGAGTGCCGCCGCCGTGTCCGCCCCCGTCGACGCAAAGGAGGCGTGAGAGATGTCGAAGCTGGGAGATCTCGGCGCCAGGCTGTACCGCGGTGAGGTCGGCTACGACTTCGTCGGCAAGCGCTTTCTCTGGTACGGCGTTTCCATCCTGATCACCATCACGGCGATCGTGGCCCTGGCCGTCCAAGGCCTCAACATGGGCATCGAGTTCAAGGGCGGTGCGGTCTTCACCACCCCGAAGACCACCGTCTCCGTCGCCAGGGTGACGGAGGACGCGGAGAAGGCCTCGGGCCACGACGCGATCGTCCAGGAGCTCGGCACCGGCGGCATGCGCATCCAGATCTCCGGTCTGGACACCAATGACGCGGCCGGCGTGAAGAAGCAGCTCGCCACCGACCTCAAGGTCACCGAAGCCGACATCAACGCGGACCTGGTCGGCCCCAGCTGGGGCGAGCAGATCGCGAACAAGGCCTGGACGGGCCTCGGCATCTTCATGATCCTCGTGGTGATCTACCTCGCGATCGCCTTCGAGTGGCGGATGGCGGTCGCGGCGCTGATCGCGCTGATCCACGACCTCACCATCACCGTCGGCATCTACGCGCTGGTCGGCTTCGAGGTCACGCCGGGCACCGTGATCGGTCTGCTGACGATCCTCGGCTACTCCCTCTACGACACCGTCGTCGTCTTCGACGGTCTCAAGGAGGGCTCGAAGGACATCACGAAGCAGACCCGCTTCACGTTCAGCGAGATCGCCAACCGCAGCATCAACGGCACCCTGGTCCGCTCGATCAACACCACCGTCGTGGCGCTGCTCCCGGTCGGGGCGCTGCTCTTCATCGGCGGCGGTTTCCTCGGCGCGGGCATGCTGAACGACATCTCGCTGTCGCTGTTCGTCGGCCTCGCCGCCGGTGCGTACTCCTCGATCTTCATCGCGACCCCGCTGGTCGTGGACCTCAAGGAGCGCGAGCCCGCCATGAAGGCGCTCAAGAAGCGGGTGCTCGCGAAGCGGGCCGCCGCGGCGGCCAAGGGCGAGTCGGCCGACGAGGGCCACGACGGCGAGGACGCTCCGCAGGTCGTCGCGCAGGGCCAGGGCCCGGGACGGCGGCGCCGGTGAACGCCTGCTCTCCCGAGGTGCGCGAGCTGCTGCTCAGCCGGATCAAGGACGTCGCGGACTACCCGAAGCCGGGGGTGATGTTCAAGGACATCACCCCGCTGCTGGCCGACCCGAAGGCCTTCGCGGCCCTGACGGACGCGCTCGTGGAGCTGGCCGGCCGGTACGGCGCGACCAAGATCGTCGGCCTGGAGGCGCGCGGGTTCATCCTCGCGGCCCCCGTCGCCGTCCAGGCCGGGATCGGTTTCGTCCCGGTGCGCAAGGCCGGGAAGCTCCCGGGGGCGACGCTCTCGCAGTCCTACGAGCTGGAGTACGGGACCGCGGAGATCGAGGTCCACGCCGAGGACCTGTCGGCCGGTGACCGGGTCATGGTCATCGACGACGTCCTGGCCACCGGCGGTACCGCGGAGGCCTCGCTCTCGCTCATCCGGCGGGCCGGAGCCCAGGTCGCGGGCGTGGCGGTGCTGATGGAGCTGTCGTTCCTGCCCGGCCGCGCGAAGCTGGAGCCGGCCCTGGCCGGTGCTCCGCTGGACGCGCTGATCGTGGTCTGACGACCCCGTCGTACGAAGCGGCGGGCATCCGGGATCCCCGGGTGCCCGCCGCTTGCGCGTAACCGGGCCCCGTGCGCGGGGGCGGGGAGCCGGGGCCGGGCCGTACGGAGCCGGGGCCGAGGGGAACGGGCCGGCGCAACCCTCGCTACCATGGGTTATCCGGACCTGACCGGGGACCCGGATCCTCCCCCGACTCCGTCCGGGGGGACCCCCTGAGGAGCGCTCTTGCCAGACGAGGTCCAGCCACTCTCCGCCGCGCAGCCCGACCCGCAGACCGGGCAAGCCGAACAGGCGGCGGCCGCAGCCACGCCCGCGCCGGCCCCGCCGGTCAAGCCCGCTCCGGCGAAGCCGGCCGGGTCCTCCAACCGCGTGCGCGCCCGGCTCGCGCGCCTCGGCGTCCAGCGTTCCAACCCGTACAACCCGGTACTGGAACCCCTCCTCCGTATAGTCCGCAGCAACGACCCGAAGATCGAGACGGCGACCCTGCGCCAGATCGAGCAGGCGTACCAGGTCGCCGAGCGCTGGCACCGCGGCCAGAAGCGCAAGAGCGGCGACCCGTACATCACCCATCCGCTCGCGGTGACGACGATCCTCGCCGAGCTCGGCATGGACCCCGCGACGCTGATGGCGGGCCTGTTGCACGACACCGTCGAGGACACCGAGTACGGGCTGGACCAGCTCAGACGCGACTTCGGCGACGCCGTGGCCCTGCTCGTGGACGGTGTCACCAAGCTCGACCGGGTCAAGTTCGGCGAGGCCGCGCAGGCCGAGACCGTGCGCAAGATGGTCGTCGCCATGGCCAAGGACCCCCGGGTCCTCGTCATCAAGCTCGCGGACCGCCTGCACAACATGCGCACGATGCGCTACCTCAAGCGGGAGAAGCAGGAGAAGAAGGCCCGCGAGACCCTCGAGATCTACGCGCCCCTGGCCCACCGGCTGGGCATGAACACGATCAAGTGGGAGCTGGAGGACCTCGCCTTCGCGATCCTCTACCCCAAGATGTACGACGAGATCGTACGGCTGGTCGCCGAGCGGGCCCCCAAGCGCGACGAGTACCTCGCGGTCGTCACCGACGAGGTGCAGGCCGACCTGCGGGCGGCCCGCATCAAGGCCACCGTCACCGGCCGGCCCAAGCACTACTACAGCGTCTACCAGAAGATGATCGTCCGCGGCCGTGACTTCGCGGAGATCTACGACCTGGTGGGCATCCGCGTCCTCGTGGACACCGTCCGGGACTGCTACGCCGCCCTCGGCACCGTGCACGCGCGATGGAACCCGGTCCCCGGCCGGTTCAAGGACTACATCGCGATGCCCAAGTTCAACATGTACCAGTCGCTCCACACGACGGTCATCGGACCCAGCGGCAAGCCCGTCGAACTCCAGATCCGCACCTTCGACATGCACCGCCGCGCCGAGTACGGCATCGCCGCGCACTGGAAGTACAAGCAGCAGACGGTCGCCGGCACCTCCAAGGTGCGCACCGACGTGCCGCAGGCGGCCAAGGGCAGCGCGGGCCAGGACACCGTCAACGACATGGCCTGGCTGCGGCAGTTGCTGGACTGGCAGAAGGAGACCGAGGACCCGGGCGAGTTCCTGGACTCGCTGCGCTTCGACCTGTCCCGCAACGAGGTCTTCGTCTTCACGCCCAAGGGCGATGTCATAGCGCTGCCCGCGGGCGCCACTTCGGTGGACTTCGCGTACGCCGTCCACACCGAGGTCGGTCACCGCACCATAGGGGCGCGGGTCAACGGGCGCCTGGTGCCGCTCGAATCGACCCTGGACAACGGCGACCTGGTCGAGGTGTTCACCTCCAAGGCCGAGGGCGCCGGCCCGTCCCGCGACTGGCTGGGCTTCGTCAAGTCCCCGCGGGCCCGCAACAAGATCCGGGCCTGGTTCTCCAAGGAGCGCCGCGACGAGGCGATCGAGCACGGCAAGGACGCCATCGCGCGGGCCATGCGCAAGCAGAACCTGCCGATCCAGCGCATCCTGACGGGCGACTCGCTCGTCACCCTGGCGCACGAGATGCGCTACCCCGACATCTCCTCCCTGTACGCGGCGATCGGCGAGGGCCATGTGGCCGCGCAGGGCGTCGTACAGAAGCTCGTGCAGGCCCTCGGCGGCGAGGAGGCCGCCAACGAGGACATCGAGGAGAGCATCCCGCCGGCCCGCGGCCGCGCCAAGCGCCGCAACAACGCCGATCCGGGCGTGGTGGTGAAGGGCGTCGACGACGTCTGGGTCAAGCTGGCCCGCTGCTGCACCCCGGTGCCGGGCGACCCGATCATCGGGTTCGTCACGCGGGGCAGCGGCGTATCGGTTCACCGCGCGGACTGCGTCAACGTGGACTCCCTCTCCCAGCAGCCCGAGCGGATACTGGAGGTCGAGTGGGCCCCCACCCAGTCCTCCGTCTTCCTCGTCGCCATCCAGGTCGAGGCCCTGGACCGGTCCCGGCTGCTGTCCGACGTCACCCGGGTCCTGTCGGACCAGCACGTGAACATCCTCTCGGCGGCCGTGCAGACCTCGCGCGACCGGGTGGCCACCTCCCGGTTCACCTTCGAGATGGGCGACCCGAAGCACCTGGGGCACGTCCTGAAGGCCGTACGGGGCGTCGAGGGCGTCTACGACGTCTACCGCGTGACCTCGGCCCGCAGGCCGTAGCCCGCAGGCCCTGGTCCACGGGGCGCAGAACGCAGAACGGCCATGGGCGCCACCCCGAGGGGGTGGCGCCCATGGCCGTGTGCGGATGTTTCGGGACAGGTGGCGTCCGGGGCGGTCAGGGGATCAGGGACAGCCCCACCAG
Source organism: Streptomyces sp. NPDC028314 (assembly GCF_055565795.1). Classification (NCBI taxonomy): domain Bacteria; kingdom Bacillati; phylum Actinomycetota; class Actinomycetes; order Kitasatosporales; family Streptomycetaceae; genus Streptomyces; species Streptomyces sp. NPDC028314. Next base: position 96,570 of record NZ_JBVHTP010000023.1, read on the forward strand.
ACGAAGTTGAGGTTGCCGCCGAAGATGGCGGAGGTGAAGGTGGCGCCGCCGATGATCCACAGGACGGTGCTGCGCTTGGCTCTGGCGAGGGCCAGGGCGAAGGGGAACAGCAGGGGGAAGGCGGGGAGGATGAAGCGCATCTTGGAGAAGTAGAAGCCCGCACCGCCGAGCGCCATGAGCATGATCATGGCGGCGAAGATCCAGACGACGGCCGGGGGTCGGCGCCGGCGGGTCATGATGACGAAGAGGATGACCGCGGTCACCACGGTGAGGGAGACCACCACGTGGTTGAGGGTGGTGTGGACCTCGGTGAAGGTCTTCTTCAGCTCCGTCAGCGTGTCGAAACCGCCGTCGTAGACCGAGCCCCAGCGGCGCTGGAGTTCGAAGTAGCCGTCCCAGCGCCCGAAGTGGTAGCCGACGTATCCGACGTAGCCGAACCAGCCCAGGGGCGCGATCAGCGAAGCGGTGACCATCCGGCCGACCGGGGGCCGCTTGGTCCGCTTCTTGCGGCGCCACTGCACGAACTCCCAGACCGCGGCCAGCACCACCGCGGCCACGATGGCCGATCCCGAGGGCCGGGTGGCACCGGCGACCAGCGCGAGCGTGCCGGCCGTCAGCCATGCCTTCGACATCACCGCGTACATCGCCCACACCGACAGCGCCAGGAACAGCGGCTCGGTGTACGCCATCGACTGCACCAGCGCGGCCGGCACGATCGCGAACAGCGCGCAGGTGAACAGCGCGACCCGGCGGCCGTAGATCTTGTCGGTGACCGCGAAGATGCCCCAGGCCGCGATGACCGACGCGAACAGCGCCAGCCCCATCGCCACCCAGTTCATCGGCAGACCGGTGAGGTAGGAGGTGTAGCGGATCATCATCGGGTACACCGGGAAGAACGCCATCTGGCATCCCGGCCCGGCGAACCCGCACGGTGACGGCGAGGCAAGCGGCGTGGTCAGCCCGCTCTCCGCGATGTGCAGGTAGTACACCGCGTCCCAGCGCCCGCCCAGGATCTCCAGCGGCTGCACGCCCTTGCGCTGCGCCCACACCGCCATGACGGCCAGTCCGGTGGCACGCAGCGCGATGTGGATCAGCAGCGCCTTCCGTGCACGCAGCAGGTTCGCCAGTACGCGCCGGCCGACACCCCGAAGGCCGGAGTCCTTCTTGCTGACAAGGGGCTCGGCAACGAGAAGGGTGTCAGGAACATCAGCCCGTATTTGGGTATGCGTCACATTCAATCCTGGTAGTCGCCCGGCAGAAGGCCGCCACCTGCGGCACCGTACAACGGTACACAGGTGTCAGGTGCTCCCAGTGCGCAGCCAGTGTTGAGAGCCGGTAACAAACTGGGTGGGCATCACCGGACGATTCCGGTGATGCCCACCCAATACGGTGTACGGGGCGTCAGCCGCCGAACTCCTCCAGGCCCTTCAGCGCCTGGTCCAGCAGAGCCTGGCGGCCCTCCAGTTCCCGGGCCAGCTTGTCGGCCTTCGCGTTGTTACCCGCGGTCCGCGCCGCGTCGATCTGCCCGCGCAGCTTGTCGACCGCGGCCTGGAGCTGACCGGTGAGACCTGCCGCACGCGCCCGGGCCTCCGGGTTCGTACGACGCCACTCGCCCTCCTCGGCCTCCTGGATGGCCCGTTCCACGGAGTGCATCCGGCCCTCGACCTTGGGACGGGCGTCCCGCGGCACGTGACCGATGGCCTCCCAGCGCTCGTTGAGGGAGCGGAACGCGGCACGGGCCGCCTTCAGGTCCGTGATCGGGACGAGCTTCTCGGCCTCGTCGGCCAGCTCCTCCTTGAGCTTGAGGTTCTCGATCTGCTCGGCGTCGCGCTCGGCGAAGACCTCGCTGCGGGCCGCGAAGAACACGTCCTGCGCACCGCGGAAACGGTTCCACAGATCGTCCTCGGACTCGCGCTGCGCCCGGCCCGCCGCCTTCCAGCTCTCCATCAGCTCGCGGTACCGGGCGGCCGTCGGACCCCAGTCCGTCGACTTCGACAGCGACTCGGCCTCGGCGACCAGCTTCTCCTTGGCCTTGCGGGCGTCCTCGCGCTGCGCGTCCAGCGAGGCGAAGTGAGCCTTGCGGCGCTTGGAGAAGGCGGAGCGGGCGTGCGAGAAGCGGTGCCACAGCTCGTCGTCCGACTTGCGGTCGAGCCGGGGCAGACCCTTCCAGATGTCCACCAGGGCACGCAGCCGCTCACCGGCACTGCGCCACTGGTCGCTCTGCGCCAGCTGCTCGGCCTCGGTGACCAGGGCGTCCTTGGCCGCGCGGGCCTCGTCCGCCTGCTTGGCCTTCTGGACCTTGCGCTCCTCGCGCCGCGATTCCACGGTCGACACCAGCTTGTCCAGCCGGACGCGCAGGGCGTCGAGGTCGCCCACGACGTGGTGCTCGTCCAACTGCGTCCGCAGGTGGTCGATGGCCGTCTGGGCGTCCTTGGCGGACAGATCGGTGGTCCGCACCCGCCGCTCGAGGAGGCCGATCTCGACCACCAGGCCCTCGTACTTGCGCTCGAAGTAGGCCAGGGCCTCCTCAGGGGTGCCCGCCTGCCACGAGCCGACGACCTGCTCGCCCTCGGCAGTACGCACGTACACGGTGCCGGTCTCGTCGACTCGGCCCCACGGGTCGCTGCTCACAGCGCCTCCTCCACCTGATGCCTTGCGAGGGGTTCACCCCCTGGGCATCGTCCACAGTTTCCTGGGGCGGGCAGCGCCCGCCCTGCACAACGCCAACATAGGCGACCGCCGGGCCGGCTGTCCGCATCCCGCACGACGGAATATCGACGTACGGGCGGGAGGCCGGCCGGCTCCGGGCCGCCGGTCGCCCCGGCCGCCGGTCAGTTCTTGGTGACGGCGCCCTTCTCGATGGTCACGGCGTTCTTCGGGGCCCCGTCCTGGGCTCCGTCGGCGGTCCCGGTCTTGGCGACGTCCTCCAGGACCTTCAGGCCGGCCGCGTCGATCTTGCCGAACGGCGTGTAGGAGGGGGCCAGCGGGCTGTCCTTGTAGACGAGGAAGAACTGGCTGCCGCCGGTTCCGGGCTGGCCGGTGTTCGCCATCGCCACCGTCCCCGCCGGGTAGATCACCTGGCCCTGCTCGTTCGGCTTGCCCAGGGCGTCGAGGTTCTCGTCCGGGATGGTGTAGCCGGGGCCGCCCATGCCGGTGCCCTGGGGGTCACCGCACTGGAGCACGAAGATCCCGCCGGTCACCAGGCGGTGGCACTTCGTGTGGTCGAAGAAGCCCTTGTCGGCGAGCGACTTGAACGAGTTGACCGTCTGGGGGGTCTTCGCCGCGTCCATCTCGAACTTGATGTCGCCCGCGCTCGTCTTCAGGTCGAAGGTGTACTTCGCCTTCTCGTCGATCGCCATCGCCGGAGGCGACTGCTTGGGCGTGGGGGAGGCCGAAGGGGAGTCCGCCGGCTCGCTCGCCGTCTTGTCCTTCGAGTCGAAGACGCCGCCCACCACGAGGCCGATCAGCGTCGCGACCACCACGGCCACCGCCGCACCGACCACCGCCATGGTGCGGCGCGACTTCCGCCGGGCCTCGGCCCGGCGCTTCTGCTGGCGCTCGTACTTCTCCCTGGCGAGCTGTCGCCGACGCTGATCGCTCGTGACCACCGGTCGTCTCCTTGTACGTGTCTGGTACCGCTGTCCGGGCTGGGCTAGGCCGTACCGTATATGGGTTCGCTGTGTAATGAGCGGCGCCGGTAGGCTCTGAGCAGCGGCATTCCGACCTGCGGCCGCATCCGTAGCTCCCGCCGGACGACGATTGAGGACGAACGTGCTGATTGCCGGTTTCCCCGCCGGGGCCTGGGGGACCAACTGCTATGTGGTCGCCCCCGCCGCCGGTGAGGAGTGCGTCATCATCGACCCGGGCCACCAGGCTGCCCAGGGCGTCGAGGAGACGTTGAAGAAGCATCGGCTCAAGCCCGTCGCGGTCGTCCTCACCCATGGCCACATCGATCATGTGGCCTCGGTGGTCCCGGTGTGCGGAGCACACGACGTACCGGCCTGGATCCACCCCGAGGACCGCTACATGATGAGCGACCCGGAGAAGGCCCTCGGCCGGTCCATCGGCATGCCGCTCATGGGCGAGCTGACCGTGGGCGAGCCGGACGACGTCCGCGAGCTGAAGGACGGCAGCAGCCTCAAGCTGGCCGGAATGGACTTCTCGGTGGCGCACGCGCCCGGGCATACCAAGGGGTCGGTGACCTTCCGGATGCCCGAGCTGGCCGACATCCCGCCGGTCTTCTTCTCGGGCGACCTGCTCTTCGCCGGCTCCATCGGACGTACCGACCTGCCCGGCGGCTCCCACGCCGAGATCCTCCAGTCGCTGGCCCGCGTGTGCCTGCCGCTGGACGACTCGACGGTGGTGCTGTCCGGCCACGGTCCCCAGACCACCATCGGGCGCGAGCGCGCGACCAACCCGTACCTGCGGGAAGTCGCGGCCGGGCCGGGAGGCGGCACCGCCGCTCCACGACGAGGAATGTGACGAAAGTTTCGTGAGTACTTTTCAGGCCCCCAAGGGCACGTACGACCTGCTGCCCCCCCGCTCCGCGACCTTCCTGGCGGTGCGCGAGGCGATCTCGGGCCCGCTGAAGAACTCGGGCTACGGGTACGTCGAGACCCCCGGCTTCGAGAACGTCGAGCTCTTCTCGCGCGGCGTCGGCGAGTCCACCGACATCGTCAGCAAGGAGATGTACACCCTCACGACCAAGGGCGGCGACCAGCTCGCCCTGCGGCCCGAGGGCACCGCGTCCGTGCTGCGCGCGGCGCTCCAGGGCAACCTGCACAAGGCGGGCCTGCTGCCCGTCAAGCTCTGGTACTCCGGCTCCTACTACCGCTACGAGCGGGCGCAGAAGGGCCGCTACCGCCACTTCTCGCAGGTCGGGGCCGAGGCGATCGGTGCCGAGGACCCGGCGCTGGACGCCGAGCTGATCATCCTTGCCGACCAGGCGTACCGCTCGCTGGGCCTGCGCAACTTCCGGATCCTGCTGAACTCGCTCGGCGACAAGGAGTGCCGCCCCGTCTACCGCGAGGCGCTCCAGGCCTTCCTGCGCGGGCTCGACCTCGACGCCGACACCGTGCGCCGCGCCGAGATCAACCCGCTGCGGGTGCTCGACGACAAGCGGGAGGACGTACAGAAGCAGCTGGTCGGCGCGCCGATGCTGCGCGACTACCTGTGCGACGCCTGCAAGGCGTACCACGAGGAGGTGCGGGCGCTGGTGACGGCGGCCGGCGTCGCCTTCGAGGACGACGAGAAGCTGGTGCGCGGCCTGGACTACTACACCCGGACCACCTTCGAGTTCGTGCACGACGGCCTCGGCTCGCAGTCGGCGGTCGGCGGCGGAGGACGCTACGACGGCCTGTCCGAGATGATCGGCGGGCCGGCGCTGCCGTCGGTGGGCTGGGCACTCGGCGTGGACCGTACGGTGCTGGCGCTGGAGGCCGAGGGCATCGAGCTGGCGCTGCCGCCGGCCACGTCGGTGTTCGCGGTGGCGCTGGGCGAGACCAAGCCGGCGCTGTTCGGCCTGGTGACCGAGCTGCGCCGGGCGGGCGTCGCCGCCGACATCTCGTACGGGGGCAAGGGCCTCAAGGGCGCGATGAAGGACGCGAACCGCTCGGGTGCGCGGTTCGCGCTCGTCGCGGGCGACCGGGACCTGGCCGAGGGCGTCGTGCAGCTCAAGGACATGGAGTCGGGGGAGCAGTCCCCGGTGGCCGTGGGCGACGTGGTCGAGGTCCTGAAGGCCAAGCTGGCCTGACCGGGGCCGCCCGTGGGGGCGGGGTGGGGAGCCGCGGCGCGGAGCTCTCCCCCCGCCCCTTCTCCATGCCCGCCCCCCGCCCGTTCCGCGCGCCCGGGCCCCGCCGCTCCTGCGTCCCGAACATGCGCACTTATGTTCATCGAACGGTGGACGGACAGCCCGGTACGGCACAATGGCCGGTGCTTGATGACCTTGCAGATGTGGAGCGGGCGGTATGACGACAACCGGTACTGGCGCGGACACCGCTCGGACGTACGGCGGCAGCCGGGCCCTGGCGCTCCTGCTGGTGATCACGGGAGCCGCGGGCCTGCTCGCCGCCTGGGTGATCACCATCGACAAGTTCAAGCTGCTGGAGGACCCGAACTTCACGCCGGGCTGCAGCCTGAACCCGATCGTCTCCTGCGGCAACATCATGAAGAGCGACCAGGCGTCCGCCTTCGGCTTCCCGAACCCGATGCTGGGCCTGGTCACGTACGGCATCGTCATCTGCGTGGGCATGAGCCTGCTGGCCGGGGCCCGGTTCGGGCGCTGGTACTGGCTGACCCTGAACGCGGGCACCCTCTTCGGGGTCGGCTTCTGCACCTGGCTGATGTACCAGTCGCTGTACAACATCAACTCGCTGTGCCTGTGGTGCTCCCTGGCCTGGGTCGCCACCATCCTGATGTTCTGGTACGTCACCTCGCACAACGTGCGCCAGGGGCTGCTGCCCGCCCCCGGCTGGCTGCGCGGCTTCTTCGACGAGTTCACGTGGGTCCTGCCCGTGCTGCACATCGGGATCATCGGCATGCTGATCCTGACCCGCTGGTGGGACTTCTGGACCTCCTGAGCCGGAGGGCGGTGTCAGTGGGCTCGCATAGGCTTCCCGTGTGGAACCAGATCTCTTCACCGCCGCCGCCGAGGACCGCCAGGAGAAGGACCCGTCGAGTTCTCCGCTCGCCGTCCGGATGCGCCCGCGCACCCTGGACGAGGTCGTCGGCCAGCAGCACCTGCTGAAGCCCGGCTCGCCGCTGCGGAGGCTGGTCGGCGAGGGGGCCGGGGGCCCGGCCGGTGCCTCGTCGGTGATCCTCTGGGGGCCGCCGGGCATCGGAAAGACGACGCTCGCGTACGTGGTCAGCCAGGCGACGCAGAAGCGGTTCGTGGAGCTGTCCGCGATCACGGCGGGCGTCAAAGAGGTACGCGCGGTCATCGAGGGCGCCCGGCGGGCGGCCGGCGGGTACGGCAAGGAGACCGTCCTCTTCCTCGATGAGATCCACCGCTTCAGCAAGGCGCAGCAGGACTCGCTGCTCCCGGCCGTCGAGAACCGCTGGGTGACGCTGATCGCGGCCACCACGGAGAACCCGTACTTCTCGATCATCTCGCCGCTGCTGTCGCGGTCGCTGCTGCTGACGCTGGAACCGCTGACGGACGACGACCTGAGCGCGCTGATGAAGAGGGCGCTGGAGGAGGAGCGGGGCCTGGGCGGGGCCGTCACCCTGCCGGCCGACGCCGAGGCGCACCTGCTGCGCATCGCCGGCGGCGACGCCCGGCGGGCGCTGACCGCACTGGAGGCGGGAGCCGGCTCGGCCATCGCCAAGGGCGAGCAGGAGATCACCCTCCAGACGGTGGAGGAGGCGGTCGACCGCGCGGCCGTCAAGTACGACCGGGACGGCGACCAGCACTACGACGTGGCGAGCGCGCTGATCAAGTCGATCCGCGGCTCGGACGTGGACGCGGCGCTGCACTACCTGGCCCGGATGATCGAGGCGGGGGAGGACCCGCGGTTCATCGCGCGGCGGCTGATGATCTCCGCGAGCGAGGACATCGGGCTGGCGGACCCGACGGCCCTGCCGCTGGCCGTGGCCGCGGCCCAGGCGGTGGCCATGATCGGTTTCCCGGAGGCGGCGCTGACCCTGTCGCACGCGACGATCGCGCTCGCGCTGGCCCCGAAGTCGAACACCGCCACGACCGCGATCGGCGCCGCCCTGGCCGATGTCCGGGCAGGGCTGGCGGGATCGGTTCCGGCGCACCTGCGGGACGGGCACTACAAGGGGGCGGCGAAGCTGGGCCACGCGGTGGGGTACGTCTACCCGCACGACGTACCGGGCGGCATCGCGGCGCAGCAGTACGCCCCGGACGAGATCCACGGCAAGCGGTACTACGAGCCGACCCGCTACGGGGCGGAGGCGCGGTACGCGGACGTGGTGGAGAAGGTCCGCGAGCGGCTGAAGGGCGGCGGCGCCTGAGGGTGCGGCGCCGCTGCCGGGGCTGCGCGCCGGCGCCGCGCCTCGAAGGCCGGCGGGACAGCCCTTAGGCTCCCTCGCATGCGACGCCGTGCTCCGCTCCTCGCCCTCGCCCTGGCGGTGACGCTGCCGCTCAGCGGGTGCCATCACGACTCCGGCCGGCAGGAGCCCCGGGCGCTGGTGGCGCGGGTGCCGCTCGCCGGTGCCGGGTTCCCGCCGAGCGCGGCCACCGCCAAGGCCCGGCTGGCCGCCCTGAAGGTCGAGTGGGGCAAGAACTGGCAGACGTACAAGCGGGAGGACTTCGGCAGGTACTGGTCCGACGAGACCGATGCCGTCGGCGGGCGCAACGGCTGCGACACCCGGGACGACGTGCTGCGCCGGGACCTCGCCGAACTCCGTGAAGGGGACCGCAACCCCTGCGTGGTCCTCTCGGGCGTCCTGCACGATCCGTACACCGGCAGGCGGCTCCCCTACACCTACCGCCGCGCCTCGCAGATCCAGACCGACCACGTCGTCGCGCTCGGTGCCGCCTGGCGGGGCGGGGCCTACGCCTGGACGCCGCAGCGCAGGCTGGAGTTCGCCAACGACCTCGACGTGCTGCTCGCCGTGGACAAGCAGACCAACTACGACAAGGGCAGCAGGACCGCCGACAAGTGGAAGCCGCCGCTCAGGTCGTACTGGTGCAAGTACGCGCGCCGCTACACCGGCATCAAGGCCAAGTACCGGCTCTCCGTGACCCCACCGGAGAAGACCGCGCTCGGCGAGATGCGTGCCACCTGCCCCTAGCCGGCCGGCTGCCCGGCGACCCGGCTGCATGGCGACCCGGCGCCCTAGCGGCCGGCCGCCGCGAAGAGGGTGTGCATGGCCCGGCGCAGGCCGCAGATGTCCGCGACCGGCTCCGGAAAGTCGAAGCGGGCGTCGAAGGAGGACTCCCCGCCGGTGAACCGGACGCGCAGGCCCAGCCGGTCCAGGGCCAGCGGGACCGCGGTCATCCCCGCCGCCTCACGGGGGCCGAGCAGGCCGCACAGGTCCGCGACCCGGTCGCCGTGGGCGCGGTGGAGGTGCTGGAGGAGTTCGGTCTCGTGGGCGGTCATCGGGTCGGGCTCGACCCGGGCCAGGTCGTCGGGATCCACCTGTTCGGCGCCCCACAGGTCGTCGACCGTGATCTCGCCGACCTCCAGGCGGAGCATCATCCAGGCCGGGCGGCCGGAGTAGGGGGCGTCCAGCGACTCGGACATGCCCAGCAGCTCACCCACCGGATGCCGCTCCGCGAGCAGCGCGGCGCAGGCCGGGCGGTCGTCCCCGCGCACCGGTGTCAGCCACCCGGCGAGCCACGCGCGGCCTCGGATACGATGGGGCACGGACACCGGCGCCACATCCGTGATCTCGATCACGGCGGTGAGGTCGTCGTCCTGGGCGTGAGCGGCTGCCCTGGCAGCCACGGATTCCCCTGAAACCAGGAGGATCACGTCCCCGTCCGGGGTGACGGTCCGAGCGGCCGGCATCCCTGCCCCGATCTCTGTCAGCTCCTGCGTGTCAGGAGCACCCGGCAGCGTGAGGGATACTGAGGCGTTGGACTCTACGAGGGTTCGTACGCGTTCGGCTCCGGTGAGCTGCCGAACGCCTTCCCTGGGACGCGGCTGACCTTGCCTACCGTCGTCGAAAGCAGATCCTGTTTCGTTTGGATCTGAACTTCGATGCGCACTGGGCAGGGGGATCCCATGTGGTCGAGACATTACGTCCTCCTCGCTAAGGTAAGCCTCACCTAACTTACATGGAGGTAGGTTCCACGTGAACCAGAAGCGACCCAAGGTCAAGAAGTCGCGTGCCCTCGGCATTGCGCTGACCCCGAAGGCCGTCAAGTACTTCGAGGCCCGCCCCTACCCGCCGGGCGAGCACGGCCGTGGCCGCAAGCAGAACTCGGACTACAAGGTTCGTCTGCTGGAGAAGCAGCGTCTGCGCGCTCAGTACGACATCTCTGAGCGTCAGATGGCCCGCGCGTACGACCGCGCCAAGAAGGCCGAAGGCAAGACGGGCGAGGCGCTGGTCGTCGAGCTCGAGCGTCGCCTCGACGCCCTGGTCCTGCGTTCGGGCATCGCCCGCACCATCTACCAGGCTCGCCAGATGGTCGTTCACGGCCACATCGAGGTCAACGGTGACAAGGTCGACAAGCCGTCGTTCCGTGTCCGCCCGGACGACGTCATCACCGTGCGCGAGCGCAGCCGCGAGAAGGTTCCGTTCCAGGTTGCCCGTGAGGGTGGCTACGCAGGCGAGGGCGAGACCCCCCGTTACCTGCAGGTCAACCTGAAGGCCCTGGCCTTCCGCCTGGACCGCGACCCGAACCGCAAGGAAATTCCGGTCATCTGCGACGAGCAGCTCGTCGTCGAGTACTACGCCCGCTGATCCAGCGGACGTAGCCTCACAGGCTGGTCAGCCCGCCGGTTCCCCTCGGGGGAGCCGGCGGGTTTCCTGTTCTCCGCCTTCGGTCCCGTCCGGTCCGCCGGTCGCCCGGACGTCGTACGGGGCCTCGGCAGCGGGGCCGCCACCCCCGGCTCCGGCCCCCGCAGGGCCCGCTCCACCAGCGCGTCCACCGAGAGGCCGCCCCCGTGCCGGGCGCACGAGGCGTACCGCTCGGCCCCGATCAGCTCGCCCGCGCGCTCCTGGCACATCAGCCGGGGCGCGTTGAAGTACCCCGACCCGAAGAGCTGGAGCCCGACCCCGTCCCACATCGGCTCCGCCGCGCCCTGGAGCACCGCCGCCTCCGCCGGGTGCCCCTCGGCCACCGTGACCAGCGCCAGCAGCTCCACCGCCAGCACCAGCCCCACCAGGTCCCGGAACACGTGGTTGATCTCGACGCACTCCGCCAGCAGCAGCCGGGCCGGGCCCGTGTCCCCCGCGTCCAGCGCCGCGTACGCCAGCACGTAGAGGGCGTACGCCTTCGTCCAGCGCTCCCCGCGCTCCTCGCAGATCTCCCGGACCTCCTCGCACAGCGAGAGCGCGCCCGCCGGATCGCCCTGGAAGGCCAGCGCCATCGCCAGCTCGACCTGGCACATCAGCACGTTGCTGTTCAGCTCCCCGGCCTCCCGGTAGCGCTCCAGGGCCGCGCCCAGCAGCTCGCGGGCCCGCGTCATATCGTCCGAGACCAGGGCCAGGCAGCCCAGCCGGTGCACCGCGTACGCCGCCGCCACCGGGTTGCCGGACCGCGCCGCCCCCTCCTGGCACTCGTACAGGGCGCTCATCGAAGCCACCGCGTCGCCCTGCAGGGCCGCGACGTAGCCCAGCACCCAGAGCGCCTTCAGCCGGGAGTTCTCGTACCCGTTCCCCGAGGAGTGCTCCAGGGCGCGGTCCAGCCAGTGCCGGCCCTCGGTGAGGCGGCCGCAGCCCGCCCAGTAGAACCAGAGCGTGCCCGCGAGGTACTGGCCCAGGTGCGGTTCCTCCGCCTCCTCCAGGCAGCACTCCAGGGCCAGGCGCAGGTTCGCCAGCTCCGCCTCCACCAGCGCGGCCACCTCCTGCTGGCGCGGGCTGAACCAGTCCAGCTCGCACCAGGTGGCCAGCCCCAGGTACCAGTCCCGGTGCCGCCGCCGCAGCCGCCCGGCGTCGCCCAGCGACTCCAGCCAGCCCGCCCCGTACAGCCGTACGGTCTCCAGCATCCGGTAGCGCACCCCGGCCGGCGTCTCCTCCCTGACCAGCAGGGACTGGGCCAGCAGCTCCCCGACCAGGTCCAGCACGGACTCCACCGGCAGATCCGGCCCCGCGCACACGTATTCGGCGGCGTCGAGGTCGAACCGCCCCGCGAACACGGAGAGCCGCGCCCACAGCAGGCGCTCCCCGGGCGTGCACAGCTCGTGGCTCCAGCCGATCGCCGTCCGCAGCGCCCGGTGCCGGGGCAGCGCCCCTCGGGCCCCTCCCGTCAGCAGGGCGAACCGGTCCTCCAGCCGGGCCAGCACCTGCGCCGGCGCCAGCGCCCGCAGGCGGCCCGCCGCCAGTTCGAGGGCCAGCGGGAGCCCGTCGAGCCGCTCGCAGACCTCGGCCAGCACGGCCCGGTCGGCCCCGGACACCGTGAACGCCGGATCGGCGGCCGCGGCCCGGGCGGTCAGCAGGGCCAGGGCCTCCTCGGGAGGCAGCGGGGCCAGCGGGAAGGCCAGCTCCCCGTCCAGGGCCAGCGGACGCCGGCCCGCGGCGAGCACCCGCAGGCCGGGGGAGCGGCGCAGGAGCTCGCGCACCAGCTCCGCGCACTCGTCCACCAGCTGCTCGAAGCCGTCGAGGACCAGCAGCAGCCGGCGGTCCGCCAGGTGCTCGGCCAGGACGGTCTTCGGTGGCCGGGTGGTGTGGTCGGTCATCCCGAGGGCCTCGCAGAGCGCGAGCTCGAGGAGCGCCGGATCGCGTACGGAGGACAGCTCGGCCAGCCACACGCCGTCGCAGTAGCGTTCCTGCGCGGCATCGGCGAGCGCCCGGGCGGCCGCCAGCACGAGCCGGGACTTGCCGACACCGCCCACTCCGGTGACCGTCACGAGCCGCACGGAGTCGAGGAGCCGCTCCAGCCCGGCGAGTTCGCCACCCCGGCCGACGAACCCGCTCAACTCCGAGGGAAGATTGCCCCGGGTCCTGTGGTGAAGGGGTCTCTGTCGCATGGGACACGGAGAGTACTGCTACGGATGCGCTGCGTACAAGGCGGGTCCGCGCGGCTCCCGAATTCCGGTACGGCCGGGGATCTCCGGCGCGATAGGGTCGGAGGACGACTTTTCTACGTAGTGATCAATGTGCAGAGAGCGGTGCAACGTGTCCGGTGGTGAGGTGGCCGGGATCCTCGTGGCCGTCTTCTGGGCCATTCTGGTCTCCTTCCTCGCCGTGGTGCTGGTGAGGCTGGCCCAGGTCCTGAAGGCGACCACCAAGCTGGTGGCGGACGTGACCGAACAGGCCGTCCCGCTGCTGGCCGACGCCTCCACCACCGTGCGCTCCGCGCGCACTCAGCTCGACCGGGTCGACGCCATCGCGAGCGACGTCCAGGAAGTCACCTCCAACGCCTCCGCGCTGTCCTCGACCGTGGCCTCCACCTTCGGCGGGCCGCTCGTCAAGGTCGCGGCCTTCGGCTACGGGGTCCGCAAGGCGCTGGGCAGGACGCAGGAAGACGCGCCGCAGAAGACATCCCGACGCACTGTGATCGTCGGCCGTACGGTGCCGGCGGCCCGGCGCCGGAAGCAGAAGGGCTGAGACCTCCGATGTTCCGCCGAGCCTTCTGGTTCACCGCAGGCGCAGCCGCCGGCGTGTGGGCCACCACCAAGGTCAACCGACAGCTGAAGAAGCTGACGCCGGAGAGCCTCGCCGCTCAGGCGGCCGACAAGGCCGTGGAGGCGGGCCACCGCCTCAAGGACTTCGCCCTCGACGTCAAGGCGGGAATGACGCAGCGCGAGGACGAGCTGAACGACGCACTGGGGCTCCACCAGGACCCCGAAAGGCCCGACAACGTCACCGCCCTCCCGGGGCCGCGGCGGCTGCGGGCCATCGAGAACCACCAGAACACCCACCGCACGAATCTCTCGTACAACCGGAATGAGGACCACTGATGGAGTCGGCTGAAATCCGCCGCCGCTGGCTGAGCTTCTTCGAGGAGCGCGGTCACACCGTTGTCCCTTCGGCGTCGCTCATCGCGGACGACCCGACTCTGCTGCTGGTCAACGCGGGCATGGTCCCGTTCAAGCCGTACTTCCTCGGCGAGACCAAGCCCCCGGCCCCCCGGGCCACCAGCGTGCAGAAGTGCGTCCGTACCCCGGACATCGAAGAGGTCGGCAAGACCACCCGCCACGGCACGTTCTTCCAGATGTGCGGCAACTTCTCCTTCGGGGACTACTTCAAGGAAGGCGCCATCAAGTACGCCTGGGAGCTGCTCACCAGCTCCGTGGCGGACGGCGGCTACGGCCTGGAGCCCGAGAAGCTCTGGATCACCGTCTACCTCGACGACGACGAGGCCGAGACGATCTGGCGCGAGAAGATCGGCGTCCCCGCCGAGCGCATCCAGCGCCTGGGCAAGAAGGACAACTTCTGGTCCATGGGCGTCCCCGGCCCCTGCGGCCCGTGCTCGGAGATCAACTACGACCGCGGCCCCGAGTTCGGCGTCGAGGGCGGCCCCGCCGTCAACGACGAGCGCTACGTGGAGATCTGGAACCTGGTCTTCATGCAGTACGAGCGCGGCGCCGGCGACGGGAAGGAAGACTTCCCGATCCTCGGCGACCTGCCGTCGAAGAACATCGACACCGGTCTCGGCCTCGAACGCCTCGCGATGATCCTGCAGGGCGTGCAGAACATGTACGAGACCGACACCCTGCGCGTGGTCATGGACAAGGCCACCGAGCTGACCGGCGTGCGGTACGGCGCCGCCCACGGCACGGACGTCTCGATGCGCGTGGTCGCCGACCACATCCGCACCTCCGTGATGCTCATCGGAGACGGCGTGACCCCCGGCAACGAGGGCCGCGGCTACGTCCTGCGCCGCATCATGCGCCGGGCCATCCGCAACATGCGCCTCATGGGCGCCACGGGTCCGGTCGTCCAGGACCTCGTCGACGTCGTGATCAACACGATGGGGCAGCAGTACCCGGAGCTGGTCACCGACCGCAAGCGCATCGAGACCGTCGCGCTCGCCGAAGAGGCCGCCTTCCTCAAGGCCGTCAAGGGCGGCACGAACATCCTCGACACCGCCGTGACCGAGACCAAGGCCGCCGGTGGCACGGTCCTCTCCGGCGACAAGGCCTTCCTGCTCCACGACACCTGGGGCTTCCCGATCGACCTCACCCTGGAGATGGCCGCCGAACAGGGCCTCTCCGTGGACGAGCCCGGCTTCCGCCGCCTGATGCAGGAGCAGCGCGACCGCGCCAAGGCCGACGCCAAGGCCAAGAAGACCGGCCACGCGGACATGTCCGCCTACCGGGAGATCGCGGACGGCTCCGGCGCCACCGAGTTCACCGGCTACGCCACCACCCAGGGCGAGTCCACCATCGTCGGCCTGCTGGTCAACGGCGTCTCCGCGCCCGCCGCCTCCGAGGGCGACGAGGTCGAGGTCGTCCTGGACCGCACCCCCTTCTACGCCGAGGGCGGTGGCCAGCTCGCCGACCAGGGCCGCATCAAGCTCGACTCCGGCGCCGTCATCGTCGTCCGCGACGTCCAGCAGCCGGTTCCGGGCGTCTCCGTCCACAAGGGCTCCGTCCAGGTGGGCGAGGTGACGGTCGGCGCCTCCGCGTACGCCGCCATCGACATCCACCGGCGCCGGGCCATCGCCCGCGCCCACTCGGCCACGCACCTGACGCACCAGGCCCTGCGCGACGCCCTGGGCCCGACCGCCGCCCAGGCCGGTTCGGAGAACTCGCCCGGCCGCTTCCGCTTCGACTTCGGCTCCCCGAACGCCGTCCCCGGCTCGGTGCTCACCGACGTCGAGCAGAAGATCAACGACGTGCTCTCCCGCGAGCTCGACGTCACCGCCGAGATCATGAGCATCGACGAGGCGAAGAAGCAGGGCGCCATCGCCGAATTCGGTGAGAAGTACGGCGAGCGCGTGCGCGTCGTGACCATCGGCGACTTCTCCAAGGAGCTGTGCGGCGGCACCCACGTCGGCAACACCGCCCAGCTGGGTCTGGTGAAGCTGCTCGGCGAGTCCTCGATCGGCTCCGGCGTGCGCCGCGTCGAGGCCCTGGTCGGCGTGGACGCGTACAACTTCCTCGCCAAGGAGCACACGGTCGTCGCCCAGCTCCAGGAGCTGGTCAAGGGCCGCCCCGAGGAGCTGCCGGAGAAGATCGCCTCCATGCTCGGCAAGCTGAAGGACGCCGAGAAGGAGATCGAGAAGTTCCGCGCGGAGAAGGTGCTCCAGGCCGCCGCCGGTCTCGCCTCCAACGCCCAGGACATCCACGGCGTCGCCCTCGTCGTCGGCCAGGTGCCGGACGGCACGGGCGCCGACGACCTGCGCAAGCTGGTCCTCGACGTCCGCGGCCGCATCCCCGGCGACCGTCCGGCCGTCGTGGCCCTCTTCACCACGGCCAACGACCGCCCGCTGACGGTCATCGCCACCAACGAGGCCGCCCGCGAGCGCGGTCTCAAGGCCGGCGACCTGGTCCGTACGGCCGCCAAGACCCTCGGTGGCGGCGGTGGCGGCAAGCCGGACGTGGCCCAGGGCGGCGGCCAGAACCCGGCCGCCATCCCCGAGGCCATCGCCGCGGTCGAGCGCCTCGTCGTCGAGACGGCCTGACGATGACGCTGCGCCGCGGCCGCCGGCTCGCCATCGATGTCGGGGACGCCCGGATCGGGGTCGCCTCGTGCGACCCCGACGGGGTGCTGGCCACGCCGGTGGAAACCGTGCCGGGCCGGGACGTCCCCTTCGCCCACCGGCGGCTGCGGCAGCTCGTCGAGGAGTACGAGCCCCTGGAAGTCGTGGTCGGCCTCCCCCGCTCGCTCAGCGGGCGGGAGGGGCCGGCCGCGGTCAAGGTGCGCGCCTTCGCGGGCGAGCTCGCCAAGGGCATCAAGCCGGTGCCGGTCCGGCTCGTGGACGAGCGGATGACCACGGTCACCGCCGCCCAGGGGCTCCGGGCCTCGGGGAAGAACGCCAAGAAGGGCCGTTCGGTCATCGACCAGGCGGCCGCCGTGGTGATCCTGCAGAACGCTCTTGAGACCGAACGGGTATCAGGTAATCCGCCCGGTGAGTGCGTCGAAGTGGTTGTCTGATCGCGATACGGTAACGTTCCGCGCGATGTGGCGGCATTCGAACAGCCGTCGCCCACCACTTCAGAGGCGGAACCGGGTGCCGCGGCAATGAAGCCGCTGCCTCCGTCTCGCGGCTCTAGGGGATCGATGACTGAGTATGGCCGGGGCCGCACCCCCGAACCGTGGCACCCCGAGGACCCCCTGTACGGGGACCAGGGGTGGACCGGACAGCCGGTCCAGCAGGGCCAGGTGCCTTACGCCGGCGTCGCGCAGGAGCAGTACCCGCAGGCGCCACAGCATCAGGACCCCTCGCATCTCCACCCGCAGTACCCGGATCCGCAGTATCAGGAACCGCGGTACCAGGACCCGCAGTTCCAGCAGCAGTACCAGCAACAGCAGTACCCGCAGCAGGGCTACGCACCGCAGCAGCCGTACGAGCAGCAGCAGCCGCAGCCGCAGCACGGGCAGCAGCAGCCGGCGTACGAGGACCAGGGCTGGGACACCGGCCAGGGCCGGTACGCGGAGGCCCTCGCGCCCGTGGACCCGTACGGGGGCGTGGACCCGTACGCCCAGCAGACCGCCGGCGGCTATCCCGGCGAGGCCCCTGACCTGTACAGCACCCCGGAGGCCTTCCCTCCGCCGGTGCCCCCGAGCCGGCGCCACCTGGAGCGCGAGGCGCAGGAGCAGGACGGCGAACTGCTGACGGAGGAGCCCGAGGAGGACCTGGAGCCCGACGCGCAGGACGACGACGGCCGTTCGGGCGGCGGGCGCCGCCCGGGCCGTTCGAAGGGCAAGCCCAAGAGCCGCAGCGGCGCGGCCTGCCTGATCGCCGCCCTCGTGATCGTGGGCGTGGTGGGCGGTGGCGGCTACTACGGCTACACCTACCTCAAGGCGCGGTTCGGCGCGGCCGAGGACTACGCGGGCACGGGCACCGACGAGACCGTCGACATCGAGATCCCCAAGGGCGCCGGCCTCCTCGCGATGGGCCAGATCCTCCAGAAGGCCGGCGTGGTCGCCAGCGCCGAGGCGTTCGTCACCGCCGCCAACGTGCACCCCAAGGGCAAGGCCATCCAGCCGGGCATCTACCCGCTGAAGAAGAAGATGTCGGGCGCCTCCGCCGTCGAACTGATGACGGACCCGTCGAAGCTGAACGTCCTCACGATCAGCGAGGGCATGCGCAACGTCGCCATCTACGCGGCCATCGACAAGAAGCTCGGGCTCCAGGAAGGCACCACGAAGGACCTCGCCGGCAAGGAGTACAAGAACCTCGGCCTGCCGGACTGGGCGAACAGCAACAAGGACGTCAAGGACCCGCTGGAGGGCTTCCTCTACCCGACCCGGTACGACCTCACCAAGGACATGAAGCCCGACGCGCTGCTCAAGCAGATGGTCGCCAAGGCGAACCAGGAGTACGCGAACGCCGACATCAAGGGGCAGGCCACGAAGATGGGCCTGAAGAACCCCCTGGAACTGGTCACCGTCGCGAGCCTCGTCCAGGCCGAGGGCAAGTACCAGCACGACTTCGACAAGATCTCCCGCGTCGTCTACAACCGCCTCAAGCCCGGCAACACCGAGACGTACGGTCTGCTGGACTTCGACTCCACGGTCAACTACATCAAGGGCCAGAGCACGCTGGACGTCGGATCGGTCAACGACCTGCGCAAGATCGACGACCCGTACAACACCTACAAGATCAAGGGCCTGCCGGCCGGCCCCATCGGCAACCCCGGTGCGGACGCGCTCAAGTCGGCGATCAACCCCGAGCCCGGCCCCTGGTACTACTTCGTCTCCGTCAACGAGAACAAGACGCTGTTCGCGGTGACCAACGACGAGCACAACCGCAACCGCGAGGAGTACGAGAAGGAGCGCAAGAAGACGGCGCAGTAGCCCCGCGGCTCCGCCCGGATCCTCCGCGCCGCCCTCGCCGTCCCGCTTCGTCCGGGACGGCGAGGGCGGCTGCTTTCGCACCGCTACCGGCTGCTTTACTGTTTTTCGCGCCCGGGCACCGGCCCGGTCGGCCGCGCACGCGCGCGGGTGGGTCTGGGTGAGGGGCGAGGAAGATGCAGCCGACCGTACGGCGCGCCGCGGTACTGGGTTCGCCCATCGAGCACTCCCTCTCACCGGTGCTGCACCGGGCCGCCTACCGGGAACTCGGCCTCGAAGGCTGGTCCTACGACCGCTTCGAGGTCGACGAGGCCGCGCTCCCCGGCTTCATCGGCGGCCTCGGCCCCGAATGGGCCGGGCTGTCCCTGACCATGCCGCTCAAGCGGGCGGTCATCACACTGCTCGACGGCATCAGCGACACCGCCGCCTCCGTGGAAGCCGTCAACACCGTCGTCCTCACCGAGGACGGCCGCCGCCTGGGCGACAACACCGACATCCCCGGGATCATCGCGGCGCTGCACGAGCGCGGGGTCGAGAAGGTCCCGTCCGCCGCCGTACTCGGCGCGGGCGCCACCGCCTCCTCGGCGCTGGCGGCGCTCTCGCGGATCTGCACCGGCGAGGTCACCGCGTACGTACGCTCGCGCGCCCGGGGCGACGAGATGCGGCGGTGGGGCGAGCGGCTCGGCGTCACCGTCCGCACGGCCGACTGGTCGCGGGCGGCCGAGGCGCTGACCGCGCCGCTCGTCATCGCCACCACCCCGGCCGGCGCGACCGACGAACTGGCCGCCGCGGTGCCCGCCGCGCCGGGCACCCTGTTCGACGTCCTGTACGACCCCTGGCCCACCGCGCTCGCGGCGGCCTGGTCGGGGCGGGGCGGCACGCTCCTCGGCGGACTGGACCTCCTGGTCCACCAGGCGGTCCTCCAGGTCGAGCAGATGACGGGGCGGCCGGGCCCGCTGGCGGCCATGCGGGCGGCGGGCGAAGCGGCCCTGCGCGAGCGGCACTGACGATCACGGACGGGAACCTGACGGATCCCGCGTCCGATAGCTGGACCTGACACCTGGATACCGGTCCGGACATGGGAGGATCGGACCAGGCGGGTCCGGGCCGCGCACCCGATCGCGCCGTAGCTGTGCCAGGCGCGAGCATGAGGAGCATCGTTGAGCAGGTTGCGTTGGCTGACCGCAGGAGAGTCGCACGGACCGGCCCTGGTGGCGACGCTGGAGGGCCTTCCGGCCGGCGTCCCGGTCACCACCGAGCTGGTGGCCGATCACCTCGCCCGGCGCCGGCTCGGATATGGCCGCGGTGCCCGGATGAAGTTCGAGCAGGACGAGATCACCTTCCTCGGCGGTGTCCGCCACGGGCTGTCGCTGGGCTCCCCGGTCGCCGTCATGATCGGCAACACCGAGTGGCCCAAGTGGGAGACGGTCATGTCGGCCGACCCGGTCGACCCCTCGCTGCTGAAGGAAACCGGCCGTAACGCGCCGCTGACCCGCCCCCGCCCCGGCCACGCCGACCTCGCGGGCATGCAGAAGTACGGCTTCGACGAGGCCCGCCCGATCCTGGAGCGCGCCAGCGCCCGCGAGACGGCCGCCCGTGTGGCCCTCGGCGCCATCGCCCGGTCCTTCATCAAGGAGGCCGCGGGCATCGAGATCGTCTCGCACGTGGTGGAACTGGCCTCGGCCAAGGCCCCGTACGGCGTCTACCCGACCCCCGCCGACGTCGACAAGCTCGACGCCGACCCGGTGCGCTGCCTCGACGCCGACGCGTCGAAGGCGATGGTCGCGGAGATCGACCAGGCCCACAAGGACGGCGACACCCTCGGCGGCGTCGTCGAGGTGCTCGCGTACGGGGTCCCCGTCGGCCTCGGCTCGCACGTCCACTGGGACCGTCGCCTCGACGCCCGCCTCGCGGCCGCGCTCATGGGCATCCAGGCCATCAAGGGCGTCGAGGTCGGCGACGGCTTCGAGCTGGCCCGCGTGCCCGGCTCCAAGGCGCACGACGAGATCGTCTCCACCGACGAGGGCCTGCGCCGCACCTCGGGCCGTTCCGGCGGCACCGAGGGCGGTCTGACCACCGGTGAGCTGCTGCGCGTACGGGCCGCCATGAAGCCCATCGCGACCGTGCCGCGCGCCCTCGCCACCGTCGACGTCGCCACCGGCGAGGCCACCGTCGCGCACCACCAGCGCTCCGACGTGTGTGCCGTCCCGGCCGCGGGCATCGTGGCCGAGGCCATGGTCGCGCTCGTGCTCGCGGACGCCGTCGTCGAGAAGTTCGGCGGCGACTCGGTCCCCGAGACCCGGCGCAACGTCCGCTCGTACCTCGACAACCTGCAGATCCGGTGACCGGCGGGCCACTGGTCGTCCTCGTCGGACCCATGGGCTCCGGCAAGTCCACGGTCGGAGAACTGATCGCCGGGCGGCTCGGCGTCCCCTACCGGGACACCGACGCCGACATCGTCGCGGCCACCGGCCGGGAGATCTCCGACCTGTTCGTCGACGAGGGCGAGCCCCATTTCCGCGAGCTCGAACGGCAGGCCGTCGCGGCCGCCGTCGCCGAGCACACCGGAGTCCTCTCCCTCGGCGGCGGCGCCGTCCTCGACGAGGGCACCCGCGGGCTGCTGACTGGCCTGCCCGTCGCCTACCTGTCGATGGACGTCGAGGAAGCCGTACGGCGCGTGGGCCTCGGCGCCGCGCGCCCGCTGCTCGCCGTCAACCCGCGCCGCCAGTGGCGCGAGCTGATGGAGGCCCGGCGCCACCTGTACACCGAAGTCGCGCGCGTCGTGGTGGCCACCGACGACCGCACCCCCGAAGAGGTCGCCCAGGCGGTCCTCGACGCTCTGGAGTTGAAGGACGTATGACAGACCAGGTGAGGCGGATCAACGTCGGCGCCAGTGCCGGACACGACGCGTACGACGTGCTGGTCGGCCGGCAGCTGCTCGGCGAGCTCGGCTCGCTCATCGGTACGAGGGCCCAGCGGGTCGCGGTGATCCACCCCGAGGCACTGGCCTCGACCGGTGAGGCGCTGCGCGACGACCTCGCGGCCCAGGGCTACGAGGCGGTCGCCATCCAGGTGCCGAACGCCGAGGAGGCCAAGACCGTCGAGGTGGCGGCGTACTGCTGGAAGGCGCTGGGCCAGTCCGGCTTCACCCGCACCGACGTGATCGTCGGCGTCGGAGGCGGGTCCACCACCGACCTCGCGGGCTTCGTCGCGGCCTCCTGGCTGCGCGGGGTGCGCTGGATCGCCGTGCCGACCACCGTGCTGGCCATGGTGGACGCGGCCGTCGGCGGCAAGACCGGCATCAACACCGCCGAGGGCAAGAACCTCGTCGGCGCCTTCCACCCGCCCGCCGGGGTGCTCTGCGACCTCGCGGCGCTGGACTCGCTGCCGGTCAACGACTACGTCAGCGGACTCGCCGAGATCATCAAGGCCGGTTTCATCTCCGACCCGGTGATCCTCGACCTGATCGAGGAGGACCCGCAGGCGGCCCGTACGCCGGCCGGACCGCATACCGCCGAGATCATCGTGCGCTCCATCCAGGTCAAGGCCGACGTGGTCTCCAGCGACCTCAAGGAAGCCGGGCTGCGGGAGATCCTGAACTACGGCCACACCCTCGCGCACGCCATCGAGAAGAACGAGCGCTACAAGTGGCGGCACGGCGCGGCCGTGTCCGTCGGCATGGTCTTCGCGGCCGAGCTCGGCCGGCTCGCCGGCCGGCTGGACGACGCGACGGCCGACCGGCACCGCGAGATCCTGGCCGCCGTCGGGCTGCCGCTGACCTACCGCGGCGACCAGTGGACCAAGCTGCTCCAGACCATGCAGGTCGACAAGAAGTCCCGCGGCAACCTGCTGCGCTTCATCGTCCTGGACGGCCTGGGCAAGCCCACCGTCCTGGAGGGCCCGGACCCGGCGCACCTGATCGCGGCGTACGGCGAGGTGTCGGCGTGAGCCGCAAGGTCCTCGTCCTGAACGGCCCGAACCTGGGCCGGCTCGGCTCGCGCGAGCCCGACGTGTACGGGGCCACCTCGTACGCCGGGCTCGTCGAGGGCTGCCGCGCGCTGGGCGAGGAGCTCGGCTTCGACGTCGAGGTCCGCGAGACCAACGACGAGGGCGAGCTCGTGCGCTGGCTGCACGAGGCGGCGGACGGCAAGATCCCGGTCGTGATCAACCCGGGTGCCTTCACGCACTACTCGTACGCCATGCGGGACGCCGCGGCGCAGCGCACCGCGCCGCTGATCGAGGTGCACATCTCCAACCCGTACGCCCGCGAGGCGTTCCGGCACACCTCGGTCATCGCGGCCGTGGCGACCGGGACGGTGGCGGGCTTCGGCATCGGCTCCTACCGGCTCGCACTGCGCGCGCTGGCGGAGGAAGTCACCGCCTGACGGCCCGGGCGGGACGCCGGCGTTCCGGGGTCATATAACGTTCTCGCATCAGTAGCCGGAACGAGACGGAGTGGCAGCGGATGCAGCAAGGAGTGGGAGGCGGTGGCTGGGGCGGGCCGGGACAGCACCCGGTGGCGCCCCCGCAACCGCCCATACCCCCCGGTCAGGCCTGGGCGGGCGCCGTCCCGCCGCCTCCGCCGGCGCCGCCCCAGCACACGCAGGTGCCGGCCCCGCTGCCCGAGGCCACGGGACACATCCCGCTGCCGCCCGCGGTGGCACCCGGCACCGGCGGAGCCACCCTCGCGGTCCTGCTGATCGGCCCGGCGGGCGCGGGCAAGACCACCGTCGCCCGGCACTGGGCCGGCACCCGGCCGGTGCCGACCGCGCACGTCAGCCTGGACGACGTCCGGGAGTGGGTCTGCTCGGGCTTCGCCGACCCGCAGGCGGGCTGGAACGAGCACTCCGAGGCGCAGTACCGGCTGGCCCGTCGCACGTGCGGCTTCGCCGCCCGGAACTTCCTGGCGAACGGGATCTCCTGCATCCTCGACGACGCCGTCTTCCCGGACCGCCCCGTGGTGGGTCTGGGCGGCTGGAAGCGGCACGTGGGCCCGGCGCTGCTGCCGGTCGTCCTGCTGCCCGGCCTGGAGATCGTCCTGGAGCGCAACGCCGCGCGCTCCGGGAACCGTCGGCTCTCCGACGAGGAGGTCGCGCGGATCCACGGGCGGATGGCGGGCTGGTACGGCTCCGGCCTGCCGATCATCGACAACTCGCAGCTGGACGTCGAGGGCACGGCCCGCGCCCTCGACGAAACCCTGGCCCGCGTCATCGGCTCCCCGCCCCAAGGCTAGGAACCAGCCCCGCCGGCGTTCGAGGCGCGGGGTCCGGGGCGGCGCCCCGGGATGCGCGCCCGATCGGGCCGACGGCGGGGAGCGCCGGCGAGGCCGCCACCTCCGCCCAGGTGGGCAGGGGCGTCCACCCTTCCGCCCGGCAGGGCCGGGGCAGGGCCGTCCACCCTTCCGCCGGGCAGGGCAACGGCCCCGTACGGCCGTGCTCGTCAGGCCGGATGCGCGGAGCGCTCGTAGGCTCGAAGACATGTCAGACGTGTACGCGGCCCGCAGGGCCCAGCTTCGCGACCGCTGTGCCGCCGCGGGCAACGCCGCCGCGCTGATCACGCGTCCGGCGAACGTCCGCTACCTCGCCGGGGCTTCCCCGCACGGCGCCGTGCTCCTCGTGGGACCGGCCGACGACGTGCTGTTCTGCGGCACGGCGCCCACCGGCGAGTCCGACGAGGGCCGGCTCGACGACCGGCTCCGGCTGAACGTGCTCGCCGCGGCCGGCGGGGACCCCGCCGTGGCCGCCGCCGACATGGCCGCCGCCGTGCGCGCCGAATCGCTCGCCGTCGAAGAGCACCACCTCACCGTCGGCCGCCACCGGGCCCTGCACTCGGTCGCGCCCAAGCTCCGCCTGGCGGACCTGGGGACCGCCGTCGAGCAGCAGCGCCTCGTCAAGGACGAGGAGGAGATCGCCTGCCTGCGGATCGCCGCCGAGATCGCCGACCAGGCCCTCGGCGAGCTGCTGGAGTCCATCCTGGTCGGACGCACCGAACGCCACCTCGCCCTGGAGCTGGAGCGCCGCCTGGTGGACCACGGCGCCGACGGCCCCGCCTTCCCCACCTCCGTCGGCACCGGCCCGCACTCCGGCCGTTCCCGCCACCGGCCCTCCGACCGCAGGGTCGAGGAGGGCGACTTCCTCTCCGTCTGCCTCGGCGCGAACTACCGGGGCTACCGCTGCGAGATCGGCCGTACGTTCGTGATCGGCACCACGCCCGCCGACTGGCAGATCGAGCTCTACGACCTCGTGTTCGCCGCCCAGCGGGCCGGCCGGGAGGCGCTGCTGCCGGGCGCCGCGTACCGCGAGGTCGACCGCGCGGCGCGCTCCGTACTGGACTCCGCGGGCCACGGTGTGGCCCTCGCTCCGTGGACCGGACACGGCGTCGGTCTCGAAATCGACGAGGACCCGCAGCTTGCACCTACGGCAATGGGTAAACTGGACGCTTGCGTGCCGGTCACCGTCGAACCGGGAGTTCACCTCCCGGGCCGGGGCGGTGTCCGGATCGATGACACGCTCGTCGTACGCCCCGAGGCGGACGGCGGTCCAGAGCTACTCACCATTACGACCAAGGAGCTGCTCGCGCTCTAGTCCGCTCTGCCGGGCTGGGCGCGCACCCGTGGTCTTCCAGTGCAGGAGATTCCGCAACCGTGGCTTCCACGAACGACCTCAAGAACGGCATGGTGCTGAAGCTCGACGGGGGCCAGCTCTGGTCCGTCGTCGAGTTCCAGCACGTCAAGCCCGGCAAGGGCCCGGCCTTCGTGCGTACCAAGCTGAAGAGCGTCATGTCCGGCAAGGTCGTCGACAAGACCTTCAACGCCGGCACCAAGGTCGAGACGGCCACCATCGACCGCCGCGACATGCAGTTCTCGTACATGGACGGCGAGTACTTCGTCTTCATGGACATGGAGACCTACGACCAGCTGATGGTCGACCGCAAGGTCGTCGGCGACGCGGCCAACTTCCTCATCGAGGGCTTCACCGCCTCCGTGGCCCGCCACGAGGGCGAGGTGCTCTACGTCGAGCTCCCGGCCGCCGTCGAGCTGGTCATCCAGCACACCGACCCGGGCGTCCAGGGCGACCGCTCCACCGGTGGCACCAAGCCGGCGACGCTGGAGACGGGCCACGAGATCCAGGTCCCGCTCTTCGTCAGCACCGGTGAGAAGATCAAGGTCGACACCCGCACCAGCGACTACCTCGGCCGGGTGAACAGCTAACCGTGGCTGCCCGGAGCAACGCGCGAAAGCGCGCTTTCCAGATCCTCTTCGAGGCCGACCAGCGCGGGGTGCCCGTGCGCGAGGTCCTCGCGGACTGGATCCGCCACGCGAGGTCAGACGACCGGCAGCCGCCGGTCAACGCCTTCACGATGGACCTCGTCGAGGGGTACGCCGACAAGGTGGACCGGATCGACGAGCTGATCGTCACCTACGCCGTGGACTGGGAGCTCGACCGCATGCCGGTCGTGGACCGGAACATCGTGCGTCTCGGCGCCTACGAGCTGATCTGGGTGGACGACACCCCGGACGCCGTGGCGATCGACGAGGCCGTCCAGCTGGCCAAGGAGTTCTCGACGGACGAGTCGCCCTCGTTCGTGAACGGGCTCCTCGGCCGGTTCAAGGACCTGAAGCCGAAGCTGCGCCGCAGCGAGAGCTGACGCGGTGGCCGCGGCCATACGGAAGGGCCCGCAGCGCGTGCGCTGCGGGCCCTTCCGTATGGGCCGCAGAACGAAATCTGCGCCAGAACGAAATCTGCGCCAGAACGAAAGAAGCCGGCGGGTGCCGGGAGCCCTCTCGGGCCCCGGCACCCGCCGGTAACGTTTCTGCTGGGCCTGGGCCCTGGGACTAGATGTCCTCGTGCGCCACTGCGCGACGGGCGTCCGCGTCCAGTACGCCCCAGCTGATCAGCTGCTCGGTCAGGACCGAGGGGGACTGGTCGTAGATGACGGCGAGGGTGCGCAGGTCGTCCTGGCGGATCGACAGCACCTTGCCGTTGTAGTCCCCGCGCTGGCTCTGGATGGTCGCGGCGTAACGCTGGAGCGGACCGGCCTTCTCGGCGGGGACCCCCGCGAGACGCTCCAGGTCGAGGCGCAGCTTCGGCGGCGGCTCGGCCGCCCCGCCGGGCGTGGTTCCCGGCAGCAGTTCCTGCACCGGAACCCCGTAGAAGTCCGCCAGCTCGGCGAGACGCTGGACGGTCACGGCGCGGTCCCCGCGCTCGTAGGAACCGACCACCACGGCCTTCCACCGGCCCTGGGACTTCTCCTCGACACCATGGAGGGAAAGGCCCTGCTGGGTGCGGATGGCGCGGAGCTTGGCCCCGAGCTGTTTGGCGTATTCGCTGGACATAACGCTCCCGGACGCTGTGACGCTGTGACGACATGGACGCTGTGACGACATTGACCACGTGCGGCTCCGCCGCGCGGCTGGTAACTCACTGTGAGGTTACGCAGCGTTACTTGGATGCGTCAAGCCGAATGGTCACCAACGCCCACTTACGAGGGTCGCGGCCCGGTCCCGGTGCCGGGCCGCGGCGATCCCCCTGGTACCGTGGAAGACGTACATCAGACGTCCTTTAAGGTCCGTCCCGTGAGGCGGAGAAGGAGGTCCTTTTCATGGACACCCAGCAGAGCTCCGATGCCATGCGCCCCGTACTGGACGCGCAGGACATCGCGCGGGTACTGACCCGCATCGCCCACGAGATCGTCGAACGCGCCAAGGGCGCCGACGACGTGGTCCTCCTCGGCATCCCCACCCGCGGTGTGTACCTCGCCCGCCGGCTGGCCGCCAAGCTCGAAGAGATCACCGGCACCAAGATTCCGGTCGGCTCCCTCGACATCACCATGTACCGCGACGACCTGCGGCTGAAGCCGGCCCGCGCCATCGGACGCACCGAGATCCCCGGCGACGACATCGACGGCCGCCTCGTGGTCCTCGTCGACGACGTCCTCTTCTCCGGCCGCACCATCCGCGCCGCCCTCGACGCGCTCGGCGACCTCGGCCGCCCCCGCGCCGTGCAGCTCGCCGTCCTCGTCGACCGCGGCCACCGGGAACTGCCGATCCGCGCCGACTACGTCGGAAAGAACCTCCCCACGTCGCTGCGGGAAACCGTCAAGGTCCAGCTCCAGGAGGAGGACGGCCGAGACGCCGTACTGCTCGGCCAGCGGACCGACCGGGCAGCCGGGCTGTAGCGAGCCCGAACCGGTGCCGGGCCCTCCGCGGGGTCCGCGCCGCAGTCCGCCCTGCCCGCACCCCAGCCAGTCAGTCCGCCTGCCTGCCCTCCTGACCTACGGAGCACCCAGATGAAGCGCCACCTCATCTCGGCCGCCGATCTCACGCGCGACGACGCCGTCCTGATCCTCGACACCGCCGAGGAGATGGCCCGCGTCGCGGACCGGCCGATCAAGAAGCTGCCCACCCTGCGCGGCCTCACGGTCGTCAACCTCTTCTTCGAGGACTCGACCCGCACCAGGATCTCCTTCGAGGCGGCCGCCAAGCGGCTGTCCGCCGACGTCATCAACTTCTCCGCCAAGGGCTCCTCGGTTTCCAAGGGCGAATCCCTGAAGGACACCGCGCTGACCCTGGAGGCCATGGGCGCGGACGCGGTCGTCATCCGCCACCACGCCTCCGGCGCCCCCTACCGGCTCGCGACCTCCGGCTGGATCGACTCCGCCGTGGTCAACGCCGGCGACGGCACCCACGAGCACCCCACCCAGGCCCTGCTGGACGCCTTCACCATGCGCCGCCGCCTCGTCGGCCGCGACGCCGGGCTCGGGAAGGACCTCAACGGCCGCCGGATCACCATCGTCGGCGACGTGCTGCACAGCCGCGTGGCCCGCTCCAACGTCCAGCTGCTGCACACGCTGGGCGCCGAGGTCACCGTCGTGGCCCCGCCCACGCTGGTCCCGATCGGCGTCGAGAGCTGGCCCTGCGAGGTCTCGTACAACCTCGACGAGGTGCTGCCGAAGTCGGACGCGGTCATGATGCTGCGTGTGCAGCGCGAACGCATGAACGCGGCTTTCTTCCCGACCGAGCGCGAGTACTCCCGCCGGTACGGGCTCGACGGCGACCGCATGGCGAAGATGCCCGAGCACGCCATCGTGATGCACCCCGGCCCGATGAACCGCGGCATGGAGATCACCGCCGCGGTCGCCGACTCCGACCGCTGCACGGCCGTCGAGCAGGTCGCCAACGGCGTCTCCACCCGGATGGCCGTCCTGTACCTGCTGCTCGGAGGCTCCGAGCCCGCCGTCACCACCACCCCCGCCGCGCGCACCGAGGAGAACAAGTAACCATGAGCAAGATCCTGATCCGTGGCGCGAAGGTACTCGGTGGCGAGGCGCAGGACGTCCTGATCGACGGCGAGACCATCGCGCAGGTCGGCACCGGGCTCTCCGCCGAGGGCGCGACCGTCATCGAGGCCGAGGGCCAGATCCTCCTCCCCGGCCTCGTCGACCTGCACACCCACCTGCGCGAGCCCGGCCGCGAGGACTCCGAGACCGTCCTGACCGGCACCCGCGCCGCCGCCTCCGGCGGCTACACGGCCGTCTTCGCCATGGCGAACACCTTCCCGGTCGCCGACACCGCGGGCGTCGTCGAGCAGGTCTGGCGCCTGGGCAAGGAATCCGGCTACTGCGACGTGCAGCCCATCGGCGCCGTCACCGTCGGCCTGGAGGGCAAGCAGCTCGCCGAGCTGGGCGCCATGCACGACTCCGCCGCCCACGTCACCGTCTTCTCCGACGACGGCAAGTGCGTGGACGACGCCGTGATCATGCGCCGCGCCCTGGAGTACGTGAAGGCCTTCGGCGGCGTCGTCGCCCAGCACGCCCAGGAGCCCCGCCTGACCGAGGGCGCCCAGATGAACGAGGGCGTCGTCTCCGCCGAGCTCGGACTCGGCGGCTGGCCGGCCGTCGCCGAGGAGTCGATCATCGCCCGCGACGTCCTCCTCGCCGAGCACGTCGGCTCCCGCGTCCACATCTGCCACCTCTCCACCGCCGGATCCGTCGAGATCGTCCGCTGGGCGAAGTCCCGCGGGATCGACGTCACCGCCGAGGTCACCCCGCACCACCTGCTCCTCACCGACGAGCTCGTCCGCTCGTACAACGCGGTCTACAAGGTCAACCCGCCGCTGCGCACCGAGCGCGACGTCATGGCCCTGCGCGAGGCGCTCGCCGACGGCACGATCGACATCGTCGCCACCGACCACGCCCCGCACCCGCACGAGGACAAGGACTGCGAGTGGGCCGCCGCCGCCATGGGCATGGTGGGTCTGGAAACCGCTCTGTCCGTCGTCCAGCAGACGATGGTGGAGACCGGACTGCTCGACTGGGCCGGTGTCGCCCAGCGGATGTCCTTCGCCCCGGCGCGCATCGGCGGCCTGGAGAACCACGGCCGGCCCGTCTCGGCAGGTGAACCCGCGAACCTGACCTTGGTCGATACCTCGTACCGTGGTGTCGTGGACCCCGCACACTTCGCTTCCCGCAGCCGCAACACGCCTTACGAGGGCCGTGAGCTGCCGGGTCGCGTCACTCACACCTTCCTGCGGGGCCGGGCAACGGTCGTGGACGGGACGCTGGCGTGACACCTGCAGTAATCCAACTGGCCGCCGAGGCCGCCGAACGACAGTCGGCGGAGGTGACGGACTGGGGCGCCCGCACGGCGTGGGTGATCGGTCTGCTCGTCTTCATCGCGTTCGTGTACTGGCTGATGCGGCAGGGCTGGAAATGGCGCGGCGCCCTGCAGAGCGATCTGCCGGAGCTGCCCGCCGCCCCGAGCGGTCTCCCCGAGCACCGGCTGGCCCTGACCGGCCGGTACCACGGGTCCACCACCGCCGGGCAGTGGCTCGACCGGATCGTCGCCCACGGTCTGGGGGTGCGCAGCCGGGTGGAGCTCACGCTCACCGACGCGGGCCTCGACGTGGTCCGTCCGGGGGCCACCGACTTCTTCGTACCGGCCGCGCAGCTGCGCGGCGCCCGCCTCGACAAGGGAATCGCGGGCAAGGTACTCACCGAGGGCGGTCTGCTCGTCGTCACATGGGCGCACGGCGACAAGCTGATCGACTCCGGATTCCGCTCCGACCGCGCGGCCGAACACGCCGCCTGGGTTCGAAGCATCAGCACTCTCGTAACACAGAACTCATCCATCACGACGGAAGGCGCCGAACGATGACGACCTCCACCAGGGGAGCAGCCAAAGCTCCCGCCGTACTCGTCCTGGAGGACGGTCGGATCTTCCGCGGCCGCGCCTACGGCGCTGTGGGGGAGACCTTCGGCGAGGCCGTGTTCTCCACCGGCATGACCGGCTACCAGGAGACCCTCACCGACCCGTCGTACCACCGGCAGGTCGTCGTGATGACCGCCCCGCACGTGGGCAACACCGGCGTCAACGACGAGGACCCCGAGTCCTCCCGCATCTGGGTGTCCGGGTACGTCGTACGCGACCCCGCCCGCGTCCCCTCGAACTGGCGCTCCCAGCGCTCGCTGGACGAGGAGCTGGTCAGGCAGGGCGTCGTCGGGATCTCCGGCATCGACACCCGCGCCCTGACCCGCCACCTGCGCGAGCGCGGCGCCATGCGCGTCGGCATCTTCTCCGGCGAGAGCATCGCCGCGGACGAGGCCCTGCTGGCCCGCGTCAAGGAAGCCCCGCAGATGAAGGGCGCCGACCTCTCCGCCGAGGTCGCCACCAAGGAGACGTACGTCGTCCCCGCCATCGGCGAGAAGAAGTTCACCGTCGCCGCCGTCGACCTCGGCATCAAGGGCATGACCCCGCACCGGATGGCCGAGCGCGGCATCGAGGTCCACGTACTGCCCGCCACCGCCACCGTCGAGGACGTGTACGCGGTCGACCCGGACGGCGTGTTCTTCTCCAACGGCCCGGGCGACCCGGCCACCGCCGACGGCCCCGTCGCCGTCATGCAGGGCGTCCTCGCCCGCAAGACCCCGCTGTTCGGCATCTGCTTCGGCAACCAGATCCTGGGCCGCGCGCTCGGCTTCGGCACGTACAAGCTGAAGTACGGCCACCGCGGCATCAACCAGCCGGTGCAGGACCGCACCACCGGCAAGGTCGAGGTCACCGCGCACAACCACGGCTTCGCCGTGGACGCGCCCCTCGACAAGGTGTCCGAGACCGCCTACGGCCGCGCCGAGGTCTCCCACGTCTGCCTGAACGACCAGGTCGTCGAAGGCCTCCAGCTGCTCGACCAGCCGGCCTTCTCCGTCCAGTACCACCCCGAAGCGGCTGCCGGCCCGCACGACGCCGCGTACCTCTTCGACCGTTTCGTATCGCTGATGGAGGCCGAGCGTGCCTAAGCGCACCGATATCCAGTCCGTCCTGGTCATCGGCTCCGGCCCGATCGTCATCGGCCAGGCCGCCGAGTTCGACTACTCCGGGACCCAGGCCTGCCGGATCCTCAAGGCCGAGGGCCTGCGGGTCATCCTGGTGAACTCCAACCCCGCGACGATCATGACCGACCCGGAGATCGCCGACGCCACGTACGTCGAGCCGATCACCCCCGAGTTCGTCGAGAAGATCATCGCCAAGGAGCGCCCCGACGCGCTGCTCCCGACCCTCGGCGGCCAGACCGCGCTCAACACCGCCATCTCCATGCACGAGCAGGGTGTGCTGGAGAAGTACGGCGTCGAGCTCATCGGCGCCAACGTCGAGGCCATCAACAAGGGCGAGGACCGCGACCTCTTCAAGGGCGTCGTCGAAGCCGTCAAGGCCAAGATCGGGTACGGCGAGTCCGCCCGCTCGGTCATCTGCCACTCGATGGACGACGTCATCCAGGGCGTCGAGACGCTCGGCGGCTACCCCGTCGTCGTGCGCCCCTCCTTCACCATGGGCGGCGCCGGCTCCGGCTTCGCCCACGACGAGGAGGAACTGCGCCGCATCGCCGGCCAGGGCCTGACGCTCTCCCCGACCACCGAGGTGCTCCTGGAGGAGTCCATCCTCGGCTGGAAGGAGTACGAGCTGGAGCTGATGCGCGACACCAAGGACAACGTGGTCGTCGTCTGTTCCATCGAGAACTTCGACCCGATGGGCGTCCACACCGGTGACTCGATCACCGTCGCCCCGGCGATGACGCTCACCGACCGCGAGTACCAGCGGCTGCGCGACATCGGCATCGCGATCATCCGCGAGGTCGGCGTCGACACCGGCGGCTGCAACATCCAGTTCGCCATCGACCCGGTCGACGGCCGCGTCATCGTCATCGAGATGAACCCGCGCGTCTCGCGCTCCTCGGCGCTCGCGTCGAAGGCCACCGGCTTCCCGATCGCCAAGATCGCCGCCAAGCTGGCCATCGGGTACACCCTCGACGAGGTCCCCAACGACATCACCGAGAAGACCCCGGCCTCCTTCGAGCCGTCCCTCGACTACGTCGTCGTCAAGGCCCCGCGCTTCGCCTTCGAGAAGTTCCCGCTCGCCGACTCCACCCTCACCACCACCATGAAGTCGGTGGGCGAGGCCATGGCCATCGGCCGCAACTTCACCGAGGCCCTCCAGAAGGCCCTGCGCTCCCTGGAGAAGAAGGGCTCGCAGTTCACCTTCGTCGGCCCCGTCGGCGACAAGGACGAGCTCCTCGCCACCGCCGTGCGCCCCACCGACGGCCGCATCAACACCGTCATGCAGGCCATCCGCGCCGGCGCCACCCAGGAAGAGGTCTTCGAGTCCACGAAGATCGACCCCTGGTTCGTCGACCAGCTCTTCCTGATCAAGGAGATCGCGGACGAGCTGGCCGCCGCCGAGAAGCTCCACCCCGAGCTGCTCGCCGAGGCCAAGCGCCACGGCTTCTCCGACGCCCAGATCGCCGAGATCCGCGGCCTGCGCGAGGACGTCGTCCGCGAGGTCCGGCACGCCCTCGGTGTCCGCCCGGTCTACAAGACGGTCGACACCTGCGCCGCCGAGTTCGCCGCGAAGACCCCGTACTTCTACTCCTCGTACGACGAGGAGTCCGAGGTCGCGCCCCGCACCAAGCCCGCGGTGATCATCCTGGGCTCCGGTCCGAACCGCATCGGCCAGGGCATCGAGTTCGACTACTCCTGCGTCCACGCCTCCTTCGCCCTGAGCGACGCCGGCTACGAGACCGTGATGGTCAACTGCAACCCGGAGACCGTCTCCACCGACTACGACACCTCCGACCGCCTGTACTTCGAGCCGCTGACGCTCGAGGACGTGCTGGAGATCGTCCACGCCGAGTCCCTGGCCGGACCCATCGCCGGCGTCATCGTCCAGCTCGGCGGCCAGACCCCCCTCGGTCTCGCCCAGGCCCTCAAGGACAACGGCGTCCCCGTCGTCGGCACCTCGCCGGAGGCCATCCACGCCGCCGAGGACCGCGGCGCCTTCGGCCAGGTCCTCGCGGACGCCGGCCTGCCCGCCCCCAAGCACGGCACCGCCACCACCTTCGCGGGCGCCAAGGCGATCGCCGACGAGATCGGCTACCCGGTCCTCGTCCGCCCGTCCTACGTGCTCGGCGGCCGCGGCATGGAGATCGTCTACGACGAGACCCGCCTGGAGTCGTACATCGCGGAGTCCACCGAGATCTCCCCGACCCGCCCCGTGCTCGTCGACCGCTTCCTCGACGACGCGATCGAGATCGACGTGGACGCCCTCTACGACGGCACCGAGCTCTACCTCGGCGGCGTCATGGAGCACATCGAGGAAGCCGGCATCCACTCCGGCGACTCGGCCTGCGCCCTGCCCCCGATCACCCTCGGCGGGTACGACATCAAGCGCCTGCGCGCCTCCACCGAGGCCATCGCCAAGGGCGTCGGCGTCCGCGGCCTGATCAACATCCAGTTCGCCATGGCCGGCGACATCCTCTACGTCCTGGAGGCCAACCCGCGCGCCTCCCGCACCGTCCCCTTCACCTCGAAGGCGACCGCGGTCCCGCTCGCGAAGGCCGCCGCCCGCATCTCGCTCGGCACCACCATCGCCGAGCTGCGCGAAGAGGGCATGCTGCCGAAGACCGGCGACGGCGGCACCCTGCCGCTCGACGCGCCGATCTCCGTCAAGGAGGCCGTCATGCCGTGGTCGCGCTTCCGCGACATCCACGGCCGCGGTGTGGACACCGTCCTCGGCCCGGAGATGCGCTCCACCGGCGAGGTCATGGGCATCGACACCGTCTTCGGCACGGCGTACGCCAAGTCGCAGGCCGGCGCCTACGGCCCGCTGCCCACCAAGGGGCGTGCCTTCATCTCCGTCGCCAACCGCGACAAGCGCTCGATGATCTTCCCGGCCCGCGAGCTCGTCGCCCACGGCTTCGAGCTGCTCGCCACCTCCGGCACCGCCGAGGTGCTGCGCCGCAACGGCATCAACGCCACCGTGGTGCGCAAGCTCAGCGAGGGCGAGGGCCCGGGCGGCGAGAAGACCATCGTCCAGCTGATCCACGACGGCCAGGTCGACCTGATCGTCAACACCCCGTACGGCACCGGTGGCCGCCTCGACGGCTACGAGATCCGTACGGCGGCCGTGGCGCGCAGCGTCCCGTGCCTGACCACGGTCCAGGCGCTCGCCGCCGCCGTCCAGGGCATCGACGCGCTCAACCGCGGCGACGTGGGCGTCCGCTCCCTCCAGGAGCACGCGCAGCACCTGATCGCGGCCCGCGACTAGCAGCCCGTACAGGGGAGGGGGACACCGGATTCGCGAACGCGACGGGTGTCCCCCTTCTCATGAGCGCACAAGGATCTTCGGACGATGACGTACAAACTCTTCTTCAACCTGGTCTTCAAGCGGATGGACCCGGAGCAGGCCCACTACATGGCCTTCCGCTGGATCCGCCTCGCGGCCCGCACCCCGGTGCTGCGCACCTTCGTCGCCGCCTGGCTGGCCCCCCGGTACGAGGAACTGCGCACCGAGGCCCTCGGTCTGCGCATGCACGGCCCCTTCGGGCTGGCGGCCGGCTTCGACAAGAACGCCGTCGCCATCGACGGCATGTCGATGCTCGGCTTCGACCACGTCGAGATCGGCACGGTCACGGCCCAGGCCCAGCCGGGCAACCCGAAGAAGCGGCTCTTCCGGCTCGTGCCGGACCGCGCGCTGATCAACCGGATGGGCTTCAACAACGAGGGCTCCGAGGCCGTGGCCGCGCGCCTGGCCGCCCGCGCGGCGGTCTTCAGGACCGTCGTCGGCGTCAACATCGGCAAGACGAAGGTCGTACCCGAGGAGGAGGCCGTGGGGGACTACGTCGCCTCCACCGAGCGCCTCGCCCGCCACGCGGACTACCTCGTGGTCAACGTCTCCTCGCCCAACACCCCCGGCCTGCGCAACCTCCAGGCCACCGAGTCCCTGCGCCCGCTGCTGACGGCCGTACGGGAGGCCGCGGACCGCACGGTCACCGACCGCCGGGTCCCGCTGCTGGTCAAGATCGCCCCCGACCTCGCCGACGAGGACGTGGACGCGGTCGCCGACCTGGCCCTGGAGCTCGGACTCGACGGCATCATCGCCACCAACACCACCATCGCCCGGGAGGGCCTGGGCCTGCGGTCCGCCCCCGCCCTCGTCAAGGAGACCGGCGGCCTGTCCGGCGCCCCGGTCAAGGAGCGCTCCCTGGAGGTCCTCAGGCGCCTGTACGCCCGCGTGGGCGACCGCCTGGTCCTGGTGGGCGTCGGGGGCATCGAGAACGCCGAGGACGCCTGGCAGCGGATCCTGGCCGGCGCGACGCTGGTCCAGGGGTACAGCGCCTTCATCTACGAGGGCCCGTGCTACGCCCGCGCCATCCACAAGGGCCTGGCCGCGCGCCTGGCCCTCAGCCCGTACGAGACGCTCGCCGACGCGGTGGGCGCCGAGACCCGGAAGGCCTCGCTGTGACCTCTGTGACCCCCTTCGGCACGCGCCTGCGGGCGGCGATGGACTCCCGCGGCCCGCTGTGCGTCGGGATCGACCCGCACGCCGCCCTGCTGGCCTCGTGGGGCCTGGACGACGACATCGCGGGCCTGGAGAAGTTCTCCCGCACGGTCGTCGAGGCCCTCGCGGAGGAGGTCGCGGTCTTCAAGCCGCAGGCCGCCTTCTTCGAGCGCTTCGGCTCGCGGGGCATCGCGGTCCTGGAGCGGACCGTCGCGGACGCCCGCGCGGCCGGGACGCTGGTCGTCATGGACGCGAAGCGGGGCGACATCGGCTCGACCATGGCCGCCTACGCGCAGACCTTCCTGTCGCCCTCCTCCCCGCTGTTCTCGGACGCGCTGACGGTGTCCCCGTACCTCGGCTACGGCTCGCTGGCCCCGGCCGTGGAACTCGCCCGCGAGTCGGGGGCGGGCCTGTTCGTACTGGCCCTCACCTCGAACCCGGAGGGTGCGGAGGTCCAGCGGGCGGTACGCGAGGACGGCCGGACCATCGGCGCCACGATGCTGGCCCACCTGGCGGCGGAGAACGCGGGGGCCTCCCCGATGGGCTCCTTCGGCGCGGTCGTGGGCGCGACCCTGGGGGACCTGTCCTCCTTCCGGCTGGACATCAACGGCCCGCTGCTGGCCCCCGGCATCGGCGCGCAGGGCGCCACGGCCGCGGACCTTCCGGCGGTGTTCGGGGCGGCCGTGCGCAACGTCGTGCCGAACGTGTCGCGGGGCGTCCTCAAGCACGGCCCCGACGCGGGCGCGCTGCGCGCGTCGGCGGCCCGCTTCGCGGAGGAGATCCGCGAGGCGGTGGCCTCGGCCTGACCCCGATCGGGACGCGGAACGGGTGCGTTCGAGGGGGCCGTCGGGTGGGCTCGGCGCACTGCTTGACGAAACTCGAACGTCTTTCACCGGACAAAACCGGGGTGTTTTGTCTGTGATGTACGGTTCAGTGGAGGCTGACCAGGACTTTTCGTTCGTTCTCGCTGACTGGAGCGGCCTTGGCCGCTAGTCTCCGAGCAGAGTGAACGAGCAGCGAACGAGTTCCACCGCTGTTCGGGAGCTCGCCTGGTGTGGTGCCTCCTGGCTCCGCGCCGGTCCGTATCCGACAGTTCGACATCCGAGGTGACGTAGGCGTGGCTCTTCCGCCCCTTACCCCTGAACAGCGCGCAGCAGCGCTCGAAAAGGCCGCCGCGGCTCGCCGGGAGCGGGCCGAGGTGAAGAATCGACTCAAGCACTCCGGCGCCTCCCTCCACGACGTCATCAAGACGGGTCAGGAGAACGACGTCATCGGAAAGATGAAGGTCTCCGCCCTTCTGGAGTCGCTGCCCGGCGTGGGCAAGGTCCGCGCCAAGCAGATCATGGAGCGCCTCGGCATCTCCGAGTCCCGGCGTGTCCGAGGTCTCGGCTCCAACCAGATCGCCTCTCTGGAGCGTGAGTTCGGCGGTAGCGGCGCCTGAGGCGTCGCCCGAAGTTCTCCCGGCGTTCTCAGGCAGTCCCGAGAACCTGGATAATCGCTCTATGGCAGCAGAGGTTCGTCCGCGGCTGACCGTGCTCTCCGGCCCTTCGGGGGTCGGCAAGAGCACGGTCGTCGCGCATATGCGCAAGGTCCACCCCGAGGTATGGCTCTCGGTGTCGGCCACCACCCGCAAGCCGCGGCCCGGTGAGCGACACGGAATCCACTACTTCTTCGTCAACGACGACGAGTTCGACAAGCTGATCGCCAACGGCGAGCTGCTGGAGTGGGCCGAATTCGCGGGCAACCGCTACGGCACACCGCGCGGCGCAGTGCTGGAACGCCTGGAGAACGGCGAGCCGGTCCTGCTGGAGATCGACCTCCAGGGCGCCCGACTCGTCCGCGAGTCCATGCCCGAGGCCCAGCTGGTCTTCCTGGCGCCTCCGAGCTGGGAGGAGCTGGTCCGCCGCCTCACCGGCCGCGGTACCGAATCGGCGGAGGTCATCGAGCGCCGGCTTGCCGCCGCCAAGATCGAACTCGCTGCCGAAACCGAGTTCGACACCACCCTTGTCAATACCTCCGTCGAGGACGTAGCGCGCGAGCTGCTAGCCTTGATGGAAGTTGTCTGATCGTTGATCGATGTTCTTTCGATCGATGTTTGATTCTTCACCCATCTTCGGAAGGTAGAGCGTGTCCTCTTCCATGACTGCGCCCGAGGGCATCATCAACCCGCCGATCGACGAGCTGCTCGAGGCTACTGACTCGAAGTACAGCCTCGTGATCTACGCGGCCAAGCGTGCCCGTCAGATCAACGCGTACTACTCGCAGCTCGGTGAGGGCCTGCTCGAGTACGTCGGCCCGCTGGTGGACACCCACGTCCACGAGAAGCCCCTTTCGATCGCGCTGCGCGAGATCAACGCGGGTCTGCTGACCTCCGAGGCCATCGAGGCCCCGGCCCAGTAAGGCACGGAATTCCTTTCACCACAGGCCCGGCAGAACATCTGCCGGGCCTGTGGTGTGTCATAGGTGTCAGAGATGGTTCCTCGAAGGGGAGTGCGTGGTGGGTAAGCCGAAGGTCGTGCTGGGGGTCAGCGGCGGGATCGCCGCCTACAAGGCCTGCGAGCTGCTGCGCCGGCTGACCGAGTCCGGACACGACGTGCGGGTGGTGCCCACCGCGGCGTCCCTGAACTTCGTCGGCGAGGCCACCTGGGCCGCGCTCTCCGGGAACCCAGCCTCGAACCAGGTCTGGGAGTCCGTCCACGAGGTGCCGCACGTGCGCATCGGACAGTCGGCCGACCTCGTCGTCGTCGCCCCGGCCACCGCCGACATGCTGGCCAAGGCCGCCCACGGGCTCGCGGACGACCTGCTCACGAACACCCTGCTCACCGCACGCTGCCCGGTGGTCTTCGCACCCGCGATGCACACCGAGATGTGGGAGCACCCCGCCACCCAGGAGAACGTGGCCACGCTGCGCCGCCGCGGCGCCGTCGTCATCGAGCCCGCCGTCGGCCGGCTCACCGGCAAGGACACCGGCAAGGGGCGCCTGCCCGACCCCGAGGAGATCTTCGAGGTCTGCCGTCACGTCCTGCGCAGGGGCGGCGCGGCCGACGGGTCCGACTTGGCCGGACGGCACGTGGTGATCAGCGCCGGCGGGACGCGGGAGCCCCTCGACCCGGTCCGGTTCCTCGGCAACCGCTCCTCCGGCAAGCAGGGCTACGCGCTCGCCCGCACCGCCGTCGCGCGCGGTGCCCGGGTCACCCTGGTCGCCGCCAACACCGCGCTGGCCGACCCGGCCGGGGTGGACGTCGTACGCGTGGGCACGGCGCTCCAGCTGCGCGAGGCGGTGCTCAAGGCGGCCGCCGACGCCGACGCCGTGGTGATGGCGGCGGCCGTGGCCGACTTCAGGCCCGCCCACTACGCCGACGGGAAGATCAAGAAGAAGGACGGCCAGGATCCCGCCCCGGTGGCCCTCGTGCGCAACCCCGACGTCCTGGCGGAGATCTCCGCCGACCGGGCCAGGGAAGGGCAGGTCGTGGTGGGTTTCGCCGCGGAGACCGACGACGTGCTCGCCAACGGCCGGGCCAAACTCCTCCGCAAGGGCTGTGACCTACTCGTCGTGAACGAGGTGGGCGAGAGCAAGACCTTCGGTTCGGAGGAGAACGAAGCGGTCGTGCTGGCTTCCGACGGCACCGAGACGCCCGTTCCGTACGGTCCGAAGGAAACGCTGGCAGAGGTGATCTGGGACCAGGTCGCCCCGCGGCTGGCCCCGCGACGCGCCTGAGCCGAGCGCTTCCCGGAGCCGATTTCGTACGCCAGAATGGAGTGCCGCAGGTCACACGGCTCCCATAAGGCGAGACGGGTGGTCCGGCAGACGGTGGCGACCGATAAACTGCACTTGGAACGTGACCGGGCGCAGCCTCCGGTGTGGTTCCACCAAATGATCAGCCAGCAGCCGCTGCAACCCCAGGGAGCGTTGTGTCCCGTCGCCTGTTCACCTCGGAGTCCGTGACCGAGGGTCACCCCGACAAGATCGCTGACCAGATCAGCGACACGATCCTCGACGCGCTTCTCACCGAGGACCCGACCTCGCGTGTGGCCGTGGAGACCCTCATCACCACCGGTCTCGTGCACATCGCGGGAGAGGTGACGACGAAGGCGTACGCCCCGATCGCGCAGCTCGTCCGCGACAAGATCCTCGAGATCGGCTACGACTCCTCGAAGAAGGGCTTCGACGGCGCCTCCTGCGGCGTGTCGGTGTCCATCGGTGCGCAGTCCCCCGACATCGCGCAGGGTGTCGACACCGCGTACGAGAAGCGGGTCGAGGGCGACGAGGACGAGCTCGACAAGCAGGGCGCCGGCGACCAGGGCCTGATGTTCGGCTACGCCTGCGACGAGACGCCCGAGCTGATGCCGCTCCCGATCCACATCGCGCACAAGCTCTCGCGCCGCCTGTCCGAGGTCCGCAAGAACGGGACCATCCCGTACCTGCGCCCCGACGGCAAGACCCAGGTCACCATCGAGTACGACGGTGACAAGGCCGTGCGCCTGGACACGGTCGTCGTGTCCTCGCAGCACGCCGCGGACATCGACCTGGACTCGCTGCTCGCTCCGGACATCCGCGAGTTCGTCGTCGAGCACGTGCTGGCCCAGCTCATCGAGGACGGCATCAAGCTGGACACCGAGGGCTACCGGCTGCTGGTGAACCCGACCGGCCGCTTCGAGATCGGCGGCCCGATGGGCGATGCCGGCCTCACCGGCCGCAAGATCATCATCGACACCTACGGCGGCATGGCCCGTCACGGCGGCGGCGCCTTCTCGGGCAAGGACCCGTCCAAGGT
>NZ_JBVHTP010000024.1:0-121558 GCF_055565795.1 Streptomyces sp. NPDC028314
TACGCGCAGACCGCCGCCTACGGCCACTTCGGCCGCGAGCTGCCGGACTTCACCTGGGAGCGCACCGACCGCGTGGACGCCCTGCGCGCCGCAGCCGGCATCTGACCCGGCCCGTCGCCACCCCTTCAACCTTGGAATCAACTCATGACGTATGTGATCGCGGAGCCTTGTGTCGACGTCAAGGACAAGGCCTGCATCGAAGAGTGCCCCGTCGACTGCATCTACGAGGGCAAGCGGTCCTTGTACATCCACCCGGACGAGTGCGTGGACTGCGGTGCGTGTGAGCCGGTCTGCCCGGTCGAGGCCATCTTCTACGAGGACGACGTACCGGAGGAGTGGAAGGACTACTACAAGGCCAACGTGGAGTTCTTCGACGAGATCGGCTCTCCGGGCGGCGCGGCGTCCCTCGGCCCCGTCGACCGGGACCATCCGTACGTGGCCTCACTGACCCCTTCCGCCTGAGGGGCGCTGGCAGGTCCGCCGGGTGCTCACTTCGCGAGGGGCTGGTTGAAGCGCAGCAGGTTGCCGGCGGGGTCGCGGAAGGCGCAGTCGCGGACGCCGTAGAACTGGTCCGTCGGCTCCTGCAGCACCTCGCCGCCCGCGGCGCTGATGCGCTCGAAGGTGGCGTCGCAGTCGTCTGTGGTGAAGATGACGCCGCGCAGCAGGCCCTTGGCCATCAGTTCCGCCATGGTCTGTCTGTCGGCCGGAGAGGCGTTCGGGTCGGCGAGGGGCGGTTCCAGGACGATGCTCACGTCCGGCTGGGAGGGCGCCCCTACGGTGACCCAGCGCATGCCCTCGAACCCGACGTCGTTGCGTACCTCGAGGCCGAGGACATCGCGGTAGAAGGCGATCGCCTTGTCGTGGTCGTCGACGGCGATGAAGCACTGGGAGAGCTTGATGTCCATGCCGTTCACGCTACGGCCGGGCGGCGGTGCTCGCTCCTCCGCTCTTGACCGGCCGCGTGTGGATCTTGGCCATACAGGCCGGGATGGCGGCGCCGTCCTCGTGGCTGCGGGCCCGGTAGGCGCTCGGGGTCTCGCCGACCAGCTGGGTGAAGCGCGAGCTGAACGATCCCAGCGAGGTGCAGCCGACCGCGAAGCAGACATCGGTCACCGAGAGGTCGCCGCGGCGCAGCAGTGCTTTGGCCCGCTCGATGCGGCGCGTCATCAGGTAGCTGTACGGCGTCTCGCCGAAGGCCGCGCGGAAGCTGCGGGAGAAGTGGCCCGACGACATCAGGGCGTCGTCCGCCAGAGCCTGTACGTCGAGGGGCTCGGCGTACTCGCGGTCCATCCGGTCCCGGGCCCGCCGAAGCCGGACGAGGTCGTCGAGGTTCTGCCGTTTCACCCGCCCAGCTTCCCACATCGCCCCCCGCTCCGGAGGGGCGACGGGGATACCGCCCCGCGGCGCGCGGGCAGGTGCCCGGACCGGTCAGGAACGGAGAAGCACGGGCCGGGAAGCCGGACCTAGCCTGATCGCAGTGCGCCGCCGCCGCGACCGCGGCGACGCGGGGGGAGCAGACATACTGCTCGGAACCGATCCGTTCGAGCTGGGCGACGCCGAGGGAGACCGCGAGTGCGGCCCCGCCTCACAGATGGAGAAACGATGAGCATGGCCAAGAGGACCGGCACGCAGTCGCCCGCGCGGCACCATGCCGAGGGACGCGATCTGATCCGCGTGCACGGCGCCCGCGAGAACAACCTCAAGGACGTCAGCGTCGAGATCCCCAAGCGCCAGCTCACGGTCTTCACCGGTGTCTCCGGCTCGGGCAAGAGCTCGCTGGTGTTCGACACGATCGCCGCGGAGTCGCAGCGGCTGATCAACGAGACGTACAGCGCCTTCGTACAGGGCTTCATGCCGACGCTCGCGCGGCCCGAGGTCGACGTGCTCGAAGGGCTGACGACCGCGATCATCGTCGACCAGCAGCGGATGGGCGGCGACCTGCGCTCCACGGTCGGCACCGCCACCGACGCGAACGCGATGCTGCGCATCCTCTTCAGCCGG
Organism: Streptomyces sp. NPDC028314; assembly: GCF_055565795.1. Classification (NCBI taxonomy): domain Bacteria; kingdom Bacillati; phylum Actinomycetota; class Actinomycetes; order Kitasatosporales; family Streptomycetaceae; genus Streptomyces; species Streptomyces sp. NPDC028314. The sequence continues at coordinate 2,002 of NZ_JBVHTP010000024.1, forward strand.
CTCGGCGAACCGCACATCGGCCCGCCCAGCGCGTACGCCTTCAACGTCGCGTCGGTCCGGGCGAGCGGTGCGATCACCGTCGAGCGCGGTGCCAAGAAGACGGTGAAGGCGACCTTCAACCGCACGGGCGGCATGTGTACGCGCTGCGAGGGCCGGGGCTCGGTCTCCGACATCGACCTCACCCAGCTCTACGACGACTCCAAGTCGCTCGCCGAGGGCGCGTTCACCATCCCCGGGTGGAAGTCGGACAGCTTCTGGACGGTGCGGGTCTACGCCGAGTCGGGTCTGCTCGACCCGGACAAGCCGATCCGCAAGTACACCAAGAGGGAGATGCAGGACTTCCTGTACCGGGAGCCGACCAAGGTCAAGGTCGAGGGTGTGAACCTCACCTACGAGGGGCTGATCCCCAAGATCCAGAAGTCGTTCCTGTCGAAGGACAAGGAGGCGATGCAACCGCACATCCGGGCGTTCGTGGAGCGGGCGGTCACCTTCGCCACCTGCCCGGAGTGCGACGGGACCCGGCTCGGCGAGGGCGCCCGGTCCTCGCGGATCGGCAGGATCAGCATCGCGGACGCGTGCGCGATGCAGATCAGCGACCTGGCCGAATGGGTCCGGGGCCTGGACGAGCCCTCGGTGGCGCCGCTGCTCGCGACGCTGCGGCGGACCCTCGACTCGTTCGTGGAGATCGGGCTCGGCTACCTCGCGCTCGACCGGGCGTCGGGCACGCTGTCGGGCGGCGAGGCGCAGCGCGTCAAGATGATCCGCCACCTCGGCTCCTCGCTCACCGACGTCACGTACGTCTTCGACGAGCCCACCACCGGTCTGCACCCGCACGACATCCAGCGGATGAACGACCTGCTGCTGCGGCTGCGCGACAAGGGCAACACGGTGCTCGTGGTGGAGCACAAGCCGGAGACGATCGCGATCGCCGACCACGTCGTCGACCTCGGCCCCGGGGCGGGTGCGGCGGGCGGGACCGTCTGCTTCGAGGGCACGGTCGAGGGGCTGCGGGCCGCCGGCACCGTCACCGGCCGCCATTTCGACGACCGGGTCTCCGTCAAGGAGAAGGTGCGGACGCCCTCCGGCACGCTGGAGATCCGCGGCGCGACGGCGCACAACCTGCGCGAGGTCGACGTGGACATCCCGCTCGGGGTGCTCACCGTCGTCACCGGCGTCGCCGGCTCCGGCAAGAGCTCACTGGTGCACGCGAGCATCCCGGCCGGCGAGGACGTGGTGTCGATCGACCAGGGCGCGATCCGCGGTTCCCGGCGGAGCAACCCGGCGACGTACACCGGACTGCTCGACCCGATCCGCAAGGCGTTCGCGAAGGCCAACGGCGTCAAGACGGCGCTGTTCAGCGCCAACTCCGAGGGCGCCTGCCCCGAGTGCAACGGCGCCGGCGTCATCTACACCGACCTGGCGATGATGGCGGGGGTCGCCACCCCCTGCGAGGCGTGCGAGGGGAAGCGGTACCTGGCATCGGTACTGGACTACCACCTCGGGGGCCGCGACATCAGCGAGGTGCTCGCGATGTCGGTGTCCGAGGCCGAGGAGTTCTTCGGCGCGGGCGAGGCGCACACGCCGGCCGCGCACCGCATCCTCGGCCGGCTCGCCGACGTCGGGCTCGGCTACCTCAGCCTCGGCCAGCCGCTCACCACGCTGTCCGGCGGCGAGCGGCAGCGGCTCAAGCTGGCCACGCACATGAACGAGAAGGGCGGGGTCTACGTCCTCGACGAGCCGACCGCAGGGCTCCACCTCGCCGACGTCGAGCATCTGCTCGGGCTGCTCGACCGGCTCGTCGACGCCGGGAAGTCGGTCATCGTCGTCGAGCACCACCAGGCGGTCATGGCGCACGCCGACTGGATCATCGACCTCGGCCCCGGCGCCGGGCACGAGGGCGGCCGGGTCGTCTTCGAGGGCACGCCCGCCGATCTCGTCGCCGCCCGCACCACCCTCACGGGCCGGCACCTCGCGGCGTACGTCGGGGCGGGCGCGTAGGCCCTGCTCGGCGCGTGGACCTGGCCGGCCCGCAGGCCTCGCTCACGACGGACGCGAACCGACCGTGATCCGTTCGTAGACCGGCACGCCGAACGGGTTGAGCGTCACGTTCGAGAGGCGCTGCGCATATCCGGCCGTTCCGTTCTGGTACCAGAGCGGAATGGCCGGCACTTCCTTGGCGAGGACCTTCTCGGCGTCGATGAACAGACCGGTGGCCCGGGCGGTGTCGGCTTCCCTGTGGGCCGCTTCGACGAGGCGGTCGAAGTCCGGGTCGCTGAACTGCGCGTCGTTGGCGGAGCCGTCGCTGCGGAAGGGATCCTCCAGGAAGTCCTGGATGTACGGGTAGTCGGCGTACCAGCCGGAGCGGAAGGGGCCGGTCATCCGGTGCCCGGAGATCTGGTCGCGGAACTCGGCGAAGGTGCCGATCGGGTTGACGGTGCAGACCGGGCCCTCGCCCAGGGTGTTGTTGATGCTGTTGCAGACCGCGTCCATCCACTCCCGGTGCGAGCCGGCGTCCACGTTCGAGGTCAGCGTCATCCGGCCGCCGGGCAGGCCGCCGCCCTCCTGGATGAGGCGCTTGGCCTCGGTGGGGTCGTACGTACAGATCTCGCCGCAGACGTCGTCGGAGAAGCCGCCGGCGGAGCCGAGGGCCTGGGCGGTCCAGTCCTTGGCGGGGGTGCGGGTGCCGTGGAAGATCTGCCCGGTGATCTCGTCGCGGTTGATCGCCATCCCGATGCCCTTGCGGACCTTCTCCATCCCGGGCTTGTTCCACCGGGGGTCGTACAGCGGGAAGGTGAGGGTCTGGATGCCTAGGGCGGGCTGGCTGATGTACCGGTCACCGAGGTCCTTCTTGACGTTCTTCAGCTGCGGTCCCGGGATTTCGTCGACGAGGTCGAGGTTCCCGGCGATCAGGTCCGTGTACGCGGTGTTGCTGTCGGTGTAGACCTTGAGGTCCACGCCGCCGTTCTGCGCCTTGTCCTCCCCCGGGTAGCCGTCCCACCTGCGCAGCTTCAGCGCGGCGCCCTTGGCGTACGAGTCCACCGTGTACGGGCCGTTGCCGACGGGCTTGGCCAGCCAGCCGGCGTGGTCGGTGAAGAAGGCCTTGGGCAGGGGGAGGAAGCTCTGGTAGCCGAGGGTCTGCGGCCAGGTGGTGTACTTCTGCTTGAGGGCCACCGTGAAGGTCTTCGGGTCCTTGACGACCAGCCCGGACATGGCCGTGGCGCCGGCCTTGGGCTCGCCCGTGGCCGGGTGCAGATCGTCGTAACCGACGATGTCCTTGAAGTGCGCGCTGCTCTTCTGCCGGTTGCGCACGTCGGCCGCGTAGTTCCAGGCGTCGACGAAGGACCTCGAAGTCACGGGTTCGCCGTTGCTGAAGGTCCAGCCGTCCTTGACGGTGATGGTGAAGTTCCGGCCGTCGGTCGTCTCGATCTTCTCGGCGAGCACGTTCTTGGCCTCGCCGGTCTTCGGGTCGTAGCGCCGGAGACCCCGGAAGACCATGTCGAGGACCTTGCCACCCTGCGATTCGTTGGTGTTGCCCGGCTCCAGCGGGCTCTGGGGGTCGCCCCAGGAGGTGCTGACGATGTCGGCGCCCCCGCCACCGCCGCCCCCGCCGCTGCCTCCACCGCCGCAGGCCGTCGCCGCGAGGGCCACGGCCACCGCGCATACGACCCACCGGGCCCGGCCGGCTCCGCGCATCGAGCGCCTCCTTGGTCCCAGAACTCACCCAGAACTGACCCAGAACTGACCCAGCGGGTGTCCAGCGCCATGTGTCGCCCTGCGCGACCTCCCCTACACCTCCGGTTGGACCGTTTGCGCCCCCGCGCCACCCGGAGTCACCCCTGGGGAGTCAGGACGAGGGCGGCGCGGCCTACGACCGGGTCCATTCCTCGGGGCCACCGCCGCGCCATTCCACGAACTCGGGGTCGGTGAGGTCGGTGTCCTCCGCGTTCTCCATGCCCGCGGCGGAGAGGAAGACCGCTATGTCGCTGTACCGGTACGCGGTGCCCAGGCTCCGTCCGTCGTAGCGCACCTGGCGCCGTCCGTCGCGGTCGGGCGGATGCACGACCAGACGCGGCGCCGCCGCGCGCCGCCGTCGTCCGGGGTCCGCGCCCGGGGCGCCGGCCCGGTCGGGCTCCTGGCAGGCGCCGCTCATGCCGCCGCCACCCAGCTGCGGGCCCGCGCGATCCGGCGGAGCTCGACCAGCCCGGCGGCCGACCGGCCCGGTCGCGCCCAGTAGGGGTGGGCGGCGATCCGGCAGGACAGCACGATCAGGCGGCGGCGCAACGCCGTCGTGCCGGCGCCGGCGGGCCGCCGGGCCAGGTCCTGGTAGGTGCGCAGCCACCTGACCTGGAGATCCACCAGGTCCTCGGGGAAGAAGGTACGTGCCATTCACTAATTCAAGCATGTGTTCGATTTCCAGCGCGAATGCCGCCCTCCGCATCGCTGCGGGGCCGCACCGTGAGCCGCTGCGGATCAGGTACCTGACCGGAGTGGGCAGAGGATTCCTCTGCCACCTGCCGTTCGGCCTCGGCCCCGTCACGCTCGGCGCATAAGCTCTCCCGACAGCAGAGCCCTGTCGCACCGCCGACGATGGTCTGGCTTCGTCGCCGAGAGCCGGAAGCGTTCGTTGGTCACCGCCGGAGGCGCTCCGTCTGCCCGAGAGGACCCGATACCCGATGTCCATATGGCCTTCGATCGTTGCCGTACTCGGTACCCTCGCCGGTGCCCTGACCGCCGGACTCCTCCAGCACCGTTCGGCACGCACTGCCCGCGCCGAGGAGCGCGCCGAAAGCCACCGCCAGGACCAGCTCGGCGCCGTCACCGACTTCGCGGCCGCCCTGGACGCGCACCGCTCGGCGATGTTCCATCGGGAGCGTCTGGCCCTGACCGAGGCAGGCACCGAGCACCAGCTGGAGGCCCAGACGAGGTCCCACGACACCCGGGCGGCAATCACCGCGCCCCACATCCGCCTTCAGGTCCTGGTCCCTGAGCTGGCCGGCCCCGCCCAGCAGGCCGCAGACGCCACGTACGCGCTGCGCAGGGTCGTCGACCGGACCGAGCTGGACGCCCGGCGGCATGCGGCCAAGGAAGCAGCCGTCACCTTCATCGCCGCGGCCGCCACGCTGCTGAGCCCCAACCATCGCTGATTGAGGGGGGTGGCTGGGCTCTGCGTCTCATCCGGGACTGGCCATGCGGCCTACTGCTCGGTGAAGGTGCCCAGGTGGTTCGCATCGAGGGACTCGACGCGGACCGTGCCGTCTGCGAAGGTCACGCCGGTGCGGCCGGCCGCCATCTCGCCGGTGGTCTCGAAGCTGAAGGTGTCGCCGTCGTAGTGGGTGAGCGGGAAGAGCATCGGCTTGGGGCCGAGGGCGAGGGTCAGCGTGCCCTTGTTGTCGGCCGTTACGGTCGCCTTGCCGTAGTACGGGTTGTCGTAGGTTCCGGTGTAGGCGGCGCTGTCCTTGGCGGGCTTGGCAGAGGCGGGCGGGTGGGCGTAGTCGGTGGGGGACCGGGCGTTGTCGATCTCCTTCGCGTAGACGGACGCGAGCAGGGGAAGCCAGTCGGTCGTGGCCTTGCCGTGCTGGGCGACGTCGAAGAAATCGAGGGCGACGGCGTCGGCCAGGCCGACGGGGGCGCCGTTGGTGAGGACGACGATGCCGAGCTTCTCCAGGGGGAGCATCGTGACGTTGGCGTTGGTACCGAGTTCGAAGGCGCCGGAGTGGCTCAGGCGCAGCCGGCCGGAGTCGTCGTAGGACACGTTCCAGCCGAGGCCGTAGAAGCCGGCGCGGCCGGAGGGGGAGGTGGGCGGCTGAGAGACGATCTGGGGAACGTGCGTGCGGGCGAGCGTGGCGGCGGGGATGATCCGCTTGCCGTCGAGGGTGCCGTCGGCCAGTTGGAGCCGCAGCCAGCGGGACATGTCGCGGGCGGTGGAACTGACGCCGCCGGCGGGGGCTTGGGCGTCCGGGTCGCGAACGTAGCGGGGGCTCCAGGTGCCGTCCGGGTTCTTGACGTGGGTGGCCGCGTGGTCGGGGGCGTTGACGTAGGCGGAGAACTCGGTGCTGGTGTGGGTCATGCCGGCGGGCTTGAAGAGGGTGTCCGCGCTGAGCTTCTGCCAGGTGGTGCCCTTGGCGCGGGCGACGGCCTCGGCGGCGGCGGTGAGGCCGGAGTTGGTGTAGGCGTAGCTCGCGCGGAAGGGGGTGAGGGGCTCCAGGCGCAGGTGGTCGAAGATGTACGACTGGTCGTAGCCGAGGTCTTCGAGGAGGTCGCCGGCGTGGTCGGGCAGGCCGCTGCGGTGGGAGAACAGGTCGGCGGTCGTGACGTGGTCGGTGACCCAGGGGTCCTTGAAGGCGAAGCCGGGGAGGGTGACGTGACGGTCCCACTCGTCGGGGGTGGTGAAGGCGCCGGCGATGACGGTGGAGGAGACGGGCTTGGAGACGGAGGCGATCTGGAAGACGGTGTCGGGGCCGACCTTGGCGGGCTCGCCGGTACGGCGGACGCCGAAGCCCTTGAGGTGGACCACCTCGTCGTCGTGGACGACGGCCACGGAGAGGCCGGGGACGCCGGTGCGGCGCATCAGGTCGGTGATGGTCTGATCGAGGCGGCCCACGGCCTTGTCGATCTGGGCGTCGGTGAGCTGCGGCTTGGGGGCGGGGGGCGGGCTGGGGGCGGCCGTGGCCGGGCTGGGGGCGGCCGTGGCCAGCCCTGTTCCCGCCAGCACCAGTGCAGCACCGGCCGCCCCGAGTGCGCGGAGCGTACGCATGCCGCCATTGTCCCGCCGCCGAGCCGCTCCCGCCTGTCCTGCCCGCGCCCCCTGCCGGGGCTCCGCCCCGTGCCCCGCGCCTCAATCGCCGGCGGGGCTGGATTTGGCTGGGTGAGCCTGTACGGCTCAAGGATCGGGTTCTGCCCCGTGGCCGGCGTTGACAGCTGTTGTCTTTCCGTCCTTGATCGCCGTGTTTTCGCCGGTCAGACATAGTGCCGTGGTCTCGGTGGTAGGCAGGTCGTCGTATTGGTGCGGTCGTGGAGGTTCGGGATGCCGTCGGTGATCGGGCTGTCGGAAGAGGGTGAACGGGCTGCTGCTCAGCGGGTCGAGGTCCTGCCGCAGGAGGCGGACCGGGTGCTGGATGCGGTTCCGGTTCCGGGGTCGGTGGTGCCGTCGTGGCGGAAGGGACTTCCGGTCTCGGTGCTGTCGCCGGAGTATCAGCGGGCCGTGACGGTCCTGGGCGACGCGGCCGGGCCGTTGACGTGCAAGGAGCTGGCTAGCCCCATCAAGCCGGCAGTGGAGCGGTGTTCGCCACGCGATCTTCTATGTGGTCGACGGCGGCATCTTCGCAGTCCGTCAAGGCCGACGCGGTCGTCGGCGCCGGCATCCACCCCCGCCCCTCCATCCACGCCGGCACCGGCAGCAGCGGGCGGGAGCACGGGCGGGGCGACGTGCAACCCGAGCGCTCAGGTCACGATCGGGGTGGTCACAAGGCGCCGGCGATGACGGTGGTCACCATCTTCTGGATGGCGGCGGACTGCGGTGGGGCGCTTGTCCGGTCGGCGAACAGCAGGTGCCCGGCCCCGACGAGGGTGGGGGCGAGCGTGTCGATGTCGGCGTCGCCGGCCAGGCGCCCCAACTCCCGCTCGGCGGTGAGGTAGGCGGCGATCATGGCGGTGCCTTGCACGGCCAGTGGGATGCCGGCCGGCCCGGTCTCGCGCAGCCGGGCGCGGAGGCCGTCGCGGAAGGTGATGAGCGCGACGATTGCCACCGTGACCGGCCGGAACAGGTCCTGTAGCGCGTCGGCGAGGTTGTCCACCACGCTCCCGGTGCCAGCGGCGGCGCGCAGGGTCGTGGTTCGGTCCTCGATGCCGCGGATGCGGTCGAGGACCAGTTCCGCCAGGAAGGCGTCGAAGTCGGTGAAGTGCCGGTGCAGCACGCCCTTGGCGCAGTTCGCCTCCTGCGTGACCGCCCGGCTGGTCAACGCGTCGGGCCCGTCCCGAAGCAGGACGCGCTCAGCGGCTTCGAACAACTGGCCGCGCACGTTGTGGATGTGCACCCCTGACGGCATTGTCTCCCCTTTCCGTGCCGACCCAGCCTTAACAAGTGGGCAACCGCCCATTAGTGTGGGCGCATGCCCACTTTATCGCAGGGACAGCCGGACAAGTCTGGACCCGAGCCCCACCGCCACCGGCAGACGGCCGAGTCGTTCGGTGTGGACGCCGAACGCTACGACCGCGCCCGACCGCCGTATCCCCAGGCCCTGGTGGACAGGATCGTGGCGGCAAGCCCCGGTCGGCACGTCCTCGACGTCGGAGCCGGGACCGGCATCGAGGCCCGGCAATTCCAGGCGGCCGGGTGCACGGTGCTCGCTGTCGAGCCCGACGAACGGATGGCCGCCTTCGCGCGACGCAGCCGTGTCGAGGTCGAGGCCGCCAGGTTCGAGGACTGGCAGCCGGCCGGGCGGCAGTTCGACGCGGTCATCGCCGGCACCGCCTGGCACTGGGTGGACCCCGTCGCCGGCGCGGCCAAGGCTGCCCAGGTGCTCCGGCCCGGCGGCCGACTCGCCCCCTTCCACCACGTCCCCCAGCTCCCGGCCGAGGTGATCGACGCCCTCGCTGAAGTACTCCACCGGGTCGCCCCCGATTCCCCGTTCAACCCCGGCCTGCTGAGAGGATCGGCCGTGGACGCGTACCAGCCGCTGTTCGCGAGAATCGCCGACGGGATCCGGCAGACGGGCAGGTTCAGCGAGCCGGAACAATGGCGCTTCGCCTGGGAGCGCACCTACTCCCGAGAGGAGTGGCTCGACCAACTCCCCACCTTCGGCGGCCTCACCCAGCTCCCCGCAGACAAAATGGCGAAGGTCCTGGACAGCGCCGGCACTGCGATCGACATGCTCGGCGGCCACGCCACCATGCCCTACACATCCGTTGTGATCACCTCTACCCGCTCCAATACTGCCTGACCGCCGCAAAGGTCGGACGTTGCCGGGCGCGAGCAGTCTGGTGAGCTCGGCAACGTCCCCGGAGTGGCGGGGCGAGCGGCCCTGGCCGATTTAAGAATCGCCATCAGGCTTTCGCGGAGGTCCCGCTCGTCGTGGAGACGGAAGTCCTGGCGATCGTCGGCCCCGTGACGACATTTGTACAAGACCGAGGGCCGGCAGCCCCGGCATCCTCCCCTGTATGGGTATCCACGGCGGTAAGCACGTGCACGGGTTGCACGTGGTCCACGACGGCCCGCGGGAGGCGCCGCCGCTCGTGCTCATCCACGGATCGGGGGCCTCGGGCAGCTCCTGGGGCCCGGTCGTGCCGGCACTGGCCAGCCGGTGTCACGTCATCCGGATCGACCTCCCGGGCCACGGTCAGTCCCCGCCCGCGCCGTCCTACGGCGTGCCTGAGCAGGCAGCCAGCCTGGCCGTGGCGCTCGATGAGCTCGGCCTTCGTGCGGTCACCGTGGCCGGGCACTCCAGCGGCGGATACATCGCCACCGCCCTCGCCGAACGGCGCCCGGACCTGGTGGGCTCGCTCGCACTGATCAGCAGTGGCCCGAGTCCCGACGCGCTCCTTCCCCAGCCCGTCCTCCTTCAGGTCCTGATCGACCCGCCGCTCGGCCCGCTTCTGTGGAGGGTCCGTTCCGACACGATGCTCCGCCGGGGGGTGACCGCGGTGTGCAACCGCCCGGTGGACGTGCCGGACGACCTGGTAGCCGACGTACGGGGCATCGGCTACCGCACGTTCAGGACGGTGCTGCGCGAGAACGGCGCGTACATCGCAGAGAGGAGCGTACCCGCGCGCCTGACCGCACTCGACGTCCCTGTTCTGGTGATCTTCGGCGCTGCCGACCGCCGCTGGGATCCGTCTTCGGCGCACCGCTACGACACGGTGCCGAACGCGCGAGTCGAGCAGCTGCCCGACGTCGGTCACTTCCCCATGCTCGAAGCGCCGGAGGAGACCGGCGAGTTGCTGCTGCGCTTCGCGGCGACGAGCCGCTGACACCCATCGCCTAGCCTGATGCCGTGAAGTCCACCGAATCACCACCTGACTGGGCGTCGGTGGAGGTCGCCGTGCCCCGGCAGCCGGGCCGGCTGCCGGGAGTCGGCATGGCTGGGTTCCGCCAACGTGCCCCGGCACCCGTGGATATCGCCATGGTCGCGCACCCCTCGGTCACTCTGTTCGTGGACCTGAGCGACGGAGACGGCCTTGTCTACGACGCCCACGGCCGGCGCGAATGCGGCAGCGTGGTCGTTGGACTGGCACCGGGCGACCTTCGGCTCGGAGACCGGCGGCCGGCGGCCGGGAGGATCGAGTGCCTCCAGATCCGGTTGTCACCGGTCCTGGCGGTTGCGGTGCTCGGCGCATCGACCGACCTCAGCGGGACGGTGGTCTCCCTGGAGGACGTCTGGGGCCGCGACGCCGGGCGAGTGGAGGAGAGGCTGCGGCCGGGGTGACACCCACCGCCGTAGCCGCTGCGCCGTGGCTCGCCATCGATGACGTCGCGTGGCCGACCCGGGGTCGCCGACGCGGAATGGACCCGGGGTAGGGACGGCTGCGTCGTGCTCGCCTTCTCCTGATCGCCACCCCTGCGTGGACTGAGCGGCCGGCTGGTCGCACTGGCCAGCTGAACCGCTCAGTCACACAATGGTGGGAGAAGGGGAGATCCCTCGGAGCGTGCCATGCGATGCGCGACACTGTTGTGCGCCGCGGCCCTGACCGCCGCGGCCCTCGGGGCCACCACACCGCCACCGGCGCCGGACGACCCCCGGCTCGCCGGGTTCTACCAGCAGAAGATCGCCTGGGGCCCGTGCCCCGGCACCTACCGCGCGTCCATGCAGTGCGGGACGCTCAAGGTCCCCCTCGACTACGCCCACCCCGACCAGGGCACCATCGCGCTCGCCCTGGCCCGGATCCCGGCCACCGGTCCGGACCGGCTGGGCTCGCTGGTGCTCAACTACGGCGGTCCCGGACAGAGCGGCGCCGCGGGCACGTCCACCCGCTTCGACCGCTGGCGGGAGCTGGCCAAGTCGTACGACATGGTCGGCTTCGACCCCCGCGGCATCGCCGCCAGTGCCCCGATCAGCTGCGGCGGCGCCCTCCCGCTCGTCGGCACGGAGTACATGAAGGCCGACCAGCTGCTGAACGCCGCCGAGAAGGCGAACCGCGCCTGCGAGAGCCGCACCGGCCCGATCCTGCACCACGTCGGCACGGTCGACGTCACCCGCGACATGGACGTACTGCGCGCGGCGCTGGGCGAAGCGGACCTCAACTACCTGGGAGCCTCCTACGGCACCCGGATCGGCGCCGCCTACGCCGCCCGGTTCCCGCAGCACGTCGGGCGGATGGTGCTCGACGGGGTCGACACCCTCTCCGGACCCCTGGCCGAACAGGCCATGGACGTGGTGAAGGGCCAGCAGCTCGCCTTCGAGGGCTTCCTCGACTGGTGCACGAAGCAGCCGGGCTGCGTGTACGCGGGCATGGACCCGCGGAAGGCACTGGAGAAGGCCGAAGGGCTGGTCGCCGAGCTGGACAAGGCGCCGCTGACCACGAAGGACGGCACGGAGTTCAACGGCCAGTCGCTGGCCTTCGCCATCGAGAACGACCTGTACCGGACCCGCGACTGGCCGGAGCTCGCAGACGGCCTGGGCGGGCTGGAGCGTAACGAGGACCTCACGATCCTCGCGGAGCGCGCCAAGCCCGAGGAGGACAACGAAGGCGCGGCCCTGACGGTCGTGAACTGCTCCGACTACACCGACCGCGGGGTACGGGGCGACGCCGAGGCGCTCCAGCGGAAGCTGGACGCGCTCCTGCCGGAGTTCCAGAAGGCGTCCCCGATCTTCGGTCGGGGCGAGCTGTCGGAGATCGAACTCTGCCACGGCCGGCCCCCGGCCGACGAGTTCATCGCGAACATCGACCACCCCGGTGCCCCGCCGATGCTCCTGGTCGGCGTCCGCAACGACCCCGCGACCCCGTACCCCTGGACCGAGGAGACGGCCCGCCGGCTCGGCTCGGCCGCGATCGTCGACTACGAGGGCCACGGCCACACCGGCTACCCCCACTCCGCCTGCGTGCAGCGGCACGTCAACCACTTCCTGGTGACCGGGCAGCTCCCGGACGCACACACCGTCTGCCCGGCCGAGGAAGTGGACGCGAAGGGCGAGTAGCCCGGCGGACATAGGGGCTGTCGGGTGAGGCCTCGCCGGCGGATCCGTCGCCGGTCGGGGGCCGCGGAACCACGGGGCGGGGCCGGGGCGTCCTTCAGGCGTCGGCACGATCTTGGACTTGGGGGCACGAGCACATGGGCACAGCAGCGACCCGCTTCCTCCATCTCGCCCGGCACGGTGAGGCGTCGCCCGACGAGAGCGAGCTGACGGAGGCCGGGCGCCGGCAGGCCGCGCTACGTGCCGTACCTGCCGCCGCGCGAGGAGCTGCCGGCGGAGTCGGCCGACGCGATGCTGGAGTGGCTGGCCGGGTTCCGGGCCGAGGCGCGGGTTTGAGCGCCGGGTGACGGGGAGGGCGTGGGCCGGCGGCGGGCGGGTGACGGCCGGGGCGGCCGTGCTGCTCGGCGGCCTGCTGGCCCTGCACGGTCTGGTGCCCAACACGGCCGGGCGGCCGGGCAGTGCGCTGGAGACCTTCCTGCCCTGGCTCGGGCTGCTGATCCCGGTGCTGCTGGGGGCGGCGGTGCTGCGCCGGTCGGCCGTCGCCTCGTTCGCCGTGCTGCTGCCGGTCGCGGCCTGGCTCGGGCTGTTCGGCGGTCTGCTGCTGCCGGGTGCGGGGCAGGGCCGCGCTCTGGTCGCGGTGCAGCACAACGTCAGCGACGAGAACCCGGATCCGGCGGCTACCGCGAGGGCGCTGGCCTCGACGGGGGCGGATCTGATCGCGCTGGAGGAGCTGACCCCTGCCGCGCTGCCTTCGTACGAGGCCGTCCTGGCCGCCGGCCATCCCCACCACACGACGGTCGGCACCGTCGGGCTGTGGTCGAAGTACCCGTTGGCGGACGCGCGTGCGGTGGACATCCGGCCCGCCGGGGTGGGGCCGGACTGGAACCGCGGGCTGCGGGCGACGGCCAGGACTCCGCTGGGGGACGTCGCCGTGTACGTGGCGCACCTGCCGTCCTTGCGGCTGGGCCCGCACGGGTTCGGTTCCGTACGCAGGGACGAGAGCGCGGGGCTGCTCGGTGCGGCGCTCGCGGCCGAGCCGCTGGAGCGGGTGATCCTGCTCGGGGACCTGAACGGCACGGTGGACGACCGGGGTCTGGCTCCGGTCACCGCGCGCATGACGGCGCCGGGCCCGGGTTTCGCGTTCAGCTGGCCAGCGTCCTTCCCGGTGGCCCGGATCGACCAGGTCCTGGCCCGGTCGGCGGCCGTCACCCGGATCTGGTCGCTGCCCGGGACGGGCAGCGACCACCGGCCCGTGGCCGCGTACGTCAGGCTGTGAGCGGGGCCGTCCCGCGCTCCGTGGGCAGGGCGCCGGCGTTCCGGTCGAGGAAGCGGTGCCCGGCGGCGAGTCCGCGTTCGTAGGCGGCGGCCAGGCCCTCGGGGGTGGCCGCCGCGTAGTCGACGCCCAGGAGCTTGAGGTCCTCCTCCGGTTTGATCACGTGGACCGTGGCCCGGCCGAGGGTGGAGCCGTCGACGATCTCCTCGGAGGCGTAGATGTCGCGGAAGAGGGGGAAGGGGTCGGCGCCGATGGCGATCAGGGTGCTCACGCCGGTCGCCGCGACCTCGCGTGCCGGGCAGGCGCAGGTGTAGGAGGCGTCGACGTAGGCCTCGCCGTCGACCTCGGCCGGCACGGCCCAGGCGTGCAGCATGCGGGTGGAGGCGTAGGACACGGCGTCGAAGTTGTCGGGCGTCAGCCGGGGCTGCCCGTCCGGGGTGTCGGGGCGCGCGGAGGACACCCGCGAGGAGAACACGGTGGCGGAGAGGTTCTCCTCGACCCAGGCGCGGTCCCCGGTGAAGATGTTCCGCAGCAGCTGCTTGCCGAGGTCCTTCGCCCCCGGTCCCTGGGTGAGCTCGGCGGCTTCGGGGGTGGTGACCTTGCTGGTGGCCAGCAGGAACTCGGGGGCCCCGGCCCGGAAGAGGCCTTCCCGCAGGGTCGGGCCGTACTGCGCGATGCTGCTGAGCACCACGTGGCTCATGCCCCGGCCGGCGGCTCCCTCGGCGGCCTTGCGCCAGTAGTCCACTCCCGTCGCGCGGGCCTGTCCCACCGCGGCGAGTCCGCCGGACAGGACGGCCGAGGAGGCGGTTCCGTACACCTGCGCGCGCAGTCCGCGCTCCTCGAACGCGGACAGCACGCCGTGTCCGAAGACTCCCTTGAGCATTCCGGACGCGATGGCGATTCCGATGCGCCCGCCCGTGCCGTCGAGGGTCGTGGCAGTCATAGCAGTCCCTTCTCGAACTGTTCAGCCATGTGGGTACGGGCGGGTTTGCCGCTGGCCGTACGGGTGATCGCGCTGTGCGGGACTTCGAGGACGCAGTGGGGCGAGAGGCCGAAGTCGGTGGCGATGCGGGTCGCGACCTGCTCGGTGTCGACCGCCCGCGCCCGTTCGCCCACGACGAGCACGGCGAACGACTCGCCGTGCGGCAGGACCACGCCCTCGGCGACCGTGTCGAGGGTCGTCACCACCTGTTCGATGTCGGTGGCGAACACGTTGACGCCGTTGACGGTGATCCGGTCGCCGCGCCGGCCGCTCAGATGGAGCCGGCCGGAGCGCAGGCGCCCCAGGTCTCCGGTGTCGAACCAGGTGGTGCGGTGGTCGGTGGCCCCGTCGTAGCCGTCGAAGAGGGTGGCTCCTCGCAGCTGGACCGCCCCGGTCGTGCCCTCGGGGCAGCCGAGCCCCGATTCGTCGACGATGCGCAGGTCGAGGCCGGGTACGGGGGTGCCGAGGCAGGCCGTGTCGACGGCTCCGTCGGCGGCAAAGCTGGTGGCGGGGTCCACGTAGCGGTGTGCGGTGACCATGAGGGCGGCTTCGGCGAGCCCGTAGCAGAAGACCAGTGAGGCCGGGTCGAATCCCCAGGGCCGGACCGCGGCCAGGAAGGTGTCGACGGACCGTCTGCGGATGGGCTCCGCACCGCAGAAGACGGTGCGCCAGGCCCGGAAGAGTTCCGGGTCGCCGGGAGCGCCGCCCTGCGCGGTCGCTTCGCCGATCCGTGCGGCGAGGTAGCGCAGCATGAAGTCGGGCAGCGCGCTGTGGACGCTCTCGGCGTCGCGCAGCAGCTGGAGGGCCGCCATGGGTCTGCGCAGGAAGGTGCCGGGGTCCTCGACGACCAGGTCGATGCCGTGGACCAGCGAGGTCAGTACCCCGACCAGGCCCATGTCGTGGTGCAGGGGCAGGGCGATGAGCCCGGCGTGTCCCTGCTTCATCCCGGCGACGGCGCGGATGGCCTCGATGTTGCCGAGGACCGCGCGGTGGCTGAGCGGGATCGGGCGGGGCATGCCGGTGGAGCCGCTGGTGTACTGGACGAAGGCGAGGCCGTCCGGATCCCCGGCGTGGGGCTCGGGCACCAGGCCGGGGCGCGGTACGAGGTCGAGCTCGCGCAGTCCGTGTCCGGGGATCCTGAAGGTGTGCCGGGTGTCCTGCTGTTCGGCCACCATGGCGAAGTACTGCCGGGTGATGGCGCCGGGAACCCTGGGTTTGACGGAGACCGGCACCGCTCCCAGGTGCAGCAGGCCGAGCAGGGCGAGGACTCCCTCGCGGGTGCTGGTGATCCGGATCATCACCCGGTCGCCGGGCCGTACGCCCTGTTCGGCGAATCCGCCCGCGGCCGCCGCGATCTGTTCGGCGAACTCGGGGTAGCCCAGCCGCTCCCGTCGGGCGGAGGTGCCGAAGACGACGTGCGCGTCGGGCCGGCCGGCCTGTGCGGCGATCGCCTCCCCCAGGGTGCGCGCGGTCATGCCGCCCGTCCCGGGGTGCGCAGCAGGGTCCGCAGGTCGGCGCGGTGGATGGCCTTGGTCTCCCGGTCGACGAGTGCGAGGCGTACCCGGCCGCGGGCGGCGACCGTGCCGTCGGGCAGCTCGATGTCCTGGGCGAGGGTGAAGCTGTACGCGGTCTGCCCGGCGAGCGAGGTGCGGACGAAGAGGCGGCCCACCGGGTCCCAGTCGACGGCCTTCAGGTAGTCGAGCCGGAGTTGGAGCACCACCGCGACCAGGGTGCTGTCGCGCAGGTCGACCCCGTTGGCGAGGCCCCATTCCCAGCGTCCGGTCTCCAGGAGCTGGGGGTGGACGCTGTTGTTCAGGTGGCCGGCCCAGTCGAAGTCGTTGGGCCGCAGGGCTACCTCGCCCCGGTGTTCCACGAGTTCGGGCGGTGTGCCGTCACTCAGCATGGGGCGTGCTCCTCTTCTCTTCCCCGTCCCCCGGGCGAGGGGCGAGGAGTACGACGACGGCGCCGGCCATGTCGCCGGTGTGGCTGATCGACAGTTCGACGGCGAGGCGGCGCTCGCGCACCCACCGGGCGAGGCTGCCGTGCGGCCGGATCCGGGGCTGGCCCGCGGGGCCGTGCTCCACCTCGATGTCGGGGAAGGTGTGTGCGGGTGCTCCGCCCATGGCGCTGAGCGCCTTCACGCAGGCCTCTTTGGCCGAGAACAGCCCGGCCAGGGAGGCGTAGGGGTCGGGGCGGGTGCGGGCGTGGGCCCGTTCGGCGGCGGTGAACAGCGCGCCGCTATCGAGCAAGTGCGGCTTCCTTCTCAGCTCCGCGACGGACTGCAGATCGAATCCGGTCGACATCGTTCGTCCGGAGGCTGGCGAAGTAGGCACGCTTGAGGTCCTCGTACGACGTGGTGTGGATCCCGGTGGCCTCGCGGACCAGTGCGAAGACGCTGCTGAGCTTCTTGGAGTGGACGGAGCCCTCGTGCAGGGCGTTGTCGCCGAGCCCGAACTCCTCCTCGCCGCTGCGCGTGCGCTCCCACCAGTTGACGAAGCCCTCGCGGTCGGTCTGGGCCTCGCGGGCGGAGCCGTACGTCTCGCCGCCTTCGGGGCGGATCCAGGTGTAGGCCATCGAGAGGACGTCCTTGATGGGGTACACCCCGGACTGGACGAGGGCCTTGGCGAAGGAGACGAAGTACTGCCGGTGCTGCACCTCGTCCTTCATGATCGTGTGGAAGACGTCGCGGACCAGCTCGTCCTCGGTGTTGCGGGCCTGCCATCCGTACGAGACGCACGCCTCGATCTCCACGCAGGCCTGGAGCACGCAGACGCGGGCGTAGTTGTCGGTGGGGAACGGGCCGCGGTGCTCGACGACCTCGTCGTGGCCGATGGGGTCGACCCCGGCCATCTCCATGAGGCGGCCGAAGGCGACCTCGTGGTGGGCCTCTTCCTCCAGCCAGTAGCGGGCCGACCAGGCGGCGGCGACGTGCAGGACGTCGGCGCCGAGCGGGTTGGACTCGCGGATCTCGCGGGCGAGCTTGATGCCGTCGACGGCGAGGCGGATGCCGGCGGGCTGGGTGGTGAGCTCGGCGCGGGCCGCGTGCCACAGGGCGGCCTTGTCACCGGGGCCCGGACGGTCGAGGCGGCGGCCGTCGAACAGCTTGTCGGTCGCCCATCGGCGCTGCTCGTGATAGCTCTGCTGGACGCGCAGCACATCGCTGATGGTCGCTCCGGCGCGGAGCTCCTTGACGATGTCGGTCATGATCAGCACGGGTCGCGCCTTCCGTTCAGGAGGAGGTGGCGGGGTCGAGCTGCCCGGCCAGGGCGGCCACGACGTCCCCGGCGGTGTGGTCCAGGGTCATCGTCGGCAGCTCCACGTCGTCGTCGAGTCCCGCGTCGGCGAGGGCGCCGGCGAACGCGTCGAGCAGGTCGATGGAGTTGATGGCCGACGGCGAGGCGACGAGGACGGCCGACAGCGGGCGGCCGTCGAACACCTCGTCCTCGGTGAGGCCGAGCCGGCGGGCGATGTTGGTTCGGAGGTCAGCGATCACGGTCGTTCTCCTGAAGGGTGCTGTTCGTCGGTACGGCAGCGGCGGCGGCGCTCCAGTCGGGGGAGCGGCCGAGCGCGGTGAGGATGAGGTCGAGCGATCCCGCTCCGGGGCCGGCCTGCAGGGCGGGCCGGAACTGGGCCGCGGGGCCCAGGCGCCGTTCGTCGTCGGGGACCCTCAGCGCGAAGAGCAGCGCGGCCTCCGCGCTCCCCTCGGCCAGGTCCAGTTCGACTCCGAGGGTCTTGGCCAGGTCCCAGCCGTGGACGACGTAGTCCAGGAAGTGGAAGCCGATCGCGACGGTGGCGGGGAACCTGAGGTCGGTGCTGATCTCGGGGAGGGAGAACTCCCTGGTCAGGACGTTCGGTTCGGCGAAGGCGGCGAGGACCAGCCTGGCCGACGCCCGGTAGGCGGCCGGGGCGTCCTCGTCGCCGAGGGGCCGGTCCTGCCAGGCGGCGGGGTCCGAGCCGCCGCCCGCGGCGGAGGCCGCGAAGCCGTGGTGCTGGCCCGTCATGTGTGCCACGAGGCTGCGGAGGTTCCAGCCGGCGCAGGGGGTGGGGCGCTCCCAGTCCTCGGGCTTGGCGTGGTCCAGGAGGCGGATGGTCTCCAGGACGGCTGTGCGGTCGAGCTCCAGGATGTCCATGCGGCTCCATTCGGCGGGGTTTTCAGCCGGTGCTCTGGCCCTCGGGGCGGGCGGTGGAGAGCAGGGCGGGCCCGTGGGACGGGCGCTGCGAGTGATCTGGACCGAACGGGAGGACGTACTCGTCGATCAGACGGTCCAGTTCGTCCTTGATGCGCTGGTTGGGGCCGGGGTAGCGGTCCTGGGCGCCGGGCGAGAGGGTCATGCCATCCTCCGGAACGGAAGTGCTGACGATTCAGACAGTAGCACGATCGTACGTTTACTTTTCTGATCCCACAGCGCCCCCGGGCACTTCTCCCGCGGCGGGCCAGGGCGCCTCGCCGGCCAGGACCGGGTGGACGCGAGCCCAGACCGCGTCCGGACCGGCTTCGGCCGACTGCCATGTGGCGGAGCGCAGTTCGCCCTTGTCCCGGAAGGCGCGCACGATCCGCAGGTGGTCCGGTCGGGCGACGAACTCCCGCAGTCCGGCGTGGTCGCGCCAGATGGAGACCGAGCCCGAACGCGGGCGCAGCGAACCGGACTCCATCCAGAGCCACATGCCGACGGCGCCGGCCGTCCGGGGCCAGCTCCGGCGCAGCATCACCCCCGCGACGAAGACCTTGGCGGAGTCCAGCGAGCGGTGGGCGGTGAACTCGGTGATGTTCACGGTCACCTGCTCCGCGCCGCCGGGGGGCGCCGCCGCGGGCCCGGCCTGCCAGGGGGTGCTCCAGATGGGGCGGGACACGGCTTGCTGCCTCCAGGTCACGGCCGGGGAAGGGGTTCGCCGTGATGAATATACGCGAACGGTCGTGCTAGATTCTCCAGCATTCCTGGCAGAACCAGAAGGGCGCGTGACATGGATCGCTCTACGGCAGTTGTACGTGCAGCCCTGAACGGCACGTCCTACGCCTCGGGAAAGCTGGCGGGCAGGGGGGCGTTCAACCTGTTCCGGTTGCCCAAGGGCCGCAGCAGGCCGCGGCCCGACGAGGCCCCGGTGTTCGACACCGCCCGGCGCGGTGAACTACACGTCAACGGCTCGACCGTGGTGACGTACCAGTGGGGCGACGGGGAGCGCCCGGTGCTCGTCGTGCACGGCTGGGAGTCGCGCGCCTCACGCTTCGCGAAGATCATCGGGGAGCTCGTCGAGCTGGGCTACAGCCCGGTCAGCTTCGACGCGCCCGGTCACGGCGAATCCACGGGCCGCACCACGAACATCGCCGAATACCGGAAGATCCTCACCCGGCTGCACCACGACCACGGGGACTTCGAGGCCGTCGTCGCCCACTCCCTCGGCGCCACCGCGACGTTCCTGTCGATCCAGCACGGGCTGCGCACGCGACGGGTCGTATCGATCAGCGCCGTACCCGAGTTCGCCTTCCTGGTCGACAAGTTCTGCGAGCAGCTGGGGCTGCGCGACAAACTCAAGGACGAGCTGCGGGGCCGCATCGAGCGCGAGATGTTCCCGGACGAGGAGGACATCTGGCACCGGTTCTCCGTGTTCGCCGGGTCCGAGCGGGTGGACGTCCCCGTCCTGGTGATCCACGACGACCACGACGACATGGTCGACCCGCCGCAGGCGCAGCGCGTCCTGGCCGCCTTCGGCGACCGCGCGCGGCTGGTGACCACGCAGCGGCTGGGGCACCGCCGGATCCTCGGCGCGCCCCAGGTCGTGCGCGAGGTGGTGGACTTCGTGTCCGTCGGTGGCGGCAAGCAGCAGGACGAGGTCGGGATGACGGCACGATGAGCGGCATCCTCGCGGGCAAGCGCATCCTGGTGACCGGGGTCCTGATGGAGTCCTCGATCGCCTTCCACACCGCCAGGCTCGCCCAGGAACAGGGCGCCGAGGTCGTGCTGACGGGCTACGGACGCCTGAGCCTGGTGGAACGCATCGCCAAGCGGCTGCCGGAGCCGGCGCCGGTGCTCGAACTCGACGTACAGAACCCGGAGCACCTGGCGAGCCTCGCCGAGCGGATCAGGCAGAGCGCCGGCGCCGACGCCCGGCTCGACGGCGTGGTGCACTCCATCGCCTTCGCTCCGCAGGACGCCCTGGGCGGGAACTTCCTGACGGCCGGCTGGGATTCGGTGGCGACCGCCGTCGAGGTGTCCGCGTACTCCCTCAAGTCCCTGGCCATGGCCTGCCTGCCCCTCATGGAGGAGCGCGGCGGCGCCATCGTCGGCCTGGACTTCGACGCCCAGGTCGCCTGGCCTGCGTACGACTGGATGGGGGTGGCCAAGGCGGCGCTGGAGTCGACCTCGCGCTATCTCGCCCGGGACCTGGGGCCCCACGGCATCCGCTGCAACCTGATCGCGGCCGGGCCGATCAAGACGATGGCCGCCAAGTCCATACCGGGCTTCGAGACGTTCCGCGAGGTGTGGACCACGCGCGCTCCCCTGGGCTGGGACCTCTCCGACACCGAGCCCACGGCGCGCGCGGTGATCGCCCTGCTCTCGCCGTGGTTCCCCAAGACGACCGGTGAGATCGTGCACGTCGACGGCGGGGTCCACGCCATAGGCGCCTGAGCCGGACATGAGCCCTGTGCGAGGGGGAGGGAGCCGGATCCGGCTCCCTCCCCCTCGCGTCGTGCGCCGCTAGCCGGCCGCCTCGGCGATCCGCTCGTCGAGGAACGCCGCCAGCCGGGCGATGCCGTCGACGATCTCGGCCGGCCGCAGGGCGCTGCACGAGAGCCGGAGCTGACGGGTGCCTCCGCCGTCGAGGTAGAAGTCGCTCATCGGGGTCCACAGGACGCCGAATTCCCGGGCGGAGTGCTCCAGCGCCTTGTGGTCGGCGCGGAACGGGACGTTCACGACGAGGAAGAAGCCGCCGTCGGGCTCGTTCCAGTCGATGCCGAGGGCTCGTCTGCGCTCCGGGGGGAAGTGCCGGTCCAACTCGGTGAGCAGGGTGTCCAGATTGGTCCGGTAGAAGGCGATGGCCTCGCTGTTCGCCTCGCGCAGGCGGCAGCCGGACTCGATGAGCAGTCCGCCGATGACGGCCTGGCTGATCGCCGAGGTGTTGACCGTGGTCATGCTCTTGATCTTGGAGAGCTCGTCGGCGAGCAGCGAGGACCGGCCCCCGGGCCCGATGACCTCCTGGTCCGCGATGACGTAGCCGACGCGCGCACCGGGCAGCGCCGTCTTCGCGAAGGAGCCGAGGTGGATCACCCGGCGGTCCCGGTCGAGCGCCTTGAGCGTGGGCCGGGCGGTTCCGGTGCGGACGAAGAAGCCGTACGGATCGTCCTCCAGGACCAGCAGGTCCTCCTCGGCCGCGATCTCCAGCAGCCGCTCCCGGGCCTCCAGGGTCATGCTCGCCCCCGACGGATTGGCGAAGTCGGGTACGACGTACAGGGCGCGCGGGCGACCGCCGGCCTCCCGGGTCCGGCGGATCGCGTCCAGGACCGCTTCGGGGTCGGGGCCCCGGGGGCCTTCCGGAACGGGCCGCAGGCCGATGCCGAGCAGGCGTGCCGCGCCGGTGATCCCGACGTAGCAGGGCGAGCTGACGAGCAGGGTGTCCTCGGGGGCGGCGAAGAGCGCCCGCAGGGTGAGCAGCATCGCCTCCTGGCAGCCGGTGGTGACTACCACGGCCTGCGGCGGGACGTGGATGCCCTCGTCGTTGGCGACCGTACGGGCGATCAGCTCGTGGATGATGCCGTTGGTGCGCCCGTACTGGAACAGCTGGGTGCGCACCTGGTCGGGTGACCAGCCCAGTTCCCGCTCCAGGTAGGCGGTGTACGTGCGCAGGTGCCGGGCCAGGTCGTCCGGTTCGAAGCCGCCCTCGGAGGGCCGGCCGGGGGCGAAGGAGACGGCTTGCGGGAAGCGGGTGACGACCTCGTTGAGGAAGTTCATCGCGTCGAGCAGCGGGTCGCGGAGCGAGGCGTGCAGCTCGCCGAGCGGCAGGGCCGGGGCGGGCCGTGCGGTGGTGTCCGGCATCGCTCAGCCCTTCGTCGCGGCGTCGGTGAAGACCTTGCGGAGATGGGCGGCCGCCTGGGTCTGGGCCAGCCGGCCCGCGTCCAGGCTGCCCGCCATGGCGAAGAAGCCGTGGGTGACGCCCGCGTGGCGTACGGACTCGACGGGCACGCCGCTCTCGCGCAGGCGGTCGGCGTACTGCTCGCCCTCGTCGCGCAGCGGGTCGTACTCGGCGGTGATCACCAGCGCGGGGGGCAGTCCGCTGTGGTCGGCGGCGCGCAGCGGGGAGGCGTAGGGGTGCGCGCCGTCCTCGGGGGTGGTGAGGTAGTTGTCCCAGTACCAGTGCACGGACTTGTCGTTGAAGAGGAGCGGGTCGGTGTTCTCCCGGCGGGAGGGCGTGTCCGCGAGGTGGTCCGTGTTGGGGTAGACGAGGAGCTGGCCGACGAGGGCGGGACCGTCGGTGTCCCGGGCCTTGAGGGTGACGGCCGCGGCCAGGTTGCCGCCCGCGCTGTCTCCGCCTACGGCGATCCGGGAGGCGTCGCCGCCGTACCGGCCGGCGTGCTCGGCGATCCACCGTACGCCCGCGAAGCAGTCGTCGACGGCCGCGGGGAACTTGTGCTCGGGCGCCAGGCGGTAGCCCACGGCGATGGTCAGGCAGCCGGCCGCGTTGGTGAGGCTGCGGCAGATCGCGTCGCTCGTCTCGATGCTGCCCAGGGTCCACCCGCCGCCGAAGAAGTAGACGAGTACGGGCAGCGGGCCCTGCGCGGACGGCCGGTAGACGCGCACGGGCAGCGGCCCGCCGGGGCCGGGGAGGACCGCGTCAACGACCTCCGCCACCGGCTCGGGCTCGCCCGCGTCCGCCTGGATGGCGGCGAGATCGGCGGCCCTCGCCTCCTCCAGGGTCATGGTGTAGAGCGGCCGGACGCCCTGGGCGCCCCGCTGGTCGTACAGGGCTTGGAACTGTGGATCGAATGGCATGGTCTCTCCGGGCCGGGCCGCGCCCGCGACCGTGTGGACGGCGGGCGGAGGTCAAGGTGTCTCGGGAAGCAGCGCCGGGTCGGTCGCCACGCCGCGCAGGCGGGTCAGGATGCCCTTGGCTGCCTTTTCGTAACAGGTGAAGTCGTTGTGCAGGACGGATTCGGCGTTGGCCGTCTCCAGGAGCGCGACGATCTCGAAGACGAGCTGGGGGATGTCGATCCCCTCCTGCGCCTCGCCCGCCCGCTGGGCCTCCTCGACGGTCTGGCCGAGGAAGGAGAACCAATTGGCACGGGCGGAGGCGATCGTGTCGTGCACCTTGCCCTCGCGGGCGTCGTACTCGGCCGAGACCGAGTAGAAGAAGCAGCCTCCGGGGAAGACCCGCTGTTCGGAGTACTTCAGCCAGGCCGTACAGACGCACCACAACCGGCTCAGGCCGGGCGGGAGTTCGCGGGTGGGCTGCACCACGTGCTCGAGATAGACCTTGATGGCCGCGCGGACCGTGGCGAGCTGGAGTTCCTCCTTGGAGCCGAACAGGGCGAAGACCCCGCTCTTGCTGAGCTTGAGCTCGGTCGCCAGGCGACCCAGGGAGAGGCCTTCCAGGCCTTCCACCGACGCGATCTCGATGGTGCGCTTGAGGACCAGCTGGCGCGTCTGGTTCCCGCGTGCGATCCGCCCGTCGGCGTGCGTCGCTGTCATGGTCGACCTCTTCTCGTTCTTGGGCTGTCGGGTCCCCCCACGTCACTTCGCAAGCGTCTCCCCCGACGCCTCCGGAGCCCAGTGTACTAAGAAAGTGGACGACCGTGCGGTCAGTATGCGAGGGTAGGTGGACGGTCGTGCGGTTGGTTGGCAAGACCGAAGCAGAACAAGGGGGTTGACCTGCGGTGGCACTGACACTGCGAGAGTACGAGGCCGTTGCCAGGGAGCGGTTGCCCGCCCCGGTGTGGGACTTCCTCGAAGGGGGCAGCGGCACCGAATCGATGCTGTCGGCGGGTCGCGAGGCCCTGGACCGCATCCAGCTGAGGCCGCGCTGTCTCGTCGACGTCTCCCACTGCGACCCGCGGACGACCCTGCTGGGTTCCCCGCTCTCGGCCCCGCTCGGCATCGCCCCCATGGCGTACCACCAACTGGCGCACCCGGAGGGAGAGGTGGCGACCGCTCGGGCGGCCGGCGAGACGGGTGCGCTGTTCACCGTCAGCATGTTCGCGAGCCGCTCACTGGAGGACATCGCCGCCGCGGCGAGCGGGCCACTGTGGCTACAGCTCTACTGGCTGAAGGACCGTGAACTGCTGGCCGCGCTGGCCCGGCGGGCGGAGGCGGCCGGCTACCGGGCGCTGGTCCTGACGGTGGACGCCCCCAGAGTCGCGCACCGTCCGCGGGACGCGCGCAACGGGTTCTCCGTCCCGGCGGGCATCCGCGCGGTGAACGTGGACCCGGCCGCGATGAGCGCCGCCCACGGACACAGACCCGGCGAGTCCGCCATCGCGCGCCACTCCAGGGAGCAGTTCGACTGCTCCATCACCTGGGAGGACCTGGCGTGGCTGCGGGAGCGGACGACGCTTCCGCTGGTGCTCAAAGGCGTACTCACCGCCGAAGATTCCGAATATGCCATCAAGTACGGAGCCGACGCAATCGTCGTCTCAAATCACGGCGGCCGCCAGCTGGACTTCGCGAGACCCGCCGCGGATTGTCTGCCCGAAATAGCGAATGCAATTTCGGGCCGTTGTCCGATCATCCTAGACGGCAACATCAGACATGGCGCCGATATAGCCAAAGCTCTATGTCTCGGCGCGGATGCCGTATTTGTCGGGCGCCCGGTGCTCTGGGGCCTGGCCCACTCGGGAAGCCCGGGCGCGGCGGGGGTGCTCCAGCGGCTCATCGATGAGTTCGACGAGGTCATGGCCTTGATGGGGGCGCCCCGGGTACAGGACTTCACGACATCGGGAGTTCATCGTTCCGGAGTCCCCGGCAGGCATATTTAGCCATTCTGCATTTCAAGCCACCCCGTTCGACCCGAGCCAGCACGGGCGAACGGGGCATTCGGCGTGCCCGTAGGGATCGAAAATACGCCACCATTCGTCCACTACCGGGCTGTTGCGAGGATCACTTTTGTTCGCTTGCTTACTCATGAGTACTAGGCAATGGTGAATCCGTCGCCGCCAAGCGAAAGCGCGACACGGTTACCCGAACGATTTCAGAACACTGTTGTTCCGCGTCGGCGCCGGGTACTCAAGAATGGGATGGGTGGGGATTTCAGTGGGGGAAACGGTGCCGAACAGGCCCGTTTGCGTCGACGGCGCCTGGGTCGACGACATACTGCTTCAAGGGGACGGCCGCGACATCGTCCTGCACCTGGACGCCCCGGTCAGCCGGGCGGCGCTCCGGGAGCTGGTCGTGGCTCAGCACACCGAGTACGGAACGGCCGGACTGACCGCCGGCGGTTGCCTCGCCGTACGTCTGCCACCGTCGCTGAGCTGTATCGTCGCGATGCTCGCCGGCTGGCGGGCCGGCGCCCAGGTCATCCTGCTCGACCACAGGCTGACCTCCCACGAGGTCGGCCAGGCGATCGCCCGGCTCGCCCCCCAACTCGTCATCGAGGCCACGGAGAAGGCCACCGGAGCGCTGCGGGGCTTCCACCGGGTGGACACCCGCCTCACCCCGCTGCGGGCCGGCCGGCCGGCCGCCACCGAGCACGCCCTGCTCCAGCTCAGCTCGGGTTCGACCGGCCCGTCCAAGGTGATCGGCCGCACCGTCGGCAGCCTCCTGGAGGAGATCGACCGGTACGGACAGCTGGAAGGCTTTCCCCGCCGGGGCGAGCGGACCGTAGTCCTGGCCTCCATCGTCCACGTCCTCGGTCTGGTGGGCGGGCTGCTGTACGGGCTCGCCAGCGGGACCCAGGTGGTCCTGCCCACCAGCCAGACCCTGGACGGCATCCTCAAGGCGGTCGCGGCCGGACCCGAACCGACCACCCTCCTCGGCGTCCCGTCCCAGGCGGCCCTCCTGGCCGCCTCCCAGTCGCCGGCCCGGCCGCCCCAGCTCCGCCAGATGATCACCGGGGGCGAGCTGATCAAGGCGTCCGTCCGGGAGCGGTTCACCAACGGCTACGACGCCGGACTCGGTGCCATGTACGGCATGACCGAGACCGGTGTGATCGCCACCGACCTGGCCGGCACCGGCGCCGGGCTGACCCCGGTACCGGGCATGCGGGTCCGGATCGACGACGAACAGATCCTGCTGGGTCTGCCGGCTTCCCCGTACGTCGGCAGGATCGACCCCACCCGGTACGTCGACGGATGGCTGTACACCAAGGACGCGGGCGCCTTCGACGGGACGAGCGGCCTGCTGACCGTGCACGGCCGGCTCGATTCGCAGGTCTCGGTCGGCGGGTTGAAGGTGGACCTCTCGGAGGTCGAGGCCTCGATCTGCGCACTGCCCGGCATCACGGACGCGGTGGTGGTGCACGGCACCGGCATCGAGGCCTACGTGACGGTCACGGAGCAGTCGGTGTCCGACGGACTCGCCGAATGTCTCGCCACCCGGCTGGCCGCCTACAAGCGGCCCCGGACGGTGCACGTGCTGACCGAGCTTCCCCGGACGGCCACCGGCAAGCCCGTGCGGAACGCGCAGACGCTCCGCTCGGCCGCCCGCGCCATGGCCGAGGCCCGCCCGGCCTAGCCGGCCGGCGGACCGTCGACCCGGCGCACCACAACGGGCACGCCACCGTCGCCGCGCTCGCCGTGGGTGGCGACACCGAGGACGAACCGTCCTGCGCCCGTGACGGTGGCCGCCGACCGGATGTCCGGCGCGCCGGGCAGCGGGCGGGGTACGGGCGGGCCCGCGTCCGCGGGCGGCCAGGACCCGGGCAGCGGCACCCGGCGGCTCATGCCACCGTCGCGCAGCCCCTGGCCGAGCGCCTTGCCCGCCGACTCCTTCTGCGTCCAGAGCCACAGGAAACCCGTCGCCTGCGCCTCCTCGGGCAGGCCGCAGACCCACTCCGCCTCGACAGGATCCAGATAGGTCCGCGCCAGCGGGCCGACGCCCAGCCGACGTACCACTTCCACATCGACCCCCACGTGGCAACCGCCACTCAGCGCGACGGCCAGCACTCCACGAGCGTGGCTGACGCTGACCATGAGCCCCCTGCCGGCGCCGCCCAGGAACGGGCGCCCGCCCGGCTCGTGTTCCACCCAGATCTCGGACGCCGGGACGTCCAGGAGCGCGGCCGCATGCTGCAGCAGCAGCCGGTGCGCCCCCGCGCGCTCGTCCCCGTCCGTGGTGCACCAGAGCACCGTCACCTTGTCCGGGTCCACTCCCGGCTGCCGTTCCATGAACAGGAGTCAATCAAATGTCCGCAGAGGTCCACCAGTTCGTCATCGAGGCGCTCAAGAACATGAACTACGACGTCACGGATGTCACCGGCGACACCCCGCTGGGCCCCGCCGGTCTCGACCTCGAGTCGCTCTCCGTGGCGGAGATCGCCATCCAGGTCGAGGACAGCTACGGCGTGAAGTTCGAAGAGGACGAGATGGAGACGGTCGCCCTGCTGACCGTCTCGGGCCTGGTCCAGGAGATCGTCAAGCGCGCCTCCGCCGCCGTCGCGGTCCAGTAGCCGCACCGTGTCCGGCGTTCCGCTCCCCTGTCCGCCCGTCTGTTGCGACAGCGGGCGGCGGGGAACCGCGGACACCCCGGCCAGGCGCGTGCGCAGCAGCGCCGGAGCCGCCCAGCACCCAGACAGACCAGACTCAGAAAGTGGAGACACCGGGGCATGAATCCGAACAACGAGCGCGCGGAACTCGCGGCCGACCAAGCGCTGGGCATCGGCAATCTGCTGACCACGCTCGTCGCTCGGGGCGCCGGCCTCGACCAGCCGACCCTGACCTTCGACACCGAGGTGGACGGGCATCCGGCCTGGCAGCCCCTCTCCCTGGCGCAGCTCGGCGAGCGGGTCGCCGCCCGGGCCGCCGCCTTGCACTCGCTGGGCATCAAGCCCCGGGACCCGGTCGCCGTCTTCGTGTCCTGCGCCGCCGACCAGGTGCTGTCCTACCTCGCGCTGGCCCGGCTCGGCGCGATCCCGGCCCTCGTCAACGGCAAGGTCGCCGGTGAGACCGCCGCCGAGTACATCAAGCGGCTCCGCGCGGTCGGCATCATCACCGACTCCGCCCACCGGGCCGTGCTGGAGGGCCACGACGCGCAGACGCCGCTGCTGCCCGACGCGTCGGAGCTCGGCAAGGGCGACCCGGCCGCGGCCCCCAAGCCGTACCGTCACCACGCCAACGAGCCCGTGGTCATCACCCACTCCTCGGGGACCACCGGGCTGCCCAAGGCCGTGGCGCACTCCCACCACAGCCTGTTCGCCTCCATCCGGCACCGGCTCTCCCTGCCCAAGGGCCAGGGGCTCGACCGGATGCTCGGGGCGCTCCCCGCGGCCCACGCGGCCACCGTCATCGCCGTCAACCTGGCGCTGGCCAACCGGGTCGAGCTGGGCCTGGTGTCGGACCAGAGCGGCGCCGCGGTGCTCGACGCCATCGAGAGCTGGCAGCCGCACAGCGTGCTCGGCTTCGCCGCGACCTGGTCGGAGCTGGCCGGCGAGGACCTCGCGGCCCGCCGCCTGGACTCCGTCAACGTCTGGTGGAACACCGGGGACTGCGCGCACGAGGCGCACGTGCGCAAGCTCATCGCCGTCGGCAACCGTGCCTCCGTCAGTGCGAAGGGCCGCACCAGCCGCCCGGGTTCGTACTTCGTCGACGGTCTCGGCTCGACCGAGATGGGCCACTCGCAGTTCTTCATCACCCACACCCCGGAGACCGACCGGTACGGCCGCTGCATCGGCAAGCCGCACGCCTTCACGGACGCCGCGATCTTCGACGCGGACGGGGAGAAGCTCGGCCCCGGCCAGGTCGGCGAGCTCGCCATCGCCGCGCCCACCCTCGCGCTCGGCTACTGGAACGACTCGGTCACCACCTACCGCACCCGCAGGGACGGCTACTTCCTCACCGGTGACCTCGTCTTCCGCGACGAGGCCGGGTACTTCTACCACGTCGACCGGGCGGTGGACGCGGTGGACCTCGGCAACGGGCACAAGCTGTACACCGCGCTGTCCGAGGAGCGCATCCTCGCCGCCTGCCCCGACATCCGGGAGTGCACCGTCGTCGCCGTGCGGGCCGAGGGCGAGGTCACCTCCACGGTGCTGCTCGTCCTCGACGAGCACGCCGACCAGCAGGCCGACCGCAGTGCCGAGGTACTGGCAGCGCTGGAACCCCACGTCGCCGGCACCGTCGACCGCGTGATCGTCGTCAGCCCGGAGCGGATCCCGCTCGGGCCCACCGGCAAGGTCCGCAAGGTGCTGCTGCGCAGCCGCTTCCTCGACGGCGAGCTGCTGGGCACGGACGCCTCGGCGGTGGCCGCATGAGCGGGCGCGGCGCGGACTCGGCCGCCGTCGTCACGGGCGTCGGCACCTTCACCCCCCTCGGCCGCGGCGCGGCGGACACCTTCGACGCGCTGTGCCACGGCAAGTCCGGGCTGCGCAGGCCGCCGCAGGGCCACCTGCTCGACGGCACGGTGGGCGTGGCCGGCATCGCCCCGGACATCGCCGCCGGTGAGGTGCTGCCGCCGAGCGAGGGCCGGCTGGTCGACCGGTACGCCCTGATGGCGCTGGCCGCCGCGGACGAGGCCCTGGCGGACTCGGGCATCGTCGTCGGCCGCGACGTCGACCCGTACCGGGTCGCGGTGGTCGTCTCCAGCGGCGCCGGCGGCCTGACGACGTACGAGGCACAGTCGCTGGCCCGGGCCGAGCGCGGCCCGACGGCCGTCAGCCCGTACCTGCTGCCCGGCATGCTGCCGAACATGGCCGCGGCCCGGATCGCCATCAAGTACGGGATACGCGGCTGGAGTTCGGCGATCGCGACGGCGTGCGCCGCCGGTGCCCACGCCGTCGCGGAGGCCGCCCGGCTGATCCGCTACGGCGAGGCCGACGTGGTGGTCTGCGGCGGCGCCGAGGCGCCGCTCAACCCGACCTCCGCGCTCGCGTTCGGCCATGCCAGGGCGCTGGCCCACGGCTGGGATGACCCGGAGGCCGCCAGCCGGCCCTTCGACCGCCGCCGCAACGGCTTCGTGCTGTCGGAGGGGGCCGGGGTGCTCGTCGTCGAGCGGGCCGCCCACGCGGACGCCCGCGGCGCGGCAGGCTACGCCGACCTGCTGGGCTGGGGCGCCACCACCGACGCGTTCCGGCCCACGGCGCCGCGTCCGGACGGCGAGGGGGCCGCGGCCAGCATGCGCGGGGCGCTCGCGACGGCCGGGCTCGTGCCCGACGACATCGACTACATCAACGCGCACGGCACCTCGACGAAGCTGGGCGACGTGGCCGAGACGCGGGCCGTACGCGCCGTGTTCGGCGACCGGTCCCCGGCCGTCAGCAGTACGAAGTCGATGACCGGCCACCTGCTGGGCGGGTCCGGAGCGGTCGAGGCGGCCATCTGCGCCCTCGCGATCTCGCGCGGGGCGCTCCCGCCGACCCACAACCTCGACGAGGTCGACCCCGACTGCGATCTGGACCACGTCCGCGGCGGGGCCCGGGAGCAGCCGGTGCGCGCCGCGATCTCCAACTCGTTCGCCTTCGGCGGCCACAACGTCAGCCTGCTGCTCGGTGCGGCAACCACGCGCAACAAGCGCTAGAAGAAAGGGAACTCCGTGAATATCGGGGCCGTAGACCATGTCGAGTTCTATGTCGGGGACGCCCAGCAGTCGGCGTTCTTCCTCTGCACCGCGTTCGGCTTCCGGCTGTGCGGCCAGGCGGGCCCCGAGACGGGCCAGCCCGACCGGCGCTCGCTGCTGCTGCGCCAGGGCGGCATATCCGTCGTGCTCACCTCCGCGCTGAATCCGGGGCACCCCGCGGCCGACTACGTGGCCCGGCACGGCGACGGCGTGGCGAACATCGCCTTCGAGGTGACCGATGCCGTGCTGGCCTTCGAGACGGCCGTCGCACGGGGCGCCACGGCGGTCGAGGACATCGTGGTGCACAGCCGCGGCGGCACCGAGGTCGTCACCGCCTCGGTGCTCGGTTTCGGGGACGTCGCCCACCGGTTCGTCCAGCGGACCGGTGACCGGGACGACTTCCTGCCCGGGGTCATGGACATCTTCGCCCCGGACCCCGACGAGGCCCAGCAGGTGCTGAGCACCGTGGACCACGCGGCGATCTGCCTGCCCGCGGGGCAGCTGCGGGAGACGGTCGCGTTCTACGAGAAGGTCTTCGGCTTCACGGAGATCTTCGAGGAGTTCATCGAGGTCGGCGACCAGGCCATGGACTCCAAGGTGGTGCAGAGCCCGTCCGGGCAGGTCACCTTCACCCTGATCGAGCCCGTGACCGACCGCAAGCCCGGTCAGATCGACGGCTTCCTGGCCCGCCACGGCGGGGCCGGCGTGCAGCACCTGGCCCTGCTCTCCGACGACATCGTCGCCGCCGTCGAGACCCTGGAGGGCCGCGGGGTGCGCTTCCTGGAGACGCCGGACACGTACTACTCCGAGCTGGAGGAGCGCCTCGGCAGCCCGGACCTGAAGATCGCGGACCTCCAGCGCACCAACGTCCTGGTCGACCAGGACCACTGGGGCCAGGTCTTCCAGATCTTCACCCAGTCGCTCCACGTGCGGCGGACCTTCTTCTGGGAGGTCATCGACCGGCACGGGGCGCGCACCTTCGGCAGCGGCAACATCAAGGCGCTCTACGAGGCCGTGGCCCGTGAGAAGGCCACCGCCTGACCGCCGCCCGGCGGCCGCCCTTCCCGCTCCACCCCACAGCCAGCATCGAACCCGTACGCGAAGGAACACCGTGACTGTCCAGGAATCCGAGCTGTTCACCCTGACCGAGGAGGAGCGGGCGCTCCTTCCCACCGACGAGGACGTCGCCTTCTACGCCGAGCACGGCTGGTACCTGTCGAAGAAGATCTTCACCGACGAGGAGATCGACCTCCTGGAGTCGGCCAGTGAGAACTTCTACGCGGGCCACCGCGACCGCACCCTGCCCGCGCGCCCGCCCAAGCTCGCGTACTGGGAGCCCGAGCACGGCCCGGTGCAGCGGCACAACGACTACATCCACTACGAGGACGACACCATCGGGCGCGTCCTGCGCAAGCCGCTGCTCGGCGCGGTGGCCGCGCGGCTGGCCGAGGCCGAGGAGATCCGGGTCTTCCAGTCCACCCTCATCTTCAAGCCGCCGGTCGCCCAGGAGCGGTCGAACATCGTGCCCTGGCACTTCGACCGGCACTACTGGTCGACGTCCACCTCGGAGCGGATGCTGACCGCGTTCATCCCCTTCCACGACTGTGGGGAGGACATGGGCACGATCACCATGGTCGACGGAAGCCACCGCTGGCAGGAGACCGCCGAGAACGACGCGACGTCGCTGCACTTCGCGGAGCGCGACCGCAGCGAACTGGACGTCATGCTGGAGGAGAACGCCGCGCACAACGGCGTGGAGGTCGTCAAGATCCCGGTCCACATCCCCAAGGGCCACGTCAACTTCCACCACTGCCGCACCTACCACGGCAGCGGTGCGAACGTCAGCGACCGGCCGCGCCGGGCCATCTCCTTCCACCTCCAGGACGGCGACAACGCGTACCGGGACTTCCGCCGCTCGGACGGCACCCCGGTCGCGTACAACCACGACGTGCTGGTGCGCCGGACCGCCGAGGGGACGCCCGACTACAGCGACCCCGAGTACTGCCCTGTGTTGTGGACCAGCCGCTGATGCTCAGTGCGGCGGTGGTCGGAACCGGCCTGATCGGTACGTCGATCGCGCTGGCCCTGAGGGACCGGGGAGTGGTCCCCTATCTGCTCGACAGGGACCCCGAAGCGGCACGTACCGCGGCCGATCTCGGCGCGGGCGTGGTGGGGGTCCCCCGCGAGCCGGTCGACCTGGCCGTTCTCGCGGTACCGCCGCAGCATGTCGCCACGGTGCTCAAGGAGCACCAGTCGCTGGGCCTGGCCCACGACTTCACGGACGTGGCGAGCGTCAAGGCCCGGCCGCAGCGGGAGGCGGCCGAGCTGGGATGCGACCTGGCCCGCTTCGTGGGCGGGCACCCGATGGGGGGCCGGGAGCAGTCGGGGCCGCTGGCGGCGCAGAGCGACCTCTTCCACGGCCGGCCGTGGGTGCTCACCCCCTCGGCGCTCACCCGCGAGCCGGCCATCAGCCGGGTCAAGGAGCTCGCCGGGCTCTGCGGCGCCCACCCGGTGGTGATGGCCCAGGCCGACCACGACCGGGCGGTGGCCCTCACCTCCCACGCCCCGCACCTGGTGGCGAGCCTGCTGTCGGCGCGCCTGCTGCCGGCGCAGGAGTCGCAGCTGCGGCTCTCCGGGCAGGGGCTGCGCGACGCCACCCGGATCGCCGCGGGTGACCCGGGACTGTGGACCGACATCCTCGGCTCCAACGCCACGGCCGTCGCGGACGTGCTCGCGGAGTTCGCCTCGGAGCTCCAGACGGTGGTGGAGGCCCTGCGGGACCTGGGATCCACCGATCCGCAGCAGCCCCGTACCAGCACGGCGCAGCTCACTTCGGCGCTGGCGCGGGGCGTGCAGGGCCGGGGGCGCATTCCGGTCGGGGCCTCCGGCGGGCTGCACCTCAGTGGTGCGGCCGCCCGCGGCTGAGCGGCGCGCGGCTGAGCGGCCCACGGCGCACATCGACTGCGGCGCACATCGACTTTCGAACGACTGGAGAGACCATGACCACCCGACGGCTCGACGTCTGCCTCATCGGTGCCGGGCCCCGCGGGCTCTCGCTCCTCGAGCGGATCTGTGCGAATGCCGCGTCGAACCCGGGCGAGGACCGGATCACCGTGCACGTGGTCGATCCGCACCCGCCGGGAGCCGGACAGGTGTGGCGCACCGACCAGTCCGAACACCTGCTGATGAACACGGTGGCCTCCCAGGTCACGATGTTCACCGACGAGAGCGTCGAGATCGAGGGGCCCCTCGATCCGGGGCCGAGCCTGTACGAATGGGCGCGGTTCCTCGTCCTGATGGGCCCGATGGACGACCGCAGTTACGACGGGCGGGTGATGGCCGAGGCCCGCTCGCTCGGCCCCGACTCCTATCCGTCGCGCGCGTTCTACGGCCACTACCTGGAGTGGGTCTTCCGGCGGGTCACCAGGACGGCGCCGGACCGGGTGACGACGGTGGTGCACCGGGCGCGCGCGGTGGCCCTGGAGGAGGAGCCGGGCAGCGGCGCGCAGAGCGTCCTGCTCGACGACGGCACGCTCATCGGCCCGCTGGACGCCGTGGCGCTCGCCCAGGGCCACCTGCCGGTGCGCCGCTCGCGCCGCCAGGACGAGTTCGAGGAGTTCGCCGGGGCGCACGGCCTGCGCTACATCGCGCCCGCCAATCCCGCGGACGTGGACCTGTCGGGGGTGCGGCCGGGCGAGACGGTGGCACTGCTCGGTCTCGGCCTGAACTTCTTCGACTACATGTCGCTGCTGACGCACGGCCGGGGCGGCCGGTTCTCGCGGGTCGCCGGCCGGCTCGTCTACCAGCCGTCGGGCCGCGAGCCGCTGATGGTCGCGGGCTCCCGCCGGGGTCTGCCCTTCCACTCGCGCGGCGACAACCAGAAGGGCGCCCACGGCCGCCACTGGCCGGCCGTCCTGACGGCCGAGGTGATCGCGCAGCTGCGCGAGCGGTCCCGGCTGCACGGCGGCATCGACTTCCGTACGGCGGTGTGGCCGCTGGTCTCCAAGGAGGTCGAGACCGTCTACTACACGGCGCTGCTCGTCGCCGAGGGCCGGACGGGGGAGGCCGAGCGGCTGCGCACCCGCTATCTGGCGGCCGGGTACGGCAGCGCCCAGGAGCGGGAGCTGCTGGACGAGTTCGGGATCGCGGCGGACAGCCGCTGGGACTGGGACCGGATCGCGCAGCCGTGCGCGGACCGGAAGTTCGCCTCTCCCGAGGACTTCCGGGCCTGGCTGCTCGACCATCTGCGCGAGGATCTGCGGGCGGCCCGCAGTGGCAACGTCGACGGGCCGCTCAAGGCCGCGCTCGACGTGCTGCGCGACGTGCGCAACGAGATCCGGCTGATCGTCGACCACGGGGGGCTGGCGGGCGGATCCCACCGGCTGGACCTGGACGGCTGGTACACGCCGCTGAACGCCTTCCTGTCGATCGGCCCGCCCGCGCGGCGCATCGAGGAGGCCATCGCGCTGATCGAGGCCGGGGTGCTGCGGGTGCTCGGCCCCGACGTCCGGGCGGCGGCGGACGCGCGGGCCGCGGTGTTCACCGTCGAGTCCGGCGCGGTGCCCGGCTCGACGACCGCGGCGACGGCCCTGATCGAGGCGCGGCTCCCGGAGATCGATCTGCGCCGGACCGCGGATCCGCTGCTGCGCCGGCTCCTGGACTCGGGGCAGTGCCGTTCGTACGAGGTCGCCGGCCCGGACGGTGCGGTGTACGAGACGGGCGGACTCGCCGTCACCGGCGCGCCGTTCCACCTCGTCGGCGCCGACGGCCGACCGCACCCGCGCCGCTTCGCCTTCGGCGTGCCCACCGAGGCCGTGCACTGGGCGACGGCGGCAGGCATACGTCCCGGGGTGAACTCGGTGACCTTGCAGGACTCGGACGCCATGGCCCGGGCCGTACTGGGCCTGTCCAGGGGCCTGGGCACGGACAGCGCGAAGATCGGAGAGCTGACGCGATGACAGCCGGCCAACCCACCACCGCAGAAGCTCCCGCCGGGGCGTGGGCCGTGGACGTCGGGCTGCTCAGCCCGGTGCGGGCCGGTACGCCCGCGGAGGCGGTCACCTCCGACAGCGGCTGGCTGCAGGCGATGCTGGACGCGGAGGCGGCGCTGGTCCGCGCCCAGGCGCGGCTTGGCAACGTGCCGCGGGCGGCGGCCCGGACGATCAGCGCGCTGGCCCGCGCCGACCGGCTGGACCCGCGCGATCTCGCCGTACGCGGCCGCGGCGCGGCGAATCCGGTCGTGGCGCTGGTCGAGGCGTTCACGGCGGTGGTGGCGGAGCAGGACCCGGTCGCGGCGGACTACGTGCACAGGGGCTCCACCAGCCAGGACATCTTCGACACCGCGCTGATGCTGGTGGCCGCCCGGACCCTGGACCTGCTGGTGGCGGACCTGGACCACATCGCGGGGTCGCTGCGCGCTCTGGCGGGCGAGCACGCGGGAACCCTGATGGCCGGCCGCACCCTCGCCCTGCACGCCGTGCCGACGACCTTCGGTCTCAAGGCCGCCGGGTGGCTGAGCGCCGTGTGCGGGGCGGCGGACCGGCTGCGGGAACTGCGGGCCGGCGGACTGCCGGTCCAGCTGGGCGGCGCGGCCGGGACCCTGGCGGGCTACGTCGAGTACGAGCGGCTGCACCGCGGCAGCGCGTCACCGGGCTACGCGGAGCGGCTGGTGGAGCTCTTCGCCGCCGAGACGGGGCTGGTCGCGCCGGCGCTGCCCTGGCACAGTCACCGGACGCCGGTCGCGGCGCTGGCCCATGAGCTGGCCCTGGCCACCGGGGTCCTGGGCAAGATCGCGGTGGACGTGCAGTCGCTGGCGCGGACCGAGACCGCCGAGCTGGCGGAGCCGGCCGCGGCGGGCCGCGGGGTCTCCTCGGCCATGCCGCAGAAGCGCAATCCCGCTCTGGCCACCCTGATCCGCTCGGCGGCCCTGCAAGTGCCCGCGTACGCCAGTGTGCTGACGCACGCGATGCTGTCCGAGGACGAGCGCTCGGCCGGTGCCTGGCACGCGGAGTGGCTGCCGCTGCGCGAGTGCCTGCGGCTGGCCGGGGGCGCCGCGCACACGGCGCGAGAACTGGTGGCCGGTCTGGAGGTCTCGGCCGAGCGGATGCGGGTCAACCTGGAGCTGACGGGCGGTCTGATCGTCGCGGAGCGGCTGGCCGCGGTGCTGGCGCCGGTGCTGGGCAAGGCCGCCGCGAAGGGCGTGATGAGCCGTGCGTCGGCGCAGGCCGCCTCCTCGGGCCGGCCGCTCGCGCAGGTGCTGGCGGGGACGGCGGAGATCGCCGGCCGGTTCACGGACGAGGAGCTCGCCCGGCTGCTGGACCCGGCGGGCTACACGGGCGCCGCCGGCGAACTCGTCGAGCGGACGTTGCGCCGGTACGCGGCCACCGACCCTGCGGCCACACCGCATTGACAGGCCTTGTTCTCCGTCCGGCCTTTTAAATGCACGCACGGTCGTTTAGTTTGATACCGCGGATCCGCCGACGGAGGGAACCACCATGACAACCGCGTCACCCCACTCACCCAGCGAGAGCGCAGCGGCGCCCGACGCGGCAGGAGAGCAACAGCCCGACGGCTCCGCGGGCTCGTCGGCCCTCTCGCGGCTCGCGCTGTTCGTGGCGTCCGGGGCCACCTTCCTCGCCGTGCTCGACACGACGGTCGTGAACATCGCCTTCTCCGACCTGCGCGCCGACTTCCCCGCCGCCTCGCTGTCCGAACTGACCTGGGTCGTCACGGCGTACACCGTCGTCTTCGCCGCACTGCTCGCCGTCGCCGGACGCGTCGCCGACGTCATCGGCCGCCGGCGCCTCTTCCTCTGGTCCACGGCCCTGTTCACGCTCGCCTCGGTGCTGAGCGGATTCGCGCCCGACGTATCGGTGCTCGTCGCCGCCCGCGCCCTCCAGGGGGTGGCTGCGGCCGGGATGATCCCCTCGGCCCTCGGCCTGGTGCTCCAGCACACGCCCGCCGCCCGCAGGTCGGCCGCGGTCGGCGTCTGGGGAGCGGTCGGCAGCATGGCCGCGGCCGTCGGTCCCAGCCTCGGCGGACTCCTGGTGGACGCGTGGGGCTGGCGCAGCGTGTTCCTGATCAACCTGCCGATCGGTCTCGCCGTCGCGCTGATCGCGGCCCGGGGGCTGACCGGTGACGCGCGCACCGGACGCCGGATGCCCGACCCGGTGGGGACCCTGGCCCTGGCCCTCGGCGTGGGCGGCGTCGTCTTCGGCGTGACCCAGGGAACCGACTGGGGCTGGGGCAGCGGCCGGGTCCTGGCCCTCCTGATCGGCGGCGCGGTGCTCGCCGTGGCCGCGCTGCTGCGCTCCCGGCGGCACCCCGCGCCCGCCATCGAGTGGGACCTGTGGCGCAGCCGCACCTTCGCCGCCAGCAACGTCTCCTCACTGCTCTTCGGAGCGGCCATGTACGCGTACCTCCTCAGCACGCTGCTGTTCCTCAACGCGGTGTGGGGCTACTCCGAGCTGAAGGCGGGCCTGGCGGTCACCCCCGGGGCCTTCAGCGCGGCGATCGGCGCCATGGTCGTGGGCAAGCGGGTCGGCCCCCGGGGGCAGTGGGCCGGGGTCCTCATCGGGTCCCTGCTCTTCGCGGGCTCCTGCGCCGCCATGTACCTGCTGCTCGGCACCGAGCGCCAGTACCTCGCGCTCTGGCTGCCCATCGGGATCGTGGCCGGAGTCGGCATCGGGGCGGCCCTGACCGGCATCTCCAACGCGGCCACCATGGCGCTCGAACCGCAGCGCTTCGCCTCCGGCACCGGTCTGCTGATGACGATGCGCCAGATCGGCGGAGCGCTCGGCATCGCGGTCCTCGCCGCGATCCTCGGGCGGCACAGCGTCCTCGACGACCAGGGCTACCTCCAGGTGTTCCTGGCCTGCGCCATCGGCTCCGTCGCGGCAGCGGCGGCCGCCCCGGCGATCCGCGCCCGGGTCCGCACCTCCTGACGAACCGCACCCACACGAAGAGTGGCATGACATGGCACCGATCGACCGTTCCGACCGTTCCGCCGTACGCGCCGAGCACGTCCTGCTGGGCGACCTCCAGCCGGTGGTGGAGGAGAACCTCAACCGCCACCTGGAGGTCACCAAGGAGTGGTTCCCGCACGAGTACGTCCCCTGGGGCCAGGGCCGTGACTTCGAGGGACCCCTCGGCGGTGAGGCGTGGGCACCCGAGGAGGCCACCCTCCCCGATGTGGCGCGCACCTCGCTCGTGGTGAACCTGCTGACCGAGGACAACCTGCCCGGCTACCACTTCGCGGTCGCCCAGTTCGGCAAGGACGGGGCCTGGGGCAACTGGGTCAACCGCTGGACGGCCGAGGAGGCCAGGCACGGGATCGCCCTGCGCGACTACCTCCTGGTCACCCGGGCCGTGGACCCCCGGGCGCTGGAACGCGCCCGGATGGCGCACATGTCCACGGGGTACGAGCGCCCGGACGGATTCAGCGCGCTCCACGCGATCGCGTACGCGGCCTTCCAGGAGCTGGCCACCCGCATCTCGCACCGCAACACCGGCCAGGCCAGCGGCGACCCGGTGTGCGACGCGCTGCTCGCGCGCATCGCGGCGGACGAGAACCTGCACATGGTCTTCTACCGGAACCTGGTCGAGGCCGCGTTCGAGCTGGCTCCGGACACCACCATGGAGGTCGTCCGGGACGTGGTCACCGGCTTCGAGATGCCCGGCTCGACCATCAAGGACTTCGGCCGCAAGTCCGCGGAGATCGCCATCGCGGGCATCTACGACCTGCGGCTGCACCACGACAGCGTGGTCATGCCGGTCCTGCGCAAGCTGCGCGTCTTCGAACGGGAGGGGCTCGGCCCCGCCGGGGAGCAGGCCCGGATCGAACTCGCGCAGTTCGTCGGGAAGCTGGACAAGCAGGCCACCTCCTTCACCGACCGCCGCGAGGGCATCCGGGCCTCCCGCGCCAAGCGGGCGGCCGCCACCAAGGCCGCCTGAGCGGGGTACCGGTCCCCGGCTGAGCGGGGTACCGGTCCCCGGCTGAGCGGGTCCGCCGGACCGCGGGTGGGCCGGGTCCGCCGGACCGCGGGTGGGCGGGATCCGCCCGGACCGCGGGGCCCTCAGAACTCCCGGGCCACGTCCGCGGGCGGTAGCGCCGCGCCCCGGGCGAAGGCCGCTTCGAAGGCGGCCGGGCCCAGGGCGGCGCGGGCCGTGCCGGTGGTGCGGTCGACGTCGGCGCGTTCGGCCGGCGGCAGCGGTGCCCCGGCGGAGCGGCGGGCGGCGTCGGCGGCGCCCAGCAGCCCGGCGGATGCCGCGGGGTCCTCGGCGACCCGGGCCCCGGCGAGGCCTTCGAAGGCCAGGGCCAGGGCGCGCGGGTCCCCGGTGGTGCGGGCCATGGCGAGGCCCTCGCGCTGGAGGGCAAGCGCGGCCGTCAGGTCCCCGCGCAGCTCGGCGTTGTAGCCCAGCTCCGCCAGGACCAGCGCGTTGGCCCCGTCGAGGCCCACGGAGCTGTGCCAGTCCAGGACCCGGCGCATGTGCCGCTCCGCCCCCGGCAGGTCCCCCGCACGGCGGGCGCCGAGGCCCAGGCCCAGGACGGCGTTGATCTCCCCGGCCTGGAAGCCCTGTTCCGCGGCGAGCCGCCGGGAGCGTTCGTGGAGGTCCTGGGCGGCTTCGAGGTCACCGGTGAGCAGGGCGCTGCGGCCGAGGCCCGAGAGCAGGTCGGCGGCCTGGGTGGTCAGGCCGAGGTCCTCGGCCGTCTCCAGGCCCTCGCGGCGCAGCCGGGTGGCCTCGGGGTAGTCGCCGTGGATCTCCGCGAGGGAGGCCAGCGGGTAGACCGTCCACAGGCGGGCGGCGCCGTCGCCGAGTTCCTGGAAGAGGGCGGCGCTGCGGGCGGCGTCGCGGGCCGCTCCTTCGAGGTCTCCCTTGAGGAGCAGCTGCGAGGCCCGGTCGGCCAGGGCGGCCGCCGTGCCCCAGGTGTGGTCCAGGGCGGTGAAGCCGGTGAGGGCCTGTTCGGTGAGTTCCTGGCCGCCCGTCAGGTCGCCGGTGCCGCAGAGGGCGTGGGCGAGGAACCACCGCGCCCAGGAGTCCTCGTACGGCTCGCGGGCGCTCTCGGCGTGGGCGCCCAGCGCCTCGCGGATGCGGGCCGTACGGGAGCTGCCCTCCCCCGCCATGATCGCGAACCCGGTGTGCAGGACCCCGACGCGGGCGCGCAGTGCGGGCGCGGCCCCGCCCGGGGCGGCCAGGGCCGCTTCCAGGGAGCGGCGTCCCTCCCCGAGGCGGCCGCGCAGGATCCAGTACCAGGACAGCGCGGCGACCAGGCGCAGCGCGGCGTCGGCGGCCCCGGTGGCCAGGGCGTGGGCGAGGGCGGCGCGGAGGTTCGCGGCCTCGGTGTCGAGGCGTTCCATCCAGGCCCGCTGGCCGGCGGCCCGCAGCCGGGGGTCGGCCTGTTCGGCGAAGGCCAGGTGGTGGGCGAGGTGGCGGTCCCGTACGGGTCCCGACTCGGCGGCCTCTTCGAGGCGCTCGGTGCAGTACGCGGCCACCGACTCCAGCAGCCGGTAGCGGGGGCCGGCCGGGCCGGGGGTGAGGGCGACCAGCGAGCGGTCGACGAGGCGCGCGAGGAGGTCCAGTACCTCGGAGGGGCCGGTGTCCCCGTCCGCGCAGACCTCCTCCGCGGCCTCCAGGGTGCAGCCTTCGGCGTGGACGGCGAGGCGGCGCAGGACGGCCCGTTCGGGCCCGGTGAGCAGCTCCCAGCTCCAGTCGATGACGGCCCGCAGGGTCTGCTGGCGGGCCGGGGCGCCGCGGCGGCCGGAGCTCAGCAGCCGGAAGCGGTCGTCGAGGCGGTCCAGGAGGCGGCGTACGCCGAGCGCCCGGACGCGGGTCGCGGCGAGCTCCAGGGCGAGCGGGATGCCGTCGAGGCGGCGGCAGACGGCCTCGACGGCATCGGTGTTGTCGGCGTCGAGGACGAACCCGGGCGCGGTGGCGGCGGCGCGGGCCGTGAACAGCTCGACGGCGGCCTGGAGTTCCAGGGTCGGTACCGTCCACAGCGTCTCGCCGGCGAGGGCGAGCGGCTCCTGGCTGGTCGTCAGGATCCGCAGGCCGGGGGCGCTGCGCAGCAGCAGCTCGGCCAGGGCGGCCACCTCGTCGACGATGTGCTCGCAGTTGTCGAGTACGAGGAGCAGTTCGCGGTCGCGGAGGGTGCCGGCCAGGCGCCTGCCGGGGGTGAGGGCCTGCTGCGCGGTGGGGGGCACGCCCCAGACCACGTCGTCGCGGATGCCGAGGGCGGCGGCGATGGTGTCCGCCGCCTCTCCCCCGTCCTGGCGGACGCCCGCGAGCTCGACCAGCCAGACGCCGTCGCGGAAGGCGTGGCCGAGTCCGGCGGCGGTCTCGATGGCGAGGCGGGTCTTGCCCACGCCGCCCGGTCCGGTGAGCGTGACCAGGCGGCGGGTGGCGGTGAGTTCGCGGACGGCGGCCACGGCCTGGTCGCGGCCCACCAGCGGGGAGAGCGGGGCGGGCAGGTTGGTGCGGGGCCCGGGGGCGGGGGCGAGGCCGGGGGCGGCGGGCGCCTCGGGGTCCGCGGCGGGGGCGGGGGCGCCCGGGGCGAGGGCCTCCGGTGTACGGGCCGCAGGGAGTGCGCGGGCCCTGGGCGGTTCGGACGGGGCGGCCAGGGCGGGGTCCTGGTTCAGGATCGCCCGCTGGAGGGCGGCGAGGGCGGGGCTGGGGTCGAGACCGAGGTCCTCCGCGAGGCGGGCGCGCAGTTCCTCGTACCCGGCGAGCGCCTCGCTCTGGCGGCCCGAGCGGTAGAGGGCGCGCAGCTGGACGGCGCGCAGCCGCTCGCGCAGCGGGTGCCGTGCGACGAGCTCGGCCAGTTCACCGGCCAGGAGCGCGTGTTCGCCGAGGTCGAGGCGGGCTTCGGCCTGTTCCTCCAGGACCACGAGGCGTTCCTCCTCCAGGCGGTTGGCCGCGGCCCGGGTGAACGGCTCGTGCTCGAAGTCGGCGAAGGCGGGGCCGCGCCACACCGCGAGCGCGTCCGTGAACAGCGAGGCCCGTACGGACGGTTCGGCGCTGGCGCGGGCGCGGCTCGCGAACGCGGCGAAGGCGGCGCTGTCGAGGGCTGCGTCGGGGGGCGTCAGCGCGTAGCCGGGGGCCTGGGAGCGTACGAGGTCGCGGGCGCCGGGCTCGGCCTCGTCGAGGGCGCGGCGCAGCTGGGAGACCTTCGCCTGGAGGGCGCGGGTGGGGTTGCCGGGGGGTTCGTCGCCCCACAGGTCGTCGATGAGGCGGTGGGTGGCCACGGGGCGGCCGGCGTCCACCAGAAGGGAGGCGAGCAGGGTCCGCACCTTCAGTTCGGGAACCCTGACCGGAGTTCCGTCGGTCGTCCACACACCCAGATGTCCCAGTACCCCGAATCGCATGGCGTCACCGTAACCCCTGGTCCGAACAGGGCCGTAACAGAACCCGAGCCGGATCCGAAACGCCCGGGCGCACTCTGAATCACGTCGGAACCGCGAGGCGGCGAAGACGACGGTGAGCGTGTGACCGCGATGACGATGCGAAGACAATGACGAGGGAGCCCCGCCATGGGAAAGCTTGACGGCAAGACTGCACTGGTGACCGGTTCGAGCCGCGGTATCGGCCGGAGCATCGCCCTGGCGCTGGCCGCCGAAGGCGCACGGGTCGCCGTGCACTACGCGGGGAACGAGGCCGCGGCGAAGGAGACGGTGAACTCGATCGAGGCGGCGGGCGGGCAGGCGTTCGCGATCCGTGCCGAGCTGGGTCTGCCGGGTGACGCCGACGCGCTGTGGGCGGCCTTCGACGAGCACGCCGAGGGGCTGGACATCCTCGTGAACAACGCCGGCATCGCCGGTCCGGGGCTGATCCACGAGGTTTCCGAGGCCGATTACGACAAGGTCTTCGCGATCAACGCCAAGGCCCCCTTCTTCATCATCCAGAAGGGCCTGGACCGCCTGCGCGACGGCGGCCGCATCATCAACATCTCCTCCGGCGTCACCAAGGTCGCCTTCCCGGGCATGACCTCGTACGCGGCGAGCAAGGGCGCGGTGGAAGTCCTGACGCTGACCCTGGCCCAGACGCTCGGCTCGCGCCAGATCACCGTCAACGCGGTGTCGCCGGGGACGATCGAGACGGACATCCACCCGTGGATGGCCGACCCGGCCGCCAAGGCGCACGCCGCCGGCTTCTCGGTCTTCAACCGCGTCGGCCAGCCGGACGACGTCGCGGACGTGGTGGCCTTCCTGGCGACGGACGACGCCCGCTGGGTGACCGGCCAGAACATCGACGTCAGCGGCGGCTCCGGGATGGGGATCTGACGTTCCGACGGGCCGGGCCCGGCCGCCGCGACCCCCGT
This sequence comes from Streptomyces sp. NPDC028314, assembly GCF_055565795.1. Lineage (NCBI taxonomy): Bacteria > Bacillati > Actinomycetota > Actinomycetes > Kitasatosporales > Streptomycetaceae > Streptomyces > Streptomyces sp. NPDC028314. The sequence goes on from NZ_JBVHTP010000024.1 coordinate 46,391, forward strand.
GCGGCGGCCGGGCCCGGCCTCGGGCCGCGGGCCTGAGCCTTGAGACTCGAAGCTCCAGGCCCCGGGCCTGAGCCTTGAGCCCCAGCCCCAGCCCCAGCCCCAGCCCCACCCCGGCCTCGGCGCCTTGACCGTTCGTCCCGTTACTCCCCCCTTCCCCCCTGCGTGCGCATTGGAGGCCGTCCCGTGTCCCGGACCCTGCTCGTACTGGCCCATCCCCGACACGACTCCCTGGCCGCGCAGGTCGCGGACCGCACCCGCCGCCGGCTGGAGGCGGCCGGGAGCTCCGTGGACCTGCTGGACCTGTACGCCGAGGGCTTCGACCCGCGGCTGACGCCGGTCGACGAACCCGACTGGCAGGACCGGGAGAAGCGGTACTCGCCCGAGGTGCACGAGCACATGCGGCGGATCGAGGCCGCCGACGAGCTGGTGGTGGTCTTCCCGGTGTGGTGGTTCGCGCCGCCGGCCATCGTGAAGGGCTGGATCGACCGGGTGTGGAACTACGGGTTCGCGTACGGGCGCAGCAAGCCCCGGCTCGCCGGGAAGCGGATGCTGTGGCTGGGCCTGGCCGGGCACTCGGCCGAGTACTACGCGCGGACCGGGCTCGGTGACGCGCTCGAACTCCAGCTCAAGGCCGGGGTCTCGGAGTTCTGCGGGCTCGGGGAGTCGGCGGTGCGGCTCCTGTACGGCACGGAGTTCTCCGGGATCCCGGAGGAACTGCGCGGGGCGCGGGCGCTGGAGGTGTTCGCGGCGGCGGACGCGGTGCTCTCGGACTTCGGCGTGGGGGCCGGAGCCGGGGCGGCGGTGCCCGCCTGAGCGGGGGGAGGTGGTGAGCGGCAGGGCCGGTGGGGATCGGCCCGTGCGCGGACGAGCGCGATGAGTCGGACCCGGTGGCACGCCTTGGAGGTGGACGTGCTGCCGGGTCTTTTCGCGCTGTCCGGCCGCGGCTACGGGCGGTGGCCGCGAGGCCCTGGCCTCCGAGGGCCCTGGCCCCCGAGAGCATGGCCCCCGAGGCTCGGGGGGCGCGTGCCGGGCGTCGCGACGGGGCGCACGCTGTCCGTCGGGCCTAGCGGGTGGCCAGCCGCTCCAGCAGGGCGGCGCTCCGTGCCAGCAGCGCCCGCTCCTCATCGGTGAGTTCGGCCTCGATGGCCTGCGCGAGCCAACCGGCCCTGCGGCCGCGCTCCGCTTCGAGCGCGGCCCGGCCGGCGTCCGACAGCTCGACCAGCGACTTGCGGCCGTCCGTGGGGTGCGCCCGGCGCGTGACCAGGTCCTGTTCCATGAGCAGCCCCACCGCCCGGGCCATCGACTGGGGACGTACGCGCTGATCGGCGGCGAGGTCGCTGGTGGTCATGGCGCCGTTGCGGTCGAGTGCGCCGAGCACGGCGGCCTGGCCCAGCGGGATGCGGTCCTCGTGCTTGACGCGTCGGGTGAGCTTGCCCATCGCGGTGCGCAGTTCGGTGGCGATGGCGGCGGCTTCCGAGGTGGGCATAGGGCACTTTACCCCGTTGGTCAGCAAAGCTGCGCAGCTGTTCTGTACAGCAATGCTGCACAGCCAAACTGAACAGCATTGCTGTAGGGTTTGGCTTGTCGGGCTCAGCGCCAGCGTTGTCGCAGCCAGGGGCACGGCATACGACAACGGGAAGGACCTCCCATGTCCGCAAAGGCAGTCGGAACCGTCGACGCCGCCATCGCGACCGTCACCGCCCGCCGGATCATCGACAGCCGGGGCAACCCCACGGTCGAGGTCGACGTCGTCCTGGCGGACGGGTCCCTGGGCCGCGCGGCCGTCCCCTCCGGCGCCTCCACCGGCGCCCGGGAGGCCGTGGAACTGCGCGACGCGGACTCCGCGCGCTGGCACGGCAAGGGCGTCGACCGCGCGGTGGCCCACGTCAACGGGGAGATCGCGGCGTCCGTGCGCGGCCGGGACGCGGCGGACCAGGCGGGTCTCGACGCCGCGCTGGTCGCCCTCGACGGCACCGCCACGAAGTCCCGGCTCGGCGCCAACGCGATCCTCGGCGTCTCCCTCGCCGCCGCCAAGGCCGCCGCGGCGGCCCACCGCCAGCCCCTCTACCGCTACCTCGGCGGCGCCGACGCCCACCTCCTGCCGCTGCCGATGATGAACATCGTCAACGGCGGTGCCCACGCCGACAATCCGCTGGACTTCCAGGAGTTCATGATCGCGCCCGTGGGCGCGGACACCTTCGCCGAAGCCGTCCGCATGGGCAGCGAGGTCTTCCACACCCTGCGCCGCGATCTGCTGGCCGCCGGCCACTCCACGGGCGTCGGCGACGAGGGCGGCTTCGCGCCGGCGCTGCGTACCGCCGAGGAGGCGCTCGACTTCGTGATGGCCGCCATCGAGCGCACCGGCTACCGCCCCGGCACGGACATCGGCCTGATCATGGACCCGGCGTCGTCGGAGTTCTTCCGCGACGGCGTGTACGACTACCGGGGTGAGGGAGTGCGCCGCACCCCCTCCGAGAACGCCGACTACCTGGCCAAGCTCATCGACGCCTACCCGGTGCTCTCCATCGAGGACCCGATGGCGGAGAACGACTGGGACGGCTGGCGCGAGCTGACCGCCCACGTGGGCGACCGCTGCCAGCTCACGGGCGACGACCTGTTCTGCACCAACGAGACCCTGCTGCACGAGGGCATCCGTACCGGCGCCGGCAACTCGGTCCTGATCAAGGTCAACCAGATCGGCACCCTGACCGAGGCGCTGGCCACGGTGGCCACGGCCCACCAGGCGGGCTGGACGGCCGTCATGTCGCACCGCTCGGGCGAGACGGAGGACACCACCATCGCGGATCTGGCGGTGGCGACCGGCTGCGGTCAGATCAAGACCGGCTCGCTCTCCCGCTCCGACCGCACGGCGAAGTACAACCAACTGATCCGGATCGAAGAGGAGTTGGGCGACTCGGCGCGCTTCGCCGGCCGCTCCGCACTGCGTCGGGCGTGAACAGCAGGCGGAGCCGGCCGGTGCCGGACCGGGCATCGTTCGCCCCGTCGTGACGGGACGCGCTGCCCGGGTTCCGTTCCGGGCGGCGCGTGGCCGTCATTTCAGGTCCACTGCTCGGTGGGCTTGCGGCCCGGGAGCGGCTTGCCGATGACGGCCAGCGGAATGAAGAAGTTGACCTGGCCGATGGCTATCGCCAGCGTGGCCAGCGCCTTCTCGTCGTAGTGCGCGGCGACCTCCGCGTACAGCTCGTCGGAGACCCGCTCGCCCCGCTCCGACGGCTGGATCACGGCCTCCAGCAGGGCCAGCGCCGCCCGCTCGGCCGCGGTGAAGTACGGGGCGTCGCTCCAGGACGCCACCGCCGTGATCCGCTCCTCGCTCTCCCCGGCCTTCCGCAGGCTGGTCGAGTGCATGCTCGTCAGGTAGGTGTTGCCGACGATCTGGCCGGCCCGCAGCTGGATCAGGCCGATGGTGGCGCGGGGCACCGAGCGGTTTCCGGTGGCCCGGTAGAGGGCCGCGCCGATGTCCGCGAGCTCGGGGACCAGGTCCTGCGGGTTGGGCATCCGGGAGGCGGGGGCGGCGGCGACGGTGTCCTGCGCGGTGGTCTGCTGGGCGGCGGTCTGCTGGGCGTCCATGGCGGGTTCCTTCCGGGTCCTTCACGTTGCTGTCATAGCTCTGACGGACCGCGCCGGACGGATGTGACCGGTCGCCGGAAACTCTTTCGGCGGAGTTTCCGGCGGGACCGGCGCACCGCCCCGTCCGCCCCTATGCGCCGCTGCCGATCGGCCGGACGTGCCGCAGGAGCGTGCCGACCGCCAGGGCCGTGGCCACCGCCAGCACAGCGCTGACCAGGGAGGCCGTGTGGAAACCCGAGGTGAAGGCGTCCCGGGCCGCGGCCAGCAGGTCGGAGGCCAGGGCTTCGGGCAGGCGGGTGGCGGCGTCCGTGGCACCGCCGAAGGTGTCCTGAGCCGCGGTCAGGGCGTCGGCGGGCAGGCCCGCCGGGGCGTCCGAGGCCACGTCGTCTCGGTAGACGGCGACGGCGATGCTGCCGGTGCCCGCGATGCCCAGGGCCAGGCCCAGGTCGTACGCCGTCTGCCCGGTGGCCGCCGCCGAACCGGCCTTCTCCGCCGGAGCCGAACCGACCGCGAGCGCGGTACCGAGCACGCTGATCGGGGCGATCCCGAGCATCACCAGGGCCAGGGCCGCGGAGACCACCACCACGCCGTCCGTCGTGGCCAGCCAGAAGCCGGCGAGCGTGACCGCCAGGCCGCCCAGGATGACGGTCGCCGGGCGGACGCGGCGGGCGAGGACCGGGGTCAGCTGGGAGCCGATGACCAGCCCCGCCGCTCCGGGCAGCAGCCACAGGCCCGCGACGAGCGGGGAGAGGCCGCCGATGGCCAGCAGGTACTGCGGGACGAGGTACTCGATGCCGTTGAGCGCCATCATGCCGAGCAGCAGGGTCAGCAGTGCGCCGGTGAAGGCCCGGTTGGCGAAGAGCCGCAGGTCGAGGAGGGGGGTGGCCAGGCTGCGCTGGCGGCGTACGAACAGGAGCGTGAAGCCCGCGCCGACCGCGATCGCCGTCAGGTACGCGAGCTCGGGGCCGAACTCGGCCAGCTTCTTCACTCCGTACACGGCGGGCAGGACCGAGAGCAGGAACAGCACGACGCTGAGCAGGTCGATGCGCCCGGCCGACGGGTCGCGGTATTCGGGGAGCAGCAGGGGTGCCAGGAGGACGACCGGGACCATGACCGGGACGCCCAGCAGGAAGACCGAGCCCCACCAGAAGCTGTCCAGCAGCACCCCGCCGATGACCGGGCCGATCGCGATGCCGACCGACAGCGCGGAGACCCACATGGCGATGGCGGTGGCCCGCTGCCGGGCGTCGGTGAACATGTGGCTGATCAGCGCGAGGGTCGACGGGAGCACGGCGGCCCCGGCCACGCCCAGCAGCGCGCGGGCCACGATCAGCATCTGCGGGCCGGTGGCGTACGCGGCGAGCAGCGAGGCGGCGATCACCCCGGCCGAACCGGCGAGCAGGAGCTTGCGGCGGCCGATGCGGTCGCCCAGGGTGCCCATGATCACCAGGAAGCCGGCGGTCATGAACCCGTACATGTCCGTGGTCCAGAGCAGCTGGCTGCTGGAGGGGTGCAGGTCGGCGGTCAGGTAGGGGGTGGCCAGCCAGAGCACGCCCAGGTCGGCCGTCATCAGGGTCACGGGGAGGAGGAGCACCGCGAGGCCCAGCCACTGGCGCGGGCCGGCCTTCTTCAGGAGCGACTCGGAGTCCTCGGAGATCTGCGTCGTCGAAGTCATACGAGGACTGTGCGGGGCGGTGTTTCGGATTCGGCTCGGGTGGAGTTCCGGTCGTGTTCGGTCCCGGCGGGCGGGCGGGTCTCCGGCCCGGCTCCGGCCTGCCTCCGGCCTGGCCCAGGCATGGCTCACGCCCGGCCGGGCGGTGCGGAGCGGGACCCGGCCGGCGGGGCCCGCTCCGCTGCCGGGTCAGGGGGTGGTGGGCAGGGGTGCCTGGGAGCGGACCGCCGAGTCGAAGGTGTGCAGGGCGCGGGACCAGACGCCGTCCCAGTCGGCCAGGCGCAGCAGCTGCGGGGCGAGTTCGGCGGAGAAGGCGACGGTGGCCTCGACCGGGAGGAGGGAGGGGAGGTTGTCGATGGCGATCAGGTCGAGGGGGGCGGCGCCCGCGGTGAGGGTGCGTACGGGCCGGTCCCAGGTGGTGGTCTCGTCGTAGACCGGCAGCACGTTGCACTCGGAGGTGACGTCGCAGGTGACGTCCGAGACGAGGGAGAGCCGGCGACCGGGGTCGTCCAGGTCGGCCTTGGTGAGGAACGGAGGGACGGGCGTGGTCGTGAGCACCGTGTTGACCATGAGGTCGTGCCCGAGGAGCGCGGCGCGGTCGATCTCGCGGGTCTCGGCCAGGTCCCAGCGCGTGGGGGTGAACCCGGCCAGGGTCAGTGCGTCGCAGGCGCCGCGGCCGCTGCGGCCGAGGGCGCCGATGACGAGGGCGGTGCCGTCCGCGGGGTCCGCCCCACCCTGGACGCCCGGGGCGAGCAGGGCGTCCAGGGTGGGGCGGTCCGTCGGGCTCAGGGGGGTGGTCAGCCGTCCCCGGCGGTGCAGGACGGCCAGGGCCGCGCCCACGTACCCGGCCCAGTAGCCGAACGCCGCGACGCGGCGGCCGGCTTCGTCGGTGAGGTACTCCATGTCGAGCAGGGCTCCGCCGCCGGCGGTGAAGCGCGAGAGGAGCTCGCGGGCGCCGGCCTGGCCCTTGTAGGCGTGTCCGAAGTAGATGTGGCGGTGGCGCAGGGCGGGGGCGTCCGGGCCGGCGGGGAGTTCCTTGAGGCCGAGGACGTAGGCCTCGGCCGGCGCGGTGTGCCAGGAGGCGGTGGGGGCGGTGTCGCAGCCGGCGGCGGCGTAGTCGGCGAGGGGGAACGCGCGCTGCTGCGAGGCCTCGACGGTGATCCGGAAGCCGGCCCGGACGAGGGCTGCGGCGTCGGCGGGGGTGAGGGGGGCGCGGCGTTCGGTGGTGCGGGACTCGTGTCGCATCCAGAGGTGCGGGGTATTCGGCATGAGGGGGTTTGTCCTGTCTGGGCGTGCGGGTGGCAGACGCCCGGCCGTCGTGCGGCGCCGGGCGTACGGGCCCCCGCTCGTGCCCTGCCCCAGGGCCGCGGCCCGAAGGCCGGCGGGGCCCTCGTCCGGGCCGGCCGTGCCGCCGTACGGGCCTTGCGGGGTGTGGTGCCCCGGGCCCGCCCGGTCGGCGCAGCCGGGTGGCCGGGCCGAGCGGTCCCGCTACGGCGCCGCCGGATCCGGGGCGGAGCACCGGGTGGCGGGCCGGAGGTACGGGATGCGGGCGTTGGCCAGGGGGCGGTACGTCGGGGTGTCCGTAGGGGACAAGCCTGCCGTGCGGAGTTCGGTGACGATGGCGGCGGCGAGGGCCACCGCGAGAGCCTCACCCGGGCAGCGGTGGGCCGATGCGCCGAAGGTGAAGACGGCCGGATTCACCCGCCCGGGTTGCAGGACGTGTGGATCCGGGTTGACGGCCGGGTCGCGGTTCGCGGCGGCGAGGACCACCAGGATCTGCTGCCCGGGTGCCACCTCGGAGCCGGCGTGGAGGAACGGTTCGGCGGCGAAGCGGCGGGTGTTCTGGACCGGGGCGTCGTGGCGGCGACCTCCCGCACGAGCGCCCCGACGTCGGAGCCGGCCGCTCCCCTGGCCAGGGCGACCAGGGTGTTGCCGACCAGGCCGGCAGTGGCGTCGTACGTCTGGGACAGGAACCCGACCGCGTTCGACAGCAGCGGCGCCAGGTGCGGCCAGGACACCCGGTCGGCGGCGCGGACCAGCTCCGCGAGGAGCCCGGCGCCCTCGCCGGTGAGCCCGGGCCGCAGGAGTTCGCGGAGTCGGCCCGCCGCCTCGGCCGCCGCCTGCTGCTGTGCGGAGGTCGCGGACGCCGGTATGCACTGGACGAAGTCACCGATCGCGCGGGCCGCCTCCCGGTCCGCACCGTCGGTCAGGCCGCTCAGCGCGGCCACGACCCGTGCCGGGACCCCGAACATCAGCTCCTCGTACGGGGCTTCGCCGCCCTCCGCCAGCACCTCGCGGGCGAACCGGCCGGCCAGCCGGGCCGCGTACGCGGTGTCGGACCGGGCCAGGGCGTCGGCCACCACCGTCTTGAGGCGGCCCTGCACGGTGCCGTCCGTCATCCGGACCAGGTCCCCGAACACCTCGCCCGCGGGGGTTCCGGCGATCCCCGCCGGGACGGGCTCCGCCGGTGGCCGCACCCGCAGCCCGGCGCCGCCCAGCACCGCGCGCACGGCCGCAGCGTCGGCCGCCACCCAGGCCTGCAGGGCCTCGTCGTAGGCGAAGGGGCGCTCGGCCACCAGGCGGGCGTAGTACGGATAGGGGTCCGGCAGCCGGACCGCCTCGATCGGCGTGGCGGCGGTCACCTCAGGCACCTCGCCCCGGGACGGGGGCGGCGGGGGCCAGCAGCGCGTTGGCCTCGGCGTAGGGGACGGCGTCCGCGCCGAAGCCGAAGGTGCCGGACTCGGTGATCTCCCGCGCGGCCCGGACGAACGCGCCGAGGGCGGCGCGGGACAGCGCGGATCCGGTGCTGATGCGGCGTACGCCGAGGGCCCCGAGGTCGGCGACGGACAGCTTCAGGGCGCCGCCCATGAGGACGTTCACGGGCCGCTCGACGGCGGAGCAGACGGCGCGGATCGCCTCGGCGTCGGGCAGGGCCGGGGCGTAGAGCACGTCGGCGCCGGCGGCCTCGTACGCCTGGAGGCGGCGGATGGTGTCGTCGAGGTCGGGGCGGCCCTGGAAGAAGTTCTCGGCGCGGGCCGTGACGGTGAAGGGGAAGTCCAGCCCCTGTGCCGCCTCCACGGCGGCCGCCACCCTCTCCACCGCTTCGCCGAGCGGCCGCACGGGGTCCTCGTCGCGGCCCGTGGAGTCCTCGATGGAACCGCCGACCAGGCCGGCGGCAGCGGCGAGCCGGATCGTCTCGGCGACGTCCTCGGGCCGTTCCCCGAAGCCGCTCTCCAGGTCGGCGGTGACGGGCAGGCCGCCGGCTTCGACGATCGTGGCGGCGTTGGCCAGGAGTTCGGCGCGGCTGACCTGGTTCGCCCCGTCGGGGCGGCCGAGGCTGTGGGCCAGGCCCGCGCCGGTGGTGGCGAGGGCGGCGAATCCGAGACCGGCCAGGATGCGGGCGGTGCCCGCGTCCCAGGGGTTGGGGACGACGAAGGGGGCGCTGCCAACGTGCAGGTCGCGGAAGGCGACGGCGTGCTGGTACTGGGTGGCGGCGGTGGTGCGGTTCATGGGGCTCATGGGGTCCTCGATGGCTCCGTCGTCCTGGTGATCTGATCGGCTCAACGTACTCATCACCAGGCCGAGTTGCCCCGCGGCTGCCTCCCGCGCGTCGCTCAGAGCGCGTAGCCGAGGGCGAAGGCGGCGGCGACGGGAGCCAGGTAGATGACCGGGAAGGGGATGTGGGCGTACGAGCGGGCCTTGATCACGGTGACGACGGCGCCGAGGTAGTACAGGACCAGTCCGATCCCGGCGGCGATGCCGATGACGGGGACGAACAGGCCCACGATCAGGCCGATCGCGCCCAGGGCCTTGGCGGCGCCGAGCGGGGTCCACCAGGCCTTCGGGACGCGGTACTCCTCCATGGCCTCCACGACCCACTTGGCCCGCGAGAGCAGCGAGTACCCCGAGAAGCCCGACATGGCGGCGGCGACGACGGCGACGACGGTGGCGGCGGTGTTCATCAGAAGAGCTCCTCATCAAGCGCTGCCCGCCCCTTGCGGCGGGTTCACTGACATGACCCGCCGCATCCCACCCGTGTGACAGAACCCGGAAAAAAACTTTTCCCCTCGCTGCGACGCACCTTCGCCGGGGCCGACTGGCGCTGTGCCGGGCAGGGCGGCTCAGGCAAGGTCCGGGAGAAACGGCCTGGTTGGGGCCGCTCCACCGCTCGATGCCGATCGTCGGGTCGCAGGCGATCCAGCCAGCGCCCGGCGCCCCGGACCGCACGAAGGCCCTCGCGGAGAACCAGATCGCAGCCCTGTGGCGCCTGGACGTCTCGCTGCGCAAGAAGACGCTCTGGAAGATGCTCTACGAATCGGCGGCCCGGGCGGAGGAGATCCTGTGCCTGAACATGGAGGACCTGCACCCGGGCGACAAGCGCGGCCGAACCCTGGCCAAGGGTGGGGCGACCGAGTGGATCCACTGACAGTCGGGCGCCGCCCAGTTTCTGCCCCGCCTGATCGCCGGCCGCAGCCGCCGGCCCGCTGTTCCTCACCGGCCGCAAGGCGCCCGCCGGAACGCCCACCCTGGACGTGTGCCCCGAGACGGCCCAGGCGCGGCTGTCCTACCGCCGGGCGGAAGAGATCTTCGAGGAGAACACCCGGCTGCTGGCCAACCCGCTGGCCTCGCCCGAGGACGTCGAGGACCTGGACGGCTGGACCCTGCACCGGATCCGGCACTCCGCCCTCACCCACGACGCCGAGGGCGGCACCTCCACCCCGATGCTGCTGGCCCGCTCCCGTCACGCCTCCGTCCGGTCCCTGGAGCGGTACGCCCGTCCCGGCGTCGACGCGGTCGCCGGGCACGTCGCAGCCCCAGACCCGGCTGCACGACGGAAGCGCTGACGGGATCCCGACCCGCTTGAGTCGTACAGGGAATGAATTGCGTCAAGGAAATACCGTTTCGCGCCAGCACACCGGCATGAGCGGCGAACGCCAGGCCCGCAATGAGCCGTTACTGGTTTATTCGCATGGGGGGGCTGAATCGATGCGATCCAGCCCTTGTTTCTGCAGGAATTATCGGTCCGAAACTGCTGGTCTGTCGATCCAAAACGAGAGCATTGCCCCTGGTCAGAGCGCCACACGTAGGAACCCGAAGAGTTTCGGTTCCATGCAGATTGTTTTGCGACGCGCTGGCCGATAGTATCGGCCGTGCACGGCCGTCTGGAGCTAACCAGGCTCGACAGGTTCTGTTTTGAGTGAGTGTCAGCACCCTTGAAACAAAGGGATTCCATGGCGTGTCGCCCATGACTTTGTTCACCGTGCTCGCCAATTGATCAGACGCAGAGCTGCGGGATACGTTCCTTGAGCACGCCCCGGCCAGACCAACCGGGTCGGTATACGGGGAGAATCAACGGGGAAGAAGACCGCGGGGGCACCGGTTTTGCTTGGAACCATCGCCTGTGCTCCTGCATGCCTTCTTCCCCGGCTACGCACCTAGGAGTGTACGTGAAGCGCACTACTCTGCGCGCTGCCGGTGTCTCGGCGCTCGCTGCTGTTGCTTTCGGAATCGCCGTGCCCGCGGCCAGCGCTGCCACTGAGGCACCGGTCCGGACCGTCGCGACGGTTCAGACGGCCGATGTCCAGCCGACGGGCTCGTTGTCGCTGTCCACGGCCGGCAGCACCGAAGCGCCGGCCGTCGGTGGCCCCTCGAACGGTGAGGCATCGGAGGCTGGCGCCGGCAAGCTGGTCAAGGCCGCATGGGAGGCCATCAAGAAGTCCGGTCTGGCGAAGAAGGCCTGGGAAGCTGCGAAGAAGGGCCAGGGCGCCTTCGTCGACTGGGTCAACAGCCTGTCGAACTTCAACCCGGCGAAGTGGGCCATCAAGGCCCTGCCGGGCTACGCCATGCAGGAGCTCATCGACTACATCCTGAGCAACTTCACCGGCTGATCCACCCCCTGCCCGCCGGGGGAAAACCCTCCCGGCGGGCGGGGTCCGTCCCCATCTGAAAGGTGAATGCGTGGCTCTGACCCGCGAGACAGTCGTACGCAATCTGTGGGCGTCGTCGGCGCTGTTCGTCACCACCGCCTTCATCGCCTTCGTCGTGGTGCGTTCGGACACGGCGGTCCGTGTCGGCTGGATGCTCTACTTCGCAGGCTGGCTGCCACCGCTCGCGGCGCTGGCCATATGCGTGGCCCGCAGGGACCGCCCGGGCGCCGGGGGCGCCTTCGCACTGGCCGTACTCGTCGCCTTCGGTCTCCTGTTCTGGCTCAACCATGCCTGACCGGCCCCCCACCGCAGCAGACACCGGCGGGCCGGACGCTGTGCGTGCCGAGGGCCTGACGTGGCAGCACAGAGGCAAGCGGATCGTCGACGACGTCCACCTGAACGTTCCGGCAGGGGTGGTGACCGGCTTCCTCGGGGCGAACGGCGCGGGGAAGACGACCACCCTGCGCCTGATGCTCGGGCTGACAGCGGGCAAGGGAACCACGACGTACTTCGGGCGCCCCCTGACGGAGTGGCGAGACCCGGCCAAGGTCGTCGGCGTGGTGATGGGCGGTGTCGCGGGGCACCCCCGGCACACGCTCACCGCACATCTGCGCATGGTCGCGGCCGGCGCCGGTGTGCCCGACAGCAAGGTGCCCGAAGTCATCGAGCGGGTGGGCCTCACCGCCACAGCGGACAAGCGTCTCGAAGCGTTGTCCCTGGGCATGGCGCAGCGAGCTGGGATCGCCCAGGCACTGCTGGGCGATCCGGCCGTGTTCTTTCTTGACGAACCGGCCAACGGGCTCGACCCCCACTCGATCCGCTGGCTGCGCGACACCCTCCGACAGCTCGCGGGCGAGGGCAAGGCGGTACTCGTCTCCAGTCACCTGCTCGCCGAGATGCAGCAGCTCGCCGACCGTGTCGTCGTCCTCGCTCGAGGACGCGTCGTGGCAGAGACTTCGATTGAGGACCTGGCCCGCCGCGGAGCCCAGGTGACCGTCCAGAGTCCCCGCGTTGGCGAACTTGCGGAGCCCGTAAAGCAGCTGGACGGCACCTTCCAGCTCCTGGACGACGGCAGGGCCGCAATCCGGGGGGTCACCCGGTTCCAGGTCGGTGACCTCGCCGCCGCACGAGGCATCCCCGTCCACTGGCTCGACGAACAGGCACCCTCCCTGGAGGACTACTACCTGTCGGTGGCCGAAGAGGAGTACCGGATTTCATGAGCTGGCCAACGCCCGCCCTGGATACCAGCCTGATCCCGGTCACGCGGGCCATCGCACTACGGCGCGCTGTGGGCTACGAGTGGCGCCATCTCTCTGCTCTGCGCTCCACCTGGATTCTTCTGGGAGCCATCGCGGCACTGAGCCTCATCGCCGGCCTGAGCGCGCCCATCGGCCTGGCCCCCGGCACAGCTCCGTCCTCCTGGTCGATGGTGACCGCGTTCCAGATGGACGCCATCTCAATGCAGCTACCCCTCAGTGCCCTCCTCCTCCTGCCTCTGGCGACCGGTCCGGTCGCCACGGAGCTCTCGCGCGGAACGGCCCGCACGACATGGCTCACCCTGGCCAGCCGCCGTATCGCGTTCGCAGCCAAACTCATGGTCGGCGGGGGGATCGGAGCCCTGAGCGCACTGGGCGGAGCGGTACTGGTCGCCCTGTCCGCAACGGTTGTCCTGGCATTGAGCGGCAAAACGCAGCCCGAATGGGCCCAGACCCTTCCCGGGCTGCTCGGATACACGATCTTCATGGCCTGCTGGCCGGTCATCGCGGCCTCAGCCGTCGCCCTGGTCCGCAACCGTGTCGCGGCCGCACTGCTGCTGATCCTGTGGCCGCTGCTCGGCGAACGCATCGCAGGCATCCTGCTACGCCTCGTACCGGGTTTGGAAGCCCTCGCGGGCTGGCTTCCGTTCGGCGCCGGCCGCGCAGCGATGGCAGCGAGCACCAATGCGCTGCCCGAGACAGACCGCGCCCTGGTGGAGGCTTTCGTCGGGAGTGATCTTTCAACCGGCATGGGAGCCGCGGTATTCATCGGCTTCACCACCCTCATGGCTGCTCTCGGCGCATGGTCGTACATCAAGAAGGACGCACGCTAGAACGACCCCACAGCCCGTCGTGATCACTACGCGTGCAGGCATGACCTGTCAAAACCGGGCTGCTTCGCGGATATCCGTGCCCGCTGGACAGCTGCGCCTCTGCCGTCCAGCCCGAATGCTGATCACGGGGCGGGCGGAAGGGGCTGTGCAGTGGGGCGGGATCTGGGTCTGGACGGGGTGGTGGACCACTTCACCCGGTCGTTGATCGCGTACGCGTACGGTACGAACTCCGGGATCAGCTCGGTCGCCGCCGGTGCCCACGGGCACAGCGAAGAGGACCTGCGCTACACCGCCCGCCGTTACCTGACCGCCGTCGGCCTCAAGGCCGCCGGAGTGGAGATCGCCAACGCCACCTTCGCCGCCCGCCAGGAAACGGCTCCTGCGTGATCGTCACGATGTCCGGCGTCGCGATCCGCGGCGTCTGCTGTGCGGCAAGCGCGTCCAGCGAAGCATTCAGCGCCTCCCACCGCGCATCCGGCAGGCCCGGGTCCTCGCGCGCCAGGGCACCCTTGCCGACAGACGGTGACGCAATCAGCTCCAGCTCATCCGCGCGCCACATCACCGAATCCGATCCAGCACGTCTTCCGCCGGCCGACGGCGTATATCCACCTGTGCGGCAACGGGCAGGGATCCAGTCATCACGATCTCCTCGGCGAACGGATGACCGTAGCAGGACGAGGCACGCCGACACGATCCGTCCGTCAACTGGAATCAGGTCAACTACCGCGCTTCAGCGGTCGTTACGCAGGGAATTTGAACGCGTGGCCCCCTTGGACTCGCCCAACGCGGGCCCCGGGCCGAACAGGCGGTAGGCCACGGGCGTCACCTGGGAGCCCGGCCCGGGCCGCGCACCTCTGGCGGGAGCCGCGGGCGTCCTCGCGCACCCCGGCCCCGGGGCCGCCGGCCTCGGGTCGGGGAGGTCACGGGGGCGTGAGCAGGGTTCGGAGGCGGGCCGCGTAGGCGCGGGGGTGGGTGGTGTTGCCGTTGTGGCCGCCCGGGAAGGTGCATATCGCGGTGTCCAGGAGGTCCGCCAGTTCGGTGGCGCACCGGTGGTCGAAGACCGTGGCAGGGGTGGCCGAGCCGACGGCCGGGATGATCCGGGTCGTGGTGCGGGCGAGCGCGGCGATGTCCAGGGTGTCCTGGATGATCGCCGACAGGTCGTGCTCGACGAAGTAGCCGAAGTTGGTGTGGCGCCGGTCGTCGATCGGCTGGGGGGTGAGGTCTGGTTCGGCATCCCGGCGGGCCGGGTCTATGCCGAGGACCCGGGCCATCTCCGGGAGTAGGGCGGCGAGTCCGGCCTCGCGGTAGATCTCCTGGAGCCCGGCCAGCTCCGCCTCGTGGTGGGCCCGGTCGGCGGCGGGCAGCAGCCTCGGGGTGACCGGCTCGTGGGCGACGAGGGTGCTGACCTGCCCCGGGTACCGGGCGGCCAGATGCAGCCCGATGGCCGCGCCGAGGCTGCAGCCCTGCATCAGGGCGGGCTCATCGGTGACGTGGGCCAGCAGCCGGTGTACGTCCTCGGCGTGCTCGGCCAGGCTCGTGGTCCGGCCCGGCTCTTCGAGCCGGCTGCGCGAGAGGCCGCGGCGGTCGTAGGTCAGGACGGTGAACGTGTCGGTGAGGTGCGGGACCAGGTCCACGGTGCGGTCCGCGTCTCCTTCACCGCTCTGGGCGATGAGCAACAGCGGTCCAGCGCCCTGGAGTTGGTAGTGCAGCGTGGCGGACGGGGTGGACAGGGCAGACATGGCGGAACTCCTTCGCATCGATCGACGCGGACCCTTCGTCCGCTGCTCTGCGATCAGCCTAATCCATCGAGATGGATACATCAATAGCGATGCATTGGGAGAGATGCATCTGCCCTGATGTACCTTGAGGCGGTGGATGGAATCGAACTGTTCCTGCTGGGCAGGGCCCTGATGAAGCTCGGCGAGGAAGCGCTGCCCGAACCCCCGGGCGGCTCCGGCCAGTACGCCGGCGGCACCCGCTCGGTGGTGATCGTGGCCGGGGACATCGCCGTGCACCCCGACACCACCGTCGGCGAGGTCGCCCAGCGCACGGGCCTGCCGCAGAGTCAGGTGTCGGGCGCCGTGGCCCGGTTGCGCGAGGCCGGGTCCGTGGAGACCGCGCCTGACCCCGCCGACCGCCGGCGGACCCTCGTACGGCAGTCACCGGTGGTCTCCGCGCGCGTGGCCGCCGTACGGGCCGCCGGAGCCTCCAAGGTCGAGGAGGCCCTGGCGCGGGTCCTGGGCGAGGCCGAGGCCGGTCGGCTGCCCGAGGTCACGGAGGCGCTGGAGGTGCTGGCCCGCCACCTGGTGCGCCCCTGAGTGGCCCGCCCGAGTGGCCCGCCCGAGTCGCCCGCCCGAGTGGCCCGCCCGAGTGGTGCCCCCGCGTACGCTCCCGGGCCCGCGGCCCGTCAGGCCCGGCGGCCCCGTGTCACCGTGAACGACGCCAGGTCCTCGGTGACGGCCCGGATCACCGCGTCCCGCTCCTCGGCCAGGTAGAAGTGCCCGCCGGGGAAGCTCCGGAAGGTGAAGGCTCCCTCGGTCACCTCCCGCCACGCCATCGCCTCGGGCACGCTCACCCTCGGGTCGCTCTCCCCCGTCAGCACGCTCACCGGGGTGCGCAGGAGCGGCCCGGCCGCGTGCCGGTAGGTCTCGGCGGCCTTGTAGTCGCCGCGCAGCGCCGGGAGGATCAGCGCGCGGAAGTCCGGATCGGCCAGCAGCCGCGGGTCGGTCCCGGCGAGCTCGCTCACCGCCGCGATCAGGGCGTCGTCGCTCCGCAGGTGGACGGCGGACTCGTCCCGGTCGGTCAGGGCCGAGCGGCGCCCGGACAGGATCAGGCCGCGCGGGCCCGCGCCCGTGCGCTCCAGGCGGCGCGTCAGCTCGTACGCGACCAGCGCGCCCAGGCTGTGCCCGAAGAGGACCAACGGCCGGTCCGCCCAGGGCCGCAGCGCCTGCCCCACCCCGTCGACCAGGGCCTCGGTGCTGTCCGGGACCGGCTCGCCGATGCGCTCCTGACGCCCGGGGTACTGGGCGATGAGCACCTCGGCGTGCGCGGAGAGCGCCTTGGAGAACGCGTGGTAGTAGGCGGCGTTGCCGCCCGCGTGCGGGAGGAACACGAGGGTGGGCGCGCCCTCCGGGTGCAGTCCGGGGTGGAAGCGGCGCAGCCAGGGGGTGCCGGTCACGCGGGTGGGGGCGGGGCTCGGGGTGGTCATCGCCGGCTCTCCGAATCGTCCGTCAGCAGCAGCTTCTTCTGGGGCTTGCCCATGGCGTTGCGCGGGATGGCGGCCACGAAGCGGACCTCGCGGGGGCGTTTGTGCACCGACAGGTGCGCGGCGACGAAGTCGGTGAGCTCCGTTCCGGTGACGCCCTGGGCGACGACGAAGGCCACGATCCGCTGCCCGAGGTCCGCGTCCGGTACGCCGACCACGGCCGCCTCGCTCACCTTGGGGTGGTCCAGGAGGGCGTTCTCGATCTCGCCCGCGCCGATGCGGTAGCCGCCGGACTTGATGAGGTCGATGGAGGCCCGGCCCACGATGCGGTGGACGCCGTCGGCTTCGTCCACGGCCGCGATGTCGCCGGTACGGAACCACCCGTCCTCGGTGTACGCGGCCGCCGTGGCCTCGGGGCGGCCCAGGTAGCCGGAGAACAACGTCGGCCCGGTGAGCTGGAGTTCCCCGATCTCGGCGCCGGGTTCGGCGGCGATACGGGTACGGATGCCGCGCAGCGGGGTGCCGACCGTACCCGGGCGGACCTCGCCGCCGGCCCGGCCGCTGACGGTGATCAGGGTCTCGGTCATCCCGTAGCGCTCCACGGGACGGTGGCCGGTGAGGGCCTCCAGGTCCCGGAACACGGGCGCGGGCAGGGCGGCGCTGCCGGAGACGAGGAGGCGGGCGCGGGAGAGCGCGGCGGCCTCGGCCGGGGCCTGGGCGATGCGGGACCAGACGGTGGGGACGCCGAAGTACAGGCTGCCGGCGGCCCGGGCGTAGGCCTCGGGGGTGGGGCGTCCGGTGTGCACGAGGCGGCTGCCGGTGCGCAGGGCGCCGAGGACGCCG
This sequence comes from Streptomyces sp. NPDC028314, assembly GCF_055565795.1. Taxonomy (NCBI): domain Bacteria; kingdom Bacillati; phylum Actinomycetota; class Actinomycetes; order Kitasatosporales; family Streptomycetaceae; genus Streptomyces; species Streptomyces sp. NPDC028314. Next base: position 63,715 of record NZ_JBVHTP010000024.1, read on the forward strand.
AGGACGAGGCCGTGTACGTGGAAGAGGGGCAGGCCGTGCACGAGGGTGTCCTCGGCGGTCCACTGCCAGGCTTCGGCGAGGGCGTCGAGGTCGGCGGCGATGGCGGCGGCGGTGAGGACGACGCCCTTGGGCGGGCCGGTGGTGCCGGAGGTGTAGAGGATCAGGGCGGGATCCCCGGGTCCCGGCGCGGGGCGGGACGGGGCGGCGGCGCGGCGGGCGTAGTCCACGTCGAGGAGGGCGGCGCCGGAGTCCCGGAGGATGTGTTCGCGCTCGGCGGGGCCGGCGTCCGGGGGCAGCGGTACGAGGGGCACCCCGGCCAGGAGCGCGCCGACGGTGGCGGCGACGGTCTCCAGGGAGGCGGTGGCGGTCACGGCGACGGCGGGGGCGCCGGTGGCGGTGACGTCGGCGGCCACCGCTCCGGCCGCGCCCAGCAGTTCCTCGTAGGAGGTGGCCCGCCCGTCGACGGTGAGGGCGTCGGGGCGGTCTCCGTACAGGCCGTCCAGTGCGGTGAGCACGCGGCAGCTCCCTGGTAGTCGTGGGAGGCCAGATTACGGGCCCGACTGCCGTTCGGGGGCGGCGGGTTCCGTGCCCGGGCGCTCCGCCGGGCCGCACCGGACCTGCCGCGCCGCCCCGCGAAGGGCCCCGGCGGCGCCGGACTTCCCGGGGTTCGCGCCCCGCACCCCGCGCGTCGGAACACCGGGCGGGCCGGACCGGGCGGACCGGGCGGGCCGAGGCGGACCGGGCAGACCGGGCGAGGCGGACCGGGCGGGGCGGGGCCGGCCCACCCGGTCGCCGTGCCTCGAACCACGGCGGCCGGGATCAGGGCTGCGTCAGATCACGCCCTGGGCCAGCATCGCGTCCGCGACGCGCTCGAAGCCCGCGATGTTGGCGCCCGTCACGTAGTCGCCCGGGGCGTCGTAGCGGGCGGCCGTCTCGTGGGCGACCGCGTGGATGGAGCGCATGATCGACGCCAGTTCGTCCTCGACGCGCTCCGCGGTCCAGGCCACCCGGCCCGCGTTCTGCGCCATCTCCAGGGCGCTGACCGCGACCCCGCCCGCGTTCGCGGCCTTGCCGGGGCCGAAGGCGACGCCCGCCTCCTGGAGGACGCGGACGCCCTCGGGGGTGGTGGGCATGTTGGCGCCCTCGGAGACCGCCTGGACGCCGCCCCGGACCAGGGTCAGCGCGTCCGCCTCCGTCAGCTCGTTCTGCGTCGCCGACGGGAAGGCCACGTCCGCCGGCACGTCCCAGACGCGCCCGCCCGGTACGAAACGGGCCGAGGGGCCGCGGCGCAGCGCGTACTCGCTCACCCGGCCCCGCTCGACCTCCTTGATCTGGCGCAGCAGCGCCAGGTCGATGCCCTTCTCGTCGACGACGTAGCCCTGCGAGTCGGAGGCCGTGACCGGGTTGGCGCCGAGCTGCTGGAGCTTCTCGATCGTGTACAGGGCGACGTTGCCGGAGCCGGAGACCACGGCGGTCAGACCGTCGAGGGACGCGCCCCGCACCGCCAGCATCTCGGCGGCGAACAGCACGCTGCCGTAGCCGGTGGCCTGGGGGCGGATCAGGGAGCCGCCCCAGCCCTGGCCCTTGCCGGTGAGCACGCCGGCTTCCCAGCGGTTGGTGATCCGGCGGTACTGGCCGAACAGGAAGCCGATCTCCCGGCCGCCCACGCCGATGTCACCGGCCGGAACGTCGGTGTGCTCGCCGATGTGCCGGTGCAGCTCGGTCATGAAGGACTGGCAGAAGCGCATGACCTCGGCGTCGGACTTGCCGTGCGGGTCGAAGTCGCTGCCGCCCTTGCCGCCGCCGATGCCGAGGCCGGTCAGGGCGTTCTTGAAGATCTGCTCGAAGCCGAGGAACTTCACCACGCCGATGTCCACCGAGGGGTGGAAGCGCAGGCCGCCCTTGTACGGGCCCAGGGCGCTGTTGAACTCCACCCGGTAGCCGCGGTTGACGTGTACGCGACCGCGATCGTCCTGCCACGGCACCCGGAACAGGATCTGCCGCTCAGGCTCCGTGAGCCGCTCGACCAGGGCCACGGCCGGGTCGGCGTACTCGGGCCGTGCCGCGAACACCGGCGCGAGGGTGTCCAGGACCTCGCGCACCGCCTGGTGGAACTCGGGCTGGGCGGGGTTGCGGCGCTCGATGTCCGCCCTCAGCGCGTCCAGCCTGTCCTTCGGGTCCTTCACGTGTGTTCCTCCTCGGTCGCAGGCGGGCGTGCGGGCCCGCCCGGAGCGTACCCCGCGTCCCGGCGGGGGCCGAGGTGCCTTCCGGCCTTCGGACGGCGCGCCCGGACCCGGTGTCAGCGGGGGCGTGACCCACCTGACCGGCGATCGTAATTCACCGGCCGGAAACCGATGCCGCGCCGTATGATCGGCCGCACGTCCGGCGGGCCATACGACCTGGGGAGACCTCGCGTGGAAGCGGCACGGTACGCGTCACTGATCGCTGCGGTGATCACTACGGGGCTGGTCAGCGGCCTTTTCTACGGGTTCTCCGTATCCGTGATGCCCGCGTTGAAGGGCGCCGGTGACCGGACCGTCATCGAGGTGATGCAGCGGATCAACGTGGCCATCCTCAACGGCTGGTTCATGCTCGGTTACCTCGGCGCCCTGCTCTTCACCGGGCTCGCGCTGGTCCTGCACGTGGTGGACGGCCGGTACGACGCGCTGGCGCCACTGATCGCGGCGCTCGTCTGCTACGTCCTCGCGATGGTCGTCACGGGTGTGGTGAACATCCCGCTGAACAACGCCCTGGAGAAGGCCGGTCCGGTCGACCGGATCTCCGACCCGGCAGCCGTCCGCCGCGCCTTCGAGGGGCCATGGGTACGGGCCAACGTGTGGCGCACCCTGCTGTGCACGGCGGCGACCGGGTTCCTGGCCTGGGCCCTGCTCGGCTGATCCGCGCCGGGGGCCCGGCGCGGCCGTCAGCGCGTCGCGCCGAGCCCCTGGGGGATCAGCGCGCCGCGCCGGGCAGAGGATCAGCGCGTGGCGCGCCCGTAGAGGATCAGCGCGCGGGACAGGGCGGCGAGGGCGGCCGTGCAGAGCAGGGTGCGGATGATGTTCGTGGTGACCCAGGTCCCCTTGAACTTGTCCACGACCGAGAAGTCGGTCAGCTTCGCCACGTCCCCGCCGTCCGCGAGCTCGTTGTTCAGCGGGATGTTCACGGTGAAGGTGATGACGAGGACCACCAGGTAGGCGGCGGCGGCCGCCGCGACCCACACCGCCGTCGCGCGCCGGCCCTTGCGGGCTTCGAGGACCGCGGAGGCGATCGCGGTGATCAGGGCGAGCACGAAGGCCGTGCCGAAGAGGCCGTTGCCGTCGATGGCCGCGTTGAAGCCGCGCATCGCGGTGACGTACGTACGGTCGTCCCCGGCCGCGAGTCCGGGCATCACGGAGACGTCGAAGGCGAAGAACAGGCCCGCCATCAGGCCCACGAGCACGGTGGAGACGAGGAGGAGCGCCGTGGACACACGGGTCCCGGTGGCCGGATCTGGATTCATGGGAGCAGATCTTGGCATCCAACTCCCCTTGACGCACTGGTTTTTGACTGGCCGAAACCAATGTGTCCGGCCGAATTCGCCGGAAGGGCGGACTCCGTCGCCCGCGCGGTCCCGGCCGGACCCGACACCCCCTCCCGCACGGCCCGGATCCGCGACCCGGACCGTGCGGAACCGGGGTCAGATCAGGCCCTGGGCCAGCATCGCGTCGGCCACCCGCTCGAAGCCCGCGATGTTCGCCCCGGTGACGTAGTCGCCGGGAGCCCCGTACCGCTCGGCCGTCTCGTACGCCGTGTCGTGGATGCGCCGCATGACCCGGCCGAGCTCCTCCTCGACCCGGGTGAACGGCCAGGAGTCGCGGCCGGCGTTCTGGCTCATCTCCAGCGCGCTGGTGGCCACCCCGCCCGCGTTCGCGGCCTTCGCGGGCCCGAAGGCGATCCCGGCCTCGCGCAGCACGCGCACCGCCTCCGGGGTGGTGGGCATGTTGGCGCCCTCGGAGACGGCCTTGACGCCGCCGCGCACGAGGGCGAGCGCGTCGGCCTCGGTCAGCTCGTTCTGGGTGGCGCTCGGCAGGGCCACGTCGGTGGGCACGTCCCACACGCTGCCGCCGGTGACGTAGCGGGCGGAGCCGCCGCGGCGCTCGGCGTACTCGCTCACCCGGCCCCGCTCCACCTCCTTGATCTGCTTCAGCAGCCCGAGGTCCAGGCCCTTCTCGTCGACGACGTAGCCGCCGGAGTCGGAGACGGTCAGCACGTGCGCGCCGAGCGCCTGTGCCTTCTCGACCGTGTACAGGGCGACGTTGCCCGAGCCGGAGACGGTGACGGTCTGGCCGGCCAGGTCCTCGCCGCGCTTGTTCAGCATCTCGGAGGTGAAGAGGACGTTGCCGTAGCCGGTGGCCTCGGTACGGGCCTGCGAGCCGCCCCAGCCGGTGCCCTTGCCGGTGAGCACGCCGGCTTCCCAGCGGTTGGTGATCCGGCGGTACTGGCCGAACAGGAAGCCGATCTCCCGGCCGCCCACGCCGATGTCACCGGCCGGGACGTCGGTGTGCTCGCCGAGGTGGCGGTGCAGTTCCGTCATGAAGGACTGGCAGAAGCGCATGACCTCGGCGTCGGAGCGCCCGCGGGGGTCGAAGTCGCTGCCGCCCTTGCCGCCGCCGATGCCGAGGCCGGTCAGGGCGTTCTTGAAGATCTGCTCGAAGCCGAGGAACTTCACGATCCCGAGGTTCACCGAGGGGTGGAAGCGCAGGCCGCCCTTGTACGGGCCCAGGGCGCTGTTGAACTCCACGCGGAAGCCGCGGTTGACCTGGACGACGCCCTGGTCGTCCTGCCACGGCACCCGGAAGATGATCTGCCGCTCCGGCTCCGCGAGCCGCTCGACGACCTTGGCCTCGCGCAGTTCCGGGCGCTCCGCGAAGACGGGTGCGAGGGTTTCCAGCACCTCCCGTACGGCCTGGTGGAATTCGGGCTCGCCGGGGTTGCGGCGCTGGATCGCTTCCTCCAGGGTCCCGAGCCAGCTGGCCGTGGTGGGGTCGGTGCGGGGTGTCGACGGCATCGGTCGGCTTCCTCTTCCTCTTCTGTCGGTGTGGCCGGTCGGTGTGGCCGGTCGGTGTGGCCGGTCGGTGTGGCCGGTCGGTGTGGCCGGTCGGTGTGGCGCTCCGCCACGTTGATCGCTAAGGGCACTGAGGGCGCTACGGGCACTACCGGCGCTGCGGCCCTACGCGCCGGGCTGTTCGCTGCGGTCGCCCGCCCAGAGCGTGTGGAAGGATCCCTCGCGGTCGGTGCGCCGGTAGGTGTGCGCGCCGAAGTAGTCGCGCTGGCCCTGGATGAGGGCGGCGGGCAGCCGTTCGGCCCGCAGCGAGTCGTAGTACGCGAGGGCCGCGCCGAAGCCGGGGGCGGGGACACCGCCGCGGGCGGCGGCCGCGACCACGGTGCGCCAGGCGGACTGGGCCTCGCCCAGTTCCCGCGCGAACCGCTCGTCCGCCGGCAGGCCGGGCAGCTCCGGGTCCTTGCGGTAGGCCTCGGTGATCCGGTCCAGGAAGGCGGCCCGGACGATGGACCCGGCGCGCCAGATCGAGGCGACGGCGCCGAGGTCGATGCCCCAGCCGTACTCCTGGCTCGCGGCGCGCATCATGTCCCAGCCCTGGGCGTACGCGGCCACCTTGGAGGCGTACAGCGCCTGCTCGACCTGTACGGCGAACCGCGCGGCGTCCTCGGGGTGCAGCTCGGTGCGCGCCGGGCCCGGCAGGGCGCGCGCGGCGGTGCGCAGCGCGGTGTGCCCGGAGACGGTGCGGGCGAAGACGGCCTCGGCGATGCCGGAGGCGGAGACTGCGAGGTCGAGCGCGATCTGCACGGTCCAGCGGCCGGTGCCCTTCTGGCCGGCGGCGTCCTCCACCACGTCGACGAAGGGGCGGCCGGTGGCGGCGTCGGCGTGCGCGAGGACCTCGGCGGTGATCTCCATGAGGTAGGAGTCGAGGCGGCCCTTGTTCCAGGTGCGGAAGGTCTCGGCGATCTCGGCGGGTGCGAAGCCGGCGTGGTTGCGCAGCAGGTCGTAGGCCTCCGCGATGAGCTGCATGTCGGCGTACTCGATGCCGTTGTGCACCATCTTGACGAAGTGTCCGGCGCCGTCGGGGCCGATGTGGGCGACGGTGGGCGTGCCGTCGGGGGCCTTGGCGGCGATCGCCTCCAGCACGGGTGCGAGTTCCCGGTAGGCCTCCTTCGAGCCGCCGGGCATCAGGCTCGGTCCGTGCAGGGCGCCCTCCTCGCCGCCGGAGACCCCGGCGCCGACGAAGTGGATGCCGCGCTCGCGCAGTGCGGCCTCGCGGCGGCGGGTGTCCGCGAAGTGGGCGTTGCCGCCGTCGACGAGGACGTCGCCGGGCTCCAGCAGCGGGGCGAGTTCGTCGATGACCGCGTCGGTGGGGGCGCCGGCCTTGACCATGACGACGAGCTTGCGGGGCCGGGCGAGGGCGGCGACGAGTTCGCGGGCACTGTGCGCCGGGACGAAGGCGCCCTCGGCGGCGAACTCGGCGACCAGGGCGTCCGTTTTGGCGGCCGAGCGGTTGTGCACGGCGACGGTGAACCCGTTGCGGGCGAGGTTCCGGGCGAGGTTGCGGCCCATCACCGCCAGTCCGGTGACGCCGATGTGCGCGGAAGCGGGGGCGGCTGCGGGCATGGCTCGGTCAACTCCTGAGCTCGGGGGAGGGCTGCGACGCGCTCCGTGGGGCGGCGACGCGATCCGTTCAGAGGGTGCCCGCCGCCGCCCACCGCCTGGTCATCAGGGGGCAACGGCCGGGCCCGCGGCCGCTGCCCGCGGCGCCGGCACCGAGATCGCGGTGAGGATGAGCCCGCCCTGCACCAGCCAGCTGCCGTTGAAGGAGTCCAGCCGGACCCCGCCGACCTCCGGGCCGGGTACCAGCAGCCTGGCGTGGAAGGTGGACCAGGCCGCATCGACGGTGATCTCGGCGTCCGCGAAGTCCAGCCAGCGCCCGGTCAGCGGGTACCAGACCTTGTACACGCTCTCCTTCGCGCTGAACACCAGCCGCTCCCACTCCACCTCGGGGCGGCGGGCGGCGAGTTCGGGCAGCCAGGCGCGCTCCCCTTCGACGGTCACCAGGTCCGCCACCCCCGGGCTGCGCAGCGGCAGGTTCGGCTCGGCGTCGATGCCGAGGGCGGCGAGCCGGGCCGCGGGCGCGACCACGGCCGCCCGGTAGCCCGCGCAGTGGGTCATGGCGCCGACGAACCCGGCGGGCCAGCGCGGGGCCCCCTTGGGGTCGCGCAGGATCGGCCCGGGGGCGGCGCCGAGCTTGCCGAGGGCCTCGCGCGCGCAGCGGCGTACGGTGGCGAACTCCCCGCGGCGTTTTTCCTCGGCGCCCGCGACCAGGAGTTCCTCCTCCGGGTGGAGTTCGGCCAGGGCCCCGGGGTCGTCCCCGAAGGACTCCACGGCGACCGTCCCGGGAGCCAGCAGTTCCTCGATCATGAGCGCTCCGCGAGGATCCGTACCGCGCCCGCCGGAGCGGTGGCGCGCTGCTTCCACTCCCTCGGGTAGCCGAGGGAGACCTCGTGGTGCGGGATCCCGTCCTGCCGGATCAGGCGCGGGATGTGCAGGTGCCCGTAGACCACGGCCGCCGCCCGGAAGCGGACGGGCCAGTCCTCGGTGGCCTCGGTCCCGCACCAGAGGGCGAACTCCGGGAACCGCAGGATCCGGGTGGGTTCGCGGACCAGCGGGAAGTGGTTGACCAGCACGGTCGGCAGGTCGGCGGGGATCTCCGCGAGCCGGGCGGCCGTGTGCGCGACGCGTGCCCGGGACCAGGCCTCGCGGCTCGGGTAGGGATCGGGGTGCAGGTAGAACTCGTCGGTGCACACGACCCCGGCCCGTTCGGCGATCTCCATGGCCTCCTGCCGGGTCCGCGCGCCGGCGGGCCGGAAGGTGTAGTCGTACAGCAGGAAGAGGGGGGCGATCACGACCGGCCCGCCCGCTCCCTGCCAGAGCGGGTAGGGGTCCTCGGGGGTGGTGACGCCCAGCTGCCGGCAGAGTTCGACGAGATGGTCGTAGCGGGCCTGGCCGCGCAGCTGGACCGGGTCGTCGGGGGTGGTCCACAGCTCGTGGTTGCCGGGCGCCCAGACCACCTTGGCGAAACGGTCGCTCAGCAGGCGGAGGGTCTCTTCGAAGTCGACGGTGGACTCGCTGACGTCCCCGGCGAGCAGCAGCCAGTCGTGTTCCGTCTCCGGCCGCAGGCCGTCGACGATCTTCTTGTTCTCGTCGTGTCGGACATGCAGGTCGCTGATGGCCAGCAGCCTGCCCGGGCCGGTCGGCATCAGGCCGCCCCCAGTGCGCCCGCGCCGGAGCGGCGGAGCGCGCCCCGGATGATGCCCGCCACCTGGGGAACGCTGTGGTCGAGGTAGAAGTGCCCGCCCGGCAGGACCCGTACGTCGCTCTGCGCGGTGGTGTGCACCCGCCAGGCGGCCGCGTCCTCGACGGGGACGACGGGGTCCCGGTCGCCGACGAGCACGGTGAAGGGCACGTCCAGGGGGCGGCCGGGCTGCCAGGCGTAGGAGCCGATCGCCTTGTAGTCGGCGCGCAGTGGCGGCATCACCATCTCCAGCAGATCGGGGTCGTCGAAGACCTTGCCGACGGTCCCGCCCAGCGTACGGATCATCGCGATCACTTTCTCGTCGGTGTCCAGCCTGTCGCTGGCGCTGCCGAGCGGGGTCGGGGCGAAGCGGCCCGACAGGAACAGCCGCTGCGGGCCGGGCAGGGCGCGCCGGTCGAGCTCACGGGCCAGCTCGTACGCAATCACCGCGCCCATGCTGTGCCCGAAGAAAGCGTACGGGCGCCCGTCTCCGCCGCGGCCGCCGGGTCCGGGGACCAGGGTCGCGGCCAGTTCGTCGGCCAGCGCGGTGACGAGCCGGCCTATGTCGTCCACGGCGGGTTCCAGCCGGCGGTCCTGACGGCCGGGGTACTGCACGGACATGACGTCGAACTCCGGGGTCAGCTCCTGGGACAGCGCGAGGAAGGCGCTCGCCGCGCCGCCCGCGTGCGGGAAGCAGAGCAGGCGGGTGTCGCTGTCGGATGCCGGGCCGAACCTCCGGAACCAGTCACTGGCCATGTGTCTTCTCTCCTTCAGCGTCCTGTCGACTGGGTTTCCAGAGTCCGTTGAGCCGCTGGACCGCCGGTGGACACCCGCAGGACGTGCGGTCCAGGCACGTCCACAGCCGGTCCGGGCGGTGCGCCGGAGCGGGCGGTGGGCGCCGGGTTACCGCGCCGTGAGACGGCGTGGCGAGACTTCGATCCGTTTCTCGCCACTCCCCACCGCGCCCTTGAGCGCTCCCCTTTTTCCCCTCTCCTCTCCCCCGCTCCCGCCCTTGGAGGCGTGATCCATGTCCAGTCCAGAAACGGAAGCCCGGCAGCTGACCAGAGGTCAGATCGTCGGTCTGGCCGTCGCCAGCATGATCCCCGCGGTCGGTCTCGCCGCGGTCCCCGCCCTGATGTTCGTGTCCGCCGGGAACGGCAGCTGGCTCTCCGCCCTGCTGTCGGCGGCCGTGACCACCTTCGTCGGCCTGTCGGTCATCACCTTCGCGCGGCGTCACGTCGCCAACGGCTCGCTCTACTCGTACCTCTCGCTGGTCTTCGGCCCGTGGGCCCGGCTGGTGGCGGCCGCGGCGCTGCTGCTCGGCTACGCGGCGATGATCGCCGGCATCACGATGGTCATCGGGGTCTACGTCGGCAGCTTCCTGCTGTCCCGGGGGTACTCGGGCGGCCTGGAGGTGCCGGTGCAGCTCGCGGTGTACGCGGTGGCGCTGCTGATCGCGGTGCTGTTCGCGCGGCGGGGTGTCGACGTGTCGGTGAAGGCGGCCGTGGTGCTGATGGCCGTGGCGATCCCGGTGGTCGGCGTGGTCGTGGTGGCCAGCGCGGGCACGACCGGGCTGCACCTCGCGGAGCAACTGTCCTTCGAGGGCGGTTTCTCGTTCAGCGGTGTCTTCCAGGGCATGGCGGCCGGGGCCACCTTCCTGATGGGCTTCGAGAGCTGCGCCGCGCTCGCTCAGGAGACCAAGGACCCCAAGCGGGACGTGCCGTTCGCGGTGCTGGGCATTCCGGTGCTGCTCGGGGTGGTGTACCTGGTGGCGACCGTGCTCCAGGTGCCGGGGCTGTTCGCGTCGGCGGACAACCTGGCGGCGGGGATGTCGCCGGCGGCGGCGCTGGCGCTGAACGCCGGGCTGGGCGAGACCTTCGCGAGCGCCACGGACCTCGTGCTCGCGGTGGCCACCTTCGCGGGGCTCATCGGCTTCGTGAACTTCGGGTCGCGGTTCGTCGCGACGCTCTCCGACGACGGGCTGCTGCCGCGCCGGGTGGGGCGTGCGCACCCGAGGCACGGTTCGCCGGCGACGGCGGTGGCCGTGCTGTCGGTCATCGGGTTCGTGGTGCTGGCGGTCGCGGTGGTCGCCTACCCGGATTCGCTGCTGTCGGTGTACTCGGCGCTCGCCACCCTGATCGTCTACCTGTGGGTGTTCCCGTACGTGCTGATCTGCGCGGCCCACGTGGTGCTGCTGGTACGGGAGCGCGCGGTCAAGCCGCTGTCGTACGCGACGGCGCTGCTCGGGGCGGCGGCGATGGCCTGGGTCTACCTCAACGGGTGGGTCAACCCGCCCGCTTCGCCGGTGGACGCGATGTCGTACGTGGCGCTCGTGCTGATCGGCGTGACCCTGCTGGCCCTGGTACTGGCCCGGCGGGGCACGGCCGCCGCGCGGCCGGAGCGGTTGGCGCGGGAAGGCCGGGACGGGCAGGACGGCCAGGACGGGCAGGACGGCGCGGAGGCCGGCCGGCTGCCGGACGCGGCGCGCGTCTGAGCCCGTACCGGCCGGAAGGCCACGGCACGCGAACCAAAGGGCCGAGGCCCCGTCCCCGCCGTGCGGCGGGGACGGGGCCTCGGCCCTGGTGACCGGGCCGGCTCAGGCCGTGTTGGCCCAGGTCGGCTGCGCGCCCGCGGCCCAGGAGGTGGCCGCGCGGCGACGGGCCGCGGAGGGCGTCCAGCGGGCCGCGGCCTGGGCCTGCTCCTCCTCGGCCTGCCGGACCGCCTCGTCCGCCCGGGCCCGCATGACCGCCGACAGGACCACCGCGAGCGCGGCGACCTCCTCCGCGGCCGGCGAGCCGCTCGTGATGCGCCAGGACTGGGCGGAAAGGATCTCCGACGTGTCCGGTTCGGTGGGGACCGCTCGTACCGCCATCGGGTTCTCCCTCTACTGGGGCTGGTTGCCGTGCTTGCGGCTGGGCAGGGGGGCGTGCTTGCCGCGCAGCACCGCGAGGGCGCCGATCAGCGCCGAGCGGGTGTCCGCCGGGTCGATGACGTCGTCGACCAGGCCGCGCTCCGCGGCGTAGTACGGGTGCATCAGTTCTTCGCGGTACTCGTCGATGCGCGCCGCGCGGGTCGCCTCGGGGTCGTCGGAGGCGGCGATCTCGCGGCGGAAGACCACGTTGGCCGCGCCTTCCGCGCCCATCACGGCGATCTCGTTGATGGGCCAGGCGAGCGCGATGTCGGTCCCGATGGAGCGGGAGTCCATCACGATGTACGCACCGCCGTAGGCCTTGCGCAGGACCAGTGAGATCCGCGGGACGGTGGCGTTGCAGTAGGCGTACAGCAGCTTCGCGCCGTGCCGGATGACGCCGTTGTGCTCCTGGTCCACGCCCGGCAGGAAGCCGGGCACGTCGACCAGGCTCACGAGCGGGATGTTGAAGGCGTCGCACATCTGGACGAAGCGCGCGGCCTTCTCCGAGGACTGGATGTCGAGGACTCCGGCCATGTTCTGCGGCTGGTTGGCGACGATGCCGACGACCTGCCCGCCGAGACGGGTCAGGGCGCAGATGATGTTCGGCGCCCAGCGCTCGTGGACCTCGAAGAACTCGCCGTGGTCGGCGATCTCCTCGATGACCTTGTGCATGTCGTACGCCCGGTTGGGGTCGGCCGGCACCAGCTCCAGCAGCGACTCCGTACGGCGGTCGGCCGGGTCGTCGGCGACCTCCGACGGGGGCAGCTCCCGGTTGTTGGAGGGCAGGTAGGAAAGCAGGTGCCGGACGTCCTCCAGGCAGTGCTCCTCGTCGTCGTAGGCGAAGTGCGCCACGCCGGAGACGGAGGAGTGCACGTCGGCGCCGCCCAGTCCGTCCTGGGTGATCTGCTCGCCGGTGACCGCGGCGACCACGTCGGGGCCGGTGATGAACATCTGCGAGGTGCCGCGGACCATGAACACGAAGTCGGTGAGGGCGGGCGAGTAGGCCGCGCCGCCCGCGCACGGGCCCATGATGACGCTGATCTGCGGGATGACACCGGAGTTGCGGACGTTGCGCTGGAAGATGCCGCCGTAGCCGGCGAGGGCGGTGACGCCCTCCTGGATACGGGCGCCCGCGCCGTCGCAGAGGCCGATGATGGGCGCGCCGGCCTTCTCGGCGAGGTCCATCAGCTTGTGGATCTTCTGGGCGTGCGCCTCGCCGAGGGCGCCGCCGAAGATGCGGAAGTCGTGGGCGTAGGCGAACACGGGCCGGCCGTCGACCTGCCCGTAGCCCGTGACCACGCCGTCGCTGTGCGGCTTCTTGTCCTCGAGGCCGAAGCCGGTCGCGCGGTGTCGGCGGAAGGCCTCCACCTCGGTGAACGTGCCCTTGTCGAAGAGGAGTTCCAGGCGCTCGCGGACAGTCAGCTTGCCCTTCTTCTTCTGCGCCTGTGTCGCCTTCTCGCTGGGGCCGGCGACGACCGACTCGCGCAGTTCGGCGAGCTCCGCCACCCTCGACCCCATGGTCGCGGGCGCCGGAGGGCCGGTCGGCGCTTCCTCGACGATGCTCATGCTTGATCCCTTCCAGACCTGGAGAACTTCTCGTCGTCGCGAACAACCCGCGGCAGACCCCTACAGACTGGCCAATACAGCTACATAACCACTCAAGCGCGCCAAGCGCCTGACTCGGCAGCCGACTTGACGAAGTCGGAGAACTCGCGCGGCGCCCGGCCCAGGGCACGCTGCACCCCGTCGGAGACCTTGGCCTCGAAGCCCTGCTGGACCGGGTACAGCGCCGCGGCCCAGAGCGCGGCGTCCGCGGCCGGGACGCCCTGGGCGCCGAGCTCCGCGATGAAGTCGGGGGTGGAGAGCGCGGTGTAGGCGGACTTGCGTCCGGTCGCCGCCTCGATCAGTTCGAGCACCTCGGCCAGGGACACCGGCCGGGGACCGGAGAGCTCGTACGTCTGCCCGTCGTGGCCGTCCTCGGTCAGCGCGGCGACCGCCACCGCGGCGATGTCCTCCACGTCGATCCAGGTCGCCGCGCCGTCACCGGCGGGCAGTCGCAGCTCGCCCGACAGGATGCCCTCGTTGAAGAAGCCCTCGTCGAAGTTCTGCGCGAACCAGCCCGGGCGCAGCACCGTCCAGGCGAGGCCGGATTCGCGGACGGCGGCCTCACCGGCGAGGAAGGCGTCGCTGGTCGTGGGGTCCTCTCCGTAGTAGCCGGGGGTGTCGACGCCGCGCGCGGAGAGCAGCACCAGGCGCCGGACACCGGCGGCGGCCGCCCGCTGCGCCAGTTCGCGCGTCCGCGGTTCGCTGTCGTTCTGGACGATGTACACGCCGGACACCCCGTCGAGGGCCGGGCCCCAGGTCGTCTCGTCCAGCCAGTCGAAGCGGGTCTCACCCGAGCGGGACGCCGACCTGACCGGAATTCCACGCTCCGTGAGCTGGCGTACCACCCTGCGGCCGGTCTTCCCGGTGCCGCCGATGACGAGTACTGAATTCTGAACCGGATTCTGTGTCATGCGGCGATGGTAATTCGTGAATTCACGGCCCATACCGGGCGATGACCCGCCAGTGGACGCCCGGTGAGTGCGGGCGGGCAGCATCACACTTGCGACCCCATCTGCAGCGGCCGCGCCTGGACAAAAGAATTGGGAGTATCCGAATGACTGCCCTCACGAACAAGACTGCTCTGGTCACCGGTGGCAGCCGGGGCATCGGCCGCGCCATCGCCCAGCGGCTGGGCAAGGAGGGCGCGCTCGTCGCGCTCACCTACTCCAGCGACGAGGCGGCCGCCAAGGAGACGGTGAACTCGATCGAGGCCGCGGGCGGCCGCGCCTTCGCCTTCCGCTCCGCCCTCGGTGTCGCCGGTGACGCCGACGCCCTGTGGCAGGCCTTCGACGCGCAGATCGGCCAGCACTCCGACACCGCGGGCCTGGACATCCTCGTCAACAACGCCGGCATCGCCGGTCCGGGCCTGATCCACGAGGTCTCCGAGGCCGACTACGACAAGGTCTTCGCGATCAACGCCAAGGCTCCCTTCTTCATCATCCAGAAGGGCCTGGACCGCCTGCGCGACGGCGGCCGCATCATCAACATCTCCTCCGGCGTCACCAAGGTCGCCTTCCCCGGCATGACCTCGTACGCGGCGAGCAAGGGCGCCGTCGAGGTGCTCACCCTGACCCTCGCCCAGACGCTCGGCTCGCGCCAGATCACCGTCAACGCGGTGTCCCCCGGCACGATCGAGACCGACATCCACCCGTGGATGGCCGACCCGGCCGCCAAGGCGCACGCCGCCGGCTTCTCGGTCTTCAACCGCGTCGGCCAGCCCGCCGACGTCGCCGACGTGGTCTCCTTCCTCGCCTCGGACGACGCCCGCTGGGTGACCGGCCAGAACATCGACGTCAGCGGCGGCTCCGGCCTCGGCATCTGACATCGCTCCTCCGGCCCCGCGCCGGAGGTCTTCCGTCCGCACACGGAACCCGGATGCCGCCGCCTCCACCGCACAGGGGGGCGGCGGCATCCGTCGTCCGCCGGTACCGGCCACCGGTCCGGACCGCCGGGCCGCCGGTGGTCCGGACACGGGAAGGCCCCCGGCCCTGGGTCGTTCACCCGGGCCGGGGACTTCGCTTCCTGTGGTCAGGGCCTGATCGACAGGGTGTGCTTGAAGAGGTTCTTCGGGTCCCACTTGTTCTTCGCGAGCTGGAGGCGGCGGTAGCCGTCCTTGAAGTACAGCGAGTGCCAGGCGATGCCCGAGGCGTTCAGCGCCGGGTCGGCGAGGTCGGCGTCGGCGTAGTTGATGAACGCCCCGTCGTTGATCATGCCCGGGCGCGGCACCCCGCCGGTGGCGGAGTGGGCGTCCCGGTAGAACTCGCGGATCCACGCGAGGTTCGCCGCGTCCTCGGCCGGGGTGGCCCAGAGGTTGACGAACAGCATCTTGATGATCGAGTCGCGCTGCGCGGTGGCGGTGGCCGAAGACGCCGGCAGGTTTGCCGTCGCGCCGTAGCCGGCGATCTCGACGAGGGCCGCCGAGTTGTCGTAGTCGGTCCGTGTGAGGTGCTTGTAGAACGCCTTGATCATCGAGGGCGGCATGGTCTTGCGCAGGTAGGAGGACTTGGCCTTGAAGCGGCCCTTGCCCTCGAAGCCGGAGCCGCCGAGGCCCGGCCAGTGCAGGACGTTGTACAGCCAGTCGACGCGCTTGCGGGTGTCGACCCGGTACGTCAGACCCGTGCCGGCGACGATGGCGGCCAGGTAGTCGTCCAGGAGCTGGTCGGCGTTGGGCAGGGCCGAGTCGATCTGCGAGCTCATCAGGAACTCGCCGGCCAGCTTGTGCCGCGGCTTGATGGCGCTGAACAGCTTGGCGTACGGGGAGGTCGCGGAGACGTTGTCCTCGTGCCACTTCGAGAAGTTGTGCAGCAGCCGCGAGAAGGCGGCCTCGGTCATGCCGGTCCACGAGAAGGCGACCTCGGAGACGATGAGCTCGCGCGGCGCCTTCGGCAGCAGCGCGGCCGGGTCGGTGCCGGTCGCGTTGTTGCTGCGGAACCAGTAGCGGGTGACGATGCCGTAGTTGCCGCCGCCCGCACCGGTGTGGGCCCACCACAGCTCGCGGTTCGGGTCGTTGGCCTCGCGGGAGGCGACGATCTTGTGGGCCACGCCGGCGGCGTCCACGTGGACGATCTCGATGGCGTACAGGTGGTCGATGGTGACACCGTGCGAACGGGCCAGCGGACCGTACCCGCCGCCCGGTATGTGGCCGCCGACGGACACCGTCGGGCAGGTGCCGCCGGGGATGGTGACGCCCCAGTTGTTGTACAGGGTCTCGTACACGCTGCCGAGCTGGGCGCCCGCGTCGATCGCGATGGCGCGGCGGTTCGGGTCGTACGCGATACCGGTCATGGCCGAGATGTCGATGAGGACACGGATGTTGGCGTTGCTCGTGAAGTCCTCGTAGCAGTGGCCACCGCTGCGGACGGCGAACCGGAGCCCCTTGTTCAGGGTCTCCTGCACCGCCTGCACCACCTGGTCGGCGGTGCTGGCGACCAGCACGTAGTTGGGCGTCCCGGTCCAGCGGCCGTTGGCACCCGCCACCAGGCTCGCGTAGCGCGGGTCGGACGGCAGTACCGTGACCAGTTCGGCCGCGGCGATGCCCGCGGCGGCCGTCGGCTCGGCGGCGAACGCCTCACCCGCCCAGCCGCCCAGCGCGGGCAGCGCAAGGGCTGCGCCGCCGGCGGCCGCACTGTGTCTCATGAACACCCGGCGGGAAACTCCGGTCATTAGCGTGTACCTCCACGAGGAAATGGTTCTCGAGTTACGGAACTCGACATCACGCCGCACACCTGGTGGAGGCGGGGTGGAATGAATGGCCGTCAGTCCCTGTGAAACCGCAGATTATCGGCCAGATTCCACCATGAAGTAATCCGTCACCAATTCCGTTTGTGAAGGTGAAAACGCGCTGGTAAAGGCCTCGGGTATCCGGCGGGCGCCGGTTCGAGGCTCAGACCGCCCAGACCCCGGTGGCGGCCGGTCCGCGCTCGCGCAGGATTCCGAGGGGCCCGCCCAGCGGGGCCTGCAGGGCCTCCCGCGTGGCCTCGCAGAGCTGGATCTCACCGGCGGGCGAGAGCTCCAGCAGGCACTGGCAGGTGTCCAGCAGCGCGCCGTTGACGGAGGGCGCGGCGGAGGGGTCGTCGGGGCGGAACCGGACCAGGGCGTTCCCGGTGGCAACGGCGGCGTGCAGGGTCAGCCCGTGCCAGGGGGACGGATTCAGCCCCGCGTCGCCGACCGGGTCGGTGAGCCGGTCGCGGATCGCCGCCGCCGCGCGGACCGCCCGTACGGCGCTGTCCTCGTCGCCGCCCGCGCGGAACAGTCCGAGGGAGACGGCGCCGATCGAGGTGACGGCGTCGCCTCCGAAGCGCTCGATGCGCCGGCGGGCGACGGCGTTGACGCTCTCGAACATCTCGTCCATGAAATCGGGGGCGCCACCGGGCTGTTCCGGGGTGATCCGGGTCTGCACGAGGAGCACGCTGATGCGCTGGCGCTCGGTCACCACGGCCCGGGCTGCGGGCTGCGGCCGCCGGGCCGGGCCGCCCCGCGGCTGGGACGGCCGCTCGGCCAGCAGGAGGCTCCGGGGGCGAGTGGGTACGGCGGCCAGCAGGCGGCGCCGCTCCTCGCGCGGATCGGCGTACCGGTCCTCGTACCGCTCCTCGCGGAGGTCCTCGCGGAGGTCCTCGCGGAAGTCGTCGCGGAGGTCCTCGCGGAACTCGCCGCGGGGATCCTCACGGAGGTCCTCGCGCCCCTCGTCACGGCGGTCGTCGCGTCGGGCGTCGCGCCGGGCGTCACGGCGGGCGTCACGGCGGTCCTGGCGGATGTCCCCGCGAACCTCCCCGCCGACGCCCCCGCGAATGCCCTCGCGCACCTCCCCGCGGATACTCTCGCGCACCTCCCCGCGAATGCCCTCGCGCACCTCCCCGCCGATGTCCTGGCGGACCTCCTCTCGCAGGCCCTCGCGAAGCCCCTCCTGGCGGGCGCCCCGGAGTTCGCCCCGGACCTCCTCCCGGCGGCGCACCTGCCCGCCGGGTACGCCGACGGGCGCCGGCCCGCCGAGGATCACCGCGGCGGGGGCGAGGTTCAGCTCGGGGTCGTGGGCCAGGATCGCCTGCTGGAGCCGGCGCAGTTCGTGGCCCGGTTCCAGGCCCAGGTCCTCCACCAGCGTGGCCCGGATCCGGTTGTAGACGCCCAGCGCGTCGGCCTGCCGTCCGCACCGGTAGAGCGCGAGCATCAGCTGGCCGGAGGAGCGCTCGCGCAGCGGCTCCGCCTCGACGGTGGTCTCCAGCTCGCCGAGGACCGCGTAGTGCTGGCCGCAGCGCAGCTTCGCCTCGAAGTAGTCCTCGAGGACGTCGAGCCGGGTGTTCTGCACGGCGGTGAGTTCAGGCCACATGGTGCCGGTCTCGACCAGGTCCGACAGGACCGGCCCGCGCCACAGCTCCAGCGCCTCGCAGAAGCGGGTCGCGGCCTCGTGCGGTGCTCCGGCGGCCAGCTGTGCCCGGCCCTGGCGCACGCGCTGGCGGAACAGGTGCAGGTCGACGTGGTCGGGATCGACGCGGATCATGTATCCGGGCGCCCGGGTGACGAGTTCGGCCGGAGCCCCGTCGAAGCCGGGGTCGCACTGGTTCAACATGCCGCGCAGCCCCCACACGGCGTTCTGGAGGATCTTCCGCGCCGTCACCGGAGCGTTGTCGGAGCTCCAGAGCGCGGAGAGCAACTGGCTGGTGGGAACCACCTGGTTGGCTTGCAACAGCAGATATCCCAGCGTGGCGCGCGGCTTCGTGCCGCCGAGCGGTACCGGCTGGTCAGCGGACATCACTTCCAGCGGACCCAACATCCGAAAGCGCATAACTTCCCCCGGTCCTGCGGCTGATAGGTCATGCTCACTCTGGCTCGAAGATTACAAACCAACACGCCGGTTTGTCAAAAGGTCATATGACCGCCCGTCGGAATGTCGACACCCCGCGCCAGATAGCCGACATTTTCCTTAAACACAAAGGCCAGAGGGCCCGGGAGGGGGATTCCCGGGCCCTCTGGCGGCGCCGCGACCACGGGGGGAGGTCGCCGCACGGTGCTGCCGCTCGCTGGCCACTCAAGGGATTCGAGACCGAAAATCGACCCTTAAACAGCGCGAACGGTTTGGTTTAGGCGATCGGAGCCAGGCTCGCGCCGTCCGTGTCGCGGATGATCGTGCAGACGTCGCGCAGCGCCGTCTCCAGCCGGCCGATCTCCTCGTCGGTCAGGTACACCGACGGCTCGAAGCGCAGCGTGTTCACGGCGCTGGAGGTGGGGAAGGTCCGGATCCGGTGCGCGCGCAGGATGTGCCCGGAGACGAAGTACCCGAAGAACCCGCTCTGGGCGACCGCCTTGAGCGGCTCGGACTCCGAGCCCGACTGGTCGTGGAACTCCAGACCCAGCATCAGGCCGCGTCCGCGCACCTCCTTGACCGTCTCGGGGAAGTCGTCCCGGACCGAGCGGAGCATGTCGAGCAGCCGCTCGCCGCGTTCGGCCGCGCGCCGGTAGACCTCGCCGTCGCCGGCCTCCATGAGCTCCAGCACCTTGAGGGCGATGAGGCAGGAGAAGCTGTCCTTGGCGAAGGTGGAGCTGTGCGCCAGCTCGAACTGCCCCCGGTAGAGGGGCTTGCGCACGAGCATCACCGCGGCCTTGGCGATACCGCCGCCCAGGCTCTTGGCCAGGGTGTAGTAGTCGCCGCGCAGCCCCAGGTGGGTGGCCGCGAGGAAGCTGCCGGTGCGGCCCATGCCGGTCTGCACCTCGTCGATGACCAGCGGGATGCCGGTCTCCGCGCAGACCTCCTGGATCTCGTCGGCGAACTCCCGGGTGAGCTCGTGGATGCCGCCCTCGCCCAGGACGGGCTCCAGGACGAAGGCCACGAAGAGCGGGAAGTCCCGCTCGACGACCTGGACCTGGCCGCCCTCGACGACGAGGTCGAGCAGCTGGGCCCGCTCCTCGTCGATGATCTTCCGGATCGCGCCGGGCTGGTCGCGCGGCACGAACCGGGACTGCGCGGCCAGCGCCTTGAACGGGAGCCGGTAGCCCTCGTTGTGCGTCAGCTGCACACTGCCGGCGAGCTTGCCGTGGAAGCCGCCCTCGGGGACGAGGAAGAGCGGGCTGCGCTCGCGCTGCGCCTCGTTGCGGGCGAGCACCTCGGCGACCAGGCCGTCGAAGGACTCCGCGACGGCGGCCGGGACGGCCGCGGTGCCGGCCTCGACCTGCCGGCGTACGGCGGCCACGTGCTCGGCGATCTCCTCGGAGAGCGCCGTCAGGCGCAGGCCCCGGTCGAGTTCGGCGTGCTTGATGGCGGCCTCGACGGCCTCCGCCCCGCTGTTGGCGAAGATGGCGTAGTACGACTCGTCGTCGCCGCGCTCGCGCTGGACGATCCGGTTGAGGACCTCCGCGACGTCGTTGGCGTACGGGTGCCGCGAGAACTGCGCGTGGACGGGGGTCTGGCCGTCCAGCAGGGACTTGGCGTAGGCGTTGATCTCGGGGTTGTTGTGCCCGAGCATCAGCGATCCGTAGCCGCCGACGTAGTCGAGCACGGGGATCTCCCCGCCGTCCTCGCCGCGCCGGTAGAGGGTGTTGCCCTCGGCGCGCACGTACTCGGCGTCCAGGCCGCCGGAGGCGAGGACCCCCAGCAGGAAGGGCTCCGCGTACTCGGTCGGGGCCGTGGTGGGTTCGGCAGTCATGTCAGCCCCTTCAGGCGCTGGTGGTGGACTCTTCGCGGGCCTCGGCGGCCGGCGCCGGAGCGGACTCCTGCTCCGCCTCCGCCGGGGCCTCGGCCGCGGCGCCGATGGCGGGGATGTGGCGCAGCAGGCCGAGGACGATGACGGCGGTCAGGACGGCGAAGCCGGCGCTGACCCAGGCGGTGGCCTGGAACCCGGAGGTGAACGCGTCGCGTGCGGCGCTCACCAGCTGGGTGCCGAGATCGGCCGGGAGGGAGGCGGCGGCGTCGGTGGCTCCGCCGACGGTGTCCCGGGCGGCCTCCGCGGCCTCGGCGGGGATCCCGGCCGGGGTGTTGTCGTCGACTTGGCCGCGGTAGACGGCGACCGCGATGGAGCCGGTGACGGCGATGCCCAGGGCGAGCCCGAGGTCGTAGGCGGTCTGCCCGGTGGCGGCGGCGGAACCGGCCTTCTCCGGCGGCGCGGCGCCGGCGGCGAGGGAGGTGCCGAGGACGCTGATCGGGGCGACACCGAACATGATCACGGCGAGGCCGAGGGCGGCGGGCACGATGCCGTCCTTGTCGGGGCCGGCGATCCCGGTGAGCCAGAAGCCGATCAGGGTGACGACCAGGCCCGCGGTGATGACGAAGGCGGGCCGGATGCGCTTGGCGAACACCGGGGTGAGCTGCGAGCCGAGGATCAGGCCGACGGCTCCGGGGAGCAGCCAGACACCGGCGGCCAGCGGGCTGAGCTCACCGGCGACCAGCAGGTACTGCGGGACCAGGTACTCGACGCCGTTGAGCGCCATCATGCCGAAGAGCAGGGTGAGCAGCGCACCGGTGAAGGCACGGGTCTTGAAGAGCCGCATGTCGAGCAGCGGGGTCTCCAGGCCGTTCTGCCGGCGGACGAAGACCACGGTGAAGGCGGCGCCGATCAGCAGGGCGGCCAGGTTGCCCAGGCTCCAGCCGATCTCGGCGAACTTCTTGACGGCGTAGACGATCGGCAGGATCGCGGCCAGGAAGAGCACCACGCTGGCGAGGTCGATCCGGCCGGCGTTGGGGTCCTTGTACTCGGGCAGCAGCGCCGGCGCGAGCACCAGCGGCACGAGCATGACGGGGACGCCCATGAGGAAGACGGAACCCCACCACCAGGAGTCGAGCAGCACACCGCCGATGACGGGGCCCACCGCGATGCCGACGGAGAGGGCGGTGACCCAGGTGGCGATGGCGGTCGCCCGCTGCCGGGCGTCCTTGAACATGTGGATGATCAGCGAGAGCGTCGACGGGAGCACCGCCGCGCCGGCCACGCCGAGCAGCGCACGCGCCACGATCAGCATCTCCGGGCTGGTGGCGTACGCGGCGAGCAGCGAGGCGGCGATGACGCCGATCGAGCCCAGGACCAGGAGCTTGCGGCGGCCGATCCGGTCACCGAGGGTTCCCATGACGACCAGGAATCCGCAGGTGAGGAACCCGTAGATGTCCGTGGTCCACAGCAGCTGCGAGCTGCTGGGGCGCAGATCGGCCGTCACGTACGGGGTGGCCAGCCACAGCACGCCGAGGTCGGCGGTCATCAGTGTCACCGGCAGCAGCAGGACGAGCAGTCCGAACCACTCCCGCGGGCCGGCCCGCAACTCCACCGCGGGCGCGGCGGTGTTCGAAGACATGGTTATCCCTTCATCGATGTTCTGTTGCTAGGGGGCCGTGCGAACCCGCCGGACGATCTCCTCCGCGACCGTGTCGGGGTCCTGCTGCGGCTGCCAGTGCGAGGTCTTCTCCAGCGTCACCAGGCGGTAGGGGCCGGTGACGTGTTCCGCGGTCTTCTCGACGGACAGTTCGCTGACGGCCGTGTCGGTGCGGCTGTAGACGAAGGTCGTCGGGACGGTGACCGGGCCGAAGGCGAGGTCGTCGCCCAGCAGGTTGTTGGCGCGGTACCAGTTCAGGGCGGCGTCGAGGACGCCGGGCCCGGTGTGGGTGGTGACGTACCGGGCGATCTGGCCGTCGGTCAGGACGCCTTCGCCGGCCTGGGTGAACCAGGCGTGGAGTTCGGCGGCGCCGTTCGCCAGGAAGTGGTCGGCGGCGCCGGCGGAGACGAGGAACTCCACGTACTGGGAGCTGTGCTGCTGCTCCTCGTCCACCTTGTACGCGTACTGGTACGCGTCGAGGTGCGGGATGGCCAGTGCGGTCAGCGTGCGCACCCGCTCGGGGTGGCGTGCCGCCAGGTACCAGGCCACCGCGGCGCCCCAGTCGTGGCCCACGACGTGGGCGGTGGTGATGCCCAGGGCGTCGAGGATGCCGAGCGCGTCGGCGGCGAGGTGTTCCAGCCGGTACGCCTGGACCTCGGCCGGTCGCGCGCCGTCGGAGTAGCCCCGCTGGTCGGGGGCGATCGTCCGCAGTCCCGCCGCGTGCAGCAGGGGTGCGGTCTCGGTCCAGGACTCCTTGTTGTGGGGGAATCCGTGGAGCAGCAGGACCGGCTCGCCGTCCGCCGGACCGCTGACGTCGACGTCGAAGACCAGGTCGTCGAGGGTGATCTGCATGGCTACTCCTGGGCCGCGGCGATGGCGGCTTCGATCTCCGGGTCGTGCAGGACGGCCGGGGAGTCGACGAGGCCGATGACCCGGGAGTAGGCGCGGGCGACGGCGGTGTCGCGGGAAGCGGCCTCCTGCACCTGCGCGATGAAGGCGTGCGCCTGCTGGACTTCCTCGGTGCGCTCGCCCTCGACCTCGGGGAAGCTGAGGTCGGCGCCGACCGCCATCTCCCAGCAGCCGTCGACGGCGTCGGCGGCGAGGTCCTTGAAGTAGGCGATCGGGTCGGGGCGCTGCGCTTCGGCGGTGTGCCGGCGCAGGACGAGCGAGCCGAGCGCGGAGACGGTCATGCCCTGCGCGTAGCTGGGGTTGAAGCTGCAGACGGCGTCGCCGATGACCAGCAGGCCGGCGGGGAAGTCGGTCAGGCGCTGGTAGTGGCGGCGCAGGTTGGTCGGGAACTTGTAGGCGACCGGCTCGTCCAGCGGCTCCGAGACCTTGAGCACCTCGTGGATGTCGGGGGCGGCCAGCGACTCGATGAAGCCGAGGAAGCCCTCGGGGGTGGTGGCCGGGTGGTCGCCGAGGATGCCGTAGGCGGTGACGATGGCGCGGCCGCCGTCGATCTTCTGGCAGATCGCGCCGCGCGGGACGCCCGCGGAGGCGACGGTGTTGATGGAGATGTTGCCCTCGAACGCCTCGTCCGGGACCCGGTAGTAGCGGGTGGTGTAGCCGAGGCCGATCTTGTGCTTCTCCTCCTCGACGGCGTCGAAGCCGAACTCCTGGAGCCAGACGGAGGTGCGCGAGCCGCGGCCGGTGGCGTCGACGACCAGGTCGGCCTCGACGGTCTCCTCGACGCCGTCCCGGCGGACGACGACGCCGGTGACCTCGCGGCGGTCCTCGCTGGTGACCAGGCGCAGGATGTCGGCCTGCTCCAGGAACGTCACCTCGGGGAGCGCCAGCACGCGGTTGCGTATGTGGCGCTCCAGGAAGGGGCGGCTGGAGGTGAGGGCGAACAGCCCGGAGTGGACCTGCTGGAGGCGCTTGCCGTTGATGATCCAGCGGACGTCGTCGGCGACGTCGCCGAGCTGGGCGCCGGCGGCCTTCATGTCTTCGGTGATGCCGGGGAAGTACTCCTCGACGATCTGCTGGCCGCGGGCGAGCAGGCCGTGCAGGTGGTGGCCCTGCGGCAGTCCGCGGCGCAGGTCGGCCGGGCCCGTCAGCTCGTCTCGGTCGACGACGATGACCTCCGCGAAGTTCTCGGAGAGGGCGCGGGCGGAGAAGAGTCCCGCCATGCTCCCGCCGAGGACGACCGCGCGACCTCCGCGTGCGTTTCCGGCGGATCCGGGGTTGACCCCTTGGGAAGATGCAGCACTCACAGCGATCAGCTCTCCTTGAATTCGCACGTCACTACAGCGCAACTCGAGCTCACCGCAACGAATACGGTCCGATGAATCGCGTGAGCCCGCATTCACGGTATCCACAGGCGTTCCACCGGCCGCTCACTGTGCGGCAATGGCCTGGTCATCAAGCATTCCAGCGGCCCTAGTTACCAGGCCATGACTGTGCGCGAACCCATTTTCACTAGCCTGTCAGGACCAGGCTTTACGCGTACTGGATTTCGGGAGACCGAAGCCGGTACTTCGCGAACAGTCCGTTGCGCATCACATCCGGGCGCGATAAATGCCAGACGCATTGAACCCGACGCATTGAACCCAGATGCATTGAACCCAGACGAGTGAACCCAGGCGCATGTATCCGGGCGGATTGAATCCGGGCGCGTTGAATCCAAGAAGGGGCAGCCGAGCGTGGTGACCAGTGAGCAGAATCCTGTAGCAGCCGGGGCGCACACCGAGAAGGTGGAGCAGATCGCTGTCGTGGGGCTGTCCTGCCGGCTCCCGGGAGCCGGGAGCCCGGCCGCGTTCTGGGAGCTCCTGCGGAGCGGGAGCGGCGCCGTCGACGAGGTGCCGCCCGGTCGCTGGGGTGTGCCGGAGGACGCCGCTCCCGGTGACGGGCGCCCGCGCGGCGCCTTCCTGGACGGCGTGGACCGGTTCGACGCCCGCTTCTTCGGCATCTCTCCGCGCGAGGCCGCGGCGATGGACCCGCAGCAGCGGCTGGTGCTGGAGCTGGCGTGGGAGGCGCTGGAGGACGCCGGGATCGTGCCCGAGGCGCTGCGCGGCAGCCGGACCTCGGTGTTCGTCGGCACGCTGCGCGACGACTACACGAACCTGCTCTACCAGTACGGCACCGAGGCCATCACCCCGCACACGATGACCGGGGTGAACCGCGGTGTCATCGCGAACCGCGTCTCGTACTACCTGGGTCTCAACGGCCCGAGCCTCACGGTGGACTCCGCCCAGTCCTCCTCGCTCGTCGCGGTGCACCTGGCGTGCGAGAGCCTGCGGGCCGGGGAGTCGACCACCGCGCTCGCGGCGGGTGTGAACCTGAACCTGCTGACGGAGAACGCCACCACGGAGGAACGTTTCGGCGCGCTCTCCCCCGACGGGGTCACGTACACCTTCGACGCCCGCGCCAACGGCTTCGTGCCCGGCGAGGGCGGCGGGGTCCTGGTCCTCAAGCCGCTCTCCCTCGCCCTCGCGGACGGGGACCGCGTCTACGGGGTCATCCGCGGCAGCGCCGTCAACAACGACGGCTCCACCCCGGGCGGCCTGACCGTCCCCAGCGCCGCCGCCCAGGAACAGGTGCTGCGCCTCGCCCACGAGCGGGCCGCGCTCGGCCCCGGCGAGCAGGTCCAGTACGTCGAACTGCACGGCACCGGCACCCCCGTCGGGGACCCGATCGAGGCCGCCGCCCTCGGCGCCGCGCTGGGTAGCGGCCGGGCGGCCGGCGACGCGCTGCGCGTCGGCTCGGCCAAGACCAACATCGGGCACCTGGAGGGCGCCGCGGGTATCGCGGGCCTGATCAAGACCCTGCTGAGCATCGCCCACCGCGAACTGCCCGCCAGCCTCAACTTCGAGACCCCGAACCCGGCCATCCCGCTCGCGGAGCTCGGTCTGGCCGTGCAGCGCGAGCACTCCGCGTGGCCGCACCCGGAGCGCCCGCTGGCGGCGGGTGTCAGCTCCTTCGGCATGGGCGGCACCAACGCCCACGTCGTGGTCACCGAGGGCCCCGCCGCGGCCCCCGCCGAGGACGCCACCGAGGCGGCCACCGAGGCGCTGCCCTGGGTGGTGTCGGCGCGCTCCGAGGAGGCGCTGCGCGCGCAGGCCGGCCGGCTGGCCGAGTTCGCCGCCGCCGACGGCGCTCCGGACCTCGTGGACACGGCGTTCTCGCTGGCGACCACCCGTACGGTCTTCGACGAGCGCGCGGTCGTGGTCGGCACGGACCGCGCGGCGCTGGTGGAGGGCCTGCGGGCGCTGGCCGGGGGACGGCCCGGCTCCGGGGTGGTGCGCGGCGGTCCCGCCGAGGGCACCACCGCGTTCCTCTTCACCGGCCAGGGCGCCCAGCGCCCGGGCATGGGCGGGGAACTGTACGCGGCCTTCCCGGTGTTCGCGGAGGCCTTCGACGCGGTCGCGGCGGAGCTCGACAAGCGCCTGGACCGCCCGATCCGCGAGGTCATCGCCTCCGGTGAGGGCCTGGACGAGACGGGCCGTACCCAGCCCGCGCTGTTCGCCGTCGAGGTCGCGCTCTACCGCCTCGTGGAGTCCTGGGGCATCACCCCGTCCCACCTCGCGGGCCACTCGATCGGTGAGCTGGCCGCCGCGCACGTCGCCGGGGTGCTCTCCCTGGCCGACGCGGCGAAGCTGGTCGCCGCCCGGGCGAAGCTGATGCAGGCCCTGCCGGCCGGCGGCGCCATGATCGCCGTACAGGCCACCGAAGCCGAAGTCCTGCCGCTCCTCGAAGGCCTGGAGGACCGGCTCTCCATCGCCGCGATCAACGGCCCCACCTCCGTCGTCGTCTCCGGCGACGAGGAAGCCGCCGTCGAAGTCGCCGCGAAGATCTCCGAGCTGGGCCGCAAGACCAAGCGCCTGACGGTCTCGCACGCCTTCCACTCCCCCCACATGGACGCGATGCTCAAGCCCTTCCACAAGGTGGCCAAGGGACTCACCTACAACGAGCCGCGCATCCCCGTCGTCTCCACCCTCACCGGCAAGCTCGCCACCGGCGACGACCTGCGCACGCCGTGCTACTGGACCGACCAGGTCCGCGGCGCCGTCCGTTTCGCGGACGCCACCCGGGCCCTCGCCGAGCTCGGCGCCACCACCTTCCTGGAGATCGGCCCCGACGCCGTCCTCAGCGCCCTCGCCGAGGGCACCCCCGCCCTGCGCGCGGGCCGCCCCGAGGTCCAGACGCTGCTCACCGCCGTCGCCACCGTCTTCACCCGCGGCGCGGAGGTCGACTGGAGCGCGCTGTACGAGGGGACCGGCGCGCGCCGGGTCACCCTGCCCACGTACGCGTTCCAGCGCCGCCGGCACTGGTTCGACGCCGCCGCCCGCAAGGAGACCCCCTCCCTCGGCACCGCCGCGGCCCCCGCGGACGAGGCCGTCGCCCCGCGCGGGGAGCTCGGCGAGCGGCTCGCGCTGCTGCCGCAGGCGGAGCGCACCCGCGCCGTCTCCGAGCTGGTGACCTCGCACGTCACCGCGATCCTGGAGTACGGCCCGGGCGAGGTGCTGGAGCAGCGCACCCCGTTCCAGAAGCTGGGCTTCAGCTCGATGATGACCACCGAGCTGCGCAAGGCCCTGGCCGAGGCCACCGGCCTGCGGCTGCCGGGCGGGCTGCTGTTCGACCACCCGACCCCGCAGGCGCTGACCGCGTTCATCGAGGCCGAACTGGTGGGCGCGGCCGCCTCGGCGGAGGAGTTCGCCCGGCCCGCCGACGCGGACGAGCCCATCGCGATCGTCGGCATGGCCTGCCGCTTCCCGGGCGGGATCTCCTCCCCCGACGAGCTGTGGAAGCTGGTCGCGGAGGGCGGCGACGCCGTCTCCGGGTTCCCGGTCAACCGCGGCTGGGACGAGGACCTGTACGACGCCGACCCGGACCGCCCCGGCAAGAGCGCGGTGCGCCGCGGCGGCTTCCTGCACGACGCCGGCGAGTTCGACGCGGCCTTCTTCGGCATCTCGCCGCGCGAGGCCCTCGCCATGGACCCGCAGCAGCGGCTGCTGCTGGAGACCGCCTGGGAGGCCGTCGAGCGCTCCGGCATCCGCCCGGAGTCCCTGCACGGCTCCCGTACCGGTGTGTTCGTCGGCGCGACGGCACTGGAGTACGGGCCCCGGATGTACGAGGCCCCCGAGAGCGTGCAGGGCTCGGTGCTGACCGGCAGCACCACCAGCGTGATGTCGGGCCGGATCGCGTACCAGCTCGGCCTGCTCGGCCCGGCGGTGACCACCGACACCGCCTGCTCCTCCTCGCTCGTCGCCCTGCACCTGGCGATCCGTTCGCTGCGGTCGGGCGAGACCAACCTCGCGCTGGCGGGCGGCGCGACGGTCATGTCCTCCCCCGGCATGTTCGTCGAGTTCTCCCGCCAGCGCGGGCTCGCCCCCGACGGCCGCTGCAAGTCCTTCGCGGCGGGCGCCGACGGCACCGGCTGGGCCGAGGGCGTCGGCCTGCTCCTGGTCGAGCGGCTCTCCGACGCCCGGCGCAACGGGCACCAGGTGCTCGCGGTGCTGCGCGGCTCCGCCATCAACCAGGACGGCGCCTCCAACGGCCTGACCGCCCCCAGCGGCCTCGCCCAGCAGCGGGTCATCCGCCAGGCGCTGGCCGACTCGGGCCTGCGCGGCTCGGACGTCGACGCCGTCGAGGCGCACGGCACCGGCACCAAGCTCGGCGACCCGATCGAGGCCGAGGCCGTCATGGCCACCTACGGCAGCGACCGCGAGGGCCTGGCCCCGGTGTTCCTGGGCTCCCTCAAGTCGAACATCGGCCACGCGCAGGCGGCGGCCGGTGTCGGCGGTGTCATCAAGATGGTCGAGGCGATCCGGCACGGAGTACTGCCCCGGACCCTGCACGTGGACGAGCCGTCCCCGCACGTGGACTGGTCGGCGGGCGCCGTGGAGCTGCTCACCGAGGACCGGGCCTGGCCCGAGACCGGCCGGCCGCGCCGCGCCGCCGTCTCCTCCTTCGGCATCAGCGGCACCAACGCCCACGTGGTCATCGAGCAGGCCCCCGAGACCGCCCCGGCGGCCCCCGCCGAGGTCCCGGCCGCGCCGGAACTGCCCGCGCCCTGGCTGCTGTCGGCCCGTGACCCGCAGGCGCTGCGCGCCCAGGCCGAGCGGCTGCGCGCGTACGCCGGCCGGTCCGGTGCGGAGCCCGCGGACATCGGGCTGGCGCTCGCGGCCACCCGTACCGCCTTCGAGCACCGGGCGGTCGTCCTCGCCGAGGACCGTGACGCGCTGCTGGCCGGGCTCGACGCGCTGATCGAGGGCTCCGGTTCCCCCGCCGTGGTCACCGGCAGCGCCGCGAACGCCGGGCGCACCGCGTTCCTGTTCACCGGCCAGGGCGCGCAGCGGCTCGGCATGGGCCGTGAGCTGTACGAGCGCCACCCGGTCTTCGCCCGGGCCCTCGACGCGGTGTTCGCGGCCTTCGAGGGACGGCTCGAGCGGCCGCTGCGCGAGGTGCTCTTCGCCGCCGAGGGGAGCCCCGAGGCCGCGCTGCTCGACGAGACCACGTACACCCAGCCCGCGCTGTTCGCCGTGGAGACGGCGCTGTTCCGGCTGCTGGAGCACCACGGGGTGGTGCCCTCGCTGCTGGCCGGGCACTCGATCGGCGAGCTGTCCGCCGCGCACGCGGCCGGGGTGCTGGGCCTGGAGGACGCCGCGCAGCTGGTCGCCGCCCGTGGCCGGCTGATGCAGTCGGCCCGTGCGGGCGGGGCGATGATCGCCGTCCAGGGCGAGGAGGCGGAGATCGCCGCCTCCCTGGCGGGCCACGAGGACGCGGTGTCCATCGCGGCCGTCAACGGGCCGGCCTCCGTGGTGATCTCCGGTGACGAGGACGTCGCCGAGGCGATCGCCGCCGACTGGCGGGAGCGGGGCCGCAAGACGAAGCGGCTGACCGTCTCGCACGCCTTCCACTCCCCGCACATGGCGGAGATCCTCGACGAGTTCCGCGCGGTCGCGGCCGGCGTCACCTTCTCGGCGCCTTCGATCCCGGTCGTCTCCACCGTCACCGGCAAGATCGCCACCGACGCCGAACTGGCCTCCCCCGACTACTGGACGGGCCAGATCCGCGCCGCCGTCCGCTTCCTGGACGCCGTCCGAGAGCTGGCCGCGCAGGGCGCGACCGTGTTCGTCGAGGTCGGCCCGGACGCGGTGCTCACCGCACTCGCCCAGGGCGCCCTGGAGGACTCCGGGGCCGTGGCCGTGCCGCTGCTGCGCGCGGGCCGCCCGGAGGCCGACACCCTCACCACCGCTCTGGCCCGCGCGCACACGGCCGGCGCCTCCTTCGACGCCGGTACGTTCTTCCCCGGCGCGACCCCGGTGCAGCTGCCCACGTACGCATTCCAGCGCGAGCTGTACTGGCTCGCGCCCAGCGCCCCGACCGACGCGCGCAGCCTGGGCCTGGACGCCTCGGACCACCCGCTGCTGTCCACCACCGTGGAGTTCGCGGACCGCAAGGACACCCTGTTCACCAGCCGCATCTCGGTCGGCGGCCACCCCTGGCTCGCGGACCACGCCATCGGCACGACCGTGCTGGTGCCCGCGACGGCCTTCCTGGAGCTGGCCGTCGCCGCCGGTGACCACCTGGGCGTCACCCGGGTCGAGGAGCTGACCCTGGAGGCCCCGCTGCCGCTCACCGGGCGGGAAGCCGTCCGGCTCCAGGTCGCGGTGGGCGCCCCGGACCCGTCCGGGGTCCGGCCGTTCTCCATCCACGCCCGCCCCGACGCGGGCGAGGACCAGGCGCAGCCGTGGACCCGGCACGCGACGGGCGCGCTCGCGGAGGCCACCGCCCCGGCCGGTGACGCGGACCTGTCCGTGTGGCCGCCGGCGGGTGCGCAGCCCGAGCCGCTGGACGGTGTGTACGAGCGGCTCGCCGCGCTCGGTTACGCGTACGGCCCCGCCTTCCAGGGCCTGAAGGCCGTCTGGCGCGCGGGTGAGGACGTGTACGCCGAGGTGCGGCTGCCCGAGGAGCACCGGGAGGGCGCCGGCCGCTTCGGGGTGCACCCGGCGCTGTTCGACGCGGTGCTGCACCCGCTGGTGCTGGACGCGGCCGTGGAGGGCGAGAGCGACCGGATCCGGCTGCCGTTCGCCTGGTCGGGGATCTCGCTGCACGCGGCGGGCGCCGACGGGCTGCGGGTGCGCATCTCCCCCGCCGGGACGGACACGTACAGCCTGGCCCTGGCGGACGGGGCGGGCACGCCCGTCGCGGACGTGGACTCGCTGACGCTGCGCCCGGTCGCCAAGGAGGCGCTGACCACGGCCGCCGGCGGTGCGAACGACTCGCTGTACGCGGTGGAGTGGTCGGCCGTGGCCGCGCCCGAGTCCGCCGCGTCCTCCGGGTCCGACTGGACCGAGGCGGGCGAGGCGGGCGAGGACCTCTCGGCCGCGGCGGGCGCGGCGACGGTCCTGGTCCGTCACGGGGGTTCCGCCCCCGGTACGGCCGAGGGCGCGCACCTGGCCACGCTGCGGGCGCTGGCGCTGGTCAAGGAGTGGCTGGCCGACGAGCGGTTCGCCGAGTCCCGGCTGGTGTTCGTCACCAGCGGCGCGGTCGCCGCCGTGCCCGGCGAGGACGTCACCGACCTGGACGCGGCCCCGCTGTGGGGCCTGATCCGCTCGGTGCAGTCCGAGCACCCCGACCGGCTGGTGCTCGTCGACACCGACGACGAGGGCGACGACGCGGCGCTGGCCGCCGCCCTCGCCACCGGTGAACCCCAGCTCGCGGTCCGCGCGGGCGGACTGCTCGCCCCCCGGCTGGCCCGCGCGGCCGCGGCCCCCGCCCCCGAGGTGCCCGTCCTGGGCGCCGACGGAACGGTTCTGGTCACCGGCGGCACCGGCGGCCTGGGCGCCCTCTTCGCCCGCCACCTGGTCACCGAGCACGGCGTGCGGCACCTGCTGCTCAGCAGCCGCCGCGGCCCGGCCACCCCGGGCGCCGACGAGCTGGCCGCCGAACTGGCGGCGCTGGGCGCGGAGGTCCAGGTCGTCGCGGCGGACGCCGCCGACCGCTCCTCGGTGGCGGCGCTGCTCGCCGCGGTGGACGCGGAGCACCCGCTGTCGGCCGTGGTGCACACGGCCGGTGTGCTCGACGACGCCACGATCGAGTCCCTGACGGCGGAGCAGCTGTCCGCGGTGCTGCGCCCCAAGGTGGACGCCGCCTGGAACCTGCACGAGCTCACCAAGGACCTGGGCCTGGCGGCCTTCGTCCTCTTCTCCTCGGTGTCGGGTGTCACCGGTACCGCCGGCCAGTCCAACTACGCGGCCGCCAACACCTACCTGGACGCCCTCGCCGCGCACCGACGCGCCACCGGTCTGGCCGCGACCTCGCTGGCCTGGGGCCTGTGGGACAGCAGCCACGGCATGGGCGCCGGGCTCACCGAGGCCGATCTGGCCCGCTGGGACCGGGCGGGCATGACCCCGCTCACCCCGGAGCAGGGCCTGGCCCTCTTCGACGCGGCGCTGCTCGGCGCGGAGCCGCTGCTGGTGCCGGTGGCGCTGAACCTGGCCCGCTTCCGCACCGGCTCCGAGCTGCCGCCGGCCCTGTACCGGGGCCTGGTGCGCACCCGGACCCGCCGCGCGGCCCAGGCCGGGGCGGGCGCGGGCGCCGACTCGGGCTGGGCGCGGCAGATCGCCGCCCTCCCCGAGGACAAGCGGGGGGAGGCCGTACTGGACCTCGTACGGGGCACGGTCGCCTCGGTGCTGGGCCACGCGGGCGCCACCTCCATCGACCCGGCCCGCGCCTTCAGCGACATCGGCTTCGACTCGATGGCCGGCGTGGACCTGCGCAACCGGCTCGGGTCGGCCACCGGCCTGCGCCTCCCGGCGACGGCGGTGTTCGACCACCCGACGCCGGGCGCGCTGGCCGCGTACGTGCTGTCGAAGATCTCGGCGGACGAGGCTCCGGCCAAGGCCGTCACGTCCCGCGCCAAGGGCGCCTCGGACGAGCCGATCGCCATCGTCGGCATGGCCTGCCGGTTCCCGGGCGGGGTGCGGTCCCCGCAGGACCTGTGGCGGCTCGTCGCGGACGGGGTGGACGCGGTCAGCCCCTTCCCCGTGAACCGCGGCTGGGACCTGGAGGGCCTGTACGCCCCGGACCCCGAGCGCACGGGTACCTCGTACGTCCGCGAGGGCGGGTTCCTGCACGAGGCGGACCTCTTCGACCGGGAGTTCTTCGGGATCTCCCCGCGCGAGGCGACGGCCACCGACCCGCAGCAGCGGCTGCTGCTGGAGACGGCGTGGGAGACCTTCGAGAGCGCGGGCATCGACCCGGCGCTGGTGCGCGGTTCCAACACCGGGGTGTTCACCGGCGCCATGTACGACGACTACGCCTCGCGGCTGCCGTCCGTACCGGAGGAGTTCGAGGGCTTCCTGCTCGCGGGCAACCTCTCCAGCGTCATCTCCGGCCGGCTGTCCTACACGTACGGTCTGGAGGGCCCGGCGGTCACCGTCGACACGGCCTGCTCCTCCTCGCTGGTGGCCATGCACCTCGCGGCGAACGCCCTGCGTTCCGGCGAGTGCGACCTGGCGCTGGCGGGCGGTGTGACCGTGATGAACGGCCCCAACACCTTCGTGGAGTTCTCCCGCCAGCGCGGGCTGTCGCCCGACGGCCGCTGCAAGTCCTTCGCGGCGAGCGCCGACGGCACGGGCTGGAGCGAGGGCGTCGGCCTGCTGCTCGTGGAGCGGCTCTCCGACGCCAAGCGCAACGGGCACCGGGTGCTGGCCGTGATCCGCGGTACCGCCATCAACCAGGACGGCGCCTCCAACGGCCTGACCGCCCCCAACGGTCCGGCGCAGGAGCGGGTCATCCGCCAGGCGCTGGCCAACGCCGGGCTGGCCCCGGCCGATGTGGACGCGGTCGAGGCGCACGGCACCGGCACCACCCTGGGCGACCCCATCGAGGCGCAGGCGCTGCTGGCCACCTACGGCCAGGACCGTCCCGAGGGGCAGCCGCTCTACCTCGGCTCCCTCAAGTCGAACATCGGCCACAGCCAGGCCGCGGCCGGTGTCGGCGGTGTCATCAAGATGATCGAGGCGATGCGGCACGGCACCCTGCCGCGGACCCTGCACGTGGACGAGCCCTCGCCGCACGTGGACTGGGAGGCGGGCTCGCTGGCGCTGCTGACCGAGGAGACGGCCTGGCCCGAGGCGGGCCGCCCGCGCCGCGCGGGCGTGTCCTCCTTCGGCATCAGCGGCACCAACGCGCACGTCATCATCGAGCAGGCCCCGGCCGCGCCCGCCGCGCGGAAGTCCGCCCCGGAGCCGGAGGCGGCCGGCGTGCTGCCGTGGCTGGTGTCCGGCAAGGACGAGAAGGCCGTCGCCGCCCAGGCGGCCCGCCTGCACCGGTTCGTCCTGGACAGCCCTGAGCTGTCGCCGGCCGACATCGGGTACTCGCTGGCCACCGGGCGCGCCGTACTGGAGCACAGCGCGGCCGTCGTCGGCGCCGACCGGGAGTCCCTGATCCGGGGGCTGTCCTCGCTGGCGCACGGCGAGTCCGCGTCGAACGTCGTACGGGGCCGCTCGGCCCGGCCCGGCAAGACGGCGTTCCTCTTCACCGGCCAGGGCAGCCAGCGGCTCGGCATGGGCCGCGAGCTGTACGCCGCGAACCCGGTCTTCGCGAAGGCGCTGGACGAGGTGTGCGCCCGCTTCGACGCGGAGCTGGCCCGGCCGATCAAGGACGTGCTGTTCGCTCCGGAGCACTCGGCGGACTCGGCCCTGATCGACCAGACCTCCTTCACCCAGGCCGCGCTGTTCGCCATCGAGGTGGCCCTGTACCGGCTGTTCGAGCACCACGGGTTCACTCCGGACTACCTGCTGGGCCACTCGATCGGCGAGGTCACCGCCGCCCACCTGGCCGGGGTCCTCGAACTGGGCGACGCCTGCTGCCTGGTCGCCGAGCGCGGCCGGCTGATGCAGGCCGCCCGCGAGGGCGGTGCGATGGCCGCGGTCCAGGCCACCGAGGAGGAGGTGCGCGCCTCGATCGCCCCGTACGGCAACGCGGTCGCCATCGCGGGGGTCAACGGCCCCAACTCCATGGTGATCTCGGGCGACTCGGCCGTCGTGGACGAGATCTGCGACGCCTGGCGGGCGAAGGGCGCCCGCACCAAGCGGCTGCCGGTCTCGCACGCCTTCCACTCGCCGCACATGGACGAGGTGCTGGAGGAGTTCCGGGAGGTCGCCTCCGGGCTGGACTTCCGGGCGCCGCGCATCCCGGTCGTCTCCAACGTCACCGGCACCCTCGCCACCGACGAGCAGCTGACCTCACCGGACTACTGGGCCACCCACATCCGCGAGGCCGTGCGGTTCGCCGACGGCATCCGCTACCTGGAGGCCCAGGGCGTCACCGACTACCTGGAGCTGGGCCCCGACGGGGTGCTCACCGCCCTCGCCCAGGGCTCCCTGGAGCAGGAGGCCGGGGCGCTCGCCCCGGCGCTGCGCCGGGACCGTCCCGAGGCGGAGACCGTCGCCGGGGCGATGGCCCTGCTGCGGATGCGGGGGGCGAGGCCCGACTGGTCGAAGCTGTTCCCCGGTGCCCGTACGGTCACCCTGCCGACGTACGCGTTCCAGCACGAGCGCTACTGGCTGGACGCCCCCGAGACCGCGGCCGACGCGGCCGGGCTGGGGCTGGCGGCGACCGGCCACCCGCTGCTGGGCGCGGCCGTGGGCTCGGCCCACCGGGACGAGTTCCTGTTCACCGGGCGGCTCTCGCGGCGCACCCACGCCTGGCTGACCGAGCACGCGGTGCACGGGACGGTGCTGGTTCCCGGCACCGGTCTGGTGGAGCTGGCGGTCCGGGCGGGCGAGCAGCTGGGTGTCGAGCGGGTCGAGGAGCTGATGCTGTCGGCTCCGCTGGTGCTGCCCGAGCAGGGCGGTACGCAGGTCCAGGTGGTGGTCGGCGAGGCCGACGGCACGGGCCGGCGCACCGTGGAGGTCTTCTCCCGGCCCGACGACGGCGATGTGGCCACCGACCGGCCGTGGACGCTCAACGCCAACGGTGTGCTGGCCTCTTCGGCCGGCGCCGGCGCCGGTGAGCCACTGACGTCCTGGCCGCCGGCCGGGGCCGCCGAGGTCTCGCTTGACGGGGCGTACGAGCGGCTCGACGCGCTCGGTTACGCGTACGGCCCCGCCTTCCAGGGCCTGACGCGGCTGTGGACCGGCGAGGACGAGATCTACGCCGAGGTCCGGCTGCCGGACGCGCAGCGTTCGGACGCCGGCCGGTTCCTGCTGCACCCCGCGCTGCTGGACGCGGCGCTGCACCCGCTGCTGCCGGGTGTCGCCTTCGAGTCGGGCCAGGCGCGGCTGCCGTTCTCCTGGGCCGGGGTGAGCCTGCACGCGGTGGGCGCCTCGGTGCTGCGGGTGCGGCTGGCGCTGTCCGGGCAGGACACCGACACCCTCGCCGCCTCGCTGACGGTGGCGGACGGGGCGGGCGCCCCGGTGGCGACCGTGGAGTCGCTGCTGCTGCGCCCGGTGTCGAAGGAGGCGCTGCGCGAGGCCGCTTCGACGGCCCGGGACGGGCTGTTCCGGGTCGCGTGGAACGCCCTGCCCGCGGCGGGCTCCGCGGTGGACACCTCGGGCTGGGCCGTGGTCGGCGACCTGACCGTCGCCGGCGCCCGCCCGTACGCCGACCTGGAGGCGGTGGCCGCGGCCGGGGCCGTGCCCGCCACCGTGGTCCTCGCCCCGAGCGCCCCCGAGGGCGAGCCGGCCGGGGCGGCGCGGGCCGCCCTGCGCGAGGCCCTGGACGCGGCTCAGTTCTGGCTGGGCGACGAGCGGTGCGAGAGCTCCACGCTCGTCGTGGTCACCCGGGGCGCCGTCGCCACGGGCGGCGAGCCGGTGACCGACCTGGCGCACGCCGGTGTCTGGGGTCTGCTGCGCGTGGCGCAGACGGAGAACCCGGGCCGGATCGTCCTGGTCGACCTGGACGGGGACTCCCTGCCGGGTGCCGTAATGGCCTCGGGCGAGCCGCAGATCGCGGTGCGCGGGGACCAGCTGCTGGTGCCGCGTCTGGCGCGCACCCAGCAGGACCCCGAGGCGCGCACACCGCGCTGGGACGAGGGCACCACCCTGATCACCGGCGCGACCGGAGCGCTGGGCGGCGTACTCGCCCGGCACCTGGTCACCGAACACGGCGCCAGGCACCTGCTGCTCCTCAGCCGCCGCGGCATCGACGCCCCGGGCGCGGCCGAACTGGAAGCGGAGCTCACCGGGCTCGGCGCCCAGGTCACCGTCGCCGCCTGCGACGTCACCGACCGGGAGTCGCTGGCCGCCGTGCTGGCGGCGGTCCCGGCGGAGCGGCCGCTGACCGGGGTGATCCACACGGCCGGTGTGCTGGACGACACCGTCCTGTCGGACCTGACCCCGGAGCGGCTGGAGAAGGTCCTGCTGCCGAAGGTCGACGCGGCCTGGAACCTGCACGAGCTCACCAAGGAGCTGGACCTGTCCGCGTTCGTCCTCTACTCCTCCATCGCGGGTCTGATCGGCAACGCCGGCCAGGCCAACTACGCGGCGGGCAACACCTTCCTCGACGCCCTCGCCCAGTACCGGCAGTCGAACGGCCTCCCGGCCACCTCGCTCGCCTGGGGCCTGTGGGCGCAGGCATCCACCATCAGCGGCTCGCTGGAGGAGGCCGACCTGCGCCGCCTGGCCCGGCTCGGTCTGCTGCCGCTGTCCTCGGCGGACGCGATGGACCTCTTCGACGCGGCCCCCGGCACGGGGGAACCGGTCCTGGCGGTCACCCGGCTCGCTCTGGAGGCCCTGCGCAAGCAGGGCGACCGGCTGCTGCCGCTGCTGCGGGACCTCGCTCCGGCCGGTCCGCGCCGCACCCTCGCGGGCAGCGGCGCCGGGGCGGGCGCGGACGGTCCCTCGCTGGCGGAGCGCCTCGGCGCGCTGCCGGAGGAGGAGCGCATCGCGACGCTGACGGATCTCGTACGGACCCAGGTGGCGGGGGTGCTCGGCCACGCCGACCACAGCGGCATCGACGCCGACCGTGCGTTCCAGGAGCTGGGCTTCGACTCGCTGACCGCCGTGGAGCTGCGCAACCAGCTCAACGCGGCGACCGGACTGCGGCTGCCCAGCACCCTCGTCTTCGACTACCCGAACCCGGCCGCCCTCGCCGCGTACCTGCGCAAGCAGATCACGGTGGAGGAGGTGTCGGCGGCGACTCCGGTGCTGTCGGACCTCGACAAGCTGAAGTCCGCCATCCAGGCGGCGTCTTCGGACCGGGAGGCCTTCGACCGGATCACCGGCCGGCTGCGCGAGCTGCTGGACATCGCCGACTCGGCGGGCGGCGGCAAGCCGGACGAGGCCGGTCACCAGGACCTCGAAGAGGCGAGCGACGAGGAGCTGTTCGCGCTGCTCGACGACATGGACTGAGCAGGACAGAGCGGTACGCGACCGGGCGGCATGCGACTGAGCGTCATGCGGGCCCTGCAATTCATCACCCAGCCACATCACGTCGGGGAGCTGAGATCACGTGGCGAACGAGCAAGAACTCCGGGATTACCTCAAGCGGGCCATCGCTGATGCCCGGGACGCGAAGAAGCGTCTGCGCGAGGTGGAGGACAAGGCACAGGAGCCCATCGCGATCGTCGGGATGGCGTGCCGGTACCCCGGCGGGGTCGCCACCCCCGAGGACCTCTGGAAGCTGGTCACCGACGGGGTCGACGCCGTCAGCGGCTTCCCGGTCAACCGCGGCTGGGACCTGGAGCGGCTGTACGACACCGACCCCGACGCGGCGGGCACCTCGTACACCGCCGAGGGCGGATTCCTGCACGAGGCCGACCGGTTCGACCCGGAGTTCTTCGGGATGTCCCCGCGCGAGGCGCTCGCCGTGGA
Organism: Streptomyces sp. NPDC028314; assembly: GCF_055565795.1. NCBI lineage: Bacteria > Bacillati > Actinomycetota > Actinomycetes > Kitasatosporales > Streptomycetaceae > Streptomyces > Streptomyces sp. NPDC028314. Next base: position 102,627 of record NZ_JBVHTP010000024.1, read on the forward strand.
CCCCCAGCAGCGGCTGCTGCTGGAGACCACGTGGGAGGCGTTCGAGCGGGCCGGGATCGACCCGGTCTCGCTGCGCGGCAGCCGTACGGGCGTCTTCACCGGCCTGATGTACAACGACTACGGCTCCCGGTCGGGCCTGCCGGCCGACGGCAACGAGGGCTACCTGTTCAGCGGCAGCGCGGGCAGCATCGCCTCGGGCCGGCTGGCGTACACCTTCGGCCTGGAGGGCCCGACGGTCACCGTCGACACCGCCTGCTCCTCCTCGCTGGTGGCCATGCACATGGCCGCGAACGCGCTGCGCTCCGGCGAGTGCGACCTCGCGCTCGCCGGCGGCGCGGCCGTGATGTCGACGCCGACGGCCTTCATCGAGTTCTCCCGGCTGCGCGGCCTGTCCGCCGACGGCCGCTGCAAGTCCTTCTCCGAGCACGCCGACGGCACCGGCTGGGCCGAGGGCGTCGGTCTGCTCCTGGTGGAGCGGCTCTCCGACGCCCGGCGCAACGGGCACCAGGTACTCGCCGTGATCCGCGGTACGGCCGTCAACCAGGACGGCGCGTCCAACGGCCTGACCGCCCCCAACGGCCCCTCGCAGGAGCGCGTGATCCTGCAGGCGCTCGCCAACGCCGGTCTGAGCACCGCCGATGTGGACGCCGTCGAGGCGCACGGCACCGGCACCTCGCTCGGCGACCCCATCGAGGCGCAGGCCCTGCTGGCCACCTACGGCCAGGACCGCCCGGCGGAGCGTCCGTTGTACCTCGGCTCCCTCAAGTCGAACATCGGGCACAGCCAGGCCGCCGCCGGTGTCGGCGGGATCATCAAGATGGTCCAGGCGATCCGGCACGGGGTGCTGCCCAAGACCCTGCACGCCGAGGAGCCCTCGACCCGGGTCGACTGGGAGGCGGGCGCGGTCTCGCTGCTCCACGAGGCCCGGGAGTGGCCGCGGACCGGGGCGCCGCGCCGTGCGGGCGTGTCCTCGTTCGGGTTCGGCGGGACCAACGCGCACGTGGTGATCGAGCAGGCTCCGGCCGTCGAGGAGCCCGAGGGCGCCGAGCCGCTGCCGGCTCCGGCCGCGGTCCCGGTGGTGCCGTGGGCGCTGTCCGGCAAGACCCCGCAGGCCCTGGCGGGCCAGGCGCGGCGGCTGCTGGCGTACGTGGAGACGCGCGACGGCCTCGACCCGGCCGAGGTGGGCCGGGCGCTGGTCGGCGCCCGGGCGGCGTTCGACCACCGTGCGGTGGTGGCGGGCGCCGACCGGGACGCGCTGCTGGAGGGGCTGCGGGCGCTGGCCGGGGGCGGGTCCGCCCCGGGCCTGGTGCAGGGAGTGAAGACCGCCGGGAAGACGGCGTTCCTGTTCACCGGCCAGGGTGCGCAGCGCGCCGGGATGGGCGAGGAGCTGTACGCATCCTTCCCCGTGTACGCGGCCGCCTTCGACGCGGTCGCGGCCGAGCTCGACCAGCACCTGGACCGCCCGATCCGCGAGGTCATCGCCTCGGGCGAGGGCCTGGACGAGACGGGCCACACCCAGCCGGCCCTGTTCGCCGTCGAGGTGGCCCTGTACCGGCTCGTGGAGTCCTGGGGCGTCAAGGCCGATCAGCTGGCCGGGCACTCGATCGGTGAGCTGGCCGCCGCGCACGTCGCCGGGGTGCTCTCCCTGGCCGACGCGGCGAAGCTGGTCGCCGCCCGGGCGAAGCTGATGCAGGCCCTGCCGGCCGGCGGCGCCATGATCGCCGTACAGGCCACCGAGGCCGAAGTCCTGCCGCTCCTCGAAGGCCTGGAGGACCGGCTCTCCATCGCCGCGATCAACGGCCCCACCTCCGTCGTCGTCTCCGGCGACGAGGAAGCGGCTCTCGAAGTCGCCGCGAAGATCTCCGAGCTGGGCCGCAAGACCAAGCGCCTGACGGTCTCGCACGCCTTCCACTCCCCCCACATGGACGCGATGCTGGGGGAGTTCAAGGCCGTCGCGGCCTCGCTCACCTACAACGAGCCGCGCATCCCCGTCGTCTCCACCCTCACGGGCGAGCTCGCCACCGGCGACGACCTGCGCACCCCGGCGTACTGGGCCGACCAGGTCCGCGGCGCCGTCCGCTTCACCGACGCCGTGCGCACCCTGGAGTCCCTGGGCGCCACCACCTTCACCGAGATCGGCCCCGACGCGGTGCTCACCGCCCTCGCGGCCGGCGCCGTCGAGGACTCCGACACGGCTGTGGCCGTCGCCACCCTGCGGGCCGGCCGGCCCGAGGCCCGCCAGCTGGTGCTGGCCGCCGGGCAGCTGTACGCCCGCGGCCGCCGCACCGACTGGTCCGCCTACTTCGGCGGCCGGCTCGACGCCGCCCTCGACCTGCCGACGTACGCCTTCCAGCGCGAGCGCTACTGGCTCGACGCCGCCGAGGCCGCCGCCGACGCGTCGGGGCTCGGCCTCAGCCCGACGGACCACCCGATCCTCGGCGCCACCCTGGACCTGGCCGACGGGGAGCAGACCCTCTTCACGAGCCGGCTGTCCCTCCAGTCGCACCCCTGGCTGGGTGACCACGCCGTCCTCGGCACCGTCCTGCTGCCCGGCACCGCCTTCGTGGAACTCGCCGTCCTGGCCGGCGGGCGCCTCGGCACCCCGCAGGTGGAGGAGCTGACCCTGTCGGCCCCGCTGGTGCTGCCCGAGCGCGGCGGCGTGCAGGTCCAGCTGGTCGTCGGGGACGCCGACGGCTCGGGCCGGCGCAGCGTCGACGTGTACTCGCGCCCCGACGGCGAGGAGCCCGCCGAGGCCCGCCCGTGGACGCTCAACGCCAAGGGCCTGCTGGCTCCCGACGCGGGCACGGCCGGTGCGGCGCTGATGGTCTGGCCCCCGGCCGGGGCCGCCGAGGTCTCCCTCGACGGGGTCTACGAGCGGCTCGCCGCCCAGGACTACGCGTACGGCCCGGCCTTCCAGGGCCTGCGCCGCGCCTGGAAGGGCGACGGCGAGATCTTCGCCGAGCTCACGCTGCCGGACGCGCAGCGCGCCGACGCCGGGCGCTTCCTGCTGCACCCGGCCCTGCTGGACTCCGCGCTGCACCCGCTGCTGCCCGGAGTGGTGGACGACGAGCGGGTGGCCCTGCTGCCGTTCTCCTGGTCCGGGGTCAGCGTGCACGCCACCGGCGCCACCACGCTCCGGGTCCGGCTGACGCTCACCGGGCCCGAGGTGGCCTCGCTGACGGTGGCCGACGGGACGGGCGCCCCGGTGGCGACCGTGGAGTCGCTGCTGCTGCGCCCGCTGTCGAAGGAGGCGCTGCGCGAGGCCAACTCCTCGGCGCGCGACGGGCTGTTCAAGGTCGCATGGAACGCCCTGCCCGGCGCGGCTGCGGCCGTGGACACCGCGGACTGGGCCGTCATCGGCGACCTCGGCGTCGAGGGCGCCCGCCCCTACGCCGGCCTGGACGCCGTCACCGCGGGCGACTTCGTGCCCGGTACGGTCGTGCTCGCCCTGCCGGCCACCGGCGCGGGCGCCGACGTACCGGCCACCACGCACCGCGCGGTCCGGGAGATGCTGGCGACGGCCCAGTCCTGGCTGGCCGACGAGCGCTTCGCGGACTCCACGCTCGTCGTGGCCACCCGGGGCGCCGTCGCCACCGGTGGCGAGCCGGTCACCGACCTCGCCCAGGCCGCCGTGTGGGGCCTGCTGCGCGTGGCGCAGAGCGAGAACCCGGGCCGGATCGTGCTGGCCGACCTGGACGGCGACGTCCTCCCCGTCTCGGCGGTGGCCTCGGGCGAGCCGCAGATCGCGGTGCGCGGGGACCAGCTGCTGGTGCCGCGCCTGGCGCGCACCCAGCAGGACCCCGAAGCGCGCACACCGCGCTGGGACGAGGGCACCACCCTGATCACCGGCGCGACCGGAGCGCTGGGCGGCGTACTCGCCCGGCACCTGGTCACCGAACACGGCGCCAAGCACCTGCTGCTCCTCAGCCGCCGCGGCAGCGGGGCGGCGGGCGCGGCCGAGCTGGAGGCGGAGCTCACCGGGCTCGGCGCCCAGGTCACCGTCGCCGCCTGTGACGTGGCGGACCGGGATGCCCTGGCCGGCGTGCTGGCGGCCATCCCCGCCGACCGCCCGCTGGGCGCGGTCATCCACACGGCCGGTGTGCTGGACGACGGCCTGCTCTCCTCGCTCACCCCCGAGCGTTTGGAGAAGGTCCTCCAGCCGAAGGTCGACGCGGCCTGGAACCTGCACGAGCTCACCAAGGACCTGGACCTGACGGCCTTCGTCCTGTACTCCTCCATCGCGGGTCTGATCGGCAACGCCGGCCAGGCCAACTACGCGGCGGGCAACACCTTCCTCGACGCCCTCGCCCAGTACCGGCAGGCGAACGGCCTCCCGGCCACCTCGCTCGCCTGGGGCCTGTGGGCGCAGGCATCCACCATCAGCGGCCAGCTGGAGGAGGCCGACCTCAAGCGCATCGAGCGCACCGGTCTGCTGCCGCTGTCCTCCGCCGACGCGATGGACCTCTTCGACGCGGCGCCGGGCACCGGCGAGGCGATCCTCGCCGTGACCCGGCTGAACACCGCCGCGCTGCGCAAGCAGGCCGACGGCCCGCACCTGCTCTTCCGGGGTCTGGTCACGGCCGCCCCTCGCCGGACGGCGGCCGCGCAGGCGGGCGGCGGCTCCTCGCTGGCCGACCGGCTGGGCGGGCTCTCCCCGGCCGAGCGGGACCAGGCCCTGACCGACCTGGTCCGGGCGCAGGTGGCGGGGGTGCTGGGGCACTCCGACCACAGCAGCATCGACGCCGAACGCGCCTTCCAGGAGCTGGGCTTCGACTCGCTGACCGCCGTGGAGCTGCGCAACCAGCTCAACGCGGCGACGGGCATGCGGCTGCCGAGCACGCTGGTCTTCGACTACCCGAACCCGGCGGCCCTGGCGGCGCACCTGTCGGCGGAGCTGTTCGGTGCGCGGGAGAGCGCGGCGCCCGTGGTGGTCGCTGCGGACTCCGCCTCGCTGGAGCCGATCGCCATCGTCGGCATGGCCTGCCGCTACCCCGGCGGGGTCTCCTCGCCGGCGGACCTGTGGCGCCTCGTCGCGGAGGGCGCGGACGCCATCACCGAGTTCCCGGTCAACCGCGGCTGGGACCTGGAGAACCTCTACCACCCGGACCCCGACCACACGGGCACCACGTACGCCCGGGGCGGCGGCTTCCTGCACGACGCGGACCTGTTCGACCCGGAGTTCTTCGGGATGTCGCCGCGCGAGGCGCTCGCCACCGACCCGCAGCAGCGGCTGCTGCTGGAGACGGCCTGGGAGACGGTGGAGAACGCGGGTCTGGTCCCGGCCGCCCTGCGCGGCAGCCGTACGGGCGTGTTCACCGGCGTGATGTACCACGACTACGGCTCCTCCCTCACGACGATCCCCGAGGATCTGGAGGGCTACCTGGCCAGCGGCAACGCGGGCAGCGTGGCCTCGGGCCGGGTCTCGTACACCCTCGGTCTGGAGGGCCCGGCGGTCACCGTCGACACGGCCTGCTCCTCCTCGCTGGTGGCCATGCACATGGCCGCGAACGCGCTGCGCTCCGGCGAGTGCGACCTCGCGCTCGCCGGCGGTGTCACCGTGATGTCCAGCCCGACCTCGTACGTGGAGTTCTCCCGCCAGCGCGGGCTCTCCCCCGACGGCCGCTGCAAGCCCTTCGCGGCCGGCGCCGACGGGACCGGCTGGAGCGAGGGCGTCGGCCTGCTGCTCGTGGAGCGGCTCTCCGACGCCGAGCGCAACGGGCACACCGTGCTCGCGGTGATCCGGGGCTCGGCCATCAACCAGGACGGCGCCTCGAACGGCCTGACCGCCCCCAACGGCCCCTCGCAGGAACGGGTCATCCGCCAGGCCCTGGCCAACGCCGGTCTGAGCACGGCCGATGTGGACGTGGTCGAGGCGCACGGCACCGGCACCACCCTGGGCGACCCCATCGAGGCGCAGGCCCTGCTGGCCACCTACGGCCAGGGCCGGCCCGACGGGCGGCCGCTGTGGCTGGGCTCGCTGAAGTCGAACATCGGGCACAGCCAGGCCGCGGCCGGTGTCGGCAGCGTCATCAAGATGATCGAGGCGATGCGGCACGAGGTGCTGCCCAAGACCCTGCACGTGGACGCGCCGTCCGGGCACGTCGACTGGGAGGCGGGCGCGGTCGAGCTGCTCACCGAGGCGCAGCCCTGGCAGACGTACGAGCGGCCGCGCCGCGCGGCCGTCTCCTCCTTCGGCATCAGCGGCACCAACGCGCACGTCATCATCGAGCAGCACGGCGCCGGGCAGGACCGGCCGGCCGCCGAGCGCTCCGCTGCCCCGCTGCCGGTGGTTCCGTGGGTGCTGTCCGGCAAGACGGCGCAGGCCGTTCCCGACCAGGCGCGGCGGCTGCTGGAGCTGGTCTCCGCGGCGGGCGCGGAAGCCGACCCGGCCGACATCGGGATCTCCCTGGCCGCCGGCCGCTCGCTGTTCGAGCACCGGGCCGCGGTCGTCGGCGCGGACCGGGACGCGCTGCTGGAGGGTCTGCGGGCGCTGGCTTCGGGTGCCTCGGCGCCCGGGGTGGTGCGCGACGTACGGACCGGCGGGAAGACGGCGTTCCTGTTCACCGGGCAGGGCGCGCAGCGCGCCGGGATGGGCGAGGAGCTGTACGCCGGATTCCCGGTCTACGCCGCCGCCTTCGACGCGGTCGCGGCCGAGCTCGACCAGCACCTGGACCGCCCGATCCGTGAGGTCATCGCCTCCGGTGAGGGCCTGGACGAGACGGGCCGCACCCAGCCGGCCCTGTTCGCCGTCGAGGTCGCGCTCTACCGCCTCGTCGAGTCCTGGGGGATCAGGCCCGACCACCTCGCGGGCCACTCCATCGGCGAGCTGGCCGCCGCACACGTCGCCGGGGTGCTCTCCCTGGCGGACGCGGCGAAGCTGGTCGCGGCCCGGGCGAAGCTGATGCAGGCCCTGCCGTCCGGCGGCGCCATGATCGCCGTACAGGCCACCGAGGCCGAAGTCCTGCCGCTCCTGGCCGGGCGCGAGGCCGAGCTGGCCGTCGCCGCCGTCAACGGACCCTCGTCGGTGGTCATCTCCGGCGACGAGGACACCGCGCTGCACGTGGCGGAGCGGTTCGAGGCGCTGGGCCGCAAGACCAAGCGGCTCACCGTCTCGCACGCCTTCCACTCCCCCCACATGGACGGGATGCTGGCGGAGTTCAAGGCCGTCGCCGCCACCCTCTCGTACGGTGAGCCGCGCATCCCGGTGGTCTCCACCCTCACGGGCGAGCTCGCCACCGGCGACGACCTGCGCACCCCGGCGTACTGGGCCGACCAGGTCCGCGGCGCCGTCCGCTTCGCCGACGCGGTCAGCGCCCTGGAGTCCCTGGGCGCCGCCACCTTCGCCGAGATCGGCCCGGACGCGGTGCTGACCGCGCTGGCCCAGGGCATCGTGTCCGACGCGGTGGCCGTGCCGCTGCTGCGCCGGGGCCGGCCCGAGGCGGAGACCCTCGTCGCCGGGGCGGGCCGGCTGCACAGCCGGGGCGTCCGCGTCGACTGGGAGGCCTACTTCGCCGGTACGGGCGCCCGCCCGACGGCCCTGCCGACGTACGCCTTCCAGCACGAGGCCTTCTGGCTCAAGGGCTCGGGCCCGGCCGCCGACGCCGGGTACGGCCTGAACCCGACCGGGCACCCGCTGCTCGGCGCGGCCGTCACGATCGCCGGGGCCGACCAGGTCCTCTTCACCAGCCGCCTCTCGGTGCGCACGCACCCGTGGCTGGCCGAGCACGCCGTCTTCGACTCGGCCGTGCTGCCCGGTTCGGCCCTGGTGGAACTGGCGGTCCGGGCGGGCGACGAGCTGGGCCTGGCCGGGCTCGCCGAACTGGAGCTGCGGACCCCGGTGGTACTGCCCGGGCAGGGCGCCCTCCAGCTCCAGCTGGGCGTGGGCCCGGCGGACGGCTCCGGGCGGCGCGCCTTCACGGTCCACACCCGCACCGACGAGGCCGGGTCCGGCTGGACGGAGCACGCGCACGGCGCCTTCGACACCACCGGCGGGCAGGGCGTGCCCGCCGCGCCGGGCGGCCCGGCCACCGAGGTCCGGCTGCCCGAGGAGCTGCTGCCCGACGCGGCCGCCTACGAGCTGCACCCGGCGCTGCTGGAGGCGGCCGTCGCCGCGGCCGCGGGCACCGGCGCGGCCGGTACGACGCGGATCCCGGCCCACTGGCAGGGGGTCCGGCTGCACGCCACCGGCGCCACCGCCGTGCGGGTGCGCATCGCCCCGCTCGACGGGGACGCGGAGGGGGCCGTGACCGTACGGCTCTCGGACGCGGAGGAGCAGCCCGTCGCCACGATCGACCGGCTCGTCTTCCGGGACGTGCCGGACGGCGAGTTCACCGCGCAGAGCGACGGCAGCCGGCCGCTGTTCCAGGTGGACTGGACGCCGACCGCTCTGCCCGAGCCGGGCTCCCGGCTCCGCTGGGGTGTCCTCGGTACGGCCGGGGACGCGTTCGACGGCCCGTCCTTCGAGGAGGTGGCGGCGGTCGGCAAGGCCGCCGAGGCCGGGGCCGCCGTGGACGCCGTACTGGCCTGGGCGGCGCCGGACACCTCCGGTGACGCGGTGGGCGCGGCCCACTCGGCGGCCCGGCAGGCGCTGTCCCTCGTACAGGACTGGCTGGCCGACGACCGGCTGGAGGCCACCCGTCTGGTGGTCCTCACCCGGGGTGCGGTGGACGCCGGCTCCGAGGGGGTGCCCGAGCTGGGCTCGGCCACGGTGTGGGGGCTGCTGCGCTCCGCGCAGGCCGAGGCTCCGGACCGGATCGTGCTGGTCGACCTCGACCACGCGGACGGCGGCGCCGGGAAGGTTCCGGTGGACGCCCTGTCCGCGGTGGTCGCCTCGGGCGAGCCGCAGGCGGCGCTGCGCGGCGGGGAGATCCTGCTGCCGAGGCTGCGCCGGCTGGCCGCCGGGGCCGAGGGCGCCGAGGGCGCCGAGGGGGCGGACTCGCCCTGGGGACCGGAGGGCACCGTCCTGATCACCGGTGGCACCGGGGCGCTGGGCGGCCTGTTCGCCCGGCACCTGGTTTCCGAGCACGGCGTACGGAACCTGCTGCTGCTCAGCCGCAGCGGCGCCCGTGCGGCCGGCGCGGCGGAGCTGGAGGCCGAACTCACCGCGCTCGGCGCCCGGGTCACGCTGTCCGCGGTGGACGTCTCCGACCGGGAGGCGCTGGCCGCGGCCCTGGCGGCGGTCCCGGCGGACCACCCGCTGAGGGGGGTGGTGCACACCGCGGGTGTCCTCGACAACGGCCTGGTCGCGGCGCTGAGCCCGGACAGCCTCGATGCGGTACTGCGCCCGAAGGCGGACGCGGCCTGGCACCTGCACGAGCTGACGAAGGACCTGGACCTGTCCGCCTTCGTGCTCTTCTCCTCCAGCGTCGGTGTCATCGGCGGCCCCGGCCAGTCCAACTACGCGGCCGCCAACGCCTTCCTGGACGGTCTGGCCGCGCACCGCTCGGCCCTCGGGCTGGCGGCGACCTCGCTGGCCTGGGGTCTGTGGGGGCTGAGCTACGGGATCAACGCGGGTCTGGACGAGAACGACCTGAAGCGGTTCAGCCGCGAAGGCTTCCGTCCGGTCACCCCGCAGGAGGGCACCGCGCTCTTCGACTCGGCGCTGGCGACCAGCACCTCGGCGGTCGTGGCGCTCCCGGTCGATCTGTCCGCGATGCGGGCGCACGGCCTGGTGCCGCCGGTGTTCCGGTCCCTGGTGCGGGTGCCGAACCGGCGCGCCGCCCAGTCCGGGGCGGGCTCCGTGGAACTGCTCGCGACCCGGCTGGCCGGGCTGTCCCCGCTGGAGCAGCACCAGGCGGTGCTGGACCTCGTGCGCGCTGAAGTGGCCACGGTGCTGGGCCACTCGGGCCAGGACGCGGTCCAGGCCGACCGGGCCTTCCAGGAGATGGGCTTCGACTCGATGACGGCGGTGGAGCTGCGCAACCGGCTCAACGCCGCGACGGGGGTCCGGCTGTCGGCCACGGTGGTCTTCGACCACCCGACCCCCACCGCGCTCGCGGACCACGTGCTGGGCGAGGTGGCACCCGACGGTGCCGGCGACGCCGGCGCACCCGTGATGGCGGATCTGGACCGGGTGGAGGCGGGCCTGACCGCCCTGCTGGAGGACGTCCAGGCGCGCTCCACGGTCTCCGTACGGCTGCAGACGATCCTTGCCCGGCTGAACGAGGCGGCGGGACCGGCCGGAGGCCCGGACCTGACGAGCACGATCGAATCCGCCTCCGCGGACGACCTGTTCGACTTCATCGACAACCAGCTCGGCCGTTCCGCGAACTGACGGTCCCGACGTACGCAGCTCTGAGGAGAAGTTGATTTCGCATGTCCAATGAGACCAAGTCCAACGAACCGGCAGCGTCCACGGACCAGGCTGTTTCCAAAGAACAGAAGATGGTCGAGTACCTCAAGTGGGTGACGACCGACCTTCAGAAGACACGTCAGCGGGTCGCGGAACTGGAGGCCGTCAATGACGAGCCGGTCGCGATCGTCGGAATGGCCTGCCGCTTCCCGGGCGGGGTGACCTCCCCCGAGACCCTGTGGAAGCTCGTCATGGACGAGGCCGACGGGATCACCGACTGGCCCGAGGACCGCGGCTGGGACATCGACGCCCTCTACGACCCGGAGCGCGGCAAGCCCGGGAAGTCGTACACGAAGAAGGGCGGGTTCCTGGAGGGCGCGGCCCTCTTCGACCCCGGCTTCTTCGGGATCTCGCCCCGCGAGGCCCTCGCCATGGACCCGCAGCAGCGGGTGCTGCTGGAGACCGCGTGGGAGACCTTCGAGCAGGCCGGGATCGACCCGACCTCGCTGCGGGGCACCCCGGTCGGCGTGTTCGCGGGTGTGGTGGAGCAGAGCTACCTGGGCCTGGAGGGCCCGGAGGAGCTCGAGGGCTACCTGATGACGAGCAAGCTGAGCGCGGTCGCCTCCGGGCGCATCGCCTACACCTTCGGGTTCGAGGGTCCGGCCGTGTCCGTGGACACGGCGTGCTCCTCCTCGCTGGTGGCGCTGCACCTGGCGGTGCAGTCGGTGCGCAAGGGCGAGTCCTCGATGGCGCTGGCGGGCGGCTCGACCGTCTCCGGCAACCCGAGCGGGTTCGTGGACTTCTCGCGGCAGAACGGCCTGGCCGAGGACGGCCGGATCAAGTCCTTCGCGGCGGCCGCCGACGGCACCGCCTGGTCGGAGGGCGTGGGCCTGCTGCTCGTCGAGAAGCTGTCGGACGCCCGCCGCAACGGGCACGAGGTCCTGGCGGTGATCCGCGGCAGCGCGGTCAACCAGGACGGCGCGTCCAACGGCCTGACCGCCCCCAACGGCCCCTCGCAGGAGCGGGTCATCCACCAGGCGCTGGCCGGCGCCAAGCTGTTCGCCGCCGACGTGGACGTGGTCGAGGCGCACGGCACCGGCACCCGGCTCGGAGACCCGATCGAGGCGCAGGCACTGCTGGCGACGTACGGGCAGAACCGCCCGGCCGACCGTCCGCTGTACCTCGGCTCGCTGAAGTCGAACATCGGGCACAGCGTCGCGGCGGCCGGCGCGGGCGGCGTTATCAAGATGATCATGTCGATGCGGCACGGGATCCTGCCGAAGACGCTCAACATCGACGAGCCGACCCCGATGGTCGACTGGGAGTCGGGCGCCGTCTCGCTGCTCACCGAGGCCCGCGAGTGGCCCGCGGGCCCCACCCCGCGCCGGGCCGGCATCTCGGCCTTCGGTGTCAGCGGCACCAACGCCCACGTCATCCTGGAGGAGCCGCCGGCCGAGGAGCCCGCCGACGGGGAGGCACCGGCCGCGGCCGCCGCCCCCGCCGCCGAACTGCCCTTCCTCCCGTGGGCGCTGGCCGCGAAGACCCCCGACGCGCTCGCCGACCAGGCCCGCCGGCTGCTGGCGCACGTCGAGGGCGACACCGGCCCGTCCCCGCTGGACGTGGCGTACTCGCTGGCCACCGGCCGCGCGGCGCTGGACCAGCGCGCGGTGGTCGTCGGCGCGGACCGGAACGCGCTGCTGGAGGGCCTGCGCTCGCTGGCCGCCGGCGAGCCCGGCCCGGGTGTGGTCCGGGGCACGAAGGCGGGCGGCCACACGGCCTTCGTCTTCACCGGGCAGGGTGCGCAGCGCGCCGGGATGGGCGAGGAGCTGTACGCGGCCTTCCCCGTGTACGCGGAGGCCTTCGACGCGGTCGCGGCCGAGCTCGACAAGCACCTGGACCGCCCGATCCGCGAGGTCATCTCCTCGGGCGAGGGCCTGGACGAGACGGGCCACACCCAGCCGGCCCTGTTCGCCGTCGAGGTGGCCCTGTACCGGCTCATCGAGTCCTGGGGCATCAAGCCCGACCACCTCGCGGGGCACTCCATCGGCGAGCTGACGGCCGCCCACATCGCGGGCGTGCTCGACCTCGCGGACACCGCGAAGCTCGTCGCGGCCCGGGCGAAGCTGATGCAGGCCCTTCCGTCCGGCGGCGCCATGATCGCCGTACAGGCCACCGAAGCCGAAGTACTGCCGCTCCTCGAAGGCCTGGAGGACCGGCTCTCCATCGCCGCGATCAACGGCCCCACCTCCCTCGTCATCTCCGGCGACGAGGAAGCCGCCCTCAAGGTCGCGGGGAAGATCGGCGAGCTGGGCCGCAAGAGCAAGCGGCTCACCGTCTCGCACGCCTTCCACTCCCCCCACATGAACGGGATGCTGGAGGAGTTCCGCAAGGTCGCGGCCACCCTCACCTACGGCAAGCCGCAGCTGCCGGTCATCTCCACCCTCACCGGCAAGCTCGCCACCGGCGACGACCTGCGCACCCCGGCCTACTGGACCGACCAGGTCCGCGGCGCCGTCCGCTTCACCGACGCCGTGCGCACCATGGAGCAGTTCGGCGCGACCACCTTCGTCGAGGTCGGCCCCGACGCCGTCCTCGCCACCCTGGTGCGCGACGCCCTGAGCGACGCGATCGCCGTACCGCTGCTGCGCCGCGGCCGCCCCGACGCCGAGACCCTGGTCAGCGGCATCGGCGCGCTGCACACGGCGGGTGTGCCCGTCGACTGGGAGGCGTTCTTCTCCGGTACGGGCGCCCGGCGCACCGGCCTGCCGACGTACGCCTTCCAGCACGAGCGGTACTGGGTCGAGACCACCGGGATCGTCGCCGACGCCTCCGACCTCGGCCTGGAGTCGGCGGACCACCCGCTGCTCGGCGCCGCCGTCACCATCGCCGGAACCGACCAGGTCCTCTTCACCAGCCGCCTCTCGCTGCGCACCCACCCCTGGCTCGCGGACCACATCGTCCTCGGCCAGACCCTGGTGCCGGCCACCGCGCTGATCGAGCTGGCCATCCGGGCCGGCGACGAGCTGGGCAGCACCGTCCTCGACGACCTGTCCATCCTCGGCCCGCTGGCCCTGCCCGAGAAGGGCGGCATCCACCTCCAGGTCAGCGTGGGCGCGTCCGGCGCCACCGGCAAGCGCGAGGTGGCGATCTACTCGCGGCCCGACAACGCCGACGTGCCGTGGACCCTCAACGCCCGCGGCCACCTCAGCTTCCAGGGCGCCGACGAGCCGTTCGCGCTCACCGAGTGGCCGCCCGCCGGCGCCGAAGAGGTCCCGCTGCACGACGCGTACGACAAGCTCGCCGCCCAGGGCTACGTCTACGGCCCGGTCTACAAGGGCCTGGACGCCGTCTGGCGGGTCGGTGACGAGGTGTACGCCGAGGTCAGCCTGCCCGACGGCTCCCGCACCAGCCAGGCCGGCTTCGGACTGCACCCGGCGCTGCTGGAAGTCGCGCTCGCGGCCTCCTGCCTGGCCAGCTACGGCACCGTCCCCGAGGGCGCGGTCTGGATCTCCACCGACTGGAAGGGCGTCCGGCTGTACGCGACCGGCGCCTCGAAGCTGCGCGTACGGCTCTCGCTGGGCGCCGACGACGCCCTGAACGTCCAGCTGGCCGACCAGAGCGGGCAGCCCGTCGCCGCCGTGACCTCGGTCGCCTGCCGCGCGATCGCCGTCGGCGAGGTCTCCAACGCCCTGGCCCGCCAGCGCGACTCCCTCTTCCACGTCGACTGGGCCCCGTACCCGGTCGTCGCCTCCGCGGACACCTCGCGCTGGGCGACCCTGGGCAAGGACGGCTTCGGGGACCGGCGGTTCACCGACGTGGCCCGGGCCGCGCGGGTCATCGGCGCGGGCGAGCGGATCGACGTCGTGCTGGCCCGTCAGGAGACCCCCGACACCGGGGACCTGGCCGCCGACGTGCACACCGCGGCCCGCGGCGCGCTGGCCCTCGTACAGAACTGGCTGGCCGAGGAGCGGCTGGCCGACACCCGGCTGGTGTTCCTCACCCGGGGCGGCGTGGCCGTCGCCGAGGAGGACGTCACCGACCTGGGCGCGGCGACCGTGTGGGGTCTGCTGCGCTCCGCGCAGTCCGAGAACCCCGGCCGGATCATGCTCGTCGACCACGACCTCGACCTGGACGACCCCGACGCCGACCCGTTCGCGGTGCTGGCCTCGGTGGTCGCCTCCGGCGAGCCGCAGTCGGCGGTGCGGGCCGGGCAGGTGCTGATACCGCGCCTGGGCCGGATCTCCGAGTCGGCCTCGGGCCGCACCGGGTCCTGGAACCCCGAGGGGACCGTCCTGATCACCGGTGGCACCGGCAGCCTGGGCGCCCTGTTCGCCCGGCACCTGGTCACCGAGCACGGGGTGCGGAACCTGCTGCTCACCAGCCGTCGCGGGCTCGCCGCCGAGGGAGCCGGCGAGCTCGCGGCCGAACTGACCTCGCTCGGCGCCCGGGTGACCATCGCGGCCTGCGACGTGGCCGACCGCGAGGCGCTGGCCGGGGTGCTGGCGCAGATCCCCGCGGACCGGCCGCTGACCGGGGTCCTGCACACCGCCGGTGTGCTCGACGACGGCCTGATCGGCTCGCAGACCCCGGAGCGGCTCTCCGCGGTGCTGCGGCCCAAGGTCGACGCCTCGTGGAACCTGCACGAGCTGACGAAGGACCTGGACCTGTCCGCGTTCGTGCTCTTCTCGTCCATCGCGGCGGTCGTCGGCGGTCCCGGCCAGTCCACGTACTCGGCCGCGAACCACTTCCTCGACGGTCTGGCCCAGCACCGCAAGGCGCAGGGCCTGTCGGCCACCTCGCTCGCCTGGGGCCTGTGGTCCCAGACCAGCGGAATGACCGGCCACCTCGACCAGGCCGACCTCCAGCGCATCGCCCGCAGCGGCTTCCGCCCGGTCGAGTCCGAGCAGGGCCCCGCCCTGCTGGACATCGCGCTGAACATCGGCCACGCGGCGCTGGTCGCCACCCCGATGGACCTGGCGACCCTGCGGGAGCAGGTCCAGGTGCCGGTGCTGCTGAGCAAGCTGGTGCGTACGCCGGTCCGCCGGACCGCGCAGAACACCGAGGTCAGCACGGAGAGCCTGGCCGACCGGCTGGCCGGGCTGCCGGAGGAGGAGCAGCGGAGGGCGGTGCTGGAGGTCGTCCTCGCGCAGGTCTCGGCGGTCCTCGGACACTCCGACACCTCGGCCGTGGTCACCGACCAGCCGTTCTCGGCGCTGGGCTTCGACTCGCTCACCTCGGTCGAGCTCCGCAACCAGCTGGGCACCGCGACGGGGCTCAAGCTGCCCCCGACGCTGGTCTTCGACCACCCGACGCCGGTCGCGCTCGCCGCGTTCCTGCACGGGGAGGTCGCCAGCGGCTCCGGCGGCCGCAAGGCCACCGACTACGCGGCGGAGATCCGCCTCGCGGACGACGTCCAGCCCGCGTCGGAGGTCGTACGGACGGCCGTGGACCCGAAGGAGATCCTGCTGACGGGCGCCAGCGGCTTCCTCGGCGCGTTCCTGCTGCGCGACCTGATGCGGACCACCACGGGCCGGGTGCACTGCCTGGTCCGCGGCGAGGACGAGGCCGCGGCGCTGGCACGGCTGAAGGCCAACGCCCAGTGGTACCGGGTCTGGGACGGGATCGACGAGGACCGGCTGTCGGTGGTCCTCGGCGACCTGTCCGAGCCCCGGCTCGGCCTGACCGAGGAGGCCTTCGACGCGCTCTCGCGCACGGTCGACGTGGTCTACCACAACGGCGCCCGCGTGCACTGGCTGCACCCGTACGAGACGCTCAAGGCCTCGAACGTGACGGGTACCGAGGAGGTGCTGCGGCTCGCCGCGCGGCACCGCACGGTGCCGGTGCACTACGTCTCCACCGTCGGTGTCTTCAACGGGGTGCGCGAGCCCGGAGTCCCGCTGAAGGTGACCGACCCGACCGGGCCGGCCGAGGCCCTGGCGAGCGGCTACCTGCGCTCGAAGTGGGTCGCGGAGCAGATCATCGCACTGGCCCAGGACCGGGGTCTGCCGGTGTCCGTCTACCGCGTCGACGTGATCTCCGGCGACCAGGTGAACGGCGCCTGCCAGACGGTGGACTTCGTCTGGCTGACGCTCAAGGGGCTGGTGCAGTCGCGGAGCATCCCGAAGGGCACCGAGGGCCGCTTCCACCTGCTGCCGGTCGACTACGTCAGTGCCGCGATCACCGGCATCTCGCGGCAGCCCGGCGCGGTCGGCCGTACCTTCCACCTCTTCAACCAGAGCTCGCTGGCGCTGACCCAGTGCGCCGAGTTCCTGCGCGGGCTCGGCTACGAGCTCGACGAGGTGGACTGGGACACCTGGAACGCGACGGTGAAGGCCGGGGACAACGCCCTGCTGCCGCTGCTGGACGCCTTCGAGATGATGACGTCCGACACCGACGGGTTCTACCCGCCGATCGACACGACCGAGACGGCGGCGGCCCTGGCCGGGACCGGCGTCGAGATCCCCGTGCTGACGAAGGAGCTGTTCGAGAAGTACGTCGGCTTCTTCGTCGAGGAAGGCCACTTCCCGGCGGCCCCGTGACGGGGGCTGGCCATGAGGGAGCCCCGCCGGCCACTGGCCGGCGGGGCTCTCCCCTTTCGGTCTACGCGAGGCTTCCGGTCTCTGCGGGGCTTCCGGTCTCGGAGCGCCCCGCGGAATCGTTACGGCAGGCGGATGCCGAGCCGGTGCGTGAAGACGTTGCGCGGGTCCCACTTCGCCTTCACCCGCTGCAGGCGCGGGTAGTTGTCCTTGAAGTACAGCTGGTGCCACGGGACGCCCGAGGTGTTGAGCGCCGGGTCGGCGATGTCGGCGTCGGCGTAGTTGATGTAGCAGCCGTCGTTGACCCCGCCGGTGCGCGGCACGCCGCCGGTGCTCGCGTAGACGTCCTGGTAGGCCTCGCGGACCCACTTCTGGTGGACCGCGTCGTCCGCCGGGTTCGTCCAGAGGCTGCAGTAGAGCATCTTGGCGACGGAGTCGCGCTGCGCGGTGGCGGTGTCGCCGGCGATCGAGTCGTTGATCCTGCCGCCGAAGCTGACGATGGCGATCATCCCGTACGGTCCGGGGTAGTCGGGGCGGGTCAGCTGGCGGTACATGGCCTTGAGCTGGTCCTGCGGCATCGCCTTGCGGATGTACGCCGACTTGGACTTCCAGCGCGGGACGCTGGCCTCGACGAAGCCGGACCACTCGGTGACCGCGTACAGCCACGGCGCCCGGTAGCGGTCGCCCACGGTGTAGCTGACCCCGGTGCCCTCGGAGACGGCCGCCAGGAACCCGTCGAGCACCTGGTCGGCGCCCGGCGCGGCGGCGTCGATCTGGGTGCTCATCCGGAAGTAGCCGGCTGCCTTGTGCATCGCCTTGAACTGGCTGTAGAGGAAGCGGCCCGGGGAGTCGGGACCCGAGTTGTTCTCGTGCCAGGTGTTGAAGTTGTGTACGAGCCGCGTGAAGCTCGCCTCGTCCAGGTCGTCCCAGGACCAGCTGACGTCCGAGAGGATCACCTCGGAGGGCGCCTTGGGCAGCAGCTTCGACGGGTCGTCGCCGGTGGCGTCCGGTGAGCGCAGCCAGTACCGGGTGATGACGCCGAAGTTGCCGCCGCCGGCGCCGGTGTGGGCCCACCACAGTTCGCGGTTGGGGTCGTTCGCCTCGCGGGTGGCGACCACCTTGCGGGCCCGGCCGTTCTTGTCGACGTGCACGACCTCGACCGCGTACAGGTGGTCGACGGTCAGTCCGCGCGAGCGGGACAGCGCGCCGTAGCCGCCGCCGCTGATGTGGCCGCCGGCGCCGACGGTCGGGCAGGTGCCGCCGGGCAGGACGACGCCCCAGCGCTTGTAGAGGGTGCGGTAGACCGTGCCCAGCAGGGCGCCCGGCTCGACGGCAATGGCGCGCATCTGCGGGTCGTAGGAGATGGAGTTCAGGCCCGCCATGTCGATGACGACACGGACCTCGGGGTTGGTGGTGAAGTCCTCGTCGCAGTGGCCGCCGCTGCGGACGACGACCTTGAGCCTGTTGTCGACGGCCTCCTGCACGGCGCGGACGACCTGGTCGGCGGAGCTGACGATCCGGACGTAGTCGGGGCTGCCGACCCAGCGCTGGTTGGAGCCCGATATCAGGCCCCGGTAGCGCGGGTCGGAAGGGGTGACGGTGATCGGGGCGGCGACGGCCGCGCGGGACGCGGCCTCCTCGGTGCCTTCGGCGACGGCCGCCTCGGCGGCTCCCGCGGCCGACACGACACCGATCGTGGGCACCGCCAGAGCGCCGCCGGTCAGCGCTGCGCCTTTCATGAGCACCCGACGGGACACATCGGTCATGACCGCATACCTCCATGAGACACGAGAGAAGAGCCGGAGAAGAGCCGCGGAGAAACCCAGGGCGCGGCCACCCGATCACAACTCGGTCACCAGGCGTTCTCTGGCGGTCCTCGTGCGCTGATTACCTGCCGATGGACCGCTGGCGAAGATCCGGAGATACGTTTTTGCCCGTCGATGGTCCGGACTGTCACCGAAGTTGAGGAGAGCGTTCGTGCGTAAGGTGCTCATTGCGAACCGCGGCGAGATCGCTGTCCGCGTTGCTCGGGCCTGCCGGGATGCCGGGATCGCGAGCGTAGCCGTCTACGCCGACCCGGACCGGGACGCCCTGCACGTCCGCGC
>NZ_JBVHTP010000025.1:0-71542 GCF_055565795.1 Streptomyces sp. NPDC028314
ACCAACTCCACCCCACCCTCACCATCACCAACGGCTACGGCCCCGCCGAATCCATGGGCTTCACCACCACCCACACCATCCAACCCACCACCCAGCCCACCACCACCGTCTCCATCGGCCGCCCCCTCACCAACAAACACGCCTACGTGCTCGATGCCCACCTCAGGCCAGCCCCGCCCGGCACCACCGGGGAGCTGTACCTGACCGGCGACGGCCTGGCCCACGGCTACCTCGCCCAACCCGCGACCACCGCCGCGCACTTCGTACCCAACCCCTACGGCCCGCCCGGCTCCCGCCTCTACCGCACCGGCGACCAGGCCCACTGGGACACCCAAGGCAACCTCCACTACATGGGCCGCACCGACACCCAGATCAAAATCCGCGGCTTCCGCATCGAACCCACCGAAATCGAAACCGTCCTCACCACCCACCCCCACATCACCCAGGCCACGCTCGCCACCCACCCCGACCACCGCAACACCCCGCAGCTCACGGCCTACGTGGTGACCACCGCCGAGCTGACCCCGCAGGAGGTGCGCCTGTGGCTGCGCACGCTCCTGCCCGACCACATGGTCCCGGCCTTCGTCGTGATGCTGGACCGGCTGCCTCTGACCCCGAACGGGAAGATCGACAAGACCGCCCTGCCCAAGCCCCAGGCCGTGACCACCCCCGGCGGACGGGCACCCAGGAACCCGCTCGAGGAGTCGGTGCGCACGTACTTCAGCGAGGCGCTCGGCACGCCCTCGCCGCTGTCCATCGACGACAACTTCTTCGACCACGGCGGCCACTCCCTCCTCGCGGCCCGCCTCACCAACCGGATCGGCGCCGCCCACGGCGTGACCCTCACCCTCCGCGACGTCTTCCAGCACCCGACGCCCGCCACTCTCGCGCAGCACATCGAGACCCTGCGGGGCCCCTCCGGCCCCGCCTCCCCGCCCCGGCGAGCCCGGCCCTCGCTGCGCCGGCGCACCCCCGACCAGGAACGGAGTTCCTCATGAGCAACGACCAGCCCCCGGCCTTCACCCCCGCGCCCGACGACGTGGTCTGGGACCTGCCGGGCGAGGGTCCGCAGCGCACCACGCTGCTGGTCCTGCCGCACGCCGGCGGCAACGCGCACGCGTACGCCGAGTGGCGCGCGCACCTGCCCGCCGACGTACGGCTGCTGATCGGCCAGTACCCGGGCCGCGGCGCCCGCTTCGCCGAGGACCTGCCGCGGGACATCGCCGACCTGGCGGGGCCGGTCGTGACCGCGCTGCCCGCCGGGGTCACCGACGACCTGGTGGTGCTCGGGCACAGCATGGGCTCGCTCGTCGCCTTCGAGGTGGTACGCAGCCTCCAGGCGGCCGGCCGGACCCCGCGGGCCCTGGTCGCCTCGGCCTGCCGGGCGCCGTTCCTGGCCAACCCGGCCGCCGTGTACCCGGAGCTGCTGGACGACGACGAGCTGGTGGCCGCCATCAAGCAGCGCGGCGGCACCGACGACGGCATCCTCGACGAGCCGGAGCTGCGTGAGATCATCCTGCCGTCCATCCGCGCCGACTTCGCCATCGACGACGTGTACCGCTGCGAGGAGTCCGCGGCCCGGGTGGACTGCCCGGTGACGGTGATCGGCGGTGACGCCGACCCGGTCGCGCCCGCCGCCTCGCTGGGCCGCTGGGCGCAGATCACCGACCGGGAGTTCAGCTCGTACGTCCTGCCGGGCGGCCACTTCTACTTCCAGCGCCGGCTGCCCGAGTTCTTCGCCGTGCTGGCCTCGGTCGTCGGGGGTCACGCCCAGGCCCCGGCCGCCGCCTGATCCCGCCCGCCGGCCTTCCGCACTCCGCGCCCTCGACTCCGCACCCTCCTAAGGACCTTCCATGACCACGCTGGCAGAAGCATCCGTCCCCGCCGGGATCAGCCCGGTCCGCGAGCCCGGCAAGCCCGTCGTCGTCCACACCCCTGCCGGGGCCGGCCTGGCGGACTCCGTGGCCTGGCTGAGCGCCCACCGCTCGGCGATCCAGGCCGAGTTGCACCGCTCCGGCGCCGTCCTGCTGCGCGGGCTGCCGGTCAGCGACGCGGCCTCCTTCGCCGCCGCCCGCGACGCCCTGATCCGGCAGCGGGCCGGCTACAAGGAGAAGGCCACCCCGCGCACCGACTTCGGTGAGGGCGTCTTCTCCTCCACCGACCTGCCGGCCGTCCAGCCGATCCGGCTGCACAACGAGAACAGCTACACCCTCGACTTCCCCGGCGTGCTGCTCTTCGGCTGCGTCACCGCCCCCGAGGAGGGCGGTGCCACCACCGTCGGGGACATGCGCGAGGCGCTGCGCCTGCTGCCGCGAGAGCTCGTCGAGCGGTTCGAGCGGGCCGGCTGGCTGCTCGTACGGAACTACTCGGAGCTGGCCGGCCTGCCCTGGTACAAGACGTTCGCGACCGAGGACAAGGCGGTGGCAGAGGCGTACTGCGAGGAGAACACCGTCGGCTACGAGTGGGTCGACGGCGGGGACTCGATGATCACCCGGCAGCGCCGCTCGGCGATCGTCACGCACCCGGCGACGGGTGAGCGGACGTGGTTCAACCACTTCGCCTTCTGGAACAGCCGCACCCTGGACCCGGACGTCCGCGAGGTGCTGGTGGAGACGTACGGGGAGGACGGGCTGCCCTTCAACACCTACCTGGGCGACGGTTCGCGGCTCACCGACGCCGAGGTGGACACGATCAACGCCGTCTACGACCGGGTCACCGTACGGGAGACCTGGCAGCCCGGCGACCTGATGCTCGTCGACAACATCCTGTGCGCGCACGGCCGCGAGGCCTTCAAGGGCGACCGCAAGATCCTCGTCGCCATGGGCGAGCCCGTCGCACTGGCCGACTGCGCCCCCGCGACCGAGCCCTCCACCACCGTCCACACCGCATCCGCCGGGGAGTGACCGCCGTGACCGCCGTACTTCCCGAGCGTCCGCGCACCCTGCCGGCGCACACCGACCTCCTCGACCGGCTCGCCGTGGTGCCCGCCGGGCGGACCGCCGTCGTCGCGGGCGACCGCGAGCTGAGCTTCGGCGCGCTGCGCGCCCAGGCGATGCGGGTCGCGGGCCGGCTCACCGCGCGCGGCATCGGCCCGGAGAGCGTGGTCGCGCTCTGCCTGCCACGCGGTGCGGAGCTGGTCGCCGCGCTGCTCGGCACCCTGTGCGCGGGGGCCGCGTACCTGCCCGTGGACCCGAAGCTGCCGGCCGAGCGGCGGCGCTACCTCGTCGAGGACGCGGGCGCCGACCTGGTGGTCACCGTGCCCGGCGCGGAGCCACTGACCGGCGGCGTACCGCACCTGGCGGTGACCGGGCTGACCGCGCCGGGCCCGCAGGACCGGCCGTTCGCCCCGGTCGCCGTGTCCGGCGACACCCTCGCGTACGTGATCTACACCTCCGGCTCCACCGGCCGGCCCAAGGGCGTCGAGATCGGCCGGGGAGCGGCGTCCGCGCTGCTCGCCGAACTGGAGGGCGCGGGCATCGCCGCCACCGAGGCCGGGCGGGTCGGCTGGAACGCCTCGCCGTCCTTCGACGCCTCCGTGCAGCAGTGGGTGCGCGTCTGCCGGGGCGACACCCTGGTGATGATCGACGAGGAGACCCGCGCGGACCCGGCCCTGCTGGCCCGGCTGATCGACGAACAGGCCCTGACCGACCTGGACATCACGCCCTCGCACGCCGATCCGCTGCTCGACCTGATCACCGCGGACGGCGGCCCGCGCCCGCTGACCCTGCTCGTCGGCGGCGAGGCGGTCGGCCCCGCGCTGTGGCGGCGGCTCGGGGAGCGCGGCGCGGCGGGGGTGCTGCGTACGGTCAACGTGTACGGGCCCACCGAGTGCACCGTGGACGCCACGGCGGGCTGGATCGACCCGGCCGACGAACCGCACATCGGCAGCGTGCTGCCGGGCCTGCGGATGCGGGTGCTGGACGAGCGGCTGAACCCGGTCGCGGAGGGCGGCGGCGGCGAACTGTACCTGGCGGGCCCGCGGGTGGGCCGCGGCTACCGGCGCCGGCCGGGGCTGACGGCGGAGCGGTTCGTGGCCGAGCCCGGCGGCCGCGGCGGGCGGATGTACCGTACGGGCGACCTCGTACGGCTGCTGCCGGGCGGCCGGCTGGGCTACCTCGGCCGGGCGGACGGGCAGGTCAAGCTGCGCGGGCACCGGATAGAACTCCCGGAGATCGAGGCCGCCCTGGCCGCGGTCCCGGGCATCGCGGAAGCCGTGGTGCTGCTGCGGGACGAGGTGCACGGGGCGCCCGGGCTGGTGGCCTACCACCGGGCCGTGGAGCCGGTCACCGAGGCCGCGCTGCGCGAGGCGCTGGCGGCCGCGCTGCCGGCGTACATGGTTCCGGCGGCCTTCGTGGCCGTGGACCGCTTCCCGACCACCACCAACGGGAAGACCGACCGCGCCGCGCTGCCCGACCCCGCACCCGCCGCCGCTGCGGCAACGCCGGCCACCGGGGGCCTGACCCACTCGCAGCAGCTGATCGCGGGGGTCTGGGCGGCCGTGCTGGGCGCCCCGAGTGTCGGCCCCGACGACAACTTCTT
This sequence comes from Streptomyces sp. NPDC028314, assembly GCF_055565795.1. Lineage (NCBI taxonomy): Bacteria > Bacillati > Actinomycetota > Actinomycetes > Kitasatosporales > Streptomycetaceae > Streptomyces > Streptomyces sp. NPDC028314. Next base: position 4,540 of record NZ_JBVHTP010000025.1, read on the forward strand.
CAAGCTGGGCGGGCATTCGCTGCTCGCGATCAAGCTGGTCTCGCGGGTCCGGACCGAGCTGGGCGTCGCCCTCCCGGTGAAGGCCGTGTACGCCAACCCGCGCCTGCGGGACCTGGCCTCCCACATCGACACGCTCGTCGCGGCCGCCGCAAGCCCGGCCGCTTCGCGCCAGGACAGCTGAGGACATGACCGTGATCCCGTTGTCGTTCGCCCAGCGCCGGCTGTGGTTCCTGGGCCGGCTGCACGGACCTTCCGCCACGTACAACGCCCCGGTGGTCCTGCACCTCGACGCCGAGCCCGACGCCGCGGCGCTCGGCGCCGCGCTGGCCGACGTGGTGGAGCGGCACGAGGTGCTGCGCACCGTGCTGCCGGCCGGAGCCGACGCGGAACCGCACCAGCTGGTGCTGGACCCGGCCGCCGCTCCCCGGCTCACCACCGAGGAGTGCGCGCCGGGCGGCCTGGACGCCGCGGTCGGCGCGTTCGTCCGGCAGGCGATCGACATCACCGCCGAACCGCCGCTGCGCGCCCGGCTGCTGCGGCCCGGTGACGGGACCTCGGTACTGGTTCTGCTGATCCACCACGTGGCGACCGACGGCTGGTCCGTACGCCCTCTGCTGCGCGACCTGTCGGCGGCCTACGGGGCCCGTCTGGCGGGGCGGGAGCCGGGCTGGGAGCCGCTGCCCGTGCAGTACGCGGACTACAGCGCCTGGCAGCACGAGCTGCTCGGGGACCCCGCGGACCCGGACAGTCTGGCGGCCGAGCAGCTGGAGCACTGGCGGGCCGTCCTGGACGGCGCGCCCGCGGTCATCGCGCTGCCCGCGGACCGGCCGCGTCCCGCCGAGCCGTCTGGACGGGGGGCCATGGTGACGGCCCGGCTGGACGCGGCGGCACACGGGGGACTGCTCGCCCTGACCCGTGCGCACCGTACAAGCCTGACGACGGCTGCTAGAGCGGCGCTCGCGGCAGCCCTGTCCGCCGTGGGAGCGGGCCAGGACGTGGTGATCGGCGCCCCGGTCGCGGGCCGTCCCGACGAGGACCTGTACGAGCTGGTCGGGTTCTTCGTCAACTCCCTCGCGCTGCGCACCGATCTGTCGGGGGATCCGGCCGTCGGCGAGCTGCTGGACCGGGTCCGGGATGCGGACCTCGCCGCGTACGAGCATCAGGAGCTCCCCTTCGACCTGCTGGTGGAGCGGCTCGCCCCGGAACGGGCGCTGGGCCACCACCCGTTCTTCCAGGTGATGCTGACCGTGGACCCGGGCGGCGAGGCCGCCGGGCCGGTGCCGCTGGGCGGCGGGATCACCGGCCGGCTCGCCCAGGTGGGTCTTGATTCGGCGAAGTTCGACCTCACCTGGTACTGCGCGGAGCGGCACACCGCCGCCGGGCGGCCCGACGGGATCGAGATCGCCCTGCAGTACGCGACCGACCTCTTCGACGAGGACACCGCCCGGCTGCTGCTGGAGGTGTACGTACGGGCCCTGGCGGCCTTCGCCGGCCGTCCGGGCGCCCGCCTCGGCGAACTGGGCCTGGTGACGGGCGCGGAGGCGAAGGCGCTGGCGGCGCGGACCGGCGCCGCCCCCGCGGAGGCCGCTCCGGCGGCCGCCGCGCCGGTGCGGCGGGACGTGCTGTCGCCCCGGGAGGAGATCCTGTGCGGGCTGTTCGCGGAGGTGCTCGGCCGCGACGCGGTCGCCGCGGACGCGAACTTCTTCCGCAGCGGCGGGCATTCGCTGCTGGCCAGCAAGCTCGTGAACCGGATCCGCGGTGCGCTCGGCCTGGAGGTCGGCATCCGGGACCTGTTCCTGGCGCCGACCCCGAGCGCCCTGCACCGGCGCCTGTCCGGGCCCGGCGGCGCCGCGTCGGTGCGGCCCGCCCTGGCGCCCGCCCCCGAGCGGCCCGAGCGGATCCCGCTGTCCGCGGCGCAGCGGGCCCTGTGGCTGGTGGGCCGGATCGAGGGCCCGTCGGCCACGTACAACGCGCCGCTGGTGCTCCGGCTGGAGGGTGTCCCGGAGCGGGCCGCGCTGGCGGGGGCGCTGGGCGACCTGCTGGAGCGGCACGAGGTGCTGCGCACGGTGTACGGGGCGCAGGGCGGGGAGCCGTACCAGCGGGTGCTCGGCGCGTACGGGGAGCTGCTGGAGGTGGTCGACTGCCTGCCCGGGGAACTGGACGGGCTGGTGGAGCGGTTCGGCCGGGAGACCTTCGACCTGGCGGCCCGGATCCCGCTGCGGGCCCGGCTGTTCCTGCCCGACGACGGCAGCAGCGTGCTGGTGCTGCTGGTGCACCACATCGCCACCGACGGCTGGTCGATCGCGCCGCTGCTGCGGGATCTGGGCGAGGCGTACGAGGCGCGGTGCGGGGGCCGGGCGCCGCTGTGGCCGCCGCTGCCCGTGCAGTACGCCGACTACGCGCTCTGGCAGCGCGAACTGCTGGCGGACCCCGCCGGGCTGCTCGGCTTCTGGCGGAAGGCACTCGACGGAATGCCGGCCCGGACCGCCCTGCCGGCCGACCGGCCGCGTCCGGCGGAGCCCTCGGGCCGGGGTGCCACCCTGACCGCGGCCCTGGACCCGCAGGCGCACCGGGCGCTGGCGGCACTGGCGCGCGAGCGCCGGGCGAGCCTGTTCATGGTGGCCCGTTCGGCGCTGGCGGCGGCCCTGTGCGCGGCCGGGGCGGGCGAGGACCTGGCCGTCGGCACCCCCGTGGCGGGGCGGCCCGACCAGGATCTGCACGAGCTCGTCGGATGCTTCGTCAACTCCCTCGTACTGCGCACCGATCTGTCCGGAAACCCGGCCGTCGGGGAGCTGGTCGACCGGGTCCGGGACGCGGACCTGGCCGCCTTCGACCACCAGGACCTGCCGTTCGCCCTGCTGGTCGAGCAACTGGCCGCGCCGGGGCGGGCCTTGGGCGAGCACCCCTTCTTCCAGGTGATGCTGACCGTGCAGGAGGCCGCCGACGACCGGGTGCGGCTGGGCGGCATCCCGGGCCGCGCCGGCAGTACCGACCTGGGCGCGGCCAAGTTCGACCTCAGCTTCCACTGCGCCGAGCGGCGGGACCCGCACGGCGCTCCGGACGGGCTGGACGTACAGGTGCAGTACGCGCGGGACCTGTTCGACGAGCCGACCGCGCGGCTGCTGCTGGAGGTGTACGTACGGGCGCTGCGCGCGTTCGCGGCGGCCCCCGACACGCGGCTGGACGGGCTGGAGCTGCTGACTGCGGCGGAGCGGCAGGGGCTGGCGGAACGGCGCGACCGGCTGGCGTCGGCCGCCGAAGAAGCCGCCGTACGAGCCGCCGAAGAGGCCGCCGCGCACGCCGTCGGGCGGCCGGCCGAAGGCGGATCCGGGACGGCCGGCCCGGGGCCGCTCTCCCCCCGCGAGGAGATCCTGTGCGGGCTGTTCGCGCAGGTGCTCGGCCGCGAGAGCCTGGCCGCCGACGCCAACTTCTTCAAGTCGGGCGGGCATTCGCTGCTCGCGAGCAAGCTGGTCAACCGGATCCGGTCCGTGCTGGGCGTGGAGGCGGGCATCCGCGACCTGTTCCTGGCCCCGACCGCGAGCGCCCTGCACCGGCGGCTGGGCACGGCCGCCTCCGCCGCACGGCCCGCGCTGGTCCCCGTACCGGACGCGGAGCGGCCCGAGCGGGTCCCGCTGTCGTACGCGCAGCGCCGGCTGTGGTTCGTCGACCAGCTGGAGGGGCCGTCCGCCACCTACAACATCGCCCTGGTGCGGCGGCTGGAGCGGCCGCTGGACCCGGCGGCGCTCGCCGGGGCGCTGGCCGATGTGGCGGAGCGGCACGAGGTGCTGCGCACGGTGTACGGGGTCGAGGGCGGCCAGCCGTACCAGCGGGTGCTGGAGGGGGCCCGGCCGCAGCTGGAGCTGGGGCGGCCGGCCGATGTGGCGGCGGCCGTGGACGAGGCCGCCGGGCACGTCTTCGACCTGACGCGGGACCTGCCCCTGCGCGCCTGGCTGTTCCTGCCGGACGACTCGGCGGCCGGGCAGCAGACCCTGGTCCTGCTGCTGCACCACATCGCGGCCGACGGCTGGTCGACGGGGCCGCTGCTCGCGGACCTGGCGGCGGCGTACGAGGCCCGGTGCGCGGGGCTCGTACCGCAGCTGCGGCCGCTGCCGGTGCAGTACGCGGACTACACGCTGTGGCAGCGGAGACTGCTGGCGAACGCGGATGCCGAGGTGGAGCACTGGCGGGGTGCGCTGGCGGGCCTGCCCCCGCTGATCGACCTGCCGACGGACCGGCGGCGGCCGGCCGAGCCCTCGGGGCGCGGGGCGGTCACCGGTTTCGCGGTGACCCCGCAGACCCGCCGGCGGCTGGCCGGGATCGCGCACGCCCACGGGGCGACGCTGTTCATGGTGGTGCAGACCGCCTTGGCCGCGGCCCTGACCCGGCTCGGCGCCGGTTCGGACCTGGCGCTCGGCACCTCGGTCGCGGGGCGGGCCGACGAGGCCCTGTCGGGGCTGGTCGGGTTCTTCGTGAACACCCTGGTGCTGCGGACCGACACGGCCGGGGACCCCACGTTCGAGGAGCTGCTGGCCCGGGTCAGGGAGGCGGACCTGGCGGCGTACGAGCACCAGGACCTGCCCTTCGACCGGCTGGTGGAGGCCCTCAACCCGCACCGTTCCTCGGCGCACCATCCGCTGGTGCAGGTGATGCTCCAGGTGAACCCGGCCGGGCCGGTCGCGGGCGGGGGAGGTCCCCTGGCGGGCACGGAGCTCGCGTACGGGTCCCGGTCGGCCAAGTCGGACCTCACCTTCGCGCTGACCGAGGAGCAGGGCGGCGGCCTGTCGGGCGTGCTGGAGTACGCGACCGACCTGTACGGGCCCTCGGGGGCTGCGCGGCTGGCTTCGCTGCTGGTGGACGCGCTGGAGCTGTTCGCGGCCGGTCCGGGGCGGCGGATCGGCGAGCTCCGGGCGCCCGTCGACCGGCGCCCCGAGCGGCCGACGGCCGGCGGCTACCGGATCGACCTCGCGCAGGTCGGGGCCGTGCTGGCGGAACACCCGGCGGTGTCCCGGGCCGAGGCGCGGGTGGAGCAGGGCCGGCTGGTCGCGTACGTGGCGGGGGCGGTGACGGAGGGGGAGCTCCAGGAATGGGCCGCGGAGCGGCTGCCGGAGTACGAGGTCCCGTCGGCGGTGCGGCTGCCTGCGGCGGGTCCGGCGGAAGGTACGGCTTCCCGTGCGACGGCGGGGACCCGCGGTGCCGGCCCGTCCGGGACGGCGGGGCAGGCCGGCCCGGCTCCGGCCGCCGGTGACGGCCTGGCGGGGACGCTGCTGCGGCTCTTCGCGGAGGTGCTGGAGCGCGAGGGGATCGGCCCGGACGACAACTTCTTCAAGTCCGGCGGGCATTCACTGCTCGCGGTACGGCTGGTCAACCGGGTCCGGGCCGAGCTGGGCCGCGACCTCACCCTCCGCGAGGTCTTCCGGCACCCGACTCCGGCCCGTCTGGCAGCCCTCCTGTCCGCGGCGCCCGCCGCGCCCGCCGCCGCCCCGGCTCCGACGCTGCGCCGCCGCACCCAGGGCGGCACCCGGGTCCGGCAGTCCTGACCGCTGCACCACGCCCGCGCTGCCCGGAGAACCAGGGGCCCACGCCCGGTTCTCCGGGCTGCGGCGTTCGGCCGACGGGGACACGGCCCGCTCCGGCGCCCCGCTCCCCGCGTCCGGCGGCAGTTGGCTGCGGCAGCGCGGCGGGCGGGAGCTGCCCCGGGGACTGCCCGCCGGGGGCGGGGGCGGTGCCTAGCGTGGGGGTCACGGAGTCCGCTCCGCATCCCACCCCTCGCCTGGAGGCCCCGCGATGCGCTCGACCGCCCCCACCGCCTCCGCCGTCCTGGACGGCGGCCCGGCGATCATCCCGGCACCCGGAGTGCTCGACCGGATCGCCGCCCAGGACCCCGAACGGGTCGCGCTGGTGCACGGCGAGCGCCGGATGACGTACGGGCAGATGGCCCTCGCGGTGGCGTTCCGCGCCGACGAACTGGCCGGCGGGGGAGCCGGTCCGGGGCGGCTGGTGGCCGTCCACCGGCCCCGGGGCATCGACGCGGTGGTGGGCCTGCTGGCCGCGCTGCGGACGGGGGCCGCGTACCTGCCGCTGGACCCGGGGGCGCCCGCCGCCCGGAACGCGGCCATCCTCGCCGACTGCGCGGGCCGCGAAACGGCTCTGGCCGAGGGGGAGTTCGTCCTGCCCGGGGCCGGGGTGCCGGAGGGCTCGGCGTACGTGATCTACACCTCCGGTTCCACCGGCACGCCGAACGGCGTCGTCGTAGGGCACGAAGCGCTGGCCCATTTCGTGGCCGGCGCGAGCGTCCGGTACGGGATCACCGCCGACGACCGGGTGCTGCAGTTCGCGCCGCTGCACTTCGACGCCAGCGTGGAGGAGGTCTTCCTGACCCTGGGCGCGGGAGCCGCCCTGGTGCTGCGGGAGGAGGAGATGCTCGACGTGCCGGGGCTGCTGGCGGGCTGCGCCGGGCACGGGATCACCGTGCTCGACCTGCCCACCGCCTACTGGCACGAGCTGGCCCACGCCGTGGCCTGCGGGGTCGCCGAACTTCCGCCCTCCCTGCGCACGGTGGTCATCGGCGGTGAGGCCGCGCTGCCCGAGCGGGTCGCGCAGTGGTGCCGGGCGGTGGACCCGGACCGGGTGCGACTGCTGAACACCTACGGGCCGACCGAGGCCACCGTCGTGGCCACCGTCGCCGACCTGTCCCGGTACGCGGGCGGGCCGGTGCCCATCGGGGCTCCGCTGCCGGGTGTGCGGGCGGCCGTGGTGGACGGGGAGCTGTGGCTGCTGGGCGGCGGGCTGGCGGAAGGCTATCTCGGCCGGCCCGAGCTGACGCGGGCCCGGTTCACCGCGCTGGGCGCGGACCGCGCGTACCGCACCGGCGACCTGGTCCACCTACGGCCGGACGGGCAGCTGGGGTTCCGGGGGCGGGCCGACGACGAGGTGAAGATCAACGGGCACCGGGTGGATCCCGCGTCCGTGGAGTCGGTGCTGATCGCGCACCCGGGGGTCCGCGAGGCCGCCGTGGTCCCGCAGGAGACGGCCGACGGGGCCCGGAGGCTGGCCGCCTTCGTGGTCGCGGACGGGGAGGTGGGCGCCGCCGAACTGCGGGCCCGCGTCGGGGCGGAGCTCCCCGCCGCGGCCGTGCCGGGCACGGTGACGCTGGTGGACGCGCTGCCCCGGACCTCCTCCGGGAAGATCGACCGCAAGGCCCTGCGGGACCCGGCCGGCGGCCCCCGCTGCGCCGCGGACGCCGACTGCGTCTTCGACGGTGCGGTGCTGCCCGCCGGGGACCGGGTGCCGCTGTCCTTCGCGCAGCGCCGCCTGTGGTTCCTGGCGGGCCTGGAGGGCCCTTCGGCCACTTACAACCTGCCCGTGGTGCTGCGGCTGGACTCGGTCCCCGACCGTGCGGCGCTGGCCGCTGCCCTGGCCGACGTCGTGGAGCGGCACGAGGTGCTGCGCACGGTGTTCCCGGCGGTGGACTCGGAGCCGTACCAGCACGTGCTCCCGGCCCCGCCGGTGCCGCTCACCGTGACCGGGTGCCTGCCGGAGGAGGTCGGGGCGCTCGTGGCCCGCTTCGCGGCCGGGACCTTCGACCTGGGCCGCCAGCTCCCGGTCCGCGCCCGGATGTTCCTGCCCGGGGACGGCTCCGCCACCCTGGCGCTGCTCACGCACCACATCGCCACCGACGGCTGGTCGGTGGGCCCGCTGCTGCGCGATCTCGGGGAGGCGTACGCCGCCCGGCTGGCCGGTGGGGCGCCCGCCCGGGAGCCGCTGCCGGTGCAGTACGCCGACTACACGCTCTGGCAGCACGAACTGCTGGAGCAGCCCGGGGAGTTGCTGGAGCACTGGCGGGCCGCCCTGGACGGGATGCCGACCCTTCTTGACCTGCCGCTGGACCGCCCGCGCCCGGCCGAGCCCACCGGGGCCGCGGCCACCCTCGTCGCCCGCCTCGACGCGGACACGCACCGGCGGCTCACCGCGCTCGGCGCCGAGCGCGGGGCGAGCCTGCTGATGGTGCTCCAGCCCGCCCTGGCCCTGGCCCTGGCCGCCGTCGGCGCCGGGACGGACATCGCGATCGGCACTCCCGTCGCGGGGCGCGGCGACGAGGCCCTGGACGAGCTGGTCGGGTTCTTCGTGAACACCCTGGTGCTGCGCACCGACGTCTCGGGCGACGTCGCGTACGCGGAGCTGGTCGACCGGGCCCGGGATGCGGACCTGGCCGCGTACGCCCACCAGGACCTCCCCTTCGACCTGCTGGTGGAAGCCCTGAACCCGCGGCGGGCACTGGCCGTCAACCCGTTCTTCCAGGTGATGCTGACCGCGCAGGAGCAGGGCGAGGAGCGGCTGTCGCTCGGCGGCGGCGCACTGACCGGGCGGTTCGTGGAACCCGGCCTGGAGGTGGCCAAGTTCGACCTCAGCGCGTCGTGCGTGGAGCTGCCGGGCGGCGGGCTGGAGGTCTGGTGGCAGTACGCGGCGGACCTCTTCGACCCCGGGACGGCGCAGCTGCTGCTGGACGTGTTCGTACGGGCCCTCGTGCACGCGGCGGCCGATCCCGGCGGCCGGCCGTCCGGGTACCCGCTGCTCCGCGAGGACGAGGCCCGGGAGCTGGCGGAGCGCCGGGCCCGGCAGAGGGCGGCCCGCCCCGCCGCCGGGCAGCCGCGAGCACGCGCCGGGCGCCCCTCCCCCGCCGAGCAGGTGCTGTGCGCGCTGTTCGGCGAGGTGATCGGGCTCGACGGGCCGGTGGCCCCGGACGCCAACTTCTTCTCGGAGGGCGGCCATTCGATGATGGGGGTGCGCCTGGTCAACCGGATCCGGGCCGTGCTCGGGGTGGAGGCGCGGATCCGGGACCTGTTCCTGGCGCCGACCCCTGCCGAGCTGGCGGTGCGGCTGGCGCGGGAGGCCGCGCCGGCCGGGCGGCCCGCGCTGGTGCCCGTACCGGACGCGGAGCGGCCCGAGCGGGTCCCGCTGTCGTACGCGCAGCGCCGGCTGTGGTTCGTGGACCAGCTGGAGGGGCCGAGCCGCTCGTACACCATCCCGTTCGCGCTGCGGCTGGACCGGCCGCTGGACCCGGCCGTGCTGGCCTCGGCCCTCGCCGATGTGGCGGGGCGGCACGAGGTGCTGCGGACCGTGTACCCGGCGGTGGACGGGGAGCCGTACCAGCGGGTCCTGGAGGCGGCGCGGCCCGAACTGGAGCTGGTGACCGCCTCGGCGCGGGGCCTGGCCGCGGCGGTGGACGCGGCGGCCGGGCACGTCTTCGACCTGGCGGCGGAGCTGCCGCTGCGGGCCACGCTGATCGACTCCGCGGAGGGGCAGGTACTGGTGCTGCTGGTGCACCACATCGCGGCCGACGGCTGGTCCACCGAGCCGCTGCTGGCCGATCTGGCGCGGGCGTACGAGGCCCGGCTGGCCGGCGGCGAACCGGCCTGGGAGCCGCTGCCCGTCCAGTACACCGACTACACCCTGTGGGAACGCGCGGCCCTGGACGGCGAGGGCGCCGCCGCCCAGATCGCGTACTGGAAGCAGAAGCTGGCGGACGCCCCTCCGGTGCTGGAGCTGACCCCCGCCCGCACCCGGCCCGCCGAGGCCTCGCACCGGGGTTCCTCGACCCCGCTCACCCTGGACGCGCGCACCCACGCCCGGCTGGAGCGCCTCGCCCTGGAACACGGGACCACGCTGTTCACGGTGGTCCAGGCGGCCGTGGCGGCCACCTTGACCCGGCACGGCGCGGGCACCGACCTGCCGCTCGCAACGGTGGTCGCGGGCCGTGACGACGAGGCCCTGAACGATCTGGTCGGCTTCTTCGTCAACACGCTGGTGCTGCGCTGCGACACCTCGGGCGACCCGTCCTTCTCCGAACTGCTGCGGCGGGTACGGGACACCGGCCTGGCCGCGTACGCCCACCAGGACCTCCCCTTCGACCTGGTCGTCGAGCAGCTGAACCCGGTACGGTCCACCGCCCACCACCCGCTGGTCCAGGCGGTCGTGCAGGTGCATCCGGCCGAGCCGCAGACGGCTCCGGGCGCCGCGCTGGCCGGGGTCCCGCTGGGGTCGGACTCGGGGTTCACCAAGTTCGACCTCACGCTGTCGCTGCGCGAGATCCGCGACGCCGACGGGCTCCCGGGCGGCCTGGCCGGCGTACTGGAGTACGCGACGGACCTGTTCGACGAGCCGGTCGCGGCCATGCTCGCCGGGCACGTGGCGCGCACCCTGCGGGCGGTGGCCGAGGATCCCGGCCAGCGGATCGGGGACATCCGGCTGCTGTCGGAGCAGGAGGGGTTCCGGCTGGTCACCGAGTACAACGACACGGCCGTCCCGCGGGCCGTGTGCGGGCTGGTGCACGAGCGGTTCGCGGCGCAGGCCCGCCGGACCCCGGACCGGATCGCCGTGTCCTACGGGGAGGAGACGATCGGCTACGCCGAGCTGGACGCCCGGGCCAACGCCCTCGCCCACCGGCTGATCGCGGCGGGCGTGGCCCGGGACGGGGCGGTCGGCGTCCTGCTGGACCGCACTCCGGAGCTGCTGGTCGCCGTGCTGGCCGTGCTCAAGTGCGGGGCGGCGTACGTCCCGCTGGACCCGCGGCTGCCCGACGCCCGGATCCGCATGATCATGGAGGACGTGGCGGCGACGGTCCTGCTGACCCGGCGCGCCCACCTGGGCGGGGCGGCGGTCGGGCAGGAGCGGGCGGCGGGGGTGGCCGTGCTGGCCGTGGACGAGCCCGCCCCCGGTCCGGACACCCGCGACCCCGGCGTCGCGGTGGGCGAGGACGCGCTGATGTACGTGATGTTCACCTCCGGGTCCACCGGCCGCCCCAAGGGCGTCGGCGTCACCCACCGCAATGTCGTCGAGCTGGTCACCGACCGCTGCTGGGACCTGGCCAGCCACCGCCGGATGCTGGTCCATTCGGCCATCGGCTTCGACGCCTCGACCTACGAGCTGTGGGTACCGCTGCTCAACGGCGGGCAGCTGGTCATCGCGCCCGGCGACGGCACCGATGTCGCGGAGCTGGACCACACGATCCGCACCTACGACGTCACCGCCGCGTACTTCACCATGGGCCTCTTCCACATCATGGCGGACGAGGGCCTCGACACCCTCAAGCTCCTGGACGAGGTGTGGACCGGCGGGGACGTGGCCTCCCCGAGCGCCCTCCAGCGGGTCCTGGACCAGTGCCCCGACACCGTGCTCGTGCACTCCTACGGCCCGACGGAGACCACCTTCGCCTCGCACCGGCAGCGGATCCCGGCCGGCCGGCGCGTCCTTCCCGGGGTCTTCCTCGGGGCCGCCCTCGACAACACCCGGGTGTACGTCCTGGACGGGCGGCTGCGGCCGGTCCCGGTGGGCGTGGCGGGCGAGATGTACATCGCCGGGACCCAGGTGGCGCGCGGCTACGTCGGCCGGCCGGGGCTGACGGCCGAGCGGTTCGTCCCCGACCCCTTCGCCGCGGACGGCGGCCGGATGTACCGCACCGGCGACCTGGTGCACTGGACGCCCGAGGGCGAACTGCGCTTCATCGGGCGGGCCGACGGCCAGATCAAGCTGCGCGGCTTCCGCATCGAGCCCGGCGAGATCGAGGAGACCCTGGCCCGGCACCCGGGCGTCGGACAGGTCGCGGTGGTGGTCTTCGAGGACGGGCCGGGCGGCAAGCGGCTCGTCGCGTACGCCGTGCCGCGGGCCGGGCACAGCCTCACCGGCCCCGAGCTGCTGCGCTGGGCGGCGGGTGAACTCCCCGAGCACATGGTCCCGTCGGCGGCCGTGGTGGTCGACGGGATCCCGCTCACGGTCAACGGCAAACCGGACCGCAAGGCCCTGCCGGCGCCCGCACCTGCCGTACGGGCCTCCGGCCGGGCCCCGCGCACCCCGCGCGAGGAGGTGCTGTGCGGGCTCTTCGCCGAGATCCTGGGTGTGGAGGGGGTCGGGATCGACGACAACTTCTTCGGCCTGGGCGGGCATTCCCTGCTCGGGGTGCGCCTGGTCAGCCGGATGCGGACCGTGCTCGGGCTGGAGCGCGGGGTGCGCGACCTGTTCCGCACGCCGACGGTGGCGGGGCTGCTGGGCGACGAGCCCACCGGCTTCGACCCGATGGGCGTGGTGCTGCCGCTGAGCACCCGCGGCGCACAGCGGCCGCTGTTCTGCATCCACCCGGGGACGGGGGTGGGCTGGCCGTACGCGGGGCTCGTCCGGCACCTGGGGCCCGACCAGCCGCTGTACGCCATCCAGGCGCGAGCCCTGAGCGAGCTCGGGCACTCCCCCGGGACGGTCGAGGAGATGGTGGCGGACTACCTCCCGCTGATCCGGGAGGTCCAGCCGCACGGCCCGTACCGCTTCCTGGGCTGGTCCTTCGGCGGGACGGTCGCGCATGCGCTCGCCGTCCGGCTGGCCGAACTCGGGGAGCGCACCGAGCTGCTGGCCATGATGGACGTCCACCTGCTGCCGACCGAGCCGGAGCGGCGGCGGATGACCCCCGCGCAGAAGCGGGACATGCTCGTCGGCGACGCCACGGACGAGCCGCAGGACGCACCCTTCGACGTGGACGCGCTCATCGGCCTGGTCCGGCTGAAGGACCCGGTGCTCGGCGCCTTCTCCGACGAGGAGATCCGTTCGGTGATCGGGGCGTCCGTCAACCACGCCGAAATCATGAACCTGTACGCGCCGCGCCCGGTCGCCACCGACCTGTTGTTCCTGGCGGCGATCGAGGACGGCGAAACGCAGAACACGCTCGCCCGGCACTGGATTCCCTATATCGAGGGCCGGGTCGAGAACCACGTCATCGGGGTCCCGCACACCAGAATGGGAGAGCCGGCCCCCCTCGCACTGATCGGCCGTATCCTTTCCGAGAAATTGAGGAGTCTGTCATGACCAATCCTTTCGACGACGCCGAGGGCACCTTCCACGTCGTGGTGAACGCCGAGGGCCAGCACGCCCTGTGGCCCGTCTTCGCCGATATCCCCGCAGGCTGGGACCGGGTGTGGGGCGAGGGGAGCCGGGCGGACGCCCTCGCGTACGTGGAGGAGAACTGGACGGACATCCGCCCCAAGAGCCTGATCGCCCAGTACGCCTAGCACCGTCCGGAATTCCGGGGAAACCGTGGCCCGCAGAGCGGGTCGCGGTTTTTCCGTGCCCCGATACGGGCCGCACACGCATCCCGCCCTCCGGCCCGGAATTCCGCGATACTGCCGCCCCGACTTCCTCTCGCCGGGCCTGCCCCTTCCTATATTTCTTCGTATGCGACGACGGAATGTGAACATCCTGCTGGCGGGTACGGCATCGGATTCCCATACGTGGAACCTGGTCTATCTCCAGCTCTTCCTGGAGGAGCTGGGACACCGCGTGCGCAATCTGGGGCCCTGTGTGACGGACGAGCTGCTGACCGCCGCCTGCGCGGCCGAGGGGCCCGGCCTCGTGGTCATCAGCAGTGTGAACGGGCACGGCTACCAGGACGGGCTGAGCGCCGTCCGGGCCGTGCGGCATGCCGGCCTGACCCTGCCCCTGGTCATCGGCGGCAAACTGGGCGTCGCGGGCGGAGCCGACCCGCGCCGGCGCGGCCTGCTCCTCGACGCCGGCTGCGACGCCGTCTTCGACGACGGGGACCTGGACGCCTTCCGCGCCTACCTGACCTCGCTGACCGCAACCTCCCCGACCACGGCCGCCGCGCGGGCCGTGGCATGACCGCCGCCACGCTCGCCGCACCGGACGTGGCCCGCTCCACCACCACCGCACCCTCGTTCGGGGCCTTCGTCGCGGAGGCCGCCGCCGCCGGACAGCTGGTCGTCCAGCCCCGCATGGGCTTCAGCGACCCCCGCCGGATGCGGGCCGGCCTGGAGCGCACCAAGTCCGCCGTCGCCACCACCGTCGGCACGCTCACCATCGACAGCTACACCCGGGTCGGCGACCAGGCCGCCGCGCGGGCCGCCCTCACCGAGGGCGTCCCGCTCAACGGCTACCCGATCGCCACCCACCCCGCCGGCCTGACCCGAGCCCTGCTCGACGGAGTGCTGGGCCCGGCCTTCCCCGTCCAGGTACGGCACGGCTCCTCGCGCCCCGAGCCGATCGTGCGGGCACTGGCCGCCGCCGGACTGGACGCCACCGAAGGCGGGCCGGTCTCGTACTGCCTGCCCTACGGGCGGACCCCGCTGGCCGAGTCCGTGGCGAACTGGGCCCGCTGCTGCGAGCTGCTGGCCGACCTCGTTCCGGCGCCGCGGGCCCCGCACGTGGAGAGCTTCGGCGGCTGCATGCTCGGCCAGCTCTGCCCGCCCGGCCTGCTGGTCGCCATCAGCCTGCTGGAGGGGCTGTTCTTCGCCCGGCACGGCATCCGCAGCGTCTCCCTCAGCTACGCCCAGCAGACCGACCCCGCGCAGGACGCCGAGGCGGTACGGGCCCTGCACCGCCTCGCCGGGGAGTTCCTGCCGGCCGCCGTCGACCGGCACGTCGTCCTCTACACCTACATGGGGGTGTTCCCCCACACCGAGCGGGGGGCGGTCCGGCTGCTGGAGGCCTCGGCGCGGCTGGCCGTACGGGCCGGGGCGCAGCGGCTGATCGTGAAGACGGCCGCCGAGGCCCACCGGATCCCGACGGTGCTGGAGAACGTACGGGCCCTGGAGACGGCGGCGGCCAGTGCGGCGCTCGCCGAGGCGGAGCCGGCCGGGCCGCCCGCCGACAGCGAGGTGTACCGGGAGGCCCGGGCCTTCGTGGAGGCCGTGCTGGAACTCGGCGAGGACCTCGGGCGGGCGCTGCGCACCGCTTTCGCGCGGGGCGTGCTCGACGTCCCGTACTGCCTCCACCCGGACAACGCGGGGCGCTCGCGCAGCTTCGTCGACGGGGACGGGCGGCTGCGCTGGTCGGAGGTCGGCGCGATGCCGGTCGCGCCGTACGCCGCTGCGGGCGGGCGGCGGCCGATGACCTCGGACGGGCTGCTGGTGGCCCTGGGGGCGGTGGCCCGGCGCCACGACGACGCCGGGGCGCAGGCCTGCCCGACGGGAAGGGCGGGCCCCGCATGAGCAAGACCTGCCGTACGAGCCGGGCGCACCACACGCATCACCTCGACCACCCACCGATACGAACAGGAGCCGACATGGAGCCTCTCACCCCTCCGCCGCTCGGGGAGCACCTGCGGTCCCCGCAGCTGCGGTCCGCGATGCTGGTGCAGCAGGAAGTCCTCTTCGCCGCGCGGGAGTTCCTGCGCGGGCAGGACTTCGTGGAACTGCTCCCGCCGCTGGTCGGTCCGGTCACCGACCCGGGCGGGCGCGGCGCCAAGGCGCTGGACGTGGACTACTACGGGCAGCCGTACAAGCTGATGACCAGCGCGATCCTCTACAAGCAGGCCTCGCTGAAGGGCTTTCCACGGCTGTTCTACATCGCGCCGAACGTCCGGGTGGAGCCCCCGGAGACGGCGTCGACCGGCCGGCACCTGGTGGAGTTCCACCAGATCGACGTGGAGCTGGCGGGCGGCACGCGCGACGACGCCCAGGAGGTCGCGGCCGGGCTGCTCACCCACGTGGTGGAGCACGTGTGGACGGCCGTGCCGCAGGTGCTGCGCGAACTGGGCCGCCACGAGCTGGACTTCGCCGAGCTGCGGCAGGGCAAGTTCGACTCCTGCACCCATGAGGAGGCGGTGGCGCGGCTGCTCGGGAGCGGCCATCCGCAGAGCCCGGACGCCGAAATCGACTGGGCGGGCGAGAAGGTGCTCTCGCTGGAGGCCGACCGGCCGTTCTTCATCAACGACTACCCCAAGGGCTCGCGCGGCTTCTACGACCGCGAGGATCCCGAACGCCCCGGCGTGCTGCGCAACTTCGACCTGATCGCGCACGGCGGCTTCGGGGAGCTGGTCAGCGGCAGCGAGCGCGAATCCGGGTACGCGGCGATCGTGACCCGGATGCGGGAGAGCGGCGAGAACCCGGCCAAGTACGCCTGGTACCTGGAGCTGGCCCGCGAGGGCATCGAGCCCAGCGCCGGATTCGGGATGGGGCTCCAGCGGCTGGTCCGCTTCCTGACCGGGCTGGACGCGCTGTGGCAGGTCAGCGCCTACCCGAAGCTGCCGGGGGTGATCGCGCCGTGAGCGGCGGGCTGGGCGCGCCCGGCTTCCCCGAGGAGGCGGTACGGGCCCGGGCGCGGGCCGGGACGGCCGAGGTGTTCCCGGCGGCAAAGGCGTACGGGAGCACGCTGTTCGGGGCGGCGGGCCAGGTGCGGGATCCGCTGGACGAACTGCGCGTCGTGCCGCCGGTGTTCATGCCGAGGCGGCTGGAGAAGCTGATCGACCTCGGCCGGGAGCCCTCGTACGAGGACGTGGACCTGCGCACCCCGGTCGGCGGCTTCGCCTCCCGGCTGCCGCTCTACCTCTCGGCGTTCGGCTCCACCCGGGCGGGCAGCGGGGACCTCGGCGTGGCCGCGGGCCGGCAGGCGGCGCGGCTCGGCATCCCGATGGTGGTCGGGGAGAACATGGTGCCGGTGCACGGCTACGGCACGCACTCGGCGCTGCTGGAGCGGGTGGCGGCGTACGCGGACGCCGTCGCGGACGGGGTCGGCGGGGTGGTGGTGCAGCAGTCCACCGAGGACGCCGACTCCGAGGTGTGGAACCTGCTGTACAGCGACCCCGGGACGCGCCCGCTACGGGATTCCGGCCGGCTCGGCTTCGAACTGAAGGTGGGCCAGGGCGCGAAGCCGGGGCTCGGCGGGATGACGGTGGTCGGCTCCGCCGAAGCGGAGCGGCTGGCCGGGCGGTTCGCGGTACGGGACCTGCTGGACGATCCCGGGCGGCGGCTGCGGTGCGCGACCCCGGGAACCTTCACCGAGGAGATCGTCCGCCAGCAGCTGCGGTTCATGCGGAACAACTTCCCGCTGGCCCGGACCTGGGTGAAGTTCCACCCGGGCCGGGACATCGCCCGGGCCGCCGCCACCGCCTGGGCGGCGGGCGCCGACGCCGTCACCGTCGACGGGGCGGAGGGCGGCACCGGCTGGGCGCCCCGGGCGTTCCTGGACGGCGTGGGCCTGCCGCTCGGCGAATGCCTGCGCCGGATAGGCCGCCCGGGCACCGCGGGGGCCGGGGACCTGCTCGCCTCGGGCCGGATCTGGGAGGGCGGCCGCGCGGTGCGGGCGCTCGCGCTCGGCGCGACGGCGGTGGGCCTGGGCCGGGCGGCCCTGCTCGCGGTGGACGAGGACCCCGCCGAGGGACTGGTCCGGCTGGCCGAGGCGCTGGCGCTGGAGGTCCGGCTGCTGGTCAGCGCGGTCGGCAAGTACCGCCCGGCCGATCTGGACCCGGCCGACCTGTGGTCCCCGGAGCACCCCGCCGCGCCCGCCGCCGTGGCGGCCCCGGTCGGGGAGCTGTCGTGACGCGGGCCCGGTACGGTCCGCCCGGCTGTCCGGGGCGGCGCCCCGGGCCCGGCTTCGCCCGGGCCCGGTTCCGGCTCTCCGAGCTCCCCGGGGTCACGGTGACGCCCCTGCCCGGCAGCGGCGCCGCCTCGGCCGCCGCGTCCCGGGTGCTGACCGGGGCAGGCCTCGGCCACCTCGGGGGCCACCTGGAGCTGCGGAGTTTCGGCTCACCCGGCCCGGCCGCGCAGGCACGGGCGGCGGAACACGCCGTACGGGCCGCGCTGCGCACCCACTGAACCCCGCCCCCTGCCCTCCCCCGTCCCCGAACTCCACACAGAACAGGTGCACCCGATGGACACCCCCGCACAGTCCGGTACCGAGAAGGTCCAGTGGGGCCGCGTCAGCAGCCTCGTCGGCGGTCAGGCCGCCGTCCAGCTCGGCAGCTTCGCCCTGCTCATCGCCATGAACTGGACCGCCGTCCAGCTCGGCGGCACCCGCGCCGTCACCCTGCTGATGCTCTCCGCCACGGTGCCCCGCGCCCTCATGCTGATCTTCGGCGGGGCGGTGGCCGACACCCTCGGGCCGCGCTTCGTCCTGCTGCGCACCACGGCCGCACGCGTCGTACTGCTCGGCGCGGGAGCGGTGGTGACGGCGACCACCGCGCAGCTCTGGCCCCTGGTGGTGATCGCCCTGGTCGAGGGGGTGCTGCTCGGGCTCGCCGGCCCGGCTTCGGGCGTGCTGCTGCCCATGTTCGCCCGGGGTGACCAGCTGGCCCGGGCCAACTCCCTGTACGCCATGGTGCTCCGGGTCGCCCCCATCCTCGGCGCCCCAGCCGGAGCCTTCCTGATCACCGTCGGCGAGCTGTGGGTGGCCATGCTCGTGGGTGCGGTCACCGGCGCCGTCTGGCTGGGCTGCCTGCTGCACGTCACGCACGGGTTCGTCCGGCCCGAGCCGGAGCCCGGGGTCTCGCTGGTGAAGCGCTCCGGGGACGGCTTCCGGCTGCTGGCCCGGCACCCGAGGCTGCGCTGGATGTTCGTCGCGGCCCTGTGCCTGGACATGGCGTTCAGCTGGCCGGCCGAGGTGGCGCTGCCGCTGCTGGTGTCCGAACGCGGCTGGGGCGTCGGCGCGGTCGGCGTGGTGCTCGCGGCCTTCAGCGTGGGGGCCCTGGGCTCCAGCGCGGTGGGCGCGGCGCTCGCGCACCGGATCCCGATGTTCGTACGGCTCGTGGTGACCGGCGCCGGGCTCGCCGCCGGGATCCTGGTGATGGCCCTGATGCCCTCGGTGGCCTCGCTCACCGCCGTCGCGGCCGGGGTCGGACTGCTGTCCGGGCTCAACGGCCCGGCCATCGTCACCCTGTACCAGCAGTCCGCCCCCGAGGACCGGATGGGCGCCGCGATGTCCACGCTGTCCCTGGCCGGGATCGGCACCGCGCCCGTGTCCATCGCCGTCTTCAGCTCGCTGTCCCTGGTGCTCGGCGTCCAGACCACGTGGCTGGTGTGCGGGGCCATCGCCTTCGGCTCCCCGCTCGCGGCGGTACTGGCCCTGCGGCACCCGGCGCGGGCCGAGGAGCCGGCGCCGGTGGAACTGCCGGTCCCGGCCTCGGTCTGAGGAGGTCCCGCCATGTCCCTCGCCACCACCCCCCGAAGCAGGGCCCCCGGGCGAGCGCTGATCCCGCGGCGGCTGTCTGATCCCGGGCCGGAGCGGGCCGTGCTGGTGGCCGCGAGCCCGCAGCTGTGGCTCGTGGACACCACCGCCTACCGGGTGCACGCGGCCCGGCACGCCCCGGGCACGCTGGACGCCCAGGAGCTGGCCCGCGCCGCCGAGTTCGCGCGGGCGGCCGACCGGGACTCGTACGTCTGCGCGCACGTCGCACTGCGCCGGCTGCTCGGCGCGTACCTGGGGACGGCCCCCCGTGAGGTGATCGTCGAGCGGGCGCCCTGCTCGCACTGCGAGGAGCCGCACGGGCGGCCCGTACTGCCGGGCGGCGCCCTGCACTTCTCGCTCTCGCACTGCACCGGCATCAGCCTGCTGGCCTTCGCGTCCGCGCCCGTCGGGGTGGACGTGGAGGAGGTGGTGCGGCCGGACGTCATCGCCGACACGGCGGACGTGCTGCACCCGAGGGAGGCCGCGGAGCTCGCGGCGCTGCCCGCCGGTGAGCGGCCGCCGGCCTTCACCCGGGTGTGGACCCGCAAGGAGGCCTATCTGAAGGGGCTGGGGGTGGGCCTGTCGGAGAACCCGGCCGCGGACTACGTGGGTTCGGGCCCGCAGCCGGCCCGGCTGCCGGGCTGGTCGCTGACGGACGTACGGGTCCCGGAGGGCCACCGCGCGGCTCTGGCCCTGCGCTCGGGGCCCCCGGCCGGTGCCTGACCGGCTGACGCCCTGCGGCTCCGGACGCGACGGAAGAGCCGGGAGAGCCGGGAGAGCCGGCAGATTCGGGCTAAGCGGCCCGGACGGCGGCCCTCGGGTTCAGGGAGGCGTACTCCAGCGGGGCGGACGGGTCGATCGTCAGCTCGTACGGGGCCGGTTCCGCGCCGGAGCGGACCAGCAGGTCCCCGATGGCGGCGATCATCGCACCGTTGTCGGTGCACAGGGTCATCGGCGGGACCCGCAGGGCGATCCCGGCCGAGGCGCAGCGCTTCTCCGCGAGGTCCCGCACCCGGGAGTTGGCGGCCACTCCGCCGACGACCACCAGGGTCCCGACGCCGTGGGCCTTGCAGGCGGCGACGGCCTTGCGGGTCAGCACGTCGGCCACCGCCTCCTGGAGGGAGGCCGCCCCGTCGGCGACCGGCGGCTCCTCGCCGCGCATCCGGTGGCTCTCGGCCCAGCGGGCGGCGGCCGTCTTGAGCCCCGAGAAGGAGAAGGAGTAGGCGTACGGGTCCCCCTCGCGCGGCCCGCCGGTGAGCGGGCGGGGGAAGCCGACGGCCTTCGGGTCGCCGCCCCGCGCGGCCCGGTCGATGGCCGGGCCGCCGGGGTAGGGCAGGCCGAGGACCCGGGCCACCTTGTCGAAGCACTCCCCGGCCGCGTCGTCGAGGGTGTCCCCGAGGTGCAGGATCGGTTCGCGCACGAGGTCGCGTACGAGGAGGAGCGAGGTGTGCCCGCCCGAGACGATCAGCACCATGCAGGGTTGGGGAAGCGGGCCGTGCTCCAGGGTGTCGGCGGCGACGTGGCCGGCGAGGTGGTGCACCCCGTACAGCGGCAGGCCCAGGGCGTAGGCGAGGGTCTTGGCCCCGGCCAGTCCGACCTGGAGTGCGCCGGACAGTCCCGGGCCGGTGGTGACGGCGATCGCGTCGAGCTGCGACATCCTCAGTCCGGCCTGGTCGAGGGCCTGGCGTACGACCGGGTTGAAGGCGTGCAGGTGCGCGCGGGCCGCGATCTCCGGGACGACCCCGCCGAAGCGGGCGTGCTCGTCCATGCTGGATGCGACGACGTGCGCGAGGAGTTCGCCGTCGCGCACGATCCCGGCGCCGGTCTCGTCGCAGGACGACTCGATGCCGAGCACCACCGGAGATCCCACCACAGCACCCTCAACCCTTGTTGCGAATCGTTCGCAACAAGGGTACTCGGGTCATCCGCGCGGTACGACCGTGCCGAGGACCTGGGGCAGCGGATACCAGTCGGCGGAGGCGATCGACGCGTGGCGGGAGGCCATCAGCGCGAGGCGTTCGCGGGCCTGGGCCTCGGTCGGGCGGACGGCGTCGATGGCCGGGGCGACGTTGTGGGCGTCGGTGGCGATCAGCAGGTAGTGGTTGCGGTCGTACCAGCCGGTGTCGATGGAGCCCCCGGCGTACGCGCTCGCGTCCCCGTCGAAGACCACGAACCAGGGGCGGAGCGAGGCGTCGGCGTACCGGCCCCGCGGATCGCCCGCCTCGGCCCGGTGCACGGCCGGGAAGGCGGCGGCCTGGCCGAGGCGGCCCGAGGCGGCGAGGGTGCGCAGGTGGGTGGCGTACTCGCGGTCCGTCCAGAGGGTGTCCGCGCCGTTGCCCTCCTCCACGGTGCCCGGTATCAGTTCCACCAGGAACCTGCCCGCCATGGCCGACCGGCTCGGCCAGGCGCCGGCGCGGGCCGCGGCGTCCAGGTCGGGGTGGCCGGCGGCCAGCTGGCCGGGCCGGTAGACGGCGTCCCCGAGCTTCGAGGTGAGCAGCGCGTCGAGCTCCGCCGGCCCGCGCCCGAGGTTGGCGGCGAAGCCGTCCTTGAGCTCCAGCTTCAGGACGACCGGGCGGTGGCCGGGGTGCGCGTCGTGCCAGGCGCGGATGTCGGAGAGGCAGCCCGCGAGGTTCTGGTCTCGGGGCTTGGTGCGCAGCTGGGCGGGGGTGGCGGCGTTCTCGCAGTTGTTGGCGTTGCCGAAGGGGTTGTCGTGCGACACCCGCCAGGAACTGCCGAAGAAGTTCGTCCACACGTCGAGTTCGAGCATCGCGGCGCCGGAGTCCAGCGCGTCCGCGAAGTACGGGTACTTCGCCTTCTCGTACGCGTTGTGGACACCGACGCCGGTGGATCCCGCGTAGGAGGGTTCCCCGGCGCCGGCCGGAGCGGCCGTCCCCACGGCGAGCCCCATCGTGACCAGACCGGCCAGGACCGCGCCCGCCATCCGATTCCGCAATCTCATGCTTTTGGCTCCCGTCGCTCCACTGTCGCTCAAGTCGCCTGGAGAGTAGGGGAGTTGAATGGCGTACGGAAGGACGGCGGATGACGCGCGGCAGGCCGCGGGCGGGCTGTGAGGACCGACACATTCCCATTCCGGAACCTGTGTCGCCTTCACACCCATCGGACGGAACGTCGGATGATCCTCGGGGGTGGGAGCACCATATGGTCGGCACGGTGAGGGACAGGGCGGTACGCATATCCGTGCTGCTCGGAATCTGCCTCGCCCTGGTGGGCGGCGGTTCCTGGCTCGTGGGCGAGCTGCGCGCGGTCGCCGGGCACCTCGCGGACGGGGATCCCGCGCAGGGCAGCTACCTCCAGGACCCGGAGCGCGCGGACCGGACGGCCTCGGACGTGCTGGACGGCATCGTGGCCGAGACCGAGGACCCGCCGGCCGACTCCCGGGCGTTCACGGGGTCCTCGGCGGGCCCCGGCGCGGCCGGGTCCCCGGATCCGGTGCGGTGGCGGGCCGGCGGCTGGCAGCCCTCCTCGCCCCTGGAGGCCCGGACGGCCGCCCCGGAGCCCGCGATAGGGGCGCTGTTCTCCCCCGGTACCGACTGGGACCCCGACCACCACTGCTCGGCCGCCGTCGTGCACTCCCCCGACGGGGACCTCATCGCCACCGCCGCCCACTGCGTGTACCAGAGCGGCTTCCGCACCAACCTCGCCTTCGTCCCCGGCTACCGGGACGGCGCGGCCCCGTACGGCGTCTGGGTGCCCACCCGCATCGACGTGGACCCCCGCTGGACGGAGTCCGCCGACCCCGACCACGACGTGGCGTTCGTACGGGTGCGCCGGCCGGGCCATCCGGGCGAGCGGCTGGAGGACGTCACCGGCGCGCAGACGATCCGGTTCCGGCCCGAACTGCCCGCGCCCGCACGGGTGGTGGGCTACCCGAACGACGCCGAACAGCCCCTGGACTGCTACAACACCGCCCGCGCCGAGGGGCCCGCGCAGCTGCGGCTGGACTGCGCGGGCGTACCCAACGGGACCAGCGGCGGTCCCGTACTGACCGACGGGCACACCCTGATCGGAGTGATCGGCGGCCGCGACGGCGGCGGCGACGAGCAGACCTCGTACAGCAGCTGGTTCGACGACAGCACGCGCGCCCTGTACGAGCGTGCGACCGGCTCGCCCTGAGCGGGGTCCTGCCGGGTCAGGGCCGCCCGGCCCCCGCGGCCGACGCGCGGTGGTGCGCCGGGTAGTCGGCCGTGACCGGGACCGCCGGCAGCCGCCACTTGGCCAGCACCCGGATCACCGTCCCGGGGCTGAGCAGCGCGTTCGGCGGGGTGCTCAGCGAGAGCACCCCGAACAGCTGCCGCGAGAGCACCGGGTCGCTGTTGGCCCCGGCCATCACCCGGGACATGTAGCGCTGGAGGATCCGGGTCGCCCGGTCGGGCGGCGGACCCTCGGTCCCCGGATAGCGCATGTCCTCGCTCGTGGCGATCTGCCAGGCCACGCCGGACGCGGTGGCGGTCCGGCGCTGGATCCGCCCGGCGGCGGCCGGGATCTGCGCGGGGTCCAGCCCGCGCAGGGCCTCGCGCAGGAGGTCCGCGCAGTGCGCGGCGACCGTCATGCCGTGCCCGTAGACCGGGTTGTAGCGGCAGGCCGCGTCGCCGACCACCACGAAGCCGTCGGGCCTGCGCTCCAGCCGCTCGTAGTGGCGCCATTCGTTGGCGGTGCCCCGGAAGGCGGTGGGGTCCGAGAGCGGGGTCGCGTCGCGGATGGCCTCGTACAGGGCGGGGCTGCGCAGGCTCCGGGCGAACTCCAGGAACTCGCCGCCCCCGGTGGGCGGGGCGTCCTTGCCGTTGCCGATCAGGGTGACCAGCCAGCGGCCCCCGTCCAGCGGCACCAGCACTCCCCCGCGCGGGGTCTCCGGGCGGCCCTGGACGTACAGGGCCCGCCAGCCCCGGCCCGGGTCCTGCGGGGCCGCGAAGTAGCGGCTGGAGTAGCCGAGGTGGGAGTCGTAGCGGGTGGTCTCGGGGGCCGGGTAGCCGAGGGCCGCGAGCCAGGCCGGGGCCTTGGAGGTCCGTCCGGTGGCGTCGACCACGAAGCGCGCGGCCAGCGGCTCGCCCTCGCGGAACCGCACCCCGGCCACCGAGCGGCCGTCCGGTCCCGCGACGAGCCCGGTGGCGAGCCGGCCGTCCTGGATCCGGATCCGCTCGTCCCGCAGCACCTCCGTGCGGACCGTCCATTCGAACAGTTCCCGCCCGGCCATGAGCATGCTGGCGCCGGGCAGGGGCCCGAACCAGTCGGCGGGGCTCAGCCAGAGGAAGTCGCGCGGCGGCTCCAGCACCGCGGCCCCGGCGGCCAGCAGCTTCCCGGTCATCCCGGGCAGCATCCCCTCGATCAGCTCCAGCCCGCGCGCCCAGAGCCCGTGCACGTGCCGGGACTGGGGTACCCCGGGCCGGAACGCCGGCCCGTCCGTCGGCAGTTCGTCCCGCTCGACCAGCGTCACGCGCGGGAAGCGGTCCGCGAGCACCCGCGCCGCCAGCAGCCCGGCCAGGCCGGCACCGAGGACCACCGCGTGCTCGGCTTCTGGGTGGTTGTCCGTAGCGTCGTCGTCCATGCCGCCGAGTCTCCGGCGGCCCGGGCGACCGGGTCAGGGTCCGTCCGGGGCGCCCGGAGGCGTCCCGGGGGCGGACGGGCTCACACCGGGGCGCCCGGCGCGGGCGGACGTGGGGCTGATCACCCCGGGGGCCCGGGCCGGGCCCGGGCCAGTAGGCTGCGGGTCCATCCGCTTGCCTTCCCCTTCCCTTCCCTTCCCCGAGGTTTCGCGCAGTGAGCTCCGCAGCACCCCCCGTCCCCGTGACGGTCGTCGGCCTCGGCGCCGACGGCTGGGCCGGGCTCACCGCCGCCGCGCGGTCCGCGCTCACCTCGGCCGAGGTGCTGATCGGCGGGCCCCGGCAGCTGGACCTGCTGCCGGCGGCCGACTGCCCCGGCGAACGGGTGGCCTGGCCGAGCCCGCTGCGCCCGGCCGTACCGAAGCTGATGGCCGAGCACGCGGGCCGCAGGATCTCGGTGCTGGCCAGCGGCGACCCCATGTTCTACGGGATCGGCCGCGCCCTCACCGAGGAGCTCGGCCCGGACGCCCTGCTGGTCCACCCGCACCCCTCCTCCGTGTCGTACGCCTGCGCCCGCCTGGGCTGGCCCGTGGAGGACACCGAGGTGGTCACCGTCGTCGGCCGCCCGGTGGCCCGGCTCGCGGCCTCGCTGTACGAGGGGCGCCGGGTCCTGGTGCTCAGCGCGGGCGCCGGCTCGCCGGCCCAGATCGCGGCCCTGCTCCGGGAGCGGGGCTTCGGCCCGAGCCGGATGCGGGTGCTGGAACAGCTCGGCTCCGAGCACGAGGACTCGTACGAGGGCCACGCGGACGGCTGGGAGCACGGGCCGGGCGACCCCCTGAACGTGGTGGCCGTCGAGTGCCGCCGGGACCCGGCCGCCCCGGCGCCCCGGCTCGGCGCCACCCCCGGCCTGCCCGACACCGCGTACGAGCACGACGGCCAGCTCACCAAGCGGCACGTGCGCGCGGCGACCCTGTGCGCGCTGGCGCCCGCACCCGGCGAACTGCTGTGGGACATCGGCGGCGGCTCCGGCTCCATCGGCATCGAGTGGATGCGTACGCACCCCTCCTGCCGGGCCGTGGCCGTGGAGCGCGTTCCCGTGCGGGCGGCGCGCATCACGCGCAACGCGGCGGCGCTCGGCGTCCCCGGCCTGCGCGTGATCACCGGTGCGGCGCCCGAGGCGCTGGCCGGGCTGCCCGCCCCCGACGCGGTGTTCATCGGCGGCGGCCTGACCGCGCCGGGCCTGCTCGACGCGGCCTGGGCCGCGCTTGCGCCTGGGGGCCGGCTGGTGGTCAACACGGTCACCCTGGAGTCCGAGGCGGTGCTCGCCGACCGCTACCGCCGGCACGGCGGAGAACTGGTGAAACTGGCCGTCGCGCACGCGGTGCCGGTCGGCGGTTTCACCGGCTGGCGGCAGGCGATGGCGGTCACCCAGTGGTCGGTGACCAAGCCCTGCCCGGCGGCGGACGAGCCGCGGACGACCCCGCACGAGACGCACGAGACGCACGAGACGCACGAGAACGAGAACGAGAAGGACCAGACATGACCGTGTACTTCATCGGGGCGGGCCCCGGCGCCGCCGACCTGATCACCGTGCGCGGCGCCCGGACGCTGGCCGCCGCCCCCGTCTGCCTGTACGCGGGCAGCCTGGTCCCCCAAGAGCTGCTGGCCGAGTGCCCGGCGGACGCCCGCCTGGTCGACACCTCGCAGCTGAACCTGGACGAGATCGTCGCGGAGTTCGTACGGGCCCACGAGGCGGGCCAGGACGTGGCCCGCCTGCACTCCGGCGACCCCTCCATCTTCAGCGCCGTCGCCGAGCAGATGCGGCGCCTCGACGCGGCCGGCATCCCCTACGAAGTGGTCCCGGGCGTCCCGGCCTTCGCCGCGGCGGCCGCCGCGCTGAAGCGGGAGCTGACCGTGCCCACCGTCGGCCAGACCGTCATCCTGACCCGGATCGCCCAGCAGGCCACGCCGATGCCGCCCGGCGAGGACCTCACCACGCTCGGCCGCAGCGGTGCGCTGCTGGTGCTGCACCTGGCCACCCGCTACGCGGACCGGGTCGTCGGGGAACTGCTGCCGCACTACGGGGCCGACTGCCCGGTGGCGGTGGTGGCGATGGCCAGCCGTCCCGACGAGCTGATCCTGCGCGGCACCCTGGCCGACATCGCCGGCCAGGTGAAGGCGGCGGGGCTGGTGCGCACCGCGGTGATCCTGGTCGGGCGCACGCTGGGCGCGGAGCAGTTCCGCGACAGCCACCTGTACTCGGCCGAGCGCGACCGGCATGCCTGCTGACCGGGACCCGCGGGCGGCCCCGGCCGGGGCCGCCGGGCACGTCCTGATCCTGGGCGGCACCACCGAGGCCCGCCGCCTCGCGGAGGCGCTGGAGCACTCCCCGTACCGGGTGACGACCTCCCTGGCCGGCCGGGTCACCGCACCGGTGCTGCCGCCGGGCGAGATCCGGATCGGCGGCTTCGGTGGCATCGTGGGGCTCGCGACCTGGATCATCGTCCACAATGTCACGCACGTCGTGGACGCCACCCACCCCTTCGCCGAACGGATGAGCTTCCACGCCTCCGAAGCCGAGGCCCTCACCGGCGTCCCGCTGCTGGCACTGCGCCGGCCCGGCTGGACGCCCGGACCCGGTGACCGCTGGACCTTCGCGGACTCCCTCGACGACGCGGCCGCGCTGCTGCCGGGCATGGGCGGCCGGGTCTTCCTGACGACCGGCCGGATGGGCCTGCACAGCTTCGCGCACCTCACCGAGCCCTGGTTCCTGGTGCGTTCGGTGGATCCCCCGGCCGGGGAGATGCCGCCGCGGCTCGAAGTCCTGCTCGCCCGGGGCCCGTTCACCCTCGACGACGAGCGGGAGCTGCTGTCCCGGCACCGGATCGAGGTACTGGTGACCAAGGACAGCGGCGGCAGCGCCACCGCCCCCAAGCTCACCGCGGCCCGTGAAGCGGGCATTTCGGTGCTCGTCGTACGGCGGCCGCCGGTTCCGGAGTCGGTGCCGGAGGCCGGCTCCGTCGAAGCGGTCCGCCGCTGGCTGGACGCCTCCCGGGGCTGAGCTGGAGGTCCCCCGCAAGCCTTAGGCTGAGGCCATGCGGATACGCCACTCCTCACTCGCCCTGATCCTCACCGCCGCGACACTCGTCACCGGATGCGGGGAGAAGTCGACACCCAGAGGATGGGACCCCGACGCGGCCCTGCAGCGCGCGGACGAGGCGGTGGGGAAGAGCGGCGACGACGCCGAGGCACGGGTGACCGGCCGCGGCACCGGGTTCCTCGCGGCGGGCCTGGAGAAGACCTTCGAGCTGGGCGGGGAGCGGCCGTACCGCTTCGACATCGCCTGCGACAGCGAGGAGAGCCCGCGGATCACGCTGGTGCTGGCCCGCGACGGGGCGGCCGGAGACCGGTCGTTCGAGCTGAGCTGCGCGCCCGGTGACGTGACCCGGCTCAACGTCCCGGCGGGGCCCGCGCTGTCGGCGCACATAGAGGCCCCGCCCAAGGGCGACTCGCCGCCGGCCGGGGTGATCGCGTGGCAGCTCCTCACGCTCGACCCCAAGGGCGTCCAGGGCTGCGCGGACGACCTGGCGGGCTGCGCGGGTTGAGCGGCTGCGGCCGGCCCCCGGGGCGGTGACCGCCGCCGGCTGCGGCCGGACCCGGGGACGGTGACCGCCCCCGGGGTCCGGCGCCCGCTCAGCGGCTCACGGGTAGCGGCGCGGAGTCCACGTCACCCTCGAACCGTCGGCCCGCTCCGTGACCTGGGTCTGCGAGGAACCGATCAGCAGGATCGTGCGCATGTCGACCTCGGCGGGCTCCAGTTCGGCCAGCGTGACGATCCGCACCGACTGCTCCGGGCCGCCCACGTCCCGCGCGACGACCACCGGGGTCTGCGGGGAGCGCAGTTCCAGCAGCAGCTCCCGGGCCTGCGCCACCTGCCAGGTCCGGCTGCGCGAGCCCGGGTTGTACAGCGCGAGCACCAGATCGGCCGCGGCGGCGGCGCGCAGCCGCTCCGCGATGACCTCCCAGGGCTTGAGCCGGTCGGACAGGGAGACGGTGGCGTAGTCGTGGCCCAGCGGGGCGCCGGCCGCGGCGGCCGCCGCATTGGCCGCGGTCACCCCCGGCAGGACCCGTACGGGCACGTCCTTGTACTCGTCCTGCCCCGCGACCTCCAGCACGGCCGTGGCCATCGCGAAGACCCCGGGGTCACCGCCGGAGACCACCACGACCCGCTTGCCGCGCCGGGCCAGGTCCAGGGCGAACTCGGCGCGCTCCGACTCCACCTTGTTGTCGGAGCCGTGCCTGATCTGGCCCGGCTTCACCGGAACCCGGTCCAGGTAGGTGGTGTAGCCGACCAGCACCTCCGCGTCGGCCAGCGCCCGCCGGGTCTGGGGGGTGAGCCACAGCGGCCCGGCCGGTCCGGTGCCGACGACCGCGACCTCGCCGGGGCCGGACGGCACGCTGCCCGGGTTGCCGATCCGGCTGGGCACCACGGCGACCGCGAAGTACGGCACGCTGTCGGGGTCGGTGTCGGCGAGGTCCCCGGTGCGCTCCCCCTCCATGGTGGCGCGCTCGACGTAGCGGGCCTCGGCCAGCCGCCCGCTGTTGTCCATGGCCCGGCGCACGGCGGGGAAGGTGCGGCCGAGCTTCATCACGACCGCCGAGTCGGTGGCGGCGAGCCGGGCGGTGAGCTCCTCCTCCGGCAGGGTGCCGGGCAGGATGGTCAGGACCTCCTCGCCCTCCACCAGCGGGGTGCCGAGGCGGGCGGCGGCGGCGCTCACCGAGGTCACGCCGGGGATCACCTCGGCCTCGTAGCGGTCCGCGAGCCGCTTGTGCATGTGCATGTACGAGCCGTAGAAGAGCGGGTCGCCCTCCGCGAGCACGGCCACGGTCCGGCCGGCGTCCAGGTGTGCGGCCAGGCGGGCGGCGGAGGCCTCGTAGAACTCCTCCATCGCGCCCTGGTAGCCGCCGGGGTGGTCGGTGGTCTCGGTGGTGACCGGGTAGACCAGCGGCTCCTCGACGTGGTCCGCGCGCAGGTGCTTCGCGGCGATCGAGCGGGCGATGGAGCGGCCGTGGCGGGCCGAGTGGTACGCGACGACGTCCGCCTCCGCGATCACCTCGACGGCGCGCAGGGTCATCAGGGACGGGTCGCCGGGACCGAGCCCGACCCCGTAGAGCTTGCCCGCAGTCCTCGCTTCGGCGCTCATTCGGCCACGCTCGCAATGGCGTTGACGGCCGCCGCGGCGATCGCGCTGCCGCCGCGCCGGCCCCGGACGATCAGGTGGTCGAGCCCCGAGGAGTGCGCGGCGAGCGCGTCCTTGGACTCGGCCGCGCCGATGAAGCCGACGGGGACGCCGATGACGGCGGCGGGGCGCGGGGCACCCTCCTCGATCATCTCCAGCAGCCGGAACAGCGCGGTCGGGGCGTTGCCCACGGCGATCACCGAGCCCTCCAGCAGGCCCCGGTCGCGCCAGACTTCGAGCGCGGCGGCGCTGCGCGTGGTGCCCATCTTCGCGGCGAGCTCCGGCACGGCCGGGTCGGAGAGGGTGCAGACGACCTCGTTGCCGGCCGGCAGCCGCTTGCGGGTGACCCCGCTGGCGACCATCTGTACGTCGCAGAGGACGGGCGCGCCGGCCTCCAGGGCGGCGCGCGCCCGCAGTACGACCTCCGGGGTGTAGCCCAGGTCCTGGGGCAGGTCGGTCATCCCGCAGGCGTGGATCATGCGCACCGCGACCTGGGCGACCGATGCGGGCAGCCCGGAGAGATCCGCCTCGGCGCGGATCGTGGCAAAGGACTGGCGGTAGATGGCCGCGCCGTCCTTCTCGTACTCAAACACGGTGCACTCGCTCATTTCTTCACTGCGGTTCGGGGGCTTCGGGGGTCTGACGGGCGGCCGCGAGGGCCTGTGCAAGTTCGGTGGCCGGTACGTCCTGCCGTACGGGGCGGCCCGGTGCGGCGACCCGGTACCCGGCCGGGGTGGCGACCAGGTCCACCCAGGCGGCGCCGCGCGGATGCCCGCAGCGCCGCTCGCAGCCTGACCAGTGCACGGGCAGCGGCCCGCGCGCCCGCTCCGCGACGGCCCGCGCGTCGGCGCGCACGTCCGCGAGGGACTTGGCGCAACCGGGCCGTCCCGTACAGGCGGTGACGGTCTCCCAGGGGCTGTCCGGGGCGGTGACCAGCCCGGCGCCCTCGATGCGGTCCGCGCCGGGGGCCGGCCGCCGGGCATCGGCCGAGGGCAGCACGACGCTGCGCCACGGGGTGACGCGCAGCTCGCCGCGCCCCTCGCCGGCCACCTCCGCGAGGACCCGCCACTGGGCGGAGCTCAGCCGTCCCAGCGGCGGCAGTACGCACAGGGCCGCGCGGCCGCCGGCGCCCCCCGGCCGGGGCGGGGGCGCGTACGGCCAGGCCACCTCGCCACAGGGCTCGGCCGCGATCCCGGCGGCTTCGAGCCGCCGGGCGAACTCCGCCGCCTCCAGGGGGTGTTCGGGGGGCAGTTCGGACACCCGCCAGGCGCGGGTGCCGGCCGCCTCGGCGGTGTCGAGGAAGTATCCGGCGGCCAGCAGCGCCGCCCGGGGGGCGTCCGCCGCCGCCAGCTCCACGGCGTCGGCGGCCCGGCCCAGGCGGACCAGCGCCCGGCCGTCCGGCCTGCCGAGCACGGTCACGTCGGGGCCCAGCGCGGCCACGTCGCCGCGCCCGTCGTCGAAGGCGAACAGGAACCGCCCGGACAGGGCGGTCGCCCGGGAGCCGGCGCACAGCAGCCGGTCGAACTCCACGGCCCAGGGCAGCACGTCGGGCCGGGCAGGGCCCTCCAGTCCGGACAGCGGGGTCGCCACGATGTTCCGTACCCGCTCGTGGCCCGGCGCGGGCAGCAGGCCCGCCGCGTCCAGCAGCTCCGCCAGCGCACCGCCGCAGCCGTCCGCGAGCCCGCGGAGCTGGACGTTGCCGCGCGAGGTCAGCTCCAGGTGCCCGTCCCCGAACCGGTCGGCGGCGAGCGCCAGCGCGTCCGCCTGGCCGGCCGTGAGCAGGCCCGCCGGAATCCGGACCCGCGCCAGGAACCCGTCGTCCGCCGCATGCAGCCGCAGCGCGCCGGGGCAGGCGTCGCCACGGTCCCGTATGACGGGTTCGTCCCGCGATGCGTCGGAGGGGGGCGTGGGCATGGCCGCGAGCATACCCACCATTACGACGCCCCGACCTGTGTCCGTCACCACCCCGCCCAGCCCCACCAGGCACATCCACCCCCGCCGGACACATCCAACCCCGCCAGGCACATCCAACCCCGCCAGGCACCTCCAGCCTCGCCGGCGTTTGAGGCGCGGGGTCCGGGGCAGAGCCCCGGCAACGGCGCCGCACCCGGCAACCCACCACCCCGAGCCAGCGCAGCATCACGGCAGAGCCCCGGCAACGGCGCCGCGCCCAACCGCCCACCCCACCCCGCCGAGCCAGCGCAGCGCCACGGCCGCCTAGGATGACCTTTCGGCAGGCCAAACGGCCCGCCGTCGCCGAGGACGGCGACATGGGAGGAAGCCCGGTGAGATTCCGGCGCGGTCCCGCCACTGTGAACCCCGCGGAGCGATCGGCGGGGTGAGTCAGGAACTCCCGCTGTCCTCACTGCCCGGGGCGCGGAAACCCCGAGGAAGGCTGCCGCCGCATGATCCTGCTGCTGTCGACGTCCGACACCGATCTGCTCAGCGCCCGCGCCGCGGACGGCCCCGTCCCATACCGGTTCGCGAACCCCTCCCGCCTTCCCCTGGACGACCTGCCCGGCCTCCTGGAGGGGGCCGACCTGGTCGTCGTACGCCTCCTGGGCGGCCTGCGCGCCTGGCAGGACGGCCTCGACCTGCTGCTGGCCCCCGGCCAGCACCGCCCGGTCGTGGTGCTGACCGGCGAACAGGCCCCGGACGCCCAGCTGATGGAGGCCTCGACCGTCCCGATCGGCATCGCCGCCGAGGCACACGGCTACCTCGCGCACGGCGGCCCGGCCAACCTGGACCAGCTGGCGCGGTTCCTCTCCGACACCGTCCTGCTCACCGGACACGGCTTCGAGCCCCCGGCCGCGGCCCCCACCTGGGGCCCGCTGGAGCGCACCCCGCAGCGGACCGAGGGCCCGCGGATCGCGGTGCTCTACTACCGCGCCCACCAGATGAGCGGCAACACCGGCTTCGTGCACGCCCTCTGCGAGGCCGTCGAGGCCCAGGAGGCCCAGGCGGTCCCCCTGTACGTCTCCTCCCTGCGCACGCCGGAGCCGGAGCTGATCGCCGAGCTGGAGTCCGCGGACGCCATCGTCACCACCGTCCTCGCGGCGGGCGGCACCCGCCCCGCGACGGCCTCGGCCGGCGGCGACGACGAGTCCTGGGACGCGGGGGCGCTCGCCGCGCTCGGCGTGCCGATCCTCCAGGCCCTGTGCCTGACCGGCTCCCGCAGCGCCTGGGAGGAGAACGACGAGGGCCTGTCCCCGCTCGACGCCGCCACCCAGGTCGCGGTGCCGGAGTTCGACGGCCGGCTGATCACCGTCCCGTTCTCCTTCAAGGAGCTCGACGAGGACGGCCTGCCCGCCTACGTGGCGGACCCCGAGCGGGCCGCGCGGGTCGCGGGGATCGCCGTACGCCACGCCCGGCTGCGGCACATCGAGCGCCGGGACAAGAAGATCGCGCTGGTCCTGTCGGCCTACCCGACCAAGCACTCCCGCATCGGCAACGCGGTCGGCCTCGACACCCCCGCAAGCGCCGTGGAACTGCTGCGCACCCTCATCGCGGGCGGCTACGACTTCGGCCCCGTCGAGGAGATCCCGGGCCTGGTCTCCGGTGACGGCGACGAGCTGATCCGCGCCCTGATCGAGGCCGGCGGCCACGACCAGGACTGGCTCACCGAGGAGCAGCTCGCCCGCAACCCCGTCCGCATCCCGGCCGCCGACTACAAGCGGTGG
The DNA here is from genome assembly GCF_055565795.1 of Streptomyces sp. NPDC028314. Lineage (NCBI taxonomy): Bacteria > Bacillati > Actinomycetota > Actinomycetes > Kitasatosporales > Streptomycetaceae > Streptomyces > Streptomyces sp. NPDC028314. The sequence continues at coordinate 37,954 of NZ_JBVHTP010000025.1, forward strand.
TACGGGCAGCTTCCCGCGGAGCTGCGCGAGCAGGTCGAGGAGCACTGGGGCGAGGCGCCGGGCAACATGTTCGTCGACCGCTCGGCCAACCCCGAGGGCGACATCGTCCTGGCGGCGCTGCGCCGCGGGAACCTGCTCATCCTGATCCAGCCGCCGCGCGGCTTCGGCGAGAACCCGATCGCGATCTACCACGACCCGGACCTGCCGCCCTCGCACCACTACCTGGCCGCGTACCGCTGGATCCAGGCCCGCGCCGAGGACGGCGGCTTCGGCGCCGACGCGATGATCCACCTGGGCAAGCACGGCAACCTGGAGTGGCTGCCGGGCAAGAACGCGGGCCTGTCCGCGTCCTGCGCCCCGGACGCCGCGCTCGGCGACCTCCCCCTCATCTACCCGTTCCTCGTCAACGACCCGGGCGAGGGCACCCAGGCCAAGCGCCGGGTGCACGCCACCCTGGTCGACCACCTGGTGCCGCCGATGGCCCGCGCGGAGTCGTACGGCGACATCGCCCGTCTGGAGCAGCACCTGGACGAGTACGCGCAGATCTCCGCGATGGACCCGGCGAAGCTGCCCGCGATCCGCGCGCAGATCTGGACGCTCATCCAGGCCGCGAAGCTCCACCACGACCTGGGGCTCGAAGAGCGCCCGGACGACGAGGGCTTCGACGACTTCCTGCTGCACGTCGACGGCTGGCTGTGCGAGGTCAAGGACGCCCAGATCCGCGACGGTCTGCACGTGCTCGGCGGCGCCCCCACCGGTGCGTCCCGGGTCAACCTGGTCCTCGCGATCCTGCGCGCCCGCCAGATCTGGGGCGGCACCACGGCCCTGCCCGGCCTGCGCGAGGCCCTCGGCCTCGACGAGTCCGCGGCCACCCGCACCACCGCCGACCAGGCGGAGGAGACGGCCCGCGCGCTGGTGCAGGCGATGGAGGACGCGGACTGGGCCCCGGAGGCGGTGGCCGAGGTCGCCGCCGGGCACTCGGCGGACGTGGCGGCCGTGCTGGACTTCGCGGCCCGCGAGGTCGTGCCGCGCCTGGCCGGCACCACCGACGAGATCGCCCACGTGGTCAGCGCCCTGGACGGCTCCTTCGTCCCGGCGGGCCCGTCCGGCTCCCCGCTGCGCGGCCTGGTCAACGTGCTGCCGACCGGCCGGAACTTCTACTCGGTCGACCCGAAGGCCGTCCCCTCCCGCCTCGCGTGGGAGACGGGCCAGGCCCTGGCGGACTCGCTGCTGGGCCGCTACCGCACCGACAACGGCGAGTGGCCCGCGTCCGTGGGCCTGTCGCTGTGGGGCACGAGCGCGATGCGCACCTCCGGCGACGACGTGGCGGAGGCCATGGCGCTGCTGGGCGTCCGCCCGGTCTGGGACGAGGCCTCGCGCCGCGTCACCGGTCTGGAGCCGGTCCCGCTGGAGGAGCTGGGCCGCCCGCGCATCGACGTCACCCTGCGCATCTCGGGCTTCTTCCGGGACGCGTTCCCGCACGTGATCGGCCTGCTGGACGACGCGGTACGGCTCGCGGCCTCGCTGGACGAGCCCGCGGAGCAGAACTTCGTCCGGGCCCACGCCCAGGCGGACCTGGCCGAGCACGGTGACGAGCGGCGCGCGACGACCCGTATCTTCGGCTCGCGCCCGGGCACCTACGGCGCCGGCATCCTCCAGCTGATCGACTCGCGCGACTGGCGGACGGACGCCGACCTCGCGGAGGTCTACACGGTGTGGGGCGGGTACGCGTACGGCCGCGGTCTGGAGGGCCGTCCAGCGCGCACCGAGATGGAGACGGCGTACAAGCGGATCACGGTCGCCGCGAAGAACACCGACACGCGCGAGCACGACATCGCGGACTCGGACGACTACTTCCAGTACCACGGCGGCATGGTCGCCACCGTCCGCGCGCTGCGGGGCACCGCCCCCGAGGCGTACATCGGTGACTCCACCCGCCCGGAGACGGTCAAGACGCGCACGCTGGTCGAGGAGACCTCCCGGGTCTTCCGCGCCCGGGTGGTCAACCCGAAGTGGATCGAGGCGATGCGCCGCCACGGCTACAAGGGCGCCTTCGAGCTCGCGGCGACGGTGGACTACCTCTTCGGGTACGACGCCACGACGGGCGTGGTCGCCGACTGGATGTACGACAAGCTGACCGAGACGTACGTCCTGGACCCGGAGAACCGCGCCTTCCTGGAGGAGGCCAACCCCTGGGCGCTGCACGGCATCGCCGAGCGGCTGCTCGAAGCCGAGTCGCGCGGCATGTGGGAGAAGCCCGACGCCCAGATCCTCGAAGCCCTGCGCCAGGTGTACCTGGACACGGAGGGCAATCTGGAGGCCGAAGCCGAGTAGCGGCGGCGGCTGCCGCAGAGCGGGCCGATGCGCCACCGCTGCGGCGGGCCACGCCGTGCGGGCCCTGGACCGGGGAGACCTGGCCGGGGCCCGCACCCGTGTCGGCGCCGGCTCGCCGGCCGGCCGCTGCGCTCCCGCCGCGCGGGTCGACGCGCAATCCCTCGAAGGGGGGTGTCCCCACCTCCGGGTGGTTCGAACGCCGCGTCACGGGCCCTGTCCCGTCCGCCCCTTGGGCTCGGCCGCCCGCCCGCAACTGTGTGCGGTCGTTCGCTCCCCTCCTCCCGTGACGCCGCTCTGAGCAGCCACGTTCTTCCGGCGTCAGCTCGCAGCCACCGCACCTCGGGAGGAATCTTGCGATCCGTGCACGTTCATGTGGTGTTCGACCCGCGACCGGGCGGAGGTGGCCCGGCATGAGGCTCCTCAAACGTCCCTCGCCCTCCGAGGCCGCCGTCTCCGAGAGCGAACGGCGGCTCTTCGGCGGGCCCCTGCGCTACGACGCGGGCTGGGCGAACCACGAGTACGCCCAGCTGGAGAGCCGGCTGATCACCACCCTGCGCTCCATGCCCCGGATGGTCGGCGGCACCCTTCGGCTCGCCTGGGACACCGACCGGCCCGCCCTCCTGACCGTCGCCGCCGCCGAGGCCGGGCAGGGGGTCACCTCCGCCGTCGGACTGCTCGTGCTGAGCGAGGTGCTCCGTACCCTGCTCGGCGCGGGCAGCCCCGCCGACCGGCTGCACGACGCCCTGCCCGCCCTGGCCGTCGGTGCGCTGGTGGCCGTACTGGGCGCCGTCCTGGCCTCGCGGTCCACGGCGGCCGCCGGGCGGCTGGAGCCCAAGGTCGAACGGGCCGCGCAGGTCCAGTACCTGAACGCCGCCGTCGAGGTGGAGCTCGAAGCCATCGAGGACGGGGAGTTCCGGCGGCTCCTGGACAGCGCCCAGTGGGGGCCGCCCTCGGCCCGCCGGACCGTGGGCGCCTGCGTGGCCACCCTCGGCGGGCTGATCTCCCTGGTCGCCACCGCCGGGGTGCTGACTGTGCTGCACCCGCTGCTGCTGCCCATGCTGCTGCTGATCGCCGCGCCGCGGGGCTGGGGCGCGATGCGGGTGGCCCAGCGCCGCTACCTGTCGGTCATGACCTGGGTGGAGCACGTGCGGGCCGCCCGGCTCATCGGCCAGCTGCTGATCTCCCGCACCTCGGCCCCCGAGGTACGGGTGCACGGCGTCGGCCGCTACCTGCTGGGCCACTACCGCAACATGGCCGAGCACGCCGAGGTCGAGGCCACCCGCCTCGCCCGGGACAAGGCCGCCACCGAACTGCTGGCGGCGGCGCTCTCCGGCGCCGCCGCCCTGATCACCTACGCGGCGATGGGCGCCCTCATCGTCTCCGGCCGGATGGACCTCGCCGTCGCAGGCACCGCCGTGATCGCGGTGCGCACCGGCTCGGCCAGCCTGGGCGCGCTCGTCGCCACCACCAACACCCTGCACGAGGAGTCCCTGTACGTACGGGACCTGGAGCGGTTCGTCGCCGCGGCGGCCCGCCGGGCCATCCCGGCCGGCGGGCTGGCGCTGCCCGAGCGGCTCAACACGATCCGGCTCACCGACGTCGGCTTCGGCTACCCGGACCGCGCGGAGCCCGCCCTGACCGGGGTCTCGCTGACCATCGAGGCGGGCACGGTCGTCGCCCTGGTCGGGGAGAACGGCTCCGGCAAGAGCACCCTGGTCAAACTGCTGGCCGGGCTGCACCTGCCCGACACGGGCTCGCTGACCTGGGACGGGGTGGAGGTGCGCGACGCCGACCGGGAGCAGGTCTTCGACCGGGTCGCGCTGCTCACCCAGGACTTCGAGCGCTGGCCGGTGACCGCCCGTACCAACATCGCCATCGGCAGGCCCGGCGAGGAGGACCCCGACCGGGCCGTGGACGGGGCCGCCGCCGTGGCCGCCGCCGCCCGGTACGCGGGGGCCGACCGGATCGTCGACAAGCTGCCGCACGGCTACGAGACCCTGCTCGCGCGGGTGTTCAGGGGCGCCTCGGAGCTCTCCGGCGGGCAGTGGCAGAAATTCGGCCTGGCCCGCACCCGCTACCGCGACGCCCGCGTGATCGTCGTGGACGAGCCGACCTCGGCCCTCGACCCGGAGGCGGAGATCGCCGCCTTCGACAGCATCCGCGGGCTGGCCGGACCGCAGCGGGCGGTGGTGCTGGTCACGCACCGGATGTCCGGGGTGCGGTTCGCGGACGTCATCTACGTGCTGCACGAGGGGCGGCTCGTCGAACAGGGCGGCCACGAGGAGCTGCTGGCCCTGGAGGGGAGGTACGCGTCGATGTTCCGGATGCAGGCGGACCAGTTCCGCGAGCACGCGGAGAGCCCCGGGGCCACCCCTTCTATCCCCCGCCAGGTCCCCGCGCCGCGGAACGACCCGTCCGTCACCTGAAGCAGTGAACTCCCCCTTATCCCAGGGGCAACAGGGGTAGGGCAGTGCTGATCTCGTGCGGGGGGCCGCAGCCACGGGCCCCCCGCACCCTCGTACCGAAAGGCCCACCCCGCCGTGACACAGCCGTTCCAACTGCCGGATTTCTACGTGCCCTATCCGGCGCGACTGAACCCCCATCTGGAGGCCGCGAGGACCCACACCAAGCAGTGGGCCCGCGACTTCGAGATGCTGGAGGGCTCCGGCGTGTGGGAGGAGAGCGACCTCGACTCGCACGACTACGCCCTGCTGTGCTCGTACACCCACCCCGACTGCGATGCCGAGGCGCTCAACCTGGTCACCGACTGGTACGTGTGGGTCTTCTTCTTCGACGACCACTTCCTGGAGGTCTTCAAGCGCACCCAGGACCGCGAGGGCGCCAAGAAGTACCTCGACGGCCTGGCCGCCTTCATGCCGATGGACCTCGCCGACGGTTTCCCCGAGCCCGCCAACCCGGTCGAGGCGGGGCTCAAGGACCTGTGGCTGCGGACCGTGCCCGCGATGTCGACGGCCTGGAGGGAACGGTTCTCCGAGTCCACGAAGAACCTCCTCAACGAGTCGATGTGGGAGCTGCACAACATCAACATCGGCCGGGTGGCCAACCCGCTCGAATACATCGAGATGCGCCGCAAGGTCGGCGGCGCGCCCTGGTCCGCCGGACTCATCGAGTACGTGTCCGCCGAGGTCCCGCCCCGGGTCGCCCACGCGCGCCCGCTGGAGGTGCTGCGGGACGCCTTCTCCGACGCGGTCCACATCCGCAACGACATCTTCTCGTACCAGCGCGAGGTCGAGCAGGAGGGCGAGCTCTCCAACGCCATCCTCGTACTGGAGACCTTCCTGGACTGCACCACCCAGGAGGCCGCCGACCTCTCGAACGACCTGCTGACCTCCCGGCTCCAGCAGTTCGAGTACACCGCCCTCGCCGAGGTCCCCGCGCTCGCCGCCCAGCACGGCCTGAACCCCGCCGAGGTCGCGGCCGTACTCGCCTACGCCAAGGGGCTCCAGGACTGGCAGTCCGGCGGCCACGAATGGCACATGTCCTCCAGCCGCTACATGAACGAGCAGGCCCGCGCCGCGGGCACCCCGCTGACCCTGCCCTTCATGCCCACCGGGCTCGGCACCACCGCCGTCGACCTGCGCTCGCTGCTCACCCCCCGCTCCATGGACCTGCGCCGACGCTCCTTCACGCACGTGCCGTTCCAGAAGGTGGGCCCCTCGCTGCTGCCCGACTTCTACATGCCGTTCCCGCTCACCCTGAACCCGCACCTGGACGACGCCCGCCGCGAAGTGGTGCGCTGGTGCCGGGAGATGGGCCTGCTGGAGCCGCAGCCGGGCGACCCGGGGTCCGACATCTGGGACGAGGCCAAGCTCATCGGCATGGACTTCGCCCTGTGCTCGGCCGGCATCGACCCCGACGGGAACGTCGAGCAACTGCGCCTGAGCGCCCAGTGGCTGGCCTGGGGCACCTACGCGGACGACTACTACCCGAAGGTCTTCGCCACCGCCAAGTCCCCCGGCGCGGCGCGAGCGGCGACGGACCGGCTGATCGCCATGATCCCGGTCGATCCGACGCAGGCCCCCGAGCCCGTCACCGCGATGGAGCGGAGCCTGAAGGACCTGTGGGCGCGCACCGTCGTCGGCATGAGCGACCCGGTGCGCGCGGAATTCCGCGAGACCGTCGTCGGCATGGTGGACAGCTGGGTCTGGGAGGTCGGCAACGCGACCGTGAACCGCATCCCCGACCCCGTCGACTACGCGGAGATGCGGCGCTACACCTTCGGCAGCTACATGACGATGTTCCTGGCCCGGCTGGGGCACGAGGGCGACGGCGTCCCGCCGGAGATCTACGAGGACGGGGTGATGCGCTCCCTGCAGAGCGCCGCCACCGACGTCGGGTGCATCACCAACGACCTCTTCTCGTACCAGAAGGAGATCGAGATCGAGGGGGAGGTGCACAACCACATCCTCGTCACCCAGAACTTCTTCGACATCGACTATCCTCAGGCGTTCAAGATCGTCGCGGATCTGATGAAGCAGCGCACCGAGGAGTTCGAGCACATCCGGGACCACCAGCTGCCGGTGCTCTACGAGGACTACGGCCTCGACGAGACGGCGCGCGCGTCACTCGACGCGTACGTGCGGGAGCTGGAGGACTGGATGGTGGCGGTCCTCAACTGGCACCAGAGCGTGCGCCGTTACCGCGACGAGGACCTGCATCCGGCACCCGGCGGACTGCGTGACGGCGTCTGGAGCCACGGCTTCGGGATGTCGGCGGCGCGGATCTCACTGCCCGGGTGACCCCGTGGCGGGGGCGGACCGCTCGCCCGCCCCCGCCCTGGCCGGCCCCGCGGAACTGGCCGGACCTCAGAACTGGCCGGACCTCAGAACTGGCCGGCCCTCACAGAACTCGTCGGGCGCCTCAGAACTCGTCGGCGGTGTGCGGCAGCAGCCCGGTGCGCAGGGCCCCGTCCAGGGCCGCCGCCGCGCCCGGCGACCGCTCCTCCACCAGCCCGGCGGCGACCAGTTCGGACACCCTGGTCCCGCCCAGGTAGCAGGCGGCCAGCTCCCGTACGTCGAGCACCAGGTCCGGCTCGGCCCGGGAGGGCTCGTACGTGGCTCCGTCCGGGCAGGCCTTGAGCCGGTGGCGCCCGGCGTTCGCCGGCAGCCGTACGTCGGCCACCTCCAGCACCAGCTCCACCGGCGCGGCCCATGACCGCGCGGACAGCGCCGCCCGTACGTCGACCAGGCGCAGCCAGAGCGCCGGGAACTGGGCGGTGACCCGCACCTGGTCCCGGTCGGCGGCGAAGTGCAGCAGGGGGTCGTCGGCCGGGCGGCCCCAGGCGGAGACCTTGCCGGTCAGGTCGAGGGAGGCCACGCACTGCCACAGCGCGGCGGCCACCTCCGGGGTGCCGGCCTCCAGTTCGTCGACCCGGACCAGACCCGGGGTGCGGACCGGGCCGCTGTCCTGCTCGGGCTTGGTGCGGTAGAGCACGTACCCCGCGACCGGTCCGCCCGGCTCCCCCGAGACGATGATCCGGGGCGGGCTCAGTTCCTCGTCCTCCTCGTCCTGTTCGCAGAGCCACTCGTGCGCCCAGCGCTCGGGACTGCGGCGCGGGCGGCCGGCCCGGGTCCGGCGGGCGTCCTCGTGGTACGGGCCGATCAGGGCGGCCGCCCCGGCCGGGTCGACCAGCCGCAGCGGACGCCGGTCCGGCTCGATGCGCAGGGCCAGCGGCCGGGTGGAGTCGATCTCGATCGTGACGCCCTGGGTGGCGCTGCCGTAGCCGAAGCGCCCGTAGATGGCCGCTTCGGAGGCCCACAGCACGGCGAGCGGGCTGCCCGCGGCGGCGGCCTTGCGCAGCTGCTCGTCCATCAGCGCGGTGAGGACCCCGCGCCGGCGGTGGGTGGGTGCGACGGAGACGAAGGTGAGGCCGGGGCACGGGAGGTCCGCCCCGGGCACGGAGAGCCGGAAGTCGTGCGCGGCCATGAACCCGACCAGCGCGTCGCCGTCGTAGGCGCCGATCCGGCCGCAGCGGGCCAGGATCTCGTGGTGCCGCTCCCGGCCCTCCTTCTCGGGGCGGTCGTGGAAGACCAGGTACGCGAGCTCCAGAGCGCGGTCGATCTCGGCCTCGGGTACCTCACGGATGTCCACCATGATCCGGAGACTAATCGGTCATCGCGGACCGGTCACCTCATATTGGCTGGATGTGCCGGTCCGCCCGTCGGGCGAAGTACCGGCCCGGCGTGCGGATCAGTGCGCGGCAGGGCCGGTCCAGCCGGCCGGGACGTGTCCGAGCCGGACCCGCTGGGGGTGGTCTCCGACGGGAACGGACACGCGCTTGGCGCCGGTGGCGAAGTCGATGGCGGTCACCTGGTCGGCGCCGCTCTCGGAGATCACGCAGCCGGTGCCGTCGCCGTCGACGGTGGCCCAGTACGGCTTGGCGGCGGGTACCAGCGGCCCCTCGGTGAGGGTGGCGCGGTCCACGACGGTGGCGTAGTCGTCCATGGTGCCCGCGATGCAGAGCTTGGTCCCGTCCGGGCTCATGGACATGCCGTGGTGGCGGGAGTCGTTGACCCACTTGGTGCGGTCGGTGGTGGTGGCCGGGTTCTCGGGGAGGGTCTTGAGACGGCTGATGCGGTCGGTGGCCACGTCGTACTCCAGGAATCCACTGAAGAACGACACCTGGAAGTAGAGCTTCGACTCGTCGGGGCTGAAGGAGACGGGGCGCACCGCGTCGGACAGGTCCGGCCGGCCGAAGGCGTCCAGCCGCTCGCGCATGTCGATCACCCGGACCGTGCGGAAGGTCTGCGCGTCGACCACGGTGATCTTGCGGTCCCCCTTCGTCCAGTCCAGCCAGGGGGCGTCGAGGGCGGAGGTGACGTCGCCGATCGCGCTGTTCCAGAGGAAGCGGCCGTCGCGGGTGAAGGTGTTCTCGTGCGGCTTGTCGCCGGTGGCGAAGGAGCCGACCTGCCGGCCGGTGGCGATGTCGAGGACGTGCACGGTGTTGGCGGTGGAGGCCGAGACGGCGACCCTGGTGCCGTCCGGCGAGACCGCCATGTGGTCGGCGCGGTACCCGGCCACCGGGAAGCGCCAGTTGACCCGCCCGGTCCGCAGGTCGATGGAGACGACGTCGGCGAAGCTGGGCCGGGAGGCGACGACGGCGGAGCCGTCCGGGGTGGTGTACATGTCGTCCACGAACTGGTCGTGGCCCTCGCCGGCGGTGGCCCGGATGCCCAGGAAGAAGCCGAGCTTCACGGGGTTGAGGTAGATCTCCCGGAGCCGCTCCTCCTTGTCGGGGATCACGTCGACCCGGCCGACCTTGCCGAGGCCGCCGGTGGAGGCGAGGACGTCGGCGGTGCCCTCCCAGTTGTTGCCGACGAACAGCACCTCGCGCAGACCGGCAGCGGGAGCGGCACCCGCGGCGGAGGTGGCCCCTTGAGCCGACGCCGGAGCGGCAGCGGGGGCGGGCCCGGCCGCGAGCGTGGCCGCGGCCAGCGCGCAGACGGCGAGAAACGTACCTGTACGGGTCCGGGACATTCGCTCAACTCCGTTAAGGGGAAGCGCTGTTACCGGCGGGTAAAATAGGCGGAACAACAGAAGGGCGCAACCCCCACGGGGGTGCGCCCTTCGCCGTGCCTCAGCGGTTCGGCTGGTCGGCCTCGCTTCAAGCGACGGAGCCGATCCGCCCGACCACGGTGTTCGAGCCGTCGCGGTGGATCGGGATGTGCGCGCCGGTGAGGGCGGCGCCGGTACCGCCGCGGCGGTTCGCGACGATCTCCGCGGCGATGGACAGCGCGGTCTCCTCCGGGGAGCGGGCGCCGAGGTCCAGCCCGATCGGAGAGCGCAGCCGGGCCAGTTCGAGCTCGGTCACGCCGACCTCGCGGAGCCGCTTGTTGCGGTCCTCGTGGGTGCGGCGGGAGCCCATGGCGCCGACGTACGCGACGGGAAGCTTGAGGGCCATTTCGAGCAGCGGGACATCGAACTTGGCGTCGTGGGTGAGCACGCACAGGACGGTCCGGCCGTCCACGTCCGTGGTCTCCAGGTAGCGGTGCGGCCAGTCGACCACGATCTCGTCCGCCTCGGGGAAACGCTTCTTCGTGGCGAACACGGGCCGGGCGTCGCACAGGGTCACGTGGTAGCCGAGGAACTTGCCGATCCGCACCAGGGCGGAGGCGAAGTCGATGGCGCCGAAGACGATCATCCGCGGGGGCGGGACGCTGGACTCCACCAGCACCTTGAGCGGCTCACCGCAGAGCCGGCCGTCGGCGCCGATCTCCAGGACGCCGGTCCTGCCGGCGTCGAGCATGGCGCGCGCCTCCTCGGCGATGGTGCGGTCCAGCTCGGGATGTCCGCCGAAGCCGCCCTCGTAGGAGCCGTCGGCGCGGACCACCACGGCGCGGCCCATCAGCTCCGCCGGGCCGTCCGCGATACGGGCGACCGCCGCCGCCTCCCCGCGGGCGGCGGCGGCCAGCGCGGCCGCGAGCACCTCCCGCACGGGAGAGCCCACGGGAACCGGGGTGACCAGGATGTCGATGATCCCGCCGCAGGTCAGACCCACGGCGAAGGCGTCGTCGTCGCTGTATCCGAAGCTCTCCTGGACGGTCTCGCCGTCCTCCAGCGCCTGCTGGCACAGCTCGTACACCGCACCCTCCACGCATCCGCCGGAAACCGAGCCGATGGCCGTGCCCTCGCCGTCCACGGCGAGTGCTGCCCCGGGCTGCCGGGGCGCGCTCCCGCCGACCGCCACGACCGTGGCGACGGCGAAGTCTCGTCCCTGCTCGACCCACCGGTTCAGTTCTTCGGCGATGTCCAGCATGGGGGCCTCCTCGGAGAGGTTCGGATTCCAGTATCTGATGCGTGGAGGGTCAGGTGGTGATCACCGCCCGGCCTTACTTGACGCCGAGCCACGCCTCGATGGGGTGCAGGGCGAAGAAGACCAGGAAGACGCCGGTCAGCACCCACATGAAGGCACCGATCTCGCGGGCCTTGCCCTGGGCGACCTTGATCGCCACGTAGGAGAGGACACCGGCGGCGACACCCGGGGTGATCGAGTACGTGAAGGGCATGATCGCCACGGTCAGGAAGACCGGGATGGCGGTCGCGCTGTCGGCCCAGTCCACGTGGCGGGCGTTCTGCATCATCATCGCGCCGATGACGACCAGGGCCGCGGAGGCGACCTCACCCGGGACGATCTGCGTGATCGGGGTGAAGAAGAGGCAGGCGGCGAAGAAGAGGCCGGTGACGACGGAGGCGAGGCCTGTGCGGGCTCCCTCACCGACGCCGGTGGCGGACTCGACGAAGACGGTCTGGCCGGAGCCGCCCGCGATGCCACCGATGGCGCCACCGGCGCCGTCGATGAACAGGGCCTTGGACAGGCCCGGCATGCGGCCCTGCTCGTCGGCCAGCTTGGCCTCGGTGCCGACGCCGATGATGGTGGCCATCGCGTCGAAGAAGCCGGCGAGCACCAGCGTGAAGACGATCATGCCGATCGTCATGACGCCGACATCGCCCCAGCCGCCGAACTCGACCTCGCCGAAGAGCGAGAAGTCGGGCATCGAGACCGCGGAGCCGTCGAGGACCGGGGCGCCGTTCTTCCAGGCCTTCGGGTCGATGTCCATGACGGCGTTCAGGATGGCGGCGAGGATGGTGCCGCCGACGATGCCGATCAGGATGGCGCCGGGCACCTTGCGGGCCTGGAGCATGAAGATGGCGAGCAGGGTGACGCAGAAGATCAGGACGGGCCAGCCGGCGAGCTCGCCGACCGATCCGAGCTGGACCGGGGGACCGAACTCGGAGCCCTTGCCCACGAAGCCGGCCTTCACGAGGCCGATCAGGGCGACGAACATGCCGATGCCCATGGTGATGGCGTGCTTGAGCGCGAGCGGGATCGCGTTCATGATCATCTCGCGGAGGCCGGTGACGACCAGGAGACAGATCACGACGCCGTACATCACGCACATGCCCATGGCCTGCGGCCAGGTCATCTGGGGGGCGACCTGCGAGGACAGCACACCGGAGACGGACAGACCGGCGGCGAGTGCGAGCGGCACCTTGCCGACGAAGCCCATCAGGAGCGTGGTCAGGGCCGCGGCGAAGGCCGTGGCCGTGATCAGAGCCTTCTGGCTCATGGTGTCTCCGGCGACGTCCTTGCCGGAGAGGATCAGCGGGTTGAGCAGGAGGATGTACGCCATGGCCATGAACGTCGTGACACCGCCACGAACCTCATTGCCGACGTTGGATCCTCTGTGCGTTATGTGAAAGTACCGATCGAGCCAAGAACGCCCGGCGGGGGTGCGAGAGCCGTCGCCGGCCTCTTCCGCGGTGGTCTTGGGCTCCACAGACGATTGGGTCATGGTGCCTAACTCCCAAGGTTCACAGGGGCACCCGCATGGAGATTGGAGACGCGGGATTTGGGAAACTGCGTTGGCTGCACGACCCGGGGTGACGGCCCGAGGCGACGCGAATTGTGCACTGCGTGTACTGCGGGTAGTGCGGTGGTGACCGCTGGTACTACGGGGGGTTCTCGCAGGGGTACTGCTGCGTGAAGGACCGCGAGCGGTGCGGTGCTTCGTGTGCTCCGGGCGGTGCCTGTGAAGTGTGACGTTCCCATGTCGCACCGCCCGGAGAGTCTGAGGGGGTCCGGGGGCCTCGCGGCCCCCGGACCACGCCGTCCTAGAGGGTGCCGGTGAGGGCTTCCGGACGGATCGGCGTCTTGTTGATGTCCAGACCGGTCGCCGCCCGGATCGCCGCGATGACGGCCGGGGTGGACGAGAGGGTCGGGGCCTCGCCCATGCCGCGCAGGCCGTACGGGGCCTTCGGGTCGGCGAGCTCCAGGACGTCGACCGGGATGGTCGGGGTGTCGAGGATGGTCGGGATCAGGTAGTCCGTGAAGGAGGGGTTGCGCACCTTCGCGGTCTTCGGGTCCACGATGATCTCTTCCATGATCGCGACGCCCAGGCCCTGGGTGGTACCACCCTGGATCTGGCCGACCACGGAGAGCATGTTCAGGGCCTTGCCGACGTCCTGGGCGGTCGCCAGCTCGACGACCTTGACCAGGCCGAGCTCGGTGTCCACCTCGACGACCGCGCGGTGCGCGGCGAAGGTGTACTGGACGTGGCCGTTGCCCTGACCGGTGACCAGGTCGAAGGGAACGGTCGGGTGGTGGCGGTACTCGAGTTCGAGGTCGATGGCCTCGTCCTCGAGGATCTCGGCGATGTCCCCGAGGACCTCGCCGCCGTCGGTGACGACCTTTCCGCCTTCGAGCAGCAGCTCGGCGGTGGCCCAGGCCGGGTGGTACGAGCCGTTCTTGCGACGGCCGATCTCCAGCAGGGCCTCGCGGACGGCCTCACAGGTGTTCTTCACCGCGCCACCGGTCATGTACGTCTGCCGCGAGGCGGACGTGGAACCGGCGGAGCCGACCTGGGTGTCGGCCGGGTGGATGGTCACCTGCGTGACGCCCAGCTCGGTACGGGCGATCTGCGCGTGGACGGTGATGCCGCCCTGGCCGACCTCCGCCATGGCCGTGTGGACCATCGCGACGGCCTCGCCGTTGATGACCTCCAGGCGCACGCGGGCGGTCGAGTAGTCGTCGAAGCCCTCGGAGAAGCCGACGTTCTTGATGCCGACCGCGTAGCCGACGCCGCGGACGACGCCTTCACCGTGGGTGGTGTTGGAGAGGCCGCCGGGCAGCGCGCGGACGTCCGCGCCCTCGCCGGCCGACTCCCACTGGCGCTCCGGCGGCAGCGGGCGGGCCTTGACCCGGCGCAGCAGCTCGGCGACGGGCGCCGGGGCGTCCACGACCTGGCCGGTGGGCATGACCGTGCCCATCTCCATGGCGTTCAGCTGGCGGAACTCGACCGGGTCCATGCCCAGCTTCGCCGCGAGCTTGTCCATCTGGGCCTCGTACGCGAAGCAGGCCTGGACGGCGCCGAAGCCGCGCATCGCGCCGCAGGGCGGGTTGTTCGTGTAGAGCGCGATCGCCTCGATGTCCACGTCCTCCAGGACGTAGGGACCCACCGAGAGGGAGGAGGCGTTGCCCACGACCGCCGGGGAAGCCGACGCGTACGCGCCGCCGTCCAGGACGATCTTGCACTTCATGTGCGTGAGCTTGCCGTCCTTGGTGGCGCCGTGCTCGTAGTAGAGCTTCGCCGGGTGGCGGTGCACGTGGCCGAAGAAGGACTCGAACCGGTTGTAGACGATCTTGACCGGCTTGTTCGTGGCCAGGGCCAGCAGGCAGGCGTGGATCTGCATCGAGATGTCCTCGCGGCCACCGAAGGCACCGCCGACGCCCGAGAGCGTCATGCGGACCTTCTCCGGCGGGAGGCCCAGGACCGGGGCGATCTGCTGGAGGTCCGAGTGCAGCCACTGGGTGGCCACGTACAGCTCGACACCGCCGTCCTCGGACGGCACGGCCAGGCCGGACTCCGGACCCAGGAAGGCCTGGTCCTGCATGCCGAAGGTGTACTCGCCCTCGACGATGACGTCGGCGCGCTTGCGGGCCTCTTCCACGTTGCCGCGGATGATCGGCTGGCGGTGCACGATGTTCGGGTGCGGGACGTGACCGATGTGGTGGTCGTCGCGGTTCTCGTGGATCAGCGGCGCGTCGGGGGCCAGGGCGGAGGCCTCGTCCGTGACGAGCGGCAGCTCACGGTAGTCGATCTTGATCTTGGCGGCCGCGCGGCGGGCGGTCTCCGGGTGGTCGGCGGCCACGAGGGCGACCGGCTCACCGTGGTGGCGTACCCGGCCGTTGGCGAGAACCGGGGTGTCCTGGATCTCCAGGCCGTAGTTCTTCATCTCGGCCGGCAGGTCGTCGTACGTCAGGATCGAGTACACGCCGGGCAGCGCGAGCGCCTCGGAGATGTCGATCGAGACGATCTCGGCGTGGGCGACGGTGCTGCGCAGGGTCTGGCCCCACAGCATGTCCTCGTGCCACATGTCCGAGGAGTACGCGAACTCGCCGGTCACCTTGAGGGTGCCGTCAGGGCGCAGCGTGGACTCGCCGATGCCGCCCTTGGTGTGCTTCTGGCTGACGTTCGTCGGAGCGCCTGCGGGCACGGTGCGGGTGTTCTGGGCCATGGTCAGACCGCCTCAGACTGACGGGCGGCCGCGAGGCGGACCGCGTCGAGGATCTTCTCGTAGCCCGTGCAGCGGCAGAGGTTGCCGGACAGGGCCTCACGGATGTCCTGGTCGGACGGGGAGGAGTTCTCCTCCAGCAGCGCGTCGGCCTGGACCAGGAGGCCCGGGGTGCAGAAACCGCACTGCACGGCGCCGGCGTCGATGAACGCCTGCTGGATGTTGGAGAGCGGGGCGCCCTCACCGGTCTGCGAGTCGGCGGGCTTGGCCTGCCACTGCTTCGCCGCGTCCAGGGAGACGCCGCCCTTGCCGCCGCAGCCGCCGCCGGTGCCGCAGGCACCGCCGTGGCCGTGCTCCTCGCGCTGCTTGGCGAAGTCCGCCAGGCCCTCGACGGTCACGACGTCGCGGCCCTCGACCTGACCGGCCGCGACCAGACAGGAGCAGACCGGCACGCCGTCGAGACGGACGGTGCAGGAACCGCACTCGCCCTGCTCACAGGCGTTCTTCGAACCGGGCAGGCCCAGGCGCTCGCGCAGGACGTAGAGGAGGGACTCGCCCTCCCAGACGTCGTCGGCTTCCTGCTGACGTCCGTTGACAGTGAAATTGACGCGCATGATTACGCAGCCCCTTCAAGCGAGCGGCCGGTGTTGCCGCGGTACTGCTCCCAGGTCCAGACGAGCTGGCGGCGAGCCATGATGCCGACCGCGTGACGGCGGTACTTCGCCGTGCCGCGGACGTCGTCGATCGGGTTGGCCGCGCCGGAGGCGAGGTCACCGAACTGCTTGGCGATCGACGGGGTGATGACCTTGCCGGACTCCCAGAAGCCGCCCTCTTCGAGCGCGGCGTTCAGGAACTCCTCCGCGGCCTTGGCACGGATCGGGGTCGGCGCGGCCGATCCGATTCCGGTGCGGACCGTACGGGTCTGCGGGTGCAGTGCCAGGCCGAAGGCGCAGACCGCGATGACCATCGCGTTGCGGGAGCCGACCTTGGAGTACTGCTGGGGGCCGTCCGCCTTCTTGACGTGGACGGTCTTGATGAGCTCGTCGGCGGCCAGCGCGTTGCGCTTGACGCCGGTGTAGAACTCGTCGATCGGGATCAGGCGCGAGCCGCGTACGGACTCCACCTCGACCTCGGCGCCCGCCGCGAGCAGCGCGGGGTGCGAGTCGCCGGCCGGCGAGGCGCAACCGAGGTTGCCGCCGACACCGCCGCGGTTGCGGATCTGCGGGGACGCGACCGTGTGCGAGGCGAGCGCGAGACCCGGGAGCTCCGTGCGGAGGTTTTCCATGATCTGCGTGTACGGGACGGAAGCGCCGAGCCGGACAACATCCTCGCCGACCTCCCACTCCCGCAGCAGACCGATGCGGTTCAGGTCCAGGAGGTACTCGGGCCGACGGTGGTCGAAGTTGATCTCGACCATCACGTCGGTGCCACCCGCAATCGGCACAGCTGAGGGGAACTCGGCCTTAGCGGCGAGCGCCTCCTCCCAGCTGGCGGGGCGAAGGAAGTCCATGTGCGGCTCTCTTCTTCTTCATCGTGTCGTTCACTTCAAGCCAGGAGGCCTAAGGACCCTCGACTGGTCGTTCACGTGCTGTTAACGCGGTGTGGAGCCAGTACACAAGCCGCGCGTCCCCCGGGTGCAGTCACCGAAACCATGAAGGAGTTGGCTGACGGCCTCCCTCGTCTTGTAGATTCGTATGAAAGGCAGGATGCGACGACCTGCCCGATTTCCAACGGCAACATCGAGACAGATCGGCGGCGACATCATGCGGCTGCGCGCACTGCTGGAAACCGAGGCGCTGGGGCTGCGGCTGCTGGGCGGCGAGGAAGAACTCGACCGGACGGTCCGCGGGGTCATGACGACCGACCTGAGGGATCCCAGCCGATACCTCTCCGGGGGCGAACTCGTCCTCACCGGCCTGGCATGGCGAAGAAATTCAGCCGACTCCGAGCCGTTCGTACGAATCCTCGCGAGCGCGGGCGTCGCGGGCCTGGCGGCGGGCGAGGCGGAGTTGGGGGACATCCCCGACGATCTGGTATCGGCCTGTCTGCGCAATCGGCTGCCTCTGTTCGCTGTGAACGAAGACGTTGCATTCGCCACGATTACGGAGTACGTGGTGCGGCAGGTCTCCGGCGAGCGGGCGGGTGATCTCGCGGCCGTCGTGGACCGCCACCGCCGCCTCATGACCTCGGGTCCGGCCGGTGGGGGTCCCGATGTGGTGCTGGATCTGCTCACCACCGACCTCGATCTCCGGGCCTGGGTGCTCTCGCCCACGGGCCGGCAGATCGCCGGCGCGGGCGAGCCGCTGGCGCCGGGCATCTGCGCGGCACTGGCGAGCGAGCACCTCGCGGCGGTCCGGACGGGCCGCAGGGGACCGCACCGGATCTCCATCCAGGGTATTACCTACTCCCTCTTCCCGATCAGGGGACACGGCCGCGGCGGCCCCGGCCCCGCCTCCCGGGACGTGCGCGAGAGCGTGCTGTCCGACTGGCTGCTGGCCGTCGAGGCCGACGCGGGCGACTGGCCGGCGGAGCGGCTCGACCTGCTCCAGGGCGTCACCCAGCTGATCGCCGTCGAGCGGGACCGGCGCGACGCGGCCCGTACGGTGCGACGCCGCCTGGCCCAGGAGGTGCTGGAGCTGGTCCAGACCGGCGCCCCGCCCGCCGAGATCGCCGCCCGCCTGCGGGTGGCCGCCCCGGTGCTGCTGCCCGGGCTGGGCGCCGCCCCGCACTGGCAGGTCGTGGTGGCCCGGGTGGACTGGGACGGCGGGGACATCCCCGGCGGCCCGGTGGCCCAGTCCCTGCTGGAGGAGATCCTGGTCGACCCGTCCGTATCGGGCCCGGAGCCCTCCGACCGGATCGCGGTAGCCCA
Source organism: Streptomyces sp. NPDC028314 (assembly GCF_055565795.1). Lineage (NCBI taxonomy): Bacteria > Bacillati > Actinomycetota > Actinomycetes > Kitasatosporales > Streptomycetaceae > Streptomyces > Streptomyces sp. NPDC028314. The sequence continues at coordinate 56,189 of NZ_JBVHTP010000025.1, forward strand.
TGCGGGTGACGAGGCGATCGCCCTCGTACCGCTGCCCGCCCTCTCCGGCGAGGGCGGGGAGGACAAGGGCCCCGACTCGGCCCTGCACGCCGACGCGCTGCTGACGGCCGTACGGGACCCCCTGGCGGCCGGTCTGGCCGACGACGGCCGGCTCACCCTCGGCGTCAGCGCGGCCGTGCACTCCGCGGAGGGGCTGCGCGGGGCGCTGGAGGAGGCCCGGCACGCCCGCCGGGTCGCCGCGGCCCGCCCGGGCCGGGTCTGCGCCGCGGGCCACCACGAGCTCGCCTCGCACGTCCTGCTGCTGCCCTTCGTCCCCGACGACGTGCGCCGCGCCTTCACCGCCCGGCTGCTGGACCCGCTGCGGGACTACGACCGCCGCCACCGCGCCGAGCTGATCCCCACCCTGGAGGCGTTCCTGGACTGCGACGGCTCCTGGACCCGGTGCGCGACACGGCTGCACCTGCACGTCAACACCCTGCGGTACCGGGTCGGGCGAATCGAGCAGTTGACGGCGCGGGACCTGTCCCGGCTGGAGGACAAGCTCGATTTCTTCCTGGCACTGCGCATGAGCTGAGGAATCACGCCAAGGGGCCGGCCGGGGGCGGCTGACGCGCCGTCCGGACTTTGTGAAAGAGTTCACCCGACCCCTTGGCCGGAGCCGCCGATCCGTGCTCTCATTTCGCCCCAGGGCTCAAAGACGTGCTGCTTGGTTGCTTTGGGGAGGGCAATGTGGCGGATACCGCCATGTCCGGTGCCGGATCTACGGGGGGAGACGACCCCCTCCAGCGGGCGATATGGCGGCTGCGCTCGCGCGGCTGTTGGACCGACGCGGCGGCCCTGCTGACGCCGCACGCACACGACGCGGGAGCCGCAGTTCAGCGGACCGCGCTACTGGTCGAACGCTGCCTGTTCACCGGGCAGGGCTGGGCCGACGCCGAGGACGCCCTGCGGGTCGCGGAGGCGGTGGCCCACGACGACGACGAACGGGGCGCGGCCGCGTGCGAGCGGGGCCAACTGGCGTACGCGGCGACCGTGCTCGGAGTCCGCGACCGCGCCGACGAGGCCCGCTCGGCCCTGGGCCGGGCCGCGGCCCTGCTGTCCCCGGGCTCCCGGGCCCGCCCGCTCCTGGACTTCCGCCGGGGGCTGGTCGCCGAACACCTGGCGGACGCCCCGCAGGCGGCCCGTCCGGCCTACCGGCGCGCGCACGAGGGGGCGTTGGCCCACGGGGACACCCTGCTGCTCTCCTTCACCTGGCGCCACCTCGCGGCGCTGGCCCTGCGCGACGGTGAGGTGGCGGAGGCCCGCAAGGGCTTCGCGGAGTCCCTGCGCATCAGGGAGGAGCTGGGCTTCCTCATCGGCACGGCCCCCGCCCTGGCGGCCCTGGCCGAGGCGGAACCCGAACCGGAGGCGGCCCGCCTACGCGCCGAGGCCCGCCGCCTGTTCCACCTCCTGGGGGGCATCCCCACCTGGCTGGCGGACCAGCTCCCCGGCCGGGCGGGGGACGGAGTCGGGGTGTCCCCGTAACCGTTGCCGCTCCCCTGGCCGGGCGTTTGTCGGGGGTCGGGCTGTCCCCGTGGCCCCGGGGGTCGGTTTGCAGCCCGCCTGCCGTTGCCCTGGCCGGGCGTTTTCCGGGGTTCGGGGTGTCCCCGCGGCCCCGGGACCGTTGCCCTGGCCGGGCGGTTGACGGGGTCGGGCTGCCCCTGCGGGGCGGGGCTCGTTTGCAGCTCGGCTGCTGCGGGGCGCCTCAAGCGCCGGCCGGAGCCCTGGCCGGGCGGTTGAGTTGGTCGCCTGCGGCGCCGTCGCTTCCGGCCCCGGGCTGCGCCCGGGCGCCTCAAGCGCCGGCGGGGCTGGGTTTGGCTGCGGATTGGGCGGGATGCCGGGGACGCCGCCGGGGTGGGGTGTGGTCCGGGGCGGGCATGATTTATGGCGCCCCATCCGAGTCCCCTGTTGCCGGGCGGCACAGGGCGCCAACAAATCACGTTTTAGCCCCGGACAACACCCCACCCCGACACCGCCCCCGGCCACGAAGCCCAACCCCCACCGTGAGGGGAAAAAGACACCCGACCACCTGGGTCGGTGACGGGTCCGGGGTGGGGTGTCGACCGGGGCTAAAACGTGATTTGTGGCGCACAGCGGCCCGAACTTCAAGGTCCTGAACGGGCGCCATAAATCATGCCCGCCCCGGACGACACCCCACCCCGGACCCGGCACCGACCCACCCCCCAGCCCCGCCGGCGCTTGAGGCGACCACACTGCCGAGCAGCAAAGCGGCCCGGCCCGGCACGGGGCAACCCGGACCCCGGAAACCGCCCGGCCAGGGCAACGGCCGAGCTGCAAACCGGCCCGGCCCGGCACGGGCAGCCCGAACCCGGAAACCGCCCGGCCAGGGCAACGGCCCGGCCAGGGCAACGGCCCGGCCAGGGCAACGGCAGATCAGGCCCCGGGCACCGGGGACACCCCGAACCCCGTCAACCGCCCGGCCAGGGCAACGGCCCGGCCAGGGCAACGGCGAAGTGCTCCCGTACCAGGGACTCCACCGCCCCCAGCTCCCCCGCGGCCAGCGCCTCCAGCAGCGCCGCGTGCTCCGCCGCATCGGCGACCAGGTCCGCCCGCCTGACCCGCGGAGCGCCCGGCAGGGGCCACTGCGCCCTCCGGTGGAGTTCCTCCGCCACCTGGACCAGCTGCTCGTTGTCCGCCAGGGCCAGCACCGCCCGGTGGAACGCCCGGTCCGCGTCCGCGTACGCCGACAGGTCACCCGTCCGCGCCGCCTCGACCGTGGCCGCCGCCGTCGGCCGCAGGGACTCCCAGGTCGCCGCCGGGACCGTCCGGGCCAGCCGGAGCATCACGGGGACTTCCAGCAGGGCCCGCACCTCGGCCAGCTCGGCCAGTGCCCGCGGGGTGCGGGCGAGTACCCGGAATCCGCGGTTCGGGAGGCATTCCACCGCCCCCTCCAGCGCCAGCTGCTGCATCGCCTCGCGCACCGGGGTCGCGGAGACCCCGAACCGCTCCCCGAGCGCCGGGCCCGAGTAGATCTCCCCCGGCACGAGTTCGCCGTCGACCAGCGCCGCCCGCAGCGCGTCCAGGACCTGCCCGCGCACCGAATGCCGCATCACCTTCTGCGCCGGGACGGCAGGCTTCGCCGGCGCCTCCGCCGACACCCCGGCATGGGCCGCTTCCCGCACTCGGTCCTCCTGGGTGGGTCTCGACGTCCGTCCGAGAATAGGCGACCCGCCCGGGGGCGGCGGTGATGCACAGGGAGCCCGATCGGGTAAGGTAAGGCTAACCTTTCAACGATCGTGTGATTCGGTGGTCCGTGATGCCCGTCCAGACCTTGGTCCCCGCCCCGGCCGGCTCTCCGGTGGCGGACGCCTACCAACGCCTGGCCGAGTTGTACGGCGGCCTGCTCGTCACCGAGCGCTCCGCGCACGAACCCCTCCCTCGCGGTGTGGGATGGGTCGGCGCCGACGAGCTCGCGGCCGGCGGGCCGGCCCTCGAAGCCTTCCTCGCCTGGGACGACGCCCAGGTGCTCCGGGACTACGGGCGTCCGGCCCGGCCGGACGTCGTCGCCGGCTTCGGCCTGCACCGGTACGCCTGGCCGGCCTGCCTGCTGATCACCGTCCCCTGGCTGCTGCACCGGCGGGTGCCCCGCCTGGCCCCCGCCCAGGTCGCCTTCCACCGGACCGAGGGCCGGATGTCGGTCCGCGTCGACGGCTTCGCCTGCCTGCCGGGCGATCCGGCGGCCGCGCTCCCCGGGGCCCGGGTCGTGCCCGACGAGGAGGCGCTGCGCGCCGAGGTGCGCTCCGCCGTGGCCGAGCACCTCGGGGCCGTGCTGGAAGGTTTCGCCCCGCGCATGCGGCGCGGCCGTCGCGCCCTGTGGGGCATGGTGACGGACGACGTGGTCGAGGGCCTCTGGTACGTCGGCGGGCTGCTCGGCGAGGAGCGGCGGGCGATGGCCGAGCTGGAGGCGCTGCTGCCCGGCTCGACCGCCCCGTACACCGGGGGCGCGGGCTTCCGTACGCTCACGGCCCCCGACGGCGAGGAACTGCCCACCCGGGACCGGGCCGGATGCTGCCTCTTCTACACGATCCGGCCCGAGGACACCTGCGTGACCTGCCCCCGCACCTGCGACGCGGACCGTGTCATCCGGCTGAAGGCCGCCGCCGACGCGCTCGCCTCGTAGCTCCCGGCCGCGACACCGGCCGGCGCCGAGCGGCGGGTGACACCCCACACCCCGCACCGACAAGCCCGCATCCGGATGAACCCACCCGCCCGAGTGAACGCAATTCGAACTCAACCCGCCCCGCACGAGCGGTAGTTCGAGTGACAACACCCTATCCGACGGGCCCCGCCCCCCGTTGGCGTCCACTTGACCCGAAACCCGCGTGTACAGCGGACCGGCTGCGCCACTATGGCGCCCGGAAGGCCGCAGACGCGAGGCAAGGGACATCCGCATGAGACTGACCGACATATCGCTGGACTGGCTGCTGCCCGGCAGCCTGTTGATCCTGGGCGTACTTGCGGCAGTGGCGGTACTGGCCCGGGGCAAGCGCGAGAGCGAGAAGGCCGCGGCCGAGGACAGCTGGGAGCGCAGCGAGGAACGGCGGCGGCGCAAGGAGGCCGTCTACGGCACCGCTTCGTACGTCTTGCTCTTCTGCTGCGCGGCGGTGGCCGCCGCGCTCTCCTTCCACGGGCTGGTCGGCTTCGGCCGGCAGAACCTGAACCTCTCCGGTGGCTGGGAGTACCTGGTCCCCTTCGGCCTCGACGGCGCCGCCATGTTCTGCTCGGTGCTCGCCGTCCGCGAGGCCAGCCACGGCGACGCGGCCCTGGGTTCCCGGATGCTGGTCTGGCTGTTCGCGGGCGCCGCCGCCTGGTTCAACTGGGTCCACGCTCCCCGCGGCATGGGCCACGACGGCGCTCCGCAGTTCTTCGCCGGGATGTCGCTCTCGGCGGCCGTGCTCTTCGACCGCGCCCTGAAGCAGACCCGCCGGGCGGCGCTGCGCGAACAGGGCCTGATCCCCCGGCCGTTGCCCCAGATCCGGATGGTCCGCTGGCTGCGGGCCCCCCGGGAGACCTTCGGCGCGTGGTCGCTCATGCTGCTGGAGGGGGTGCGCACCCTCGACGAGGCCGTGGACGAGGTGCGCGAGGACAAGAAGGAGAAGGAGCAGGACCGGCACCGCAGGCGGGAGCAACACCGCCTGGACCGTGCGCACATCAAGGCGCTGGGCCGGCAGAACCGGGCGTTCGGGCGGGCCCGTGCCCGCCAGGTCGACATGCCGGGGCTGGCCCCCGGAGCGGGCTCCGCGCCGGTCGGCGCGGAGCCGGCCATACCGGAAGCGGGGCAGCTGCCACTACGACGCCGGCCCTCCCTCCAGGCCGTGAACGCCACCGACGCCGTTGAGGTGACCGGGCCCCGGACGGTGGACCTCACCGCCGAGGACGACACCCAGACCATCCCCCGACTCGACTCCCTGGAGCGCAAACTGAAGGATCTGGAGCAGCAGTTCGGCTGATCCGCCGAAGCAGCCGAGGGCCGGACCGGGCGCCGTGCGCACCCGGTCCGGCCCTCACCCGTCCAGCTCGAACCAGACGACCTTGCCGGCGCCCGGCGTCAGGGCGTCCACGCCCCAGTCGTCGGCCAGCGCCTGCACCAGCACCAGACCTCTGCCGTGCGTACCGTCGTCGGCGGACGGTACGTACGGCCGGGGCCGGCGCGAGGCGTAGTCGCGGACCTCGACCCGCAGGCGGGTGGCCTCCAGACTCGCGGACACCTCCGCGCCCTGCTCGGTATGGACGAGTGCGTTGGTCACGAGCTCGGTGATCAGCAGCTCCGCCACGTCGGCGGCGTCGGATTTGCACCGGTGGCGCATCAACTCCCGCAGAGCCCGGCGTATTTCGCCGACGGCTTTCAGATCCGCCCGGCGCACGCTGCGGGTGATCTCCAGCGTGTCCGCCGCCGCTCCCCCGCCCTCGGCGGACGGCTCTCGCGCCTCGGGCCGTCCTCTCCTCCACAATTTCCCGGTCTTCGCCCCCACCCGCACGGCGATGTACCTCCCCCGCTTCGCTTCGTCGAAAGGCGCAGCCTCTCGAACAGGTCTACGGGATGCATGCCCCCCAGGACAATCCGCACTCCTGCGGGCTCAAGGGCGCGGCACGTTACGGAGGTTGGATCGAGCCATCTGAACCATCCGGCCCACTCCTCCGTCCAGCACGATCTTGCTGGCGGACAGTGCGAAACCGGTCACCATTTCGGCGCTGATCTTCGGCGGAATGGACAACGCGTTGGGGTCGGTCACCACGTCCACCAGAGCGGGTCCCTTGTGCCGGAACGCGTCCTTCAGAGCCCCTGTGAGCTGCTTGGGCTTCTCCACGCGGACCCCGTAGGCGCCCGCCGCGCGGGCGATGGCGGCGAAATCCGGGTTCCGGTTCGTGGTTCCGTACGAGGGAAGGCCGGAAACCAGCATTTCCAGCTCGACCATCCCCAGGGATGAGTTGTTGAAGAGGACCACTTTGACGGGCAGGTCGTACTGCACGAGGGTGAGGAAATCTCCCATCAGCATCGAGAAGCCGCCATCACCCGACATGGAGACCACTTGACGTTTCCGGTCGGTGAACTGTGCGCCGATGGCCTGCGGAAGTGCGTTGGCCATGGAGCCGTGACTGAAGGAGCCGATGATGCGCCGCTTGCCGTTCGGGGAAAGATAGCGCGCCGCCCACACATTGCACATGCCCGTATCGACGGTGAACACCGCGTCCTCGTCGGCCAGTTCGTCGAGCACGGAGGCGACGTACTCGGGATGGATCGGGGTGTGCTTCTCCACCTTGCGCGTGTAGGCCTTGACCACGCCCTCCAGCGCGTCCGCGTGCTTCTTCAGCATCCGGTCGAGGAAGCGGCGGTCGGTCTTGGTCCTCACCCGGGTGTTCAGGGCGCGCAGGGTCTCGCGTGCGTCTCCCCAGACGCCGAGGTCCAGCTTGGAGCGGCGGCCGAGGTGTTCGGGGCGGATGTCGACCTGGACGATCTTCACGTCGTCGGGGAGGAAGGCGTTGTACGGGAAGTCCGTGCCGAGCAGGATCAGCAGGTCGCACTCGTGGGTGGCCTCGTAGGCCGCGCCGTAGCCGAGCAGCCCGCTCATGCCGACGTCGTACGGATTGTCGTACTGGATCCACTCCTTGCCGCGCAGGGCGTGGCCGACGGGGGCCTTGACCCGGCCCGCGAACTCCATGACCTCGGCGTGCGCCCCGGCGGTGCCGCTGCCGCAGAAGAGCGTGACCTTGTCCGCCTCGTCGATCAGCCGGACCAGCTTCTCGATCTCCCCGTCACCGGGCCTGACGGCCGGCCGCGCGGTCACCAGGGCGTGCTCGATCGACTTCTCGGGGGCGGGGAGGGAGGCGATGTCGCCCGGCAGCGAGATCACGCCGACGCCGCTGCGGCCGATGGCGTGCTGGATGGCGGTCTGGAGCACCCGGGGCATCTGCTGCGGGTTGGAGATCAGCTCGCTGTAGTGGCTGCACTCCGTGAACAGGCGGTCGGGATGGGTCTCCTGGAAGTAGCCGAGGCCGATCTCGCCGGAGGGGATGTGGGAGGCGAGCGCGAGCACCGGGGCCATCGAGCGGTGGGCGTCGTAGAGGCCGTTGATCAGGTGCAGGTTTCCGGGACCGCAGGAGCCCGCGCACGCCGCGAGCCTGCCGGTGACCTGGGCCTCGGCCCCGGCCGCGAAGGCGGCCGTCTCCTCGTGGCGGACCTGGATCCAGTCGATGCCGTCCGTGCGGCGGATGGCGTCGACGATGGGGTTCAGGCTGTCGCCGACGACCCCGTACATGCGCCGCACGCCCGCGCGCACGAGGATGTCGACGAACTGTTCCGCCACGTTCTGCTTGGCCATGGAGGGGCGCCCTTTCCGGTTCGGCACTGCCGGTGCGCCTCCATCCACGCACGTTCCGCGCGGTTACGCCTCCCAGACCGCGGCGGCCGTCCGGTCGTCGGCGTAGCCCTTCAGGCGGAGCTGGGTGTCCGCGAGGAAGGCGGCCAGGCCGGGGGGCTCCCCGGTCGACCAGCGGGCGGCGAGTTCGGCCGAGAGCAGGCCCTCCTCGCGCATCGGGTCCGCGAGCCCGCCGGAGCAGAGCAGCAGGGTGTCCCCGGGGCTGGCCACCGACGCCCGGAAGCGGAAGCCGCTCGCCGCGCCCTCGGAAGCCGGGCCCGACGGACCGGGCCGGGACGGGCCGGACGGGGAGCGACCGGGCCGCGACTCGCCGGACTGGGCGGCCCAGCCCGGCTCCAGGTCCTGCCACCGGCCGTCCCGGAGCCGGAAGACCCCGCCCGCGCCCGCGCCGAAGCACACCCGGTTGCGGCATTCCGGGTCCACCGGGAGCAGCAGGCCGCGCAGCCCGGCGGTGTACGACTCCTCCGCCAGGCCCAGCTCCGCCGCGTGGGCCCGCAGCCGCCCGTAGCCGCGGTCGGTGAGCCGCTGGAGCCCGGAGCGCAGGGCCTCGCGCCGCCCGGCCCGGATGTCGTCGGACAGCCGCTCCTGGCTGCGCCCGACGGCCGCCGCGACCGAGTGGCACAGCTCGGCGGCGGCCTCCCGGGCCCCCGGGGCGGCCCGGTCCCCGCCGGCCAGGGCGACCAGCACCAGGGCGTCGTCGCCGCTGCCGAAGCGGGCGGTGAGCAGGAAGTCCCGGCGGGCCTCACCGCGGAACCGGGCGGAGTCCCCGCGCAGCGAGGCGGCGCGCAGGGCGTACGTGCCGTAGCGGGCCCCCTCCAGCACGGTGTCCGGGGTCAGGCTGTCGAGCGCGGCTGGGTCGGCCGGGGGCAGCGCTCCCGGTTCGGCGGCGTAGGTCGGGGCCCGGTCGCCCAGATGCCGTACCTCGGGGCGCTCGGCGGGGGCGGCCGGGGCGGGCTCGGGCTCGCGCGGGGGCTCGGGCTCCGCCGCGCGCACCGGCTCGGCGGCGGGGGGCTCCTCGCGCGGCGCCCCCCGGCGCCAGACCGGCAGCTCGGGCGGCTGCGCCGCGTCGGCGGCCTCCGCCGGGCCCGGCTCCGCGGGCGGCACGGTGACGTCCCCGAGGGCGTACCCGGTGGCCCCGGCGGCCCGCGGGTCCCGCGTCGGGGCCGGGGCGGCGGGCGGGGGCGGGGACGCGGGCGGAGGCGGGGACGCGGGAGGGGACGGGGACGCGGACGGGGCGGCCTGGGGAGGCAGCGGTGGAGGCGGCTGCGGTGCGGGAGGAGGCGGCACCAGGGTGTCCCCGCGCCGGAACCCGGCCCCGTCGGGGTCCGGCTCCGGCGCGGGCGCCGGGACCCGGGCGGCGGCCGGCGCCGGCTCAGGCGGAACCGACGGCGCAGGCGGAGGCGGAACCGACGGCGCAGGCACAGGGGCAGAAGCAGGCACGTACGCCGGCGGAAGCGGAGGCGGCGCAGGAGGAGCAGGAGGAGCAGGAGGAGCAACCGAAGCCGGCCCCTCCTGCGCCCCGGGCTGCTTGCGCTGTCCGGGCAGCACGGAGCCGCTCGGTTCCTGCGGCGCGGCTCCCGACGGCTGCGGCGGCACCGCGCCCGACGCCACCGCGCCCGGCGGCTCCGGCGGCGCCTCCGGTTCCTTGACCAGCACCACCGCCGAGCGGTACCGCTGGTCCAGCGTGTCCCCCGGATCAGGGTCGGGGACCGCGTCCGGGTCCTCGTAGAGCTTCTGCCACCAGTCGTCCGCGCCCCGCTGACTCATGCCCCTATTGTCGGCCGCCGGGGGCGGCAGAAAACGCGGAACACGCGAAAAGGGCCCACCGGGCCGCCGCCCGGTGGACCCTCTCCGCATCAGTCGTACGGGCTAACGAACGTCGTAGGCCCGGACGACCGTCTGGGTGACCGACGCGCCGTTGGCGTCCGTCAGTTCGGTCTTCAGCGTCACCGGCTTGCCCCCGGCGCCCGCGTGGTCCACGACCGCGGTCCACCTGCCGCCGCGCTCGGAGACCTTCGCCGCGGTCCAGTGCTCACCGTCGTACGAGTACGACAGCTTCGCCGACTTCAGCGCGCCCGGCGTGTAGCCCGCGTGCCCCGTGACGCCCAGCCCGATCGTCTGGCCGTTCGCCGCGGCCAGGGTCTTCAGCCCGTCCTCCGGAATCGACAGCGCCGGGAAGAGGACCGGGAGGCCCTGCGAGTACTGCGCGGCGTCCAGCTTCGAGCGGAAGGTCCAGGAGGTCACGACCGCCTGCGAGCGCTGCCAGGTGCGGGCGGGCTGGCCGAACTTCTCGATCTGCTGGGTCAGTTCGTACGTGGCTTCGTCCGCCGGGACCTCGAAGACCCCGGACGGGTACCAGCTGTCCCCGATCTGCTCGCCGTTGCGCCTGAGCACCAGACCGCCCGCGTCGCCGAAGGAGCCCGGCTGCGCGAAGTGCCCGCTGTCGCCCCACATCGCGGAGGCGAAGCCGATCAGGTTGCCCTGCCGTTCGGCGGCCAGCTGCGTCCGGCCCGCCGTGTCGCGCGGGGCGACCGGCCCGACGACCCCGTCGTACCAGCTCTCGGTGCGCTTGCCGCCCTTGGCGTACGTGCGCTGCTGGTCGGTCATGAACTCCCCCCAGGGGAAGCTGCTGGAGAGCAGGTGGTCCCAGGAGGTGTCCCCCGCCGTGTAGTACTCGGTCCGCCGGCCGGGCACGGCCACGGTCTCCAGGCTGCCGAAGAAGACGGCGTTGCCCAGCGGCCGGTAGGCGCCGACCAGGTCCACGAAGTCCGCGCCCACGCCCATGGCGTGGTACGTCGACTCCACCGCGCCGAGGTCCCGGTCGCGCACCCGGTAGGTGCGGTCTCCGTGCACCTGCCCCTTCTCGGTCTGGGCCAGGTTGTAGACGTACGGGCTCTTCGCGGTGGCCTTCCAGTTCAGCGTGACCTTGCCCTTGCCGAGCTTGGCCAGCAGCGCCCGGGCCTCGCCCGTCTCGACGGTCAGGGCCGGGAGGGAGCCTCCCGCGTAGCCCGTGAAGCCCACCCAGCGGCCGGGGGCGTCGCGGTGGGCGAGCACCGCCTTGGCTCCGGCCGCCCTGGCGCGCTCCGCCACCTCGTACAGCGAGCCGTCGACGGCCTTGACGAGCACGACGGCGTCCTTGGCGCCGGCCGCGGCCAGTTCCTCGGCCGTCCCGCTGCCCGCGTCGACCAGCGGCGCGGCGCCGGTTCCGTCGAGGTTGTCGCTGCCCAGGGAGGCGGTGATCGGGTGCAGCACCGGGCCGCCGGCCGCCTTCAGCTCGGAGACCAGGGGCGCGCCGGCCCGCCAGTAGCTGCCGAACTCGAACTCGCCCTCCTCGGCCTGTCCTTCGACCGAGGCGTAGTAGCCGCGGATCGTACGACCGCCCATGGCGGTTCCCGCGTGCAGCCAGGCGCCGTCCCAGAAGCGGGAGAAGGCGAGGGTGGTGCTGCGGGCCTCGGTGGGCTTGTCGGCCGCGATGGAGAGCCTGGCCGCCTTGCGGGCGTCCAGGACGATCACGGTGTCCTTCTTCACCTCCACCTGGGGGCGGCCCAGGTAGGTGAGCGAGTCGATCAGCGGGTTCTTCCCCGCGCCGGTGTCGGGGGTGCCGACGAAGGCAGAGAGGAAGTACGAGCCCGGTCGCACCCGGTAGACCTGGTCGGCGGCGCCCTCGTTGAAGCGGCGCTCGCCGCTCGCGTCGTCCGTGCCGATCACGTCCAGGGAGGACGGCCCGGCGGCCGGCTTGCCGGAGCGGTCGATCAGCTTGACGCGCAGGGTGACGGTCTCCGGCTCCACGTACAGGGAGAAGGGGGTGGAGACGCGCACACCGTCGGCGGTGGCGACGACCCGGCCGGTGACGTCACCGTACTGGGCCCGCTCCAGCTTCGCGGCGGGGTCGAGGGCGAGCGGCACCTTGACGGTGGCTCCGGCCGGGACGGTCACGGTGCGCCGGTCGAGGCGGGCGACCTGGCTGCGGACGGCCGAACCGTCGTTGCCGGTGACCTTCTCGACCGCGAGGGCGAGGGTGACGGGCCTGCTGCCGGTGTTGGTGTACGGGATCTCGGCGCTGGTGCGGTCGCTGCGGTCCTGCGGCCAGTTGTACGCGCCGCCCTGCACGGCGGGCGCGGAGGTGACGGTGGCGTCGACGGCCGCCTTCACGTCCAGGCGGCCGCCGCCGGTCTGGCGGACGTCACCGGGGACCCTGCTGTCGGCGGAGCCGACGAGCGCGGCCTTGACCTGCTGGGCGGTCCAGTCGGGGTGGCGCTGCTTGACGATGGCGGCGGCGCCCGCGACGTGCGGGGTCGCCATCGAGGTCCCGGACATGGACTGGTAGGCGTACACCCCGCGGCCGCCCATGGCGGCGGCGGAGATCCCGACGCCGGGGGCGGCGATCTCGGGCTTGAGGGTGTGCTGGAGCCCGGCGGGTCCGCGGCTGGAGAAGGACGCGGTGGTGTCGTCGCGGTCGACGGCGCCCACCGTCAGCACGCTGGGGGCGCAACCGGGCGAGGAGACCGTGTTGTTGCCGGGGCCGGAGTTCCCGGCGGCGATCACGAAGAGGGTGCCGGTGTTCTGGGCGAGCCGCTCGGCGGCAGCGCTCATCGGGTCGTCGCAGCTGGTCCGGGAGGGATCGCCGAGGCTCATGGAGACCACGTCGGCCTTGCTCTCGACGGCCCACTCCATCCCGGCGATGATCCACGAGTCGAGCCCGTAGCCCTGGTCGTTGAGGACCTTGCCGCTCAGCAGCCGGGTGCCCGGGGCGACGCCCTTCTTGGCGCCGCCGCTCTCGGCGCCGGAGCCGCCCACGGTGGAGATGGTGTGGGTGCCGTGACCCTGGCGGTCCGCGTCGGTGTCGGAGTCGGTGAAGTTCTTCGACTCGGCGACCCGGCCCTTGAGGTCGGGGTGCTCCAGGTCGGTGCCGGTGTCGAGGACGGCGACCTTGGTGCCCGTACCGTCGTAGCCGGCGGCCCAGGCGGCGGGGGCGTTCACCTGCTTGGTGGAACGCTCCAGGTTCGCCTGGACCTTGCCGTCCAGCCAGAGCTTCTTCAGCCCGCCGGCCGCCCGGGAGCGGTCGTCCGTGTGCTGGGTGACGTCCGACCAGAAGGCCGCGGCCTGCTGCTTGTCGGCGGAGAGGGCGACACCGCCGATGGAGCCGAGGACGAGGGTGCGGTCGGCGCCGCGCGGGGTGGGAGGCGCGCTCCGGGCCACGTTCACCGAGCCGTCGTAGACCGCGATGAGCGGGAGCTTCTTGGCGTGCGCGTCGTCGTAGCCCTGCCGTACGAGGCCGGTGACGTTGAAGAGTTCCTCGTCCACGGTCCCCGCGGCGAGCGCCTTCACCGCGCCCTCGGGGTAGACGTAGAGGTCCTGGCCGCTCTGCCGGGTCTGGACCACGGACTGCGAGCCGTCCTCGCGGGGCATCGCGGTGGCGGCGGTGCGTCCGGAGGCGTCGGTGGACACCAGGATCCGGTCGCCCGTGACGAGGGTGACGGTGACCGGGGCCGTGGGCTGTTTCCCGGCGGCCTCGCTTCCGACGATCGATCTCTTCTCGGGCGCTCCGCCGCTCGGCTGTGCCGTGGACGGGCCGACGGCGGTGACGGCCAGGACGGCGGCGATGGCCGCTCCCAGTGCCGTGCGCGATATCGGGCGCATCGCTCTCCCCAGGTGAATTCCGGCCAACTGCTTCATTGCGCGGCAAAGTTGCCGCACGGATGGCTGCTGACCGGCGGATGTTGGTGCTGCGGTGGCGTCACCTTGGCAGAGAGCCGGGTGGTGCGGCGATGATGTCGGCGGCGGGTTTGCGCCGTGGCCGCTTCCCGCCAGGAACGGTGCCGAGAGGGTGGGGGTGGACGGGTTGCTGGGTGCGATAGGCCTGGACGAGGGCCAGGAGTCGGCGTACCGCGCGCTGGTGGCGCTGGGCGCGGCGGAGGTGCCCGACCTGGCGCACCGGCTGACACTGCCGGTGCCGCAGACCGAACGGGCGCTGCGGCACCTGGAGCGCCACGGCCTGGCGGCCCAGTCCTCGGCGCGGCCGGGGCGGTGGGTGGCGGCCCCGCCCGGGGTGGCGCTGGGGGCGCTGCTCACCCAGCAGCGGCACGAGCTGGAGCAGGCGGAGCTGGCGGCGGCGCTGCTGGCGCAGGAGTACCGGGCGGAGGCCGCCGAGCCGGCGGTGCACGACCTGGTGGAGGTGGTGACGGGTGCGAGCGCCGTCGCGCACCGCTTCGTACAGCTCCAGCTGGGTGCGGTGGAGGAGGTGTGCGCGCTCGTCAGCGGCCGGCCGCAGGTGGTGACGGGTACGGAGAACGAGGCCGAGGAACGGGCCGCCGTGCGCGGTGTCGAGTACCGGGTGGTGATCGAGCGCGAGGTGCTGACCTCGCCGAGCGGTATCCGCGAGGCGTCCACGGCACTGGCGCGCGGGGAGCGGATCCGGGTGACGGGGCAGGTCCCTACGAAGCTGGTGATCGCGGACCGCAGCCTGGCGATGGTCCCGCTGACGGCGCGGGGCGCGGAGCCGGCGGCCCTGGTGGTGCACGCGTCGGGTCTGCTGGAATCGCTGATGGGCCTGTTCGAGGCCGTCTGGCGGGAGGCGCTGCCGCTGCGGCTGGGTGCCACCGGTTCGCCGGAGGAGTCGGGGGGCGTCCCCGACACCACCGACCTGGAGATCCTGTCGCTGCTGCTCGCGGGCATGACCGACGCGAGCGTGGCGAAGCATCTGGAGCTGGGGCTGCGGACCGTACAGCGGCGGGTCAAGGGCCTGATGGAGCTGTCCGGCGTCACGACGCGGCTCCAGCTGGGCTGGCACGCCTACGAACGGGGCTGGGTGGCCCGATAGCCCCCCTTCGGTCAGGCTGAGCAGATGGATCTGCCTCAGCTGCTCCTGGTGGGGCTGGTGCTGCTGCTCGGGGTGCTCGGGGTGCTGGTCCCCGGCGTCCCGGGAACCTGGCTGGTCTGGGCGGCGCTGCTGTGGTGGGCGCTGCACGTGCGGACCGCGCAGGCGTGGGCGCTGCTGGTCGCGGCGACGGCCCTGCTGCTGGTGGTGCAGGTGGTGAAGTGGCAGCTGCCGCCGCGCCGGCTGCGGGGGGTGGGGGTCACCCGCCGGATGGCGGTGTACGCGGGTGCGGGTGCGCTGCTGGGTTTCGTACTGCTGCCGGTGGTGGGGGCGGTACCGGGTTTCGTGGGCG
Source organism: Streptomyces sp. NPDC028314 (assembly GCF_055565795.1). Lineage (NCBI taxonomy): Bacteria > Bacillati > Actinomycetota > Actinomycetes > Kitasatosporales > Streptomycetaceae > Streptomyces > Streptomyces sp. NPDC028314. The sequence continues at coordinate 71,295 of NZ_JBVHTP010000025.1, forward strand.
GGATCTACCTCTGCGAACGCCTCCGGCTCGGCACGCACGGCGAGGCGTGGGCCTCGGTGCGGGCGGTGATGCGGGCGGTGGGGACGAGCGTGCTGGTGGAGCTGTTCGCCTGCCTGATGGTGGTGGGCGCCTGGCTGGGGACGGTCCTCGCGGCCTAGGTGTGTTGTCCCGGGACGTTGGTGACACGCGTGCTGGGTTCTTGAAATGGGTGAGGGCCTCCGGGTTCGGTGTGGATTGCGACATCTACA
>NZ_JBVHTP010000026.1:0-71521 GCF_055565795.1 Streptomyces sp. NPDC028314
GAACGATGTAGATGTCGCAATCCACACCGAACCCGGAGGCCCTCACCCATTTCAAGAACCCAGCACGCGTGTCACCAACGTCCCGGGACAACACAGCTAGGCCCTGCCGGCCCGGGGCCCTGCTGGCCCGGGGCCCTGCCGGTCCAGGGCCTTGCCGGTCGGGCCGGGAGTGCTTTCGGCCCGACCGGCGCGGTATCCCCGCTAGAGCAGCGCCAGTTGGAGGCCGCCCGTGGCGTCCAGGTGGCGGCCCGTCATCCAGCGGGAGTCCGGCGAGGCCAGGAAGGCGACCACGTCCGCGACCTCCTCCGCCGTGCCGATCCGGCCGAACACGGAGCGTGACGCGGCGTGGGCCCGGGCCGCGGGGTCGGCCAGCCAGGCCGCGTTCAGGTCGGTCTCCGTGATGCCGGGACCGACCGAGTTCACGGTGATCCCGCGCGGGGCGAGCGCGGCGGCCAGCGACACCGTCAGGGCGTTCACCGCGCCCTTCGCCATGATGGTGGCCAGGATCGCGGGCAGCGCGATGTCGGGGGTGCCGGTCACGTTCACGATCCGGCCCCCGTCCCGCAGCCGCGCCAGTCCCTCGCGGATCACGAAGAACGGCGCCCGCGCGTTGAGGGCCTGCGCCCGCTCGTAGGCGGCCTCGTCCGTCTCCTCGATCCCGCCGAAGAACGCCGCCCCCGCGTTGTTCACCAGGACGTCCACCTCCTCGGTGTGCGCCGGGTGGGCCTCGTACGCCGCCCAGAGCGCCTGCGCGTCACCCGGCACCCCGAGCTCCGCCCGGATCGCGAACGCCCGCCCGCCGGCCGACTCGATCGCCGCGACCGTCTCCTTCGCCGCCGCCTCCTGGTGCCCGTAGTGCACCGCGACGAGTGCCCCGTCCCGTGCCAGCCGCTCGGCCACGGCCCGGCCGATGCCCCGGCTGCCGCCCGTGACCAGCGCCGTCCTGCCCTTGAGCACGCCCATGACGCGCCCCCCTTCGCAATCTCTAGTGGTCGCTACAGAACGGACCGTAGCAGATTCCGTAATGCCCGCTATAGAATGAGCGCATGGTGACCGGACAGCGCGGCAGGCCCCGCTCCTTCGACCGCGACGCCGCCCTCGACAAGGCCATGCTCGCCTTCTGGGAGCGGGGCTACGAGGCGACCTCGATCGCCGACCTGACCAAGGAGCTCGGCATCGGTGCGCCGAGCCTCTACGCGGCCTTCGGTGACAAGCGCAAGCTCTTCGACGAGGTCGTCGTGGTCTACGGAGGCCGGTACGGCGACTTCGCGGGCGTGGCGCTCGCGGAGGAGCCCACCGCACGCGCGGCCATGGACCGCATCCTGCGCGAGGCCGCCGAGATCTACACGGACCCCGCCCACCCGCCGGGCTGCATGGTGATCAGCGCGGCCATCAACACCACCTCCGAGGAGGTGGCCGAGGCCCTGCGCGTGCGGCGCAACGCGAACCTTGAGATGTTCGAGAGCCGGATCAGGGCCGACGTCGCCGCCGGCCTGCTCCCGGCCGGTACGGACGCACGCGCGCTGGCCCGCTACACCGGGGCCGTGCTCCAGGGGATGTCGCAGCAGTCGCGCGACGGGGCGACCCGGGAGGAACTGGAGGCGGTCGCGGAAATGGCGGTACTCGCCTGGCCGCGGTAAGGGAATTCGAGGAAATCGGGCCCTGAAATTCCTCTGGGCCACGGTGCAGGACGGGACCCTCAACCCGTCCGGCACCGTAGCCCGGAGTACTTACGGCCGGCGGGTGTGCGGTTCCCTCCGGCCGGTGGGAGGGGCCTGCGCGGTCAGGGCAGAGCGCGCGGCTTCCTCGATCCGTCCTCCTGTGCGGGGAGGGCGGAAGCTGTGGCCAATTGTGGACTAGACCAATCTGTCCTGTCCATCCAATGACGGGGGTCGTAATCCCGTCACTTCCTCCAACAGTACGCGGACTCGGGCGCTCCTGGGTACTCCTGAGTATTCGCCGTGGGAAAAGTCATGACCCTACCCGGGGTACGCTCGCCACGTGCCCTCCATGAACGACCTCGTACGCCAGCACACCGCTCTCAGTGAAACCGAACTGGAGTGGCTCCACCTGCTGGTCTCGGAGTGGCAGCTGCTCTCCGACCTCTCCTTCGCCGACCTCGTGCTGTGGGTGCCCACCCTCGACGGCACGCGGTACGTCTCGGTCGCGCAGATGCGCCCGAACACCGGCCCCACCTCGTACCAGGACGACATGGTCGGGCACCTGGTTCCGCGCGGCCGGCGCCCGCTGCTCGACGCCGCCCTCGACGAGGGCCGGATCGTGCGCGAGGGCGACCCGGAGTGGCGCGAGGAGGTTCCGGTCCGCGTCGAGTCGATCCCCGTCCGCCGCGAGGGCCGCGTACTGGGTGTGATCGCGCGCAATACCAACCTGCTCACTGTGCGTACACCGAGCCGACTGGAGCTGACCTACCTCCAGTCCGCCTCCGACCTGGCGCAGATGATCGCGGCGGGCTCCTTCCCGTTCCCCGGCCAGCAGGTCGACATGGACGCCTCCCCCCGGGTCGGCGACGGCCTGATCCGCCTCGACGCCGAGGGCGTGGTGACGTACGCGTCCCCGAACGCGCTCTCCGCCTACCACCGGCTCGGGCTCGCCTCCGACCTGGTCGGCCAGCACCTCGGCAACACCACCGCCGAACTCGCCCCCTCCCGCGGCCCGGTGGACGAGGCCCTGGAGAAGCTCGCCAGCGGCTGGGCCCCCCGGGAGACCGAGGTCGAGGGCAACGGCGGGGTCATCCAGCTGCGCGCGATCCCGCTCAAGCCCAAGGGCACCCGCATCGGCTCCCTGGTGCTGTGCCGCGACGTCACGGAACTGCGGCGTCGCGAACGTGAATTGATCACCAAGGACGCGACCATCCGGGAAATCCACCACCGGGTGAAGAACAACCTCCAGACCGTGGCCGCGCTCCTGCGGCTCCAGGCCCGCCGGATGGATTCGGAGGGCGGCCGCGAGGCGCTGAACGAGGCCGTCCGCCGGGTCGGGTCGATCGCGATCGTGCACGAGACGCTCTCTCAGAACCTGGACGAGCGGGTGGAGTTCGACGAGATCGCCGACCGGGTGATCGCCATGGTCGCCGAGATCTCGCCCGGCAAGGTGGACTGCCGGCGTACCGGCCGGTTCGGGATCCTGGACGCGGAGGTGGCCACTCCGCTGTCGATGGTGCTGACCGAGATCCTGCAGAACGCCCTGGAGCACGCCTTCACCCAGGGGGAGGGCGGCACCGTCGAGGTCTCCGCCGCCCGCTCCGGCTCCGGCCGGGTCGACGCCCGGCTGCTGATCACCGTGCTCGACGACGGGAGCGGTCTGCCCGAGGGCTTCGACCCGCAGCGGGCCGGCAACCTCGGGCTGCAGATCGTACGCACCCTCGTGGAGGGCGAACTGGGCGGCACCTTCGACATGGTCCGGGTCGAGCCGCGCGGCACCCGGGTCGTGCTCGACATACCGGCCAGCCCGCAGAAGTAGTAGCAGCGAGTAGCAGCGGGTCCGTCACTCAGGGTGACGAATCGCCGGAAGTCCGCCCCGGACAGCACTGAGCCCCGGACCGAAGGTTCTCGGTCCGGGGCTCAAGAGCACGTTGCTGAGCGCTTATACGGTTACTACGCGCTGCGGCTCGAGGCTCGAAAGTCGATGTCAGGCGGTGGCGTTGCGCGCCCGGTTGCGAGCGGCGCGGCGCTTCATCGCGCGGCGCTCGTCCTCGCTGAGACCGCCCCAGACGCCGGAGTCCTGACCGGACTCGAGCGCCCACTGCAGGCACTGCTCCATGACGGGGCAGCGGCGGCAGACGGCCTTGGCTTCCTCGATCTGCAGCAGCGCAGGACCGGTGTTGCCGATGGGGAAGAACAGCTCGGGGTCTTCCTCACGACAAACGGCGTTGTGACGCCAGTCCATGGCTGCTACCTCTCTTGTGTGACATGCACGTTGCTTGTGAATGTGAACGCTTTCACGAATCCCCCCGTGAGGGAAGGGCCGACGCCCAGTTGCCCGGTGCGGTCCAAGATTTGTGGAGGGGTTCTGGCGGTCTGTGTGGGTGCCGGTTCTGCGGGCTGTCCCGATCGCCATGTAGAGATTCGCAAACCTCGGACGGGGATACAACCCCTTCCGGAAAGTTTTTTTGGATTCGTCGGTGTCTACTAGGTCACAGCCCTAGTTCCTAGGGGTGGACCAGCGTGTAAACGTTCGAGTGAAAGGACTTTGGCCCCTTCCACTCACACAATCACACGCAGTGCACGGCGAACGCCTGTGAACCGAACGCTGGTCCGCAGTCCGAGGTGGTCGCCGTCCATCTGGAACGGGAGGGGAACCTTCGAATGCAAGGTGAAGTCGGTCAGATCGTGCAGAGACACCGCATGCTTGCCGTGCGGACCGCGCTCAGGAGTCGAGGTCAGGAGCTGTGTGGCGTACCTGGCGACCGCCGGAGTTGACAAACGATTGAGTGCCAATACGTCAAGCGCGGTATCGAACGACGCCTCCGGAGACGCATACAACGGCCTGTTGCCGAGGTACGTCCAGGGCGAGGTGTTGCAGACTATCGACAGCACGAGGTCCGTCACCGGATCCGCGCCGGGCCGCTCCAGCGTGACCGTGCCGTGCCTGCGGTTCGGCTCGTCCCAGAACTGACGCATGAGCTGTCGTACGTACAGGGCATGCGTCGAACGCTTGCCGCGCTCGCGCTGCTGCTCGACCCGTCCCACCACACCCGCGTCGAAACCGAATCCCGCGCAGAACGTGAACCAGCGCGCCGGGACCGACTCGTCCTCCGTACCCGGGCTGCCGGCCGCCAGGCCGAGGCCCACCGTCCGCTCCCGCTGCTCGCGCAGCGCGTCCAGCAGGGCGCCCGTCGCCTCGACCGCGTCGTTCGGCAGTCCGAGCGCGCGGGCGAACACGTTCGTGGAGCCGCCGGGGACCACGGCCAGCCGGGGCAGCCGGTCCGGATCGGGGCCGTTGTGCAGCAGCCCGTTGACCACCTCGTTCACCGTGCCGTCCCCGCCCAGGGCCACGACGAGGTCGACACCCTCGTGGGCCGCCTTGCGGCCGAGGTCCCGCGCGTGCCCCCGGTACTCGGTGGTGACCGCCTCCAGCTTCATCTCGCTGGCCAGGGCATGGGTCAGTACGTCACGCGTGCGCGCGCTGGTGGTCGTCGCTGCTGGGTTGGCCACGAGAAGTGCACGCATGGGCGCCAGCCTACCCACCCCTGATCAGGGCGCCCATACTGCCCGTCCCCTCCCGGCCCGGCCGGGCGCGGCTACCCTGCTGGGGTGAGTAAGAAGCCGACCAAGAACGCCCCCGCCGTACCGGCCGCCGCAGCGCCCGCCGCGCTCCCCGGCCGGCTGACGGCCGCCGCCGCGCTCACCGCCCTGGAGGGCCTGGCGCTGGCCGCCCTCGGCGTCTACATGCTGTTCGTGGGCATCGCCGGCGACCCCGACTCCCCGCAGCAGGCCGAGACCGGGGGCATCACCCTGCTCGCGCTCGCCGCGCTCCCGCTCATCGCGGCGCGCGGGCTGCGCCTGGGCCGCCGCTGGAGCCGCGGCCCGGCGCTGATCACCCAGCTGATGGCGCTGCCGGTGGCCTGGACCCTGTGGAACACGGGCGGGGCGATGACCGCCGCCGCGGTGGCGCTGGCGCTGGCGGCAGTGGCCGTCGCCGTACTGCTGGTGAACCCGACCGCCACCGAAGCACTGGGGATCGGGCCTGGGGAACAGGCCCGATAACCCGTACGCACCCGGGGTGCGGCCTACTCCTCGACGAGGAGCTTCTCCCGGAGCTGGGCCAGGGTGCGGGCCAGCAGCCGGGACACGTGCATCTGGGAGATGCCGACCTCCTGCGCGATCTGCGACTGGGTCATGTTGCCGAAGAAGCGCAGCAGCAGGATCCGCTTCTCCCGCGGCGGCAGCCCCTCCAGCAGCGGCTTGAGCGACTCGCGGTACTCGACGCCCTCCAGCGCCTCGTCCTCCGAGCCGAGCGTGTCCGCCACCGCCGGCGACTCGTCGTCCGTGTCCGGGACGTCGAGGGAGAGCGTGCTGTAGGCATTGGCCGATTCCAGCCCCTCCAGCACCTCCTCCTCGGAGATCCCGAGCCGTTCGGCGAGCTCGTGGACCGTGGGGGAGCGGCCGTGCTGCTGTGACAGTTCCGCCGTGGCGGTGGTCAGCGAGAGCCGCAGCTCCTGGAGGCGCCGCGGCACCCGTACCGCCCAGCCCTTGTCGCGGAAGTGGCGCTTGATCTCGCCGACGACCGTGGGGGTGGCGTACGTCGAGAACTCGACGCCGCGGTCCGGATCGAACCGGTCCACCGACTTGATCAGGCCGATGGTCGCGACCTGCGTGAGGTCGTCGAGCGGCTCGCCGCGGTTGCGGAACCGCCGCGCCAGGTGTTCCACCAGCGGCAGGTGCATCCGGACCAGCCGGTTGCGCAGCTCCGCCCGCTCCGGCGAGCCGTCGGGCAGCTCCCGGAGCTCGAAGAACAGGGCCCGCGCGCCGCTGCGGTCGCGCGGATCCGGCAGCGCCGCCGACGGCAGGGCCAGGGGCGGAGCCGGCGCCGCCGGGGCCGTGGCAGCGGCATCGGCCGGCTGGGATGGTTGTGGTTGTCCGTGCTGGTTGTCGCTCATAGGGCCCGCCCGTCGCTCCGCCGAGTCCAAAAAGCCGTCTTCCGCATCCGCGTCAGCCGGGTGCGGCCGGGCGTGCTGTTGTTCCGGGATGCCGCCGTCGACCTCGTGCCGTACCCGGGGCCGATCCCCGCCCCGCACCGGGATCTCCCCGCCGCTCACGCCGGGCCTGGCCCCGCGCCGCGCTGTTTGTAAAGGCTGATGCTCACTGTCCGGTTCTCCTCGACCGTGGCCTCGACCTTGCCGGCCAGCGCCGACAGGACCGTCCACGCGAACGTGTCCCGCTCCGGTGCGCGCCCGTCGGTGGTCGGTGCGGAGACCGTGACCTCCAGCGAATCGTCCACCAGGCGGAAGACGCAGCTGAGGACGGAGCCCGGCACGGCCTGCTGGAGCAGGATCGCGCAGGCTTCGTCCACCGCGATGCGGAGGTCCTCGATCTCGTCGAGGGTGAAGTCCAAACGTGCCGCGAGGCCGGCCGTGGCCGTTCGCAGCACCGACAGGTAGGCACCCGCAGCCGGCAGCCGGACTTCCACGAAGTCCTGGGTCCCGGGCTCGCCTGCGATCTGGGACACCCTCACCTCCAAGGTGGTACGAGCTCTGTTCGCCGGTGACGCTATCGCGATCCGGGCGATCGTGTCGCGGCACCCCTCATGGCGCACACCCGAAGCACCCGCACCTGTGGGCCGGTGACTGATGGTAAGCCCATGGGTACGCTCAGTGGCTAGGGGTCTGCGGGCCCAAATCAGGGGAACCGGCGGAGGGTTGACCTACCCCGCCTCAGACGATCGAACCGTCGACAAAACACCACCGCCAGGTCTCGCCCGGCTCGAAGCTCCGCATCACCGGGTGGCCCGTCTCGTTGTGGTGGGCCGTGGCGTGCCGGAACGGGGAGGAATCGCAGCAGGCCACATGCCCGCACCCCAGGCACATCCGCAGCTGGACCGGATGGCTCCCGAGCGCCAGACATTCAGGGCAGGTCAGGGCAAGCGGGATGGGCTCGGGGCGCGGCAGTTCGGCAACGTGGGTGCACTCGCTCATGATGGCCAGCGTACTGAGGTGCGGGCGCCCACTTGACGATGAGGACGGGTCTTCGATGGAGGTATTGCCGCTGGTGGCGCTGGTCGCGGGCAGCGCGGTCGTCGCGGGACTGGCACGCCGGACACCGGTGCCCGCCCCGCTGATGCTCGTCGCGGCCGGGCTGATAGCGGCGTACATCCCGGGCGTGCCGTCGTACACGCTCGACCCGCACATCGTGCTGCCCCTGCTGCTCCCGCCGCTGCTGCACACGGCCGCCGTGGACAGCTCGTACCTGGACCTGCGGGCCAACGCCCGGCCCGTCGCGCTGCTGTCGGTCGGGTACGTGCTCTTCGCGACGCTCGCCGTCGGGTACGCGGCCTACCTGGTGGTTCCGGGCCTGTCGCTGCCCGTGGCGCTGGTGCTGGGCGCGGTGATCGCGCCGCCCGACGCGGTGGCCGCCACCGCGATCGCCCGGAAGCTGGGGCTGCCGAACCGGATCACCACCATCCTCCAGGGCGAGTCCCTGGTGAACGACGCCACCGCCATCACCGCCTACAAGGTGGCCCTGGCCGCGGCGGTCGGGGTCAGCGCCGGGTGGGCGGGCGGGATCGTCGAGTTCCTGCTGGCCTCCGTGGGCGGGGTCGGCGTGGGCCTGTTGCTGATGGTGCCGATCCACCTGCTGCGCAGGCGGCTGCGCGAACCGCTGCTCCAGAACACCCTCTCGCTGCTGATCCCCTTCGTGGCGTACGCGGCGGCCGAACGGGTGCACGCCTCCGGGGTCCTCGCGGTGGTCGTGGTCGCCCTGTACCTCGGGCACCGGAACTGGCAGGTCGACTTCGCCACCCGGCTCCAGGAGGCGGCGGTGTGGAAGATGATCTCCTTCCTGCTGGAGTCGGTGGTCTTCGCGCTGATCGGCCTCCAGCTGCCGGTGGTCCTGAAGGGGCTCGCGGAGTACGAGGGCTGGGACGCGGCCTGGTACGCGCTGGCGGTGTTCCTGGCCGTGGTCGTGGCCCGGTTCCTGTGGGTGTTCCCGGCGACCTTCCTGCCCAGGGGGCTGTCCGAGCGGATCCGCAGGCGGGAGCCCGAGACCGACTGGAAGGCGCCGGTGATCGTGGGGTGGGCCGGGATGCGCGGGGTGGTCTCGCTGGCCATCGCCTTCTCCGTGCCGACGACCGTGGCGCACCGGAACCTGATCCTCTTCCTCACTTTCACGACCGTCATCGGGACGCTGGTGGTCCAGGGCCTGACCCTGCCCCCGCTGATCCGCCTGCTGCGGCTGCCGCCGCGCGACCTCCAGGCGGAGACCCTGGCGGAGGCCCAGGCCCAGAGCGAGGCTTCGCGGGCGGCCGAGGAGCGGCTCGATGAACTGCTGGAGGACCCGGCGAACGCCCTGCCGCCGCCGCTCGCGGACCGGCTCCGGACGGTGCTGGAGCGGCGGCGCAACGCGGTGTGGGAGCGGCTGGGCGAGGTCAACGCGGTCACGGGGGAGTCGGCGGACGCCGTCTACCGGCGGCTGGCCGGGGAGATGATCCAGGCCGAGCGGGAGGTGTTCGTCACGCTGCGGGACCAGCGGCGCATCGACGACGAGATGCTGCGGGCGCTGCTGCGCCGGCTGGACCTGGAGGAGGCGGCGGCGTACCGCGAGGAGTCGTCCTGAGGGGACGCGGCGCGCGGGGGCGGCGGACGCGGGCGGCGGGGCGGGGGTCGGGGCCGGGGTCAGAGGCAGGGGGCAGGGCCTGACCGGGCCAGGGGTGCGGTCGCGGGGTCAGGGGGAGCCGGTGACCACGGCCGCGAGCGTGGTGCCCCGGGGGAACGCGGCGGAGCGGGCCAGGGCGGCCAGGGCCCAGAGGAGCTTGGCCACGTAGATGCGCTCCACGCCGATCCCGTGGCGGGACTCGAAGTCCGCCGCGAACGCCTCCAGTTCCGCCGGGACCTTCGCGTAGCCGCCGTGGTCGAAGCCCTCGGCCAGGCTCCAGTCTCCGGCCGGGCCCCCGAAGGCGGCCTGCTGGAGGGAACGTATCTCCGCCGCCAGGAAGCCGCCCGCGAGGACCGGGACGCCCAGCGCGCGCCCGCCGGGCCCCAGCCCCGCCGCCAGGCCCGCCAGGGTGCCGCCCGTGCCGCAGGCGACCGCGACCACGTCGGCCGCCCCGCGCAGCTCGCGGCCCAGCTCCGCGCAGCCCCGCAGGGCCAGGGCGTTGCTGCCGCCCTCCGGGACGACGTACGCACCCTCCGCGCCGGCGGCCGACAGTACCCGGGCCAGCGTTTCGGGCTCGGCCTTGCGGCGGTACTCCGACCGGGGGACGAAGTGCAGCCGCATCCCGTCCGCCGCGCACCGGGCCAGCGAGGGGTTGAGCGGACGCCCGGCCAGCTCGTCGCCCCGGACCACCCCGACCGCCGGCAGACCGAGCAGCCGCCCGGCCGTCGCGGTGGCCCGCAGGTGGTTCGAGTAGGCCCCGCCGAAGGTCAGCAGCGCCGGGAAGCCGCCGTCCACCGCCGCCCGCAGGTTCGGCGCGAGCTTGCGCCACTTGTTCCCCGGCAGCTCCGGGTGCACGAGGTCGTCCCGCTTGAGCAGCAGCCGTACGCCGTGCCGGTCGAACCGCTCGTCGCGGATCTCCTGCACCGGCGAGGGCGGCCGCGGCCGCAGGAGCACGTCGGGGTTCGCGGGGCGGTTCACCCGTCCATTGTGGAGCGCTCCTGCCCGCGCCGTCGCACGTCAAAGCCCCGCCCACACGATTCGGGTGGTCCGAGCGTGGCCGGCGCCGGCACGCCGGACTGTCTTGCTCGCCGCCGCCCAGCGGGCCTGGGCTGTGCCCCGCGGGTGACGCGCGCGTGGAGCGGTGCTCCAGGAAGTCGGATCCGGGCGATCACGGTGGCGTGGCCACCGACCCGGTGTCGGGCACGGGCGGCCGTCACTTCAGGCGGTCGGCCACCCGGTCGCGGAACCAGGCCATCGTGAACCCCTTCGGGTCGATCTTGCCGGGCTGCCATTCGAGGTGGCCGATCACCGAGCGCCCGGTCCATCCGTGGGCCCGGCACAGCGCCGCCGCCGCCCGGACCATGGCGTCGAGCTGGACCTGCGGCCAGTCGTCCTCGCCGTCGCCGAGGTTCTCGCACTCGAAGCCGTAGAAGTGGCGGTTGCCGTCGGTGTCGGCGTGGTGGTCGGCCGGGAGCCGCTTTTCCGCCTTCACCGCCGCCAGGACGTCGGAGTCGCCCGCCCCGGCGTGGTTGGCGCGGCCGTACCCGACCAGGTGGACCCGGCCGTCCTTGGTGATCACGCCGTGGCAGAGCGGGCCGGGCAGGGCCTCGTCGCCGTCCCGGCAGAGCGCGACGGTGTACGAGGTCCCGTGCGTGACGGTGTGGTGGATCATCACCCCGTGCACCGGGCCCCAGGGCCCCTTGTGGTTGCGGTTGTGGGTGCGCCAGGCGCCCACCTCGACGACGGTCAGACCCTCGTGCCGCAAGGCTTCGATGAACCGGTCCGCGGACAGGGGTGCGGCCATGGCCGCCTCCTTTGCCGTGCGTGGCGGTCACCTTTCGTGTCCGCCTCGTTACCTACCGGTGTAGTGGAGCGAGTCCTTCCGGGGCTAGTGCATTCGTACGGCGAGCGAGCCGATCCGGACATCGGTCCGTCCGGGCCCGCCGCCCGCCGCGACGGGGCGCGCGCACTACGCCGAGGCGAGCCACAGGTCCGGGCCGAACACCTCGTAGTGGATGTCCGCCGCGGCCACGCCCTTGCCGAGCAGCTGCTCGCGCACCGCCCGCATGAAGGGGAGCGGCCCGCAGAGGTAGGCCTGGGTGCCCGGGGCGACCGGGACCTGCGCCAGGTCGAGCCGGCCGGCGCCGTCGCCGGGCTCGGCGCCCTCGTGGCCGCTCTCGTACCAGAAGCGGACCGAGGCGTCGGCGAGCTTGTGCGCCAGCGCCCGGTGGTCGTTGCGCAGGGCGTGGTCGGCCGGGGAGCGGTCCGCGTGCAGGACGGTCACCGGCGAGGCGTGCCCGGTGTCGGCCAGGTGCTCCAGCATCGACAGCATCGGGGTGCAGCCGATGCCGGCCGAGGCGAGCAGCACCGGCGCGGGCGAGTCCCGCAGCACCAGGTCGCCGTAGGGGGCCGAGACGCGCAGGGTGTCGCCGACGCCGGCCGCGGCGTGCAGGTGGTTGGAGACCTCGCCGTCGGGGCCCGCGGCGGCCGGGCCGTGGACCCGCTTGACGGTGATCGCGCGGATCGGGGAGCCGGGGGAGGTGGAGAGGCTGTACTGGCGGATCTGCCGGGCTCCGTCGGGCAGTTCGACCTGTACGGAGACGTACTGGCCGGGCCGGAAGGGGGGCGCCCCGGCGCCGTCGGCCGGGGTGAGCCGGAAGGTGGTGCAGTCCGCGGTCTCCTCGACGCGGGCGGCGACGGTCCACTCGCGCCAGACGTCGCCCGCGACGACGCGCTGCTCGGCGTACAGGCGCTCCTCGATGGCGATGAGGGCGTTGGCCATCAGCCAGTACACCTCGTCCCAGGCCTCGGCGACCTCGGCGGTGACGGCCTCGCCGAGCACCTCGGCAATGGCGGAGAAGAGGTGCTCGTGGACGACGGGGTACTGCTCTCGGGTGATGCCGAGGGAGGCGTGCTTGTGGGCCATCCGGCCGAGCATGACGTCGGGGCGGGTGTCCGGGTGCGCGAGGAGGTGGGTCGCGAAGGCGGCGATGGAGCCGGCCAGGGCCTGCTGCTGGAGGCCCGCGTTCTGGTTGCCGCGGTTGAACAGGTCGCGGAGCAGGGCCGGGTGGGCCGCGAAGAGCTTCGCGTAGAAGAGCTCGGTGATGTCGCCGATGGCCGCCCCGACGGCGGGCAGGGTGGCGCGAACGGTCGCGGTCGACTTCTCGGACAGCATCGGGGAGCTCCTCGTGTCAGTGGTGTGCAAGTGTGCGTAAGTGGTATACAAGATGCGTATTTAACGGCGCGGTGAATTCCGGCGGCCTGGACGTCCGTGCGGACATCTGTGCGGCCACCGGTTCGAGGGGTTTGCGGGGCGGGCGCCGCGGCCGGACGCCGCTCGGAACCGGCCACCCGCCCCCTCAGGCCCGGACCCCGCCCGGCGGGCCGCCCGAGATGCCCAGCAGCAGGGGCCCGGTCGGGGCCGCGACCAGGTCGTTCACCGTGAGGGGGTCGAGCGCGGCGAAGAACGCCTCCTGGGCCCGGCGCAGCGCGCCGCGCAGGACGCAGGCCCCGCGCAGTGGGCAGGGGGTGGCGCCGTCGCAGTCCACGACGTCGCCGGCCCCTTCCAGTTCGCGCACCACCGCGCCCACCGAGGCAGCGCGTCCGGCGGCGGTGAGGGTCAGCCCGCCGCCCCGGCCGCGCCGGGCCTCGACCAGGCCGAGGTGCTGGAGCCTCGCGACCACCTTGGCGGTGTGGGTGTAGGGGACCTCCATGGTCGCGGCCACGTCGCGCGTGGTGGGGAGGTCCGCGTCCTCGACCGCCAGGCGCATCAGGACGCGGAGTGCCAGATCGGTGAACCGGGTCAGCCGCATGACCTCAGGGTAGGGAAACTTGCATTTCCAATGCAAATTAACTCCCCGTCCCCTGGCCCTCGCGGTGGCCCCGGAGGAGAGCGATGGCTGAAACGCGTGGGGCCGGAGGTCCTGTAGAGGGGGAGGTGAACTCATGAGAGTGCCCACGCCCCGGACGGAGTAGTCCCACCCTTTTGTGTAATGGTCCCACCACGTTCCGTACTGAAAGGCTGCATCCCGCAGATCCATGGAGTGATCGAAAGGGAAATACATGTCGGTCCAGGCAGGTTCCGAATCCGGCGTCCAGGCACCGCAGCGCAGTCTCGGGACCTCGGCCGCGCGGAACTTGGCAACCACGACCAAGTCCGCTCCGCAGATGCAGGAGATCACCTCCAGGTGGCTGCTGAAGATGCTTCCGTGGGTGTCGGTGCAGGGCGGTACGTACCGGGTCAACCGCCGGCTGAGCTACTCGGTCGGCGACGGACGCGTCGAGTTCATCAAGACCGGGACCCAGGTCCAGGTGATCCCGGCCGAGCTCGGCGAGCTCCCGCTGCTGCGCGACTACGAGGACGTCGACGTCCTGACCGAACTTGCCGCGCGGTGCCACCAGATCGACTTCGAGGCCGGCCAGGAGCTCACCTCGTTCGGCAGCCCGTCCGACAAGGTGTTCCTGCTCGCCCACGGCCGCATCGAGCAGATCGGCACCGGCCCCTACGGGGACGACGCGGTCCTCCAGACCGTCGCCGACGGCGCCTACTTCGGCGAGGACGCCCTGGTCGACGAGGAGGCGATCTGGGAGTACACCGCCCGCGCCGTCACCTCCGGCACGGCGCTCGTCCTCACCCGCCAGGACTTCCAGATCCTCGCCGACCGGGTCGAGTCGCTCCGCGCGCACGTCGACGGCGTACGGTCGCTGCCCGCCCAGCGCACCAACAAGTACGGCGAGGCCGCGATCGACCTCTCCGCAGGCCACCAGGGCGAAGCCGTGCTGCCCGGCACCTTCGTGGACTACGAGGCCCGCCCGCGCGAGTACGAGCTCTCCATCGCGCAAACGGTTCTGCGGGTCCACACGCGCGTCGCCGACCTGTACAACCAGCCGATGAACCAGACCGAGCAGCAGCTGCGGCTCACGGTCGAGGCGCTCCGCGAGCGCCAGGAGCACGAGATGCTCAACAACCACGACTTCGGCCTGCTCCACAACGCCGACTACGACCAGCGCATCCAGCCGCACGACGGCGCGCCGAGCCCCGACGACATGGACCAGCTGCTCAGCATGCGGCGCGGCAGCAAGTTCTTCCTCGCCCACCCGAAGGCCATCGCCGCCTTCGGCCGCGAGTGCAACAAGCGAGGCCTGTACCCGGAGTCGGTCGAGATCGGCGGTCACCGCGTCCCGTCCTGGCGCGGGGTGCCGATGTTCCCGTCCAACAAGATCCCGATCAGCGACGCCCGGACCACCTCCATCCTGTGCATGCGCACGGGCGAATCGGAGTCGGGCGTCATCGGCCTGCACCAGCCGGGGATCCCGGACGAGATCGAGCCGAGCACCTCGGTCCGCTTCATGGGCATCAGCGAGCAGGCGATCATCTCGTACCTGGTCACCACCTACTTCTCCGCCGCGGTGCTCGTCCCGGACGCCCTCGGCGTCCTCGAGAACGTCGAGATCGCCCGCTGGCGCTGATGAGCGGACCGGCCGAACAGCAACCGGGAGGCGCGATGGCGACCACCGAGGCGATCACCACCAGCGAGGGCCACGAGGCCGCGGCCCTCCTGGAGCGGACAAGAGAAACGGTCAACCCGGAGCTGCGCCGGACCGTCGAGAGCCTGCCGGGCGGGATGCGGCGGGTGGCGATGTACCACTTCGGCTGGGAGCGGGCGGACGGCACCCCGGCCACGGGGAACGCGGGCAAGGCCATCCGGCCCGCGCTCGTGCTCGCCTCG
This sequence comes from Streptomyces sp. NPDC028314, assembly GCF_055565795.1. NCBI lineage: Bacteria > Bacillati > Actinomycetota > Actinomycetes > Kitasatosporales > Streptomycetaceae > Streptomyces > Streptomyces sp. NPDC028314. The sequence goes on from NZ_JBVHTP010000026.1 coordinate 15,059, forward strand.
GCCCAGGCCCTGCAAGGGGCCGGGGGCAAGCCCGGGGACGCCGTCCGGGCGGCGGCGGCCGTGGAGCTGGCCCACAACTTCACGCTGCTGCACGACGACGTCATCGACAAGGACGTGCGGCGCCGCGGCCGGGCCACGGCCTGGACCGTCTTCGGGATACCCGACGCGATCATCACGGGCGACGCCATGATGTCGCTCGCGCTGAAGCTGCTCGCCGAGGACCCGCACCCGGCCTCCGGCGCGGCGGCGGCCCGGCTCGCGGCCTGCGTCATCGAGCTCTGCGCGGGGCAGCAGGCGGACTGTGCCTTCGAGCGCCGACCGGACGTCTCGCTCGACGAGTGCCTGACGATGGCCACGGCCAAGACCGGGGCGCTGCTGGGCTGCGCGTGCGCGCTGGGAGCGCTGTACGCGGGGGCCGGGCCGGACGAGGTCGACGCGATGGACGCCTTCGGGCGGGAGGCCGGGCTGGCCTTCCAGCTCATCGACGACCTGATCGGCATCTGGGGCGACCCGGGGCACACCGGCAAGCCGGCCGGGGCCGATCTGATCGCCCGCAAGAAGTCCCTCCCGGTCGTGGCCGCCCTCACCTCGGGCACCGCGGCGGGGGAGGAGCTGGCCGCCCTGTACGCGGGCCCCATGACCGGGGACGACGTACACGCGGCGGCCGACGCGGTGGACCGGGCCGGCGGCCGCGACTGGGCGCAGGCCCACGCAGCGGACCGGATGGGCCGGGCCGTGCAGCAGCTGTCCAGGGCCGTCCCGGACCTCGGGGCGGCGGGCGGGCTGCTGGCGCTGGCGGAGTTCGTCACGCGCCGCACCAAATAGCTCCGGGTGTGGAGGGGGCCTGTTCCGGCACCGCAGGGTGGCGGAACAGGCCTTTTCGCGTCCGCGGCCCGTCCGCGCCTTCGCAACTCTCCGGCCCAACTCTAGGATCGCTCGCGGTTGTTGACGGGTGAGCGAAGGGTGGGTCCAGTGGTGCTGGAGATACGTCAGGCGGATCAGTCGGACCGGGACGCGGTGGCGCGGCTGCTCGACGAGGCGTTTCGCGACGACCCGGTGAGCGGCTGGGTCTTCCCGGACCCGGAGCACCGGGCGGCGGTGCACGGGAAGTTCCTCGGCGTCTTCGTGGACGTGGCGCTGGCCGAGGGCCGGATCGACTGCGCCGCGGACGGCTCGGCGGCGGCGCTGTGGCTGCGGGTCCCGGCGGGCGATCCGGGGGGCGAGGCCGTCGAGGACGAGGTCCCGGCGAAGATGCGCGCGGCGGCCGACCCCGACAACGAGCGGTGCGAGCTCGTGGGGCGGCTGACCGGGGAGGTGCACCCGACCTCGGAGGAGCACGAGTACCTGCTGATGATCGCGGTCGCGCCGGGGCGGCAGGGCGAGGGGCTGGGTACGGAGCTGATGCGGCCGGTGCTGGAGCGGTGCGACCGCGAGGGGGTGCCCGCGTACCTGGAGGCGAGCAGCGAGCGCAGCAAGGCCCTGTACGAGCGGCTCGGCTGGGAGTTCACGGGTACGGCGGTCCAGCTGCCGCAGGGGCCGCTGATGTGGCCGATGTGGCGCAAGCCGCGGGGCTGAGAAAAGGGGCTTGGCAAAGTACTTCAGCTGAAGTACTTTAGCCGACGTGCCCCGGAGCGGTGGCACTGCCGAACGGAAGAGACTCGCTTGCGCAGGCTCACGTACTTCATCGCCACGTCGGTCGACGGGTTCATCGCGGACCCGGATGGCGACGGGGACTACTTGACCCGGTGGATGGACCCGGAGTACTCCGGCGCCATGTTCGGGGAGTTCCCGGAGACCCTTCCCACCCACGTCCGCAAGGCGATCGGCGCCGACGGTGCGGCGGGCAGGCACTTCGACGCGATCGTCATGGGGCGCGGCACCTACGACCCGGCGCTCAAGGTGGGCATCACCAGCCCCTACGCCCACCTCGACCAGTACGTCGCCTCCCGCTCCATCGCCGAGTCGCCGGACCCGGCCGTGGAGATCATCAGCGGGGACGTGGCGGCGCGGGTGCGGGAGCTGAAGGCGCGGCCCGGTCTGGGGATCTACCTCTGCGGCGGGGCCGACCTGGCCGGACAGCTGGTCGACGAGATCGACGAGTTCGTCATCAAGCAGTACCCCGTCTTCGCGGGCTCGGGCATTCCGATGTCCCGCGCCGGCTTCGCGGTCCGCGAGCTGGAGCTGCAGGACGTCAAGCACTTCCCCGGCGGCCAGGTCGTGACCAGGTACGCGCGCAAGCGCTGACCCGCCGGATGCGCGGAACCGGCCTACCGTGGAGGTATGGCCGGTGACGAGCAGCAGCAGGCGCAGGAGACGATCGCCCCGCAGGCCGGGCACGAGCAGCGCTCGTGCGCGGTCTGCGGGCGTTCCGTGGACACGACGATCAGGCGGCGCAAGTCCCTCGGGATCTTCGTACCGGAGTGGGGTCCGGGTCCCTGCCGGAACCCGGACTGCCCCGCGTACGCGCCCCCGGAGAGGTAGGGCCGGACCCGGGCGCTCCCTCGCGGAACCCGCCCGGCTCCGCCCGGCGGGTACGGTCTAGCCCTTGGCGCCCAGACCCGAGGCGGCGAGGCCGTTGGCCCACAGCTGGTTGACGCGCGAGCGCTCGGCGGAGTTCGGGTTGGGGTTCGTGCAGGACGTACCCGGTCCGCCGCCCGACATCAGCTCGCTGCACGGACCCGAGTAGTGGTCCGGCAGACCCAGGACGTGGCCCGTCTCGTGGGCCGTCACGCGGGTGGAGTTGTACTGCTGGTTCTGCGCGTAGTCGAGGAAGATGTAGCCCCGGCCGTGGCCGTCCGTGCTCGCGTAGGAACCCCGCGAGTCGTTGCCCTCGTAGTACGAGAAGTTCCCGCCGGAGGACACCTCCTGGAGCTTGACGTTGGACACCGAGCTGTTCCAGATCTGCGTCGACCGGGATATCACGCTGCGGAAGCTGGGCGCGTTGCGGGTGTTGTAGGTGACCGTGACGGCCTGGATGCCGGGGTTGGCGGCCTGCTGCTCGGCCACCGAGCGCTGAACGGCCTCGAAGAAGGCCTTGTTGGCGGCCTCGTTCTCCTGCGAACGCTCGTACGCGGCGTAGCTGGCGGCATTGCCGACGGGGGCGGGGGCGGCGCTGGCGGTGGGGACGACGCCGGCCAGGGCGGCGGCGAGGCCGACGCCGACGGTGGCGGCAAGCACGGCCTTACGGGAGTGGCGCATGTGGGGGGGCTCCTACTCATCCGGTGTGGGGGGTGGGTCGTTCGGTACCGGAGTCTGCGGGAGCACGAGTGCCCGGCGGATGATGTCAGCCATCGATAACGCCGGGCTATCGGGGAGTTTTCGGTAGGTCAACTAGCGTGAGAATGGCGGGATTCGGGGGGCTATCAGCGACTGGTGCGGCCTGGACCGCCCGCCCTACCCTCTGGTCATGGAGCTCGAGGTGAGGCATCTGCGGGCGCTGTGCGCCATCGCCGACGCCGGCAGCCTGCACAAGGCGGCGCGGCAGCTCGGCGTGAGCCAGCCCTCGCTGACCACCCAGCTGCGCCGTATCGAACGCGCCCTGGAAGGGGAGCTGTTCCTGCGAGAACGGACCGGATGTAGGCCCACACCATTCGGCCGTACCGTACTGGGCCGGGCGCGCCCGCTGCTCGCCGAGATGGCCGCGCTCGTCGCCGAAGCCCGGGCCGCCGCGCACGGGCCGCGGCTGCGGATCGGCTCGACCGCCAGCCGCGCCCTGCCGGGGTGGCTGCGCAGGCTGCACCGGCGGTCCCCGGAGACGGAGACCTCGCTGGTGGTCGACGTGTCGGCCAACGCGCTGCTGAGGATGGTGGCTTCGGGGCAGCTCGACGTGGCGTTCGTGCACGAGGTGGAGGGCAGCCCGCTGCGGGTGCCGGCCGGGCTCGAGCTGCGCGTGCTGATGGAGCGCGAACCGCAGTTCGTGTCGATGTCGCGGGACCATCCAGCGGCGCGGCGGCCCGTGGTGGAGTTACGGGACCTGGCGGGCGACCGCTGGACGGTCGACCCGTCGGTGGACGGCGAATGGGACGGCCTGCGGCGGGTGTTCGCCGGGGCCGGGCTGGATCCGCCCGTGCTGCACGCCGATTACCACACGGCGACCTCGCTGATCGTCTCCGGCGAGGCCGTCGCCCCCTGCCAGCCGACCTCGGGGCCGCGGGACGACATGGCGATCAGGCCGCTGTCGGGCGACCCGCTGGCCGTACGGCTGCTCCTGGCGACCCTGCCGGGCGCGCACGCGGAGGTGTACGAGGACCTCCGCGCGGCCTACCGCGAAGCCGCCCTGCGCACCCCGCCGTACCGGGCCTGGCTCCACCACCACGCGAGCCCGCTGCTGGCCGCGTAGGCCGCCTCCCACCCGTACCCCCCTCCGGCCGCCGGAGGGGGGTACGGCTGTTCTCCGTCCCCCGCTTGACTTCCCCTGACCGCGATATATCGTGTTATTCAGAAGACGCGATATGTTGCGTGCGTCGAGCCAGGGTCCGTAACGCACGAGGAGGAGCAGCACCATGGCAGAGCAGATGACGTGGTCCGTCGCCGCACTGCAGAAGCTCGGCTTCGAGCAGCCGGTGACCGAGCTCCGCGTCCGGGTCGTCGGCGGCACGGTGAACGTCGTCGCGGCCGACGAGGGCCCCGCCCGGCTGGAGGTGGCCGAGGTCGACGGCCCGCCCCTGCACGTGGTGCAGGAGGGCGGCGTCCTCACCCTCTCCTACGAGGACCTCCCCTGGAACGGCACCCAGGGCTTCAAGAAGTGGTTCGAGAGCAAGCCGTGGAAGGCCTGGTCCGGCGGCAGCGCCGACGGCCGCAAGGCCTGGGAGCGCAGCGTCACCGTCACCCTCACCGTCCCTTCCACCACCACCGTCCAGCTGGCCACCGTCAGCGCGGCGGCCTTCGTCTCCGGCATCAGCGCCGACACCGACGTCAACGGCGTCTCGGGCGACGCGACCCTGGTCGGCCTCTCCGGCAAGGTCAAGGCCCACACCGTCTCCGGCAGCGTCGAGGCCCAGTCCGTCACCGGTGAGCTCGGCTTCCACTCGGTCTCCGGCGGCCTGACGGTGGTCGACGGCGCGGGCGGCAGCGTACGGGCCGACTCGGTCAGCGGTGACATGCTCATCGACCTGGCCCTGGACCCGGCCGCGCCGAAGCCGGTCGACATCTCCCTGAACTCGGTCTCCGGCCAGGTCGCGATCCGCCTGCCCCACCCCGCCGACGCGCGGGTCGAGGCCAACACCGCCACCGGCGGGGTCTCCAACGCCTTCGAGGACCTGCGCGTCTCGGGCCAGCTGGGCGCCAAGCGGATCACCGGCACGCTCGGCGCCGGCACCGGCACCCTGCGGGCCACCACCGTCTCCGGCGCGATCGCGCTGCTGCGCCGCCCGCCCGCGGAGACCCCGGACGCCCCCGCCGCCCCGCTCGCGCTCGACAAGAAGGTGCTCTGACATGCCGCCCGTCTTCGCCCACGGCCGCCTCCGCCTCTACCTCCTCAAGCTGCTGGACGAGGCCCCGCGCCACGGCTACGAGGTGATCCGCCTGCTGGAGGAGCGTTTCCAGGGGCTGTACGCGCCCTCCGCGGGCACCGTGTACCCGCGGCTCGCCAAGCTGGAGGCCGAGGGGCTCGTCACCCACGCCACCGAAGGCGGGCGCAAGGTCTACTCGATCACCGAGGCGGGCCGCGCCGAACTGGCCGACCGCGGCGGTGAACTGGCCGACCTGGAGCTGGAGATCCGCGACTCGGTCTCCGAGCTGGCCGCCGAGATGCGCGACGACGTCCGGGGCGCGGCGGGTGCCCTGCGGCGCGAGATGCGGGCCGCCGCCTCCGCGACGACGACCCAGGTCGACGACGAGGGCTGGAAGGCCGCCAAGGAGGAGCTCCGCAAGGCCAAGGCGGAGTGGAAGGAGCAGGCGCGGCGGGCGAAGGACGAGAGCCGCCGGGCCCGCGAGGAGGCCCAGCAGGCCCGTCACCAGGCCAAGGAGGCCCAGGAGCGGGCGCGCGAGGAGGTGCAGCGGATCGCGGGCCAGCTCCAGGAGCAGTTCGCCAAGTCGGGCGGAATGCTGGGGAGCCTGGCCGGAGCCTGGCTCGGCGGCGGCACCCCGGCGGCGGAGCCCAGCGCCCCGGCGGCCTCCACGGGCGCGCAACCCCTCTGGGCCGAGGACCTGACCGCCACCGCCGACCCGGCCCGCGACCTGGACCGGCTGCTGGACCGCTTCCGCGACGACATCCGCGACGCGGCCCGCGACCACGGGGTGAGCCCGGCCCAGCTGGCCGAGGCCCGCGCCCACCTGGCCGCCGCCGCGACCCGCGTCACGGCGGCGCTCCGGCCGGGGAAGTAGCGCCGGGGAAGTAGTGCCCGGGGAAGTGGCGCCCGGGCAGTGGCGCCCGGGCAGTGGCGCCCGGGCAGTGGCGCCCGGTGCGGAGTGCCCGGGGCGGAGCGCCCGGGATCAGGCCGCCAGGCCGCGCTCGGCGCCGGCGTACGTGACTCCGTGGTCGGCCAGGACCTCGGAGACCGTGCCCGGCCGGGAGAGCAGGGCCAACAGCAGGTGCACGGTGGTGATGTGGCGGTCCCTGCGGCCCACGGCGATCCGCAGCGACTGCTCCAGGGTCTTCTTCGCGCCCTGGGCGAAGGGGACGTGGCGGCGGTCCGGCTCCGGGCCGGGGCGGCCGAGGGCCGAGCGGAGCGAGGCGCCCAGCGTCCGCCTGCGGGGTGCGGCGGGGCTGAGGGCGCCTTCGCCGTGGGCCTCTTCGACCCGGGAGATGATCTCGGTGAGGTCGATGCCGAGTCCGGCCAGTGCCTCCTCGTCGGCCCGGGACATGCCGCCCCGGCGCCGGGCTTCGGCGAGGGCGGCCGCGACCGCCGCCCGGTCGACGCCCAGGGGGTCCAAGGCGCCCTGGGCGAGCAGCGCCAGCAGCAGGTGCTCCTCGGTGACCGTCGGGGCCCCGGCCCGCCGGGCCTCGGACGCGGCGCCCGTCACGGTGGCGCGGGCCGCGGTCGTGAAGCGTTCCAACATCAAAGCCTCCCGTGCTTCTTGTGCACGGCCTGCCGGGTGACACCCAGCTCGGCCGCGATCTCCTGCCAGGACCAGCCCTGCGCCCGGGCGCTGCGCACCTGGACCGCCTCCAGCTGCTCCAGCAGCCTGCGGAGGGCGGCCACGGCGCGCAGGCCCACGCGAGGGTCGCGGTCACCGGCTCGTTCGGCGAGATCGGTAGCTTCCGTCATGCATGTCAATGTAGGTTGACAACGGGAGGGGTGTCAACCCTGATTGACATCATCGGGCGGGGTCAGACCGTCAGGACCACCTTGCCGAACAGGTCGCCCGAGGCGAGCTTCTCGAACCCCTCCCGTGCCCGGTCCAGGGGCAGCACCTCGTCGATCACCGGCCGCACGCCCGTGGCCGCGCAGAAGGACAGCAGGTCCTCCAGTTCGTCCTTGGAGCCCATGGTCGAGCCGACCACCTTCAGTTCCAGGAAGAAGATCCGGGTCAGTTCGGCGTGCGCCGGACGGTCGCCGCTCGTCGCGCCCGAGATGACCAGGGTTCCGCCCGGCCGCAGGGACTTCACCGAGTGCGACCAGGTGGCCGCGCCCACCGTCTCGATCACCGCGTCCACCCGCTGCGGGAGCCGGGCGCCCGGCTCGTACGCGTCCACCGCGCCGAGCTCCACCGCCCGCTTGCGCTTGGCCTCGTCCCGGCTGGTGGCGAAGACCCGCAGGCCGGCCGCCTTGCCGAGGACGATCGCGGCGGTGGCCACCCCGCCGCCCGCGCCCTGGACCAGGACGGAGTCCCCGGGGCGCACCCCGGCGTTGGTGAAGAGCATCCGGTACGCGGTCAGCCAGGCCGTCGGGAGGCAGGCGGCCTCCTCGAAGGAGAGCTCGGCCGGCTTGCGCAGCACGTTCCAGGCGGGGACGGTCACCTGCTCGGCGAAGGTGCCCTGGTAGCGCTCGGTCAGGATCGAGCGGGGCTCGTCCGGGCCCACCCCGTGGCCGCTCTGGCCGATCACGGAGTGCAGGACGACCTCGTTGCCGTCCTGGTCGGTCCCGGCGGCGTCGCAGCCGAGGATCATCGGCAGTTTTTCCTCGCCGAGGCCGACTCCGCGCAGCGACCACAGGTCGTGGTGGTTGAGGGAGGCGGCCCTGACGTTCACGGTCACCCAGCCGGGGCGGGCCTCCGGAGCGGGGCGGTCGCCCAGCTCAAGGCCGTTCAGCGGCTGGTCTCGGTCGATTCGGGCGGCGTAGGCAGCGAACATGCCGCCAGACGCTACCGGTCGGTAGTCATGCCTGACCAGGGGCGCCGGGTGATCGGTGAATCTGAGCGGAATGGGTAGTGCAGGCCTCAACTACCAGCCGTACCAGTTGGTTTGTGCGCGCCGACATGCTAATCGGAACGTCGAGATCGACTCAGGATCGGGGGTAACATTCTGGCCATGCGGCGGTGCTCGTCATGAGCCTGTCATTTCCGTCCCCTTCGGTCACTCCCCGTGGCCGCCCGGCGCGAACCCGGACGGGGGACGGAGCGACCCCTCCCGGTTCGGGGGCCGGGAGGGTGCGTGCGTCCCCGTCGGGGCGCCCGCCACACGGCACGACACGACCCGGCCGCACGACACGACGGCCGCGCGACACGACATGCCCGCCCGACAGGACCCGGCCGCGAGGCCGAAACGGTCCCCGGGCGAACGAAAGGGCCCGGCCGGAGCGATTCCGGCCGGGCCCTCACCCGTACAGCTCAATCGTGGCGATCAGGCCAGACGGGCCACGCCGTCGGCCTTCGCCGCCGCGGCGACCGCGGCCGCGACGGCCTCGGCCACGCGCTCGTCGAACGGCGACGGGATCACGTAGTCGGCCGCGAGCTCGTCACCCACGACGCCGGCGATGGCGTCGGCGGCGGCGATCTTCATGCCCTCGGTGATCCGGGTCGCGCGCACCTTCAGGGCACCCGCGAAGATGCCCGGGAAGGCCAGCACGTTGTTGATCTGGTTCGGGAAGTCCGAGCGGCCGGTCGCCACGACGGCCGCGTACTTGTGCGCGACGTCGGGGTGGACCTCCGGGTTCGGGTTGGCCATGGCGAAGACGAAGCAGTCCTTCGCCATCGTGGCCACCGCGGGCTCGGGGACCGTACCGCCGGAGACGCCGATGAAGACGTCCGCGCCCACCAGGGCGTCCTCCAGGGAGCCGGTCTGGCCCGTCTTGTTGGTCAGGCCCGCGATCTCCGCCTTGACGTCCGTCAGGTCGGAGCGGTCCGCCGAGACGACGCCCTTGCGGTCGGTGACGCAGACGTCACCGATGCCCGCGTCCACGAGGATCTTGGCGATGGCGATACCGGCCGCGCCCGCGCCCGAGATCACCGCACGCAGGTCGCCCAGGGTGCGACCCGTGAGCTTCGCGGCGTTCCGCAGGGCGGCCAGCGTCACGATGGCCGTGCCGTGCTGGTCGTCGTGGAAGATCGGGATGTCCAGGGCTTCCTGGAGCCGGCGCTCGATCTCGAAGCAGCGGGGCGCGGAGATGTCCTCCAGGTTGACCCCGCCGAAGGACGGAGCGAGACGGATGACCGTCTCGATGATCTCGTCCGTGTCCTTGGTGGCGAGCGCGATCGGAACCGCGTCCACGCCGCCGAACTGCTTGAACAGGATCGCCTTGCCCTCCATCACGGGGAGGGAGGCTTCCGGTCCGATGTCGCCGAGTCCGAGCACGGCCGTGCCGTCGGTGACGACGGCGACCACGTTGGACTTCCAGGTGTACTCGTTGACGAGTTCCGGGTTCTCGGCGATGGCGCTGCAGACCTTCGCCACGCCCGGCGTGTACGCGAGGGACAGGTCGTCCTTGTTGCGGACCGGCACGGTGGCCTGCACGGCCATCTTGCCGCCCCGGTGCAGCGCGAACACCGCGTCCGGGTTGTTGTCCGTCACGCTGTCGCTGCGAGGATTGACGATCTCCGCTGCCACTTTCTTGACCCCTTAAGTCTTTAATCGTTGAGGGTGGCCACTCCTGGTTAAGGGGTGGGCGGGCACCGCGTCCGTACTCCGCATCGACGGTTGGCCCGTCTCCGCGAAGGGGAGGTTCGTACGCGCGGGCGCGCCGCACGCGCGCCCTGAGCCCCGGATGAGGGGTGTAAGGATCTGTTCTACCCGAAGAACGCTCGCTCAGACGAGTCGATTCCTGCTCGATCGTAGGCTCCTTGCCCGGGTTTTGGCGAAAAGTCCAAACCTTGCTGTCCAACGGGCGAGACGCACCGCAAAAACTTCCGGGAAAAGCCCTGGTCACGGTGCATACTCCGGCCGCGAAGGCCGTTCTCCGCAGTCCTGTTGGGTACGCCGGGGGGCCCGTTATCCGATTTTGACCTGACGGGCACCCTGAATGTCTCAGTCCGAATGGCAAGATGCCGTAATCACACAAGGTCGCGACACTCGATGGTGCGTGCCCGACCGTTCTCGGATGCTTTTTTCCCCACTGCCGGAGGAACCAGCTCATGACCGCAAGCACCACCCGTCGTACGACCGCCGCCCGGTCCCGGATCGCCGCGGCCGGTGCGATCGCGGTCGCCGGCGCCCTGATCCTCACCGGCTGTGGCGACCAGACCGACAAGGGTTCGAGCACCCCCTCGGGCAAGACCAACGACGCCCCGCTCTTCTCGGCCCTGCCGAAGAAGATCCAGGACGCCGGTGTCATCAAGGTCGGCACGGACGCCGCGTACGCGCCGATGGAGTTCACCGAGGGCAGCAAGATCGTCGGTGTCGACCCCGACATCGCCGAGGCGCTCGGCAAGCAGCTGGGTGTGAAGTTCGAGTTCACCGCCGGCACCTTCGACGGCCTGATGACCTCGGTCTACACCGGCCGCCAGGACGCGATCATGTCGTCCATCACGGACAACAAGAAGCGCCAGGAGGGCCTGGACGACAAGGGCGAGAAGATCGGCAAGGGCGTCGACTTCGTCGACTACTTCTCCTCCGGCGTCTCGCTCATCGTCAAGAAGGGCAACCCGCAGGGCATCAAGTCCCTCGAGGACCTGTGCGGCAAGACCGTCGCCGTCCAGCGCGGCACGATCTACGAGGACACCTTCAAGGCCCAGGCCGAGAAGTGCGGCGACAAGAAGCTCAACATCGAGGCCTTCGACACCGACGCCGAGGCGCAGACCCGCGTCAAGGCCGGCGGCGCCGTGGCCGACATGAACGACTACCCGGTCGCCGCGTACACGGCGAAGACCTCCGGCGGTGGCAACGACTTCGAGGTCGCCGGCCAGCAGAGCGACGTCGGTCTCTTCGGCATCGGCGTGAGCAAGGAGAACACCCAGCTCCGCGATGCCCTCAAGCAGGCACTCGACGCCATCATCAAGGACGGCTCCTACGCCAAGGTCCTCGAGAAGTGGGACGTCAAGGACAGTGCGGTCAAGTCTGCGACCGTCAACGCAGGTCAGTAAGTCCCGGGCGCACCACTGAAGGGCAGTCATTGTGACTGACAAGATCGACAAGGGTCCGGCCGCAACCCCGCCGGCCGGACCCGCAGCCTCGGGCACCCCGTACGAGGCCATCAAGGCAATTCCCGTACGCCACTACGGACGCTGGATCAGCGCCGTGGTCGTCGTCGCGCTGCTGGGCTGGCTGGTTCTCGCCTTCGCCAACGGCAACGTCATCTGGAAGACGGTCGGCGACAAGCTGTTCGACCCCACGGTCATCAGCGGCCTGGGCAACACGGTCCTCATCAGCGTCACCTCGATGGTGCTGGGCCTGGCGCTCGGCATCCTGTTCGCGGTGATGCGGCTCTCCAAGAACCCGGTGACCAGCGCGGTCGCCTGGCTCTACATCTGGTTCTTCCGCGGCACCCCGGTCTACGTACAGCTGCTGGTGTGGTTCAGCCTCCCGCTGATCTTCCAGTACATCGACCTCGGTCCGATCTACAAGAACGAGACCGTCGACGTCATGACCCCGTTCCTGGTCGCCCTTCTGGGCCTCGGCCTGAACGAGGGCGCCTACATGGCGGAGATCGTGCGCGCCGGCATCCAGTCCGTCGACGAGGGCCAGAGCGAGGCCTCGCACGCGCTGGGCATGACGCAGGTGCAGACCATGCGCCGCGTGGTGCTCCCGCAGGCGATGCGCGTGATCATCCCGCCGACGGGCAACGAGTTCATCAACATGCTGAAGACCTCGTCCCTGGTCTCGGCCGTGCAGTACACCGAGCTCCTGCGGGCCACCAGCAACATCGGTTCCACCGCCGGTGCCATCATCGAGATGTACTTCGTGGCATCCATCTGGTACCTGGCCCTCACCAGCGTCTTCAGCGTCGGCCAGTACTACCTGGAGCGCCGCTACGCACGCGGTTCGCTGCGGTCCCTGCCGCCCACCCCGCTGCAGCGGCTCAAGGCCAACCTGAACATGTTCCGCCGTACGGAGGTGGCGAAGTGACCGCCCAGCCGATGGTCAAGGCCGAGGCCGTCCACAAGTCGTACGGCGCCGCCCACATCCTGCGGGGCATCGACCTGGAGGTCGCCCCCCGCGAGGTGTTCTGCCTGGTCGGCCCGTCCGGCTCCGGCAAGTCCACCTTCCTGCGCTGCATCAACCACCTCGAGCGCATCAACGCCGGCCGGCTCTCGGTCGACGGACAGCTCGTCGGGTACCGCGAGAAGGCCGGCAAGCTCTACGAGCTCAAGGACAGCGAGGTCGCGGCCCAGCGCCGGGACATCGGCATGGTCTTCCAGCGCTTCAACCTCTTCCCCCACATGACGGCCATCGAGAACGTCATGGAAGCGCCCGTCATGGTCAAGGGCGAGAGCAAGGCCGTCGCCCGCGAGCGCGCCGTCAAGCTCCTCGACCGGGTCGGCCTCGGTGACAAGGGCGGGAACTACCCCTCCCAGCTCTCCGGCGGCCAGCAGCAGCGCGTGGCGATCGCCCGCGCGCTGGCCATGGAGCCGAAGCTGATGCTCTTCGACGAGCCCACCTCGGCACTCGACCCCGAGCTGGTCGGCGACGTCCTCGACGTCATGCGCGACCTCGCCGAATCCGGCATGACCATGATCGTGGTCACCCACGAGATGGGCTTCGCCCGCGAGGTCGGCGACAACCTCGTCTTCATGGACGGCGGCGTCGTGGTCGAATCCGGCCACCCCCGCGAGGTCCTGGGCAACCCGCAGCACGACCGGACGAAGGCGTTCCTGTCCAAGGTGCTGTAACCGCTCGGCATGCGGGAGGGGCGGTACGGATCTTTCCGTACCGCCCCTCCCGTCGTTTCCGCCGCCCGTGGCGCCGGCGGCGGTCTACTTCAGGCCGAGCACCAGCGCGTCCGAGGGGGAGCGCCAGACCGTACGGGCCTCCGCGAAGCCCGCCTCGCGCAGGGTCCGGGCGTGCCAGGCCTCGTCCGGGGTGTCGCCGTCGGCGTGCTCGCCGTAGATCTCGAAGCGGCGCTTGGTCGGCTCGGCGAGCAGCGGGTCGGCCGCCGCCAGCGCCCACCACTCGGCCCAGTCGGCCACGCCGGCCGCGCGGGCCCGGTCCATCGCCGCGTGCCGGTGGGCGTGCTCGGCGGCGTTGATGCGGGGGGTCGCGGGGTCGGGCATGTGGTCGGCGTTCATGAAGACCCCGCCCTCGCGCACGAGCGGGGCGAGCTGCCCGTAGAGCACGGCGAGCCGGGGGCTGTGCAGCCAGTGCAGGGCGGTGGCGGTCAGTACCGCGTCGTAGGTGTCGTACGGCAGGGCCGAGGGCCAGTCGGGGTCCTTGAGGTCGGCGGTGACGAAGGCGACGCGCTCGTCTCCGTCGAAGTGGCCGCGGGCGATCGTCAGCAGCGCCGGGTCGAGATCGACACCCGTACTGGTGGCTCCCGGGAACCGCTTGAGTACGCGGTCCGTAATACTTCCCGTGCCGCACGCGAGATCCAGCACCCGGGGGGTGGGCCCCACCAGTGCCTCCAGCATGTCCAGCATCACCCGGAACCGCTCCTCGCGGTCGGGCATGTACCACTCCTGCTGGCGGTCCCAGCTGTCCTGCCAGGCCTGCCAGTCGGCCCCCGTCGCCGGATTCAACGCATCGGTCATCCCGAACCCCTCCATACGTAATACCCTCGAACCCGTAGTAGCTGTTACCGCAGACAATAATCCGCAGCCGTAAGGACTACAAGTGGAACTGGCCCATTACTCGGACTACGCCGTGCGCCTGGTCAACACCGAGGAGCCGGCCCGCAACAAGGACTCGCTCACCTCGGTCGACGCCGTCCGCGCGCTCTTCGGCGCCAGCGTGCAGATGGCCCGCCGGGTCACCGACACCGACGTCACCCGCTTCCGCAACGTCCGCGGCCGGCTGCGCGCCGTCTTCGAGGCCGCCGACGGAGGGGACCACGTCCTCGCCGTCGACCTGCTGAACTCCCTGCTCATGGAGTTCCCCGTCAGCCCGCAGGTCTCCGGCCACGACACCCTCGGCGAGCACGGCGGCCCCAACTGGCACATCCACCTCGCGGACCACCCCTCGAACGCCTCCGCGGGCTACGCCGCCATCGCGTCCATGGGCCTCGCCTTCCACCTCACCGAGCACGGCCCCGACCGCCTCGGCCTGTGCCAGGCCGCGCCCTGCCGCAACGCCTACCTCGACACCTCCACCAACCGGTCCCGGCGCTACTGCTCCGACCGCTGCGCCACCCGCGCGAACGTGGCCGCCTACCGCGCCCGCAAGCGGCTGGAGGCCGAGGCGTCCGCCCGCAGCGGCCGCACCGCCGACAGCGCCCAGGACAGCCACGCCCTCAGCGAGCGCTGACCCGGTCCCGCCGGGCCGTCCGCCGGGCCGTCCGCCGCGCGCGGCCGCAGCCGCAGCACCGCCGTCGCCAGCACCAGCTCCTCGGGCACCGTCCCGTAGTCGGTGCTGTCGCCGGTCTCGTTGTACGGGTTGTCCCCGAGCACCCACCAGCCGCCCGGGCGCCGCTCCGCCGCGCGCTTGACCACCAGCAGGTCCTGCTGGAACGGGTGGCGCAGCACGATCACCGCGCCCGGACGCACGGGGGCCCCGTACCGGACCACCACCTGGTCCCCGTGGACCAGCGTCGGGACCATCGAGGGCCCGTACACGTCGACCACGCCCAAGCGCGTCCACCCGCGCCCGATCTCCACCATCTGTGACCTCCTCGTCCCTCCCGCATGCTGCCGTACGGCCCCGTACATTCGCTCACCACGGCCTGCGCGACGCTGGACTTTTGTCCTAAGCCCACGGGGGCGCCCGCGAATTCCGGTCGGTCAGCGAGTAATCTCCCCCTTGAGAAGACGATCACGAGGAGGACAAACTCCATGCTTTCCCGCCTCTTCGCCCCCAAGGCGAAGGTCTCCGCCCACTGTGACCTGCCCTGCGGCGTGTACGACCCGGCCCAGGCCCGTATCGAGGCCGAGTCGGTCAAGGCCGTCCAGGAGAAGTACCAGGCCAACGACGACGCCGACTTCCGCGCGCGCGCCATCACCATCAAGGAGCAGCGCGCCGAGCTGGCCAAGCACCACGTCTCGGTCCTGTGGAGCGACTACTTCAAGCCGCCGCACTTCGAGAAGTACCCCCAGCTGCACACCCTGGTCAACGACACCCTGAAGGCCCTCTCGGCCGCCAAGGCGTCGAACGACCCGGCGACCGGCCAGAAGGCCCTCGAGCTCATCGCCGAGATCGACCGCATCTTCTGGGAGACCAAGGCCGCCTGATCCAGGCCCTCACCCCACGACGAAGGGGCCCGACCGGAAACGGTCGGGCCCCTTCGTCGTGGGGTGAGGCGAGTGGCGGGCGGGTCCTGCGCGTCGTCAGGGACGGGCGGGACCGCCCGCGGCCGCTCGCCGGGGGACTACTCCTCGTCCTCGTCCTCGTCGTCCAGGCGCGCCAGCCAGGTGGCCAGGCGTTCCACCGGGACCTCGAAGTCGGGGTTCAGGTCGACGAAGGTGCGCAGCTGCTCGGCGAGCCACTCGAAGGTGACCTCCTCCTCGCCGCGCCGCTTCTCCAGCTCCTCGATGCCGCGATCGGTGAAGTACAAGTCGGGCTCCGTGCCGTGATGAAGGTGTGCATGGGGATGTTTCCCGCCAGGATAATCCCGGGTCCCGGAGAGACCTCCCGCCGTCCCTGACCCGGCGCTAGCCTGGACTGCCTCAACCTGAGGGGGCAGGGGATGCAGGACGGGCGCACGGGTGGATCGGCGCGCGCCTTCGAGCTCCTGGAGCCCCTCGTCCGGGCGGCCACCGTACGCGTCCACGCGCCCCCGGGCGGGTATGTAAGCCCCGGCAGTCATCAGTCCGGTCCCACCTGGGGGAGCGGCTTCTTCATCGCCCCGGGCTGGGTGCTGACGTGCGCGCACGTGGTCGGCGAAGGGGGTGCTGCGGTGCGTCTGGTCGGACGTGAGGTCGGCATCACCTTCTCCTCCGGGAGCTCCGCCACGGGATCCGCCGGGGGTTCCGCCGGGGGTTCCGCCTGGGGTGACGGCGCCACCGGGACGGTCGCCGGGCGGGTGGAATGCGTACTCCCCGAGCGGCTGGAGACACAGCGGCCCGGACGCGGGGCCCTGTGGGACCTGCCCGACCTGGCCCTGATCCGGGTGCTCGCCCCCGTCACGCACGCCTGCGTCTGGCTGACGGACCGGGCCAGACCGCGCTTCGACGAGGCCGCGTACTTCGGCTGCACCGAGGACCTCGGCGTACGCGAGATCACCGGCCGCACGACCAGGCTGCGCGGCACCGCCGCGGGCGGCGCGGCCATCCGGCTCGGCGACGAGGACGAGATCGAGCCCGGCATGTCCGGCGGGCCCGTCGTGGACCTGGCGCGCGGCGAGGTCATCGGGGTGGTCAAGGCCCGGCGGCACGTGGGCGGCGGCGGGCTCGCCGTGTCGGTGGCCCAGCTGCGGACCCTGCCGATGGCCGCGACCGGGCAGGTGGGGCTGTACCGCAGGGTCATGCAGGCCCACGACCTGTACCACTACGACCAGCACCTCAGCGACCTGAACAGCCGCCGCACCTGGACCGACGTGCACGACGAGCTCGCGGCCGGGGACGAGGACCCGTACACCGGCCGGGGCCGGCTCACCCGGCTCACCCCCGGCGAACGCACCACCCTGTGCGGGCTGCTCGCCGAACTCCCTCCGCCCGGATCCTCCGAAGCGGTCCGCGCGCTCGCCGAGGCGGCCCGCGGCGAGGAGCCCGACACCGGGCTGCCCGCCCCGCTCAGCTGGCGCGACGGGCTCGGGCTGCTGCACGACCCGCCGGGCGCGGGCGGCGAGGCCGCGGCGATGCTCCGGTACGCGACCGACGTGAGCGTCGCCGACCACCGCGAGCCGCCCTCGCCGGGCGCCGACGAGGAGCTGTGGGACTGGGCGCGGGCCACCGCGGAGCGGCTCTGGCGCCCGCTGCGCCGGGAGCTGGGGGAGCGCCGCGAGCGGGGCCTGGCCGAGCGCGAACACCGCCGCCGCGCCTCGGCCGGCCAGGGCGTCCCGGGCCGGCCCCGGCAGGCCGGGAGCCTGCCGGCGGGGCCCTCGGTGCTGCTGGAGGCGTGGGCGCACAGCTGGGAGGAGGTCTACGACTGGCGGGTCTCGGTGCTGGCGGGCCACCGGCGGGTGACCCCGGTCGGCGCGGGCACCCGGGTGACCCGGGCGGCCATGCCCGAGGCGGTACGGGCGGCGCTCGCCGAGGGGTTCCGGCGGTGCGATACGCACGAGGCCGCCGCGCTGCTCGAAGTGGCCGTCGCGCCGGAGCTGTTCGGGCTCGCGGTGGACGAGTGGCCGGTGGCGGGCGGCACGCCGGTGGGCGTGCAGCGGCCGGTGGTGTTCCGCCATCCGGGCGGTGGGCCCGAGGGCGCCGTCGAGGCGGTGCCGGCCGCGGGCGGGCGGTGGGCGCGGGTGCAGGAGGGGCCGCTGCTGGGCCAGCGGGCCGACTGTTCCCGGGGGCGCGAACGCAGCCCCTCGCCGGGCTGGCTCGCCGGGCTGCCGGAGACCACCGTGCCGGTGCTGTGCCGGGCGGCCGCCGCTGAGCCGACGCTGGGCGCGCTGCACGCGGTGCGGGACACGGGGTACGGGATGGTGGTGGGCCGGCGGCCCCCGGCGGACCCGGGGGTGTCGTGCGCGCCGTTCCACCGGGGGCTGCGGGCCGAACTGGCCGAGGCCGGGCGGGGGTCGGTGCTGCCGCTGCGCTTGCAGGCGCTGCGGGGGCGGGCGTACGGGGCCGACCCGGACGCCTACTGGGCGGCGGGCATGACGCTGGTGTGGGAGGACCCGGGGCGGGGACTGCCGGAGGAAGAGCCGTTGCAGGGGGACCTGTGACCGGACCCCGCGCCCCGGCTGCGGCGGGCCGGATGCGGCGCGGCCGGATGCGGCGGGGACGGGGGAGGGACGGGCCGGGGCCGGGCAGGTGCGGGCAGGGACGGGCTTCGTGGGAGGAGCGGACGTGAATGAGGAATGGCTCATCTACCGGGGCGTCGGTGAGCCCCACGACGGGATCGACGCACTCCCCGGCCCGCCGCCGTGGCGGGACTTCGACGGCGGACCGGTCGGGCAGCCCGGCGGGCCCGGCGCGGCGGCCGACGGCAACGTGGCGCGGCGCCTCGGGGCGCACCGCCAGGCCGCCGAGATGCACCGGCCCGAGCCCGAGGAGCTGGAGGCCGTCAACGCCGCGCTCTACCTGCGGCGGCCGCTGCTCGTCACCGGCTTCCCCGGGACGGGGAAGTCCACCCTCGCGCACGCCGTCGCACACGAACTGAAGCTCGGGCGCGTCCTGCGCTGGCCCGTGGTCTCGCGCACCGTGCTCCAGGAGGGCCTGTACCGCTACGACGCGATCGCCCGGCTCCAGGACGTGCAGATCGCGGCCGGCGGCGGGGCTCCCGGCGGGGCGCCCGGGATCGGGAAGTACATCCGGCTCGGACCGCTGGGCACGGCGCTGCTGCCCACCGAGCGGCCCCGCGTACTGCTCATCGACGAGCTCGACAAGAGCGACATCGACCTGCCGAACGACCTGCTGAACGTGCTGGAGGAAGGGGAGTTCACCCTCCCCGAGCTGGAACGCGTCGCGGACACCGAGCCCGAGGTGCAGGTGCTCACCGACGACGGGGCCAAGGTGGCGGTCCGGGACGGGCGCGTGCGTTGCCGGGCCTTCCCGTTCATCATCCTGACCAGCAACGGCGAACGGGACTTCCCGGCGGCCCTGTTGCGCCGGTGCATCCAGCTCAAGCTCGGCCAGCCCGGCGAGAAGCGGCTCGCCACCATGGTCCGCGCGCACCTGGGGGAGGAGGCCGCCCGGCTGGGCGCCGACCTGATCCGGGAGTTCCTCAGCCGTTCGCAGTCCGAGCTGGTCGCCGCCGACCAGCTGCTCAACGCCATCTACCTGACCCACTACGCCGCGCCGCCCACCCGGGAGGACCTCGCCGACCTGCTCATCCAGCGCCTCGACCGGCCGAGGTGACGGCCCGTGCCGCCCGACGGTCCCCTGCGTGAACTGGCCGCCCTGCTGCGGGCCGCCGGGCTCGACCCGACCGCCGAGGAGATCGCCGACGCGCTCTGGCTGGCCGGGCTGACGAGGGGGCCGGCGCAGGAGCCGGGAACCGCGGCGGCGCCGGTCCTGCGGGCGGCCGGGGAGCCGGAGGGGGAGGGCACGGAGCGGACGCCGCCCGTGAGGGAGCCCGCACGGGAGGAAGCGGATCCGGAAGATCCGGTCAGGCTGTACGCCGCCGGACGCCGCCGGGCCGACGGAGCAGAATCGGAAGCTGAAATTCCGGTCGGGGCGGGGGTGCCCGTACGTGTGCCCGGGGCGGCCGCCCTGCCCCGGATCCTGGACATCCAGCGGGCCCTGCGGGCGCTCCAGCGGCACCGGCCGCCCGCGCCGCCCACCCGCAGCGTGCTCGACGAGAGCGCCACCGCCGAGGCCAGCGCCCGGGCACTGGGGCTGGTCATTCCCGTGTTCCGGACGGAGAGCCGGCGCGAGGCGACCGTACGGCTCGTGATGGACGCCTCGCCCTCGATGGCGGTGTGGCAGGACATGTTCGACGAACTGCGGGCGGTGTGCGAGCGGCTGGGGGCCTTCCGGGACGTACAGGTCCACTACCTGCACCGGCTGGACGACGGGACGGCCGTGGTCGGGCTCGGACCCCTGCCGGGAGCCGGACTGCGGTCCGGCGAGCAGTTACGGGACCCCACCGGGCGGGCGCTGACCATGGTGGTCTCCGACTGCGCCGGACCGGTGTGGCGCGAGGGCGAGGCGCAGCGGCTGATGTACCGGTGGGCCGAGTGCACGCCGTGCGTGGTCGTGCAGCCGCTGCCGCAGCGGCTGTGGAGCAGGAGCTGGCTGCCGACCGAGCGCGGGATGCTCTCCCGGGCCGAAGGCGGCGGAGGGAAGCTGAAATTCCGGTCGGACCGCCCGCCGCGCCACGGCCGGCCCGCCGGCGGGCTGACCGTGCCCGTGCTGCCGCCCAGCGCCAGCGCCCTCGGCGCCTGGGCCCGGCTCGTCGCCGGACTCGGCACCGGGCCGGTGCCCGCCGAGGTGGGCCGGGTGTTCGCCGACCACCCGGCGGCCCCGGCGCCGCCGCCGAGGGCCGCGCGGCCGCCGCGCGAACTGGTCGGCCGGTTCCGCTCGTCGGCGGCGCCCGGCGCCGTACAGCTCGCCGTGTACCTGTCGGCGGCCCCGCTGACCCTGCCCGTGATGCGGCTCGTGCAGCGCACGATGCTCCCGGACTCCGAACCCTCCGACCTCGCCGAGGTGCTGCTCAGCGGGCTGCTGCGGCGGGGCCCGGACGCCGGCTGGTACGAGTTCGTGCCGGGGGTGCAGGACGTGCTGCTGGGGCCGCTGGGGCGGGACGAGGCCGCCCTGGTGCTCAAGCACTGCTCGGAGTACGTCCGGGCCCGCTTCGGGCGGGGCGTACGGAACTTCCCCGCGCTCGCGGTCTCCCAGCTGACCGGGACGCCGGTGGACTCCGCCGAGGAGCGGATGCCCGCCGGACGGCTCCCGCAGGCCTTCGCGCAGGTCTCGGCCAAGGTCGTACGGCGCTACCTGCCCGGGCCCCCGCCCGAGGGGCCCGAGGCACCGCCGCCGCCCCTGGCCCCCGCGCGGGAGTGGGCACTGCGGACCGCGCTGGCCCGGCTGGCGGACGGCGGCCAGCGCGGGCTCTACGAGGCCGTCACGCTGCTGCGCAGGGCGCTGGCCGCCCCGCCGGGACCCGGCGACCCGCCGGACGAGGTCGAGGCCGAACTGGCCGGGGCCCTGCTGCGGTTGTGGGCGGTCCAGCGGGACCCGGAGCTGCTCGCGGAGGCCGAGCGGGCCGTCGCCGGGCCGGTCACCGCCCGGGGCCGCGCGGTACGGGGCCGGGTGCTGTACGAGCGGGCGCTGGCCGGCGCCGCGGCGGACGCCGGGCTGCTGGAGGCGGCGGAGCGGGAGTTCGCGGCCGCCGGCGCCGCACCCGGAGCGGACCGGGAACTCCGGCTGGACTGCGCGGTCCGCCGGGCGCAGGCCCTGGTCCGGCTCGGGGAACTCCGGGCGGACCCGGGGGCGCTGCGGGAGGCGCGGGCCGCCCTGGAGGCGGTCGCCGGGCCGGGGGCGGCCGGTGCGGCCGGGGCGGTCGGGGCGGAGGCGGCTCTGGCCCTGGGCAGGGTGCTGCTGGCCCTGCTGCCGTACACCGGCGACCCGGCCGAACGCACCGCCCTGGCCGGACTGGCCGCCGCCCGGCTCACCGTGGACCCCGGGGCGGAGCCGCAGGCGCGGGCCCGGGTGCGGATCGAGCGGGCCACGGCCCTGCGGTACCTGCCCGGGCGGCTGGAGGAGGCCGCCGGTCAGCTGGCCACCGCGCTGGAGGAGGCCGCGGGGGATCCCGAGCTGCGGGTGGCCGCGCTGCTGTCCCTGGCACGGGTGCACCGGGCCCGGTACGCGAGGGACGGGCAGCCGGTGGCGCTGGAGGACGCGGCCGAGGCGTACGGGCGGGCCCGTCGGCTGATCTCCCGGGACGGAGCGGCGTTCGGGGAGCTGCTGTCCGAGTGGGGCGACGTACTCCTGGACCGGGCGCGGGCGGCCGGCGGCCGGGGCTTCGCCTCGACCGCCGTACAGGTGCTGCGCGACAGCCGGGCGGCGGTGCCCCAGTCGGACCCCCGGGTGGCGCACCGGCTGGTGCGGCTCGCGGCGGGACTGCGGCTGCGGCACGCGTACGAGGGGGACCTGGTGGACCTGCGGGAGGCGGAGTACCTGCTGGAGCTGGCCGTACGGCACGGCCGGAACCCGCTGGAGCGGGCCCGGGCGTGGCGGGAGCACGGGGACGTCCAGCAGGAGATCCACGGGCACACCAGGGCGCCGGACCGGCTCGACCGGGCCGCGGACTCCTACCGGAGGGCCTGGCGGGAGGCCCTGGAGGCGGAGCGCGGGCCGGACCACTCCGGCCACACCGACCGCGCTGGCCGTCCGGACCACCCCGACCGCGCCGGCCACTCCGATCCGGACGCCGGCCCGGATCCGGCCGTCCGGCTGGCGGCGCGGGCGCAGGAGCTGCGGGGGGAGGTCCTGGAGCGGCTCGCGCGGCCGCGGGCGGCGCTGGACGCGTACCGCTCCGCGGTGGAGCTGTGGCAGCGGCTCGGCCCCGCGGGCGACTCGCGGGCCGAGCCCCTGCGGCTGCGCGTCCGCGACCTGGAGTCGGCCCTGTGACCCGGCCCCGGGGACCGGGCGGCCGTGCCGGTGGGGCAGGCGTACCGGGGGAGCGGGTACCGGTGGAGCCCGGATCGGGGGAGCGGGTACTGGTGGAGCCCGGATCGGGGGAACGCGTACCGACGGAGCACGGACCGGGGGAGCGCGTACCGGCGGAGCACGTACCGGTGGAGCCGGGCGGGCCGGATCCGGTGGGCCGTTTCCGCCGGGTGGGGGAAGGGAAAGGGCAGGGGACCGTCCGGCGTGCGACACAACAGGGGGGCAAGGGGCGCATGGTGACCGAGCATCAGGAAGTGGCGACCGGGATCCGGGCGTGTTCCGGGCGGCTGCCGGATCTGTCCGGGCTGGATCTGGCCGCCTTGCGCGGCATCGACCACCCGGTGCTCGCCGAGGTGATCGAAGGCATGGTCGAGCGGGTCACGCACCCCGCCGAGATCCTCAACGCCTTCGACTCCGGAGTGGCGTGAGGGCCCGCGATCCACGCGCGCGGCGACCGGAGTTGACCACTTTCCGCCGTTAGGCCGGGCCGTCCGGAGGGCAGGGATGGACCGTCCTGGGGGTCCCCCCAGCGGTAGCCGGGGGAGGGAGGCGCAGGCGATGAGGCGAGCGATCACGAGCGATGCCGTGCTGCCCGCGCACCGGACGACCCGGGACCTCCACGCCGGCCACGCCCGCCACGCACCCTGGCCGTACGCCCGGCTCGACGTGCCCGCCCTGCGCGCGGCCGGGCACCGTCCGCAGCCCATCAGGCAGTTCGTGCTCAAGACGCACAGCCGCTGCAACCTCGCCTGCACCTACTGCTACGTCTACGAGATGGCCGACCAGAGCTGGCGCGGCCGTCCCGCCGTCATGGCCCCCCGTACGGCACGCCGCGCCGCCGAGCGGATCGCCGAGCACGCCGCCGCCCACGGCCTGACCCGCGTCGACCTCGTCCTGCACGGCGGCGAACCGCTGCTGGCCGCTCCCGAGGCGCTGGCCGCCCCCGTCGAGGCCGTACGGGCCGCCCTCGGACCCCGCGTGCGGGTCACCGCCACCGTGCAGACCAACGCGACCCTGCTCACCCGCGGCCGGCTCGGCGCACTGGCCGCCGCCGGGATCCGGGTCGGCGTCAGCCTCGACGGCGGCCTGCCCGCGCACAACGCACGCCGGGTGGACCACGCCGGACGCCCCGGCTTCGGGGCCGCCGCGCGGGGGCTGCGGCTGCTCGCACGGCATCCCGAGAGCTACGCCGGAGTGCTGTGCGTGATCGACGTCGCGCAGGACCCGGTGGAGGTGTACGAGTCGCTGCTCGGCTTCGCGCCGCCCGCGCTCGGGCTGCTGCTGCCGCTGGCCAACTGGAGCGACCGGCCGCCCGGCCGGGACCAGCACGAGGCCCCGTACGCCGACTGGCTGATCGCCGTCTTCGAACGCTGGTGGCACGACGGGGTGCGGCGCACCCGGATCCGGATCTTCGAGGAGATCATCGCCCTGCTGCTGGGCCTGCCCGCGGCCACCGAGACCCTGGGGCTGGCGCCCGCCACCACCGCCGTGATCGAGACCGACGGGAGCATCGAACAGGCCGATTCGCTGAAATCCGCCTACGAGGGCGCCGCCGCCACCGGGCTCCACGTCGAACGGCACGGCTTCGACGAGCTGCTCGACCATCCCGGGCTCGCCGCCCGGCAGCTGGGCCGGGACGCGCTCGCGCCGCTCTGCCGGTCCTGCGAACTCGTCGAGGTGTGCGGCGGCGGCCACTACCCGCACCGCTACCGGGCCGGCGAGGGCTTCCGGCAGCCCTCCGTGTACTGCGCCGACCTGCAAGCCCTGATCCGGCACATCGCCCGCGCGCTGCACGCCGCCGCGACGACGGGACAGGCCGCGCCGGCCGCGGGCCGCCCGGCACCCGCCGGACGGACGGCCGCCGCCGGGCCCACGACTCCCGGCCCGCCCGCCGGACGGACGGCCGCCGCCGGGCCCGCGACCGCCGGGCAACCAGCGACCGCCGGCCCGCCCGCAGCTCCCGGCCCGCCCGCAGCCTCCGGCCGGCCCGCGCCCCCCGGCCCCGGCCGGTCCGCCACCGTCACCGGGCAGGCCGCCTCATGAGCGAAGCCGCCGGCCGCGCGGCGGGCGCCGGCCTCGCCCCGTTCAGCGTCAGCTCCCGCACCCTGCGCGCCCTCGCCTCCACCGAACCCTCCGCCGAAGGCACCGCCCTGGTGCGCGACGTACGCCGCTCCAAGCGGCTCGTCCTGCTGCGCGCCGTACTCGACGCGGCGCCCGGCCCCGAGGCCGCCGAGCACTGGGCGCTGCTGGAGGAGGCCGAACGGCACGACCCCGACGCCGTGCGCGACGTACTGCACTACCCCGCCACCGGGGTCTGGGCCGAGGAGACCCTGCGCCGGCTGCACGCCCCGTACGGGCCCGTACCCGACCTGGGCCACCTCGGAGCGCTGGCCGCGGCCGCCGCGCTGCGCGCCGGGATCACCTTCAAGACCACCCTGCGGCCCGTGCACGGCCGGCTGCTCCTGCCCACCCTCGGGCTGCTGCGGCCCGACCGCCCCGGGCCGCTCGCCCTCACCGAACGCTCCTGGGACACGGCCGTGGACGCCCTGCCCCTGCACGCCCTGCCCGGCGGACGGACCGCCCTCGACGACCTCGACCCGTACCGGGCCCCGGCCGCCGGCCGCCCGGCCCCCGTGCGCCCCGCCCGGCGGCTCACCCCCAAGGGGCACAAGCGCTGGGACATCCAGTGGTCCGGCGCCCTCACCCTGCTGCGCCGCTACGACTCCGCGCGCGCCGACGAGATCGGCCGGCTGCTGCGCTCCGTCGTCCCGCTGGCCGGCGGCACCCGCTCCAGCGGGGCCACCCTGCCCGCCGCGGCCGGCTCGGTCCTGGCCCGGGCCCAGGCCCCGCCCGCCCTGGCCGCCACCCTCGTCCACGAGGTCCAGCACGGGAAGCTGACCGCCCTCGCCGACGTCCTGACCCTGCACACCGCCGACCGCACGCCCCGCCACTGGGCCCCCTGGCGCAGCGACCCGCGCCCCCTGGAGGGGCTGCTGCACGGCGCGTACGCCCACCTGGCCCTGGCCGGGTACTGGCAGCGCGCCGCCCTGTACGGGGCCCGGGGCGCCTGGTCCCAGCACGCCCGGGTCCGCGCACAGGTGGCCGCCGTACTGCCCGCCATCCGGCGCCATCCGCAACTGACCAGCACAGGCCGGGAGTTCACCGACGGGATGGCCGCGGCCGAACGGGCCATGGACGAACTGCCGCCGCCCGGGAACCAGTACGCCATCGCCCGCCGGGCCCTCGACCGGGAGCGCCGCGCCTGGTGCGAGAAACACCCCGAACTCACCCCGTTCCTGGAAGTGTGACCGCCACGGAGGTCTGACGGACCGTCCGCTGCGGTACCTTTTCAACCCCGTCCACCGCCCGGATTCCAGGGAGACGGCCGCATGACGACCGGTATGCGCCACGACCGCGACGGAGCCCCGCAGCCGCAGCGCTTCGTCATCAGCTTCGCCGGCTTCAACCGCCCCTGGGCCGTGTGGATCGCCCACCGCCTGGAGGAACACGGCCACCGCGTGGCCCTCCAGCGGTGGGACCCCCAGACCAGCCCCGGACTCACCGAGGCCCTGGAAGACCTGGCCCGGTCCGGCGGCCGGATCCTCGTCGTCCTCAGCGAGCGCTACTTCTCCGCGGGCACCCACACCGACGAGGAGTGGAACGCCGCGCTGCGCACCGTCACCGCGAACCACCCCGACCGGTTCGCCGCCGTCTGCCTCACCGACGCGCCGCTGCCCAGCGCCGTGGCGGCGCTGGAGAAGACCGACCTGTGGGGCCTGGACGCGTACGAGGCCGAGTACCGGGTGCTGCGCAGGCTGGAGCTGCCCACCGACCGGATCGGCACCGAGAGCGGCCGCCGAGGCCCCCGCTTCCCCAACGACCCGCCCGAGGTCTGGGGCCGCGTCCCGCGCCGCAACCCGCGCTTCACCGGCCGCAACGACGTCATCGGCCGGCTCCGGGCCGCCCTCACCGAGGCCCCGCCCGGGGCCTCCACCGTCACCCTGCTGGGGCTCTCCGGGGTGGGCAAGACGCAGGTCGCCACCGAGTACGCCTACCGCTTCGCCTCCGAGTACGACGTGGTGTGGTGGGTTCCCGCCGAGGACCGGCCCACCCTGCGCGAGCGGCTCGCCGATCTCGCCCCCGCGCTGGACCTGCCGCGCGGCGCGGGCAGTTACGGCGAGCAGATCCGGGCCGTGCTGGAGGCGCTGCGGCGCGGGTCCCCGTACCACCGGTGGCTGCTGGTCTTCGACGGCTGCGACAATCCCGACGACCTCATCGACCTGCTGCCCTCCGGCGCGGGCGACGTCATCATCACCTCCCGCAACCGCGAATGGGCCGCCCGGCACACCAGCCTGGTCGAGGTCCCGCTCTACGCGAGGCCCGAGTCGATCACCTTCATCCGCCGCCGGGCCCGCCGGCTCAGCGGCGACGAGGCGGACCAGCTCGCGGAGGCGCTGGAGGACTACCCGCTCGCCCTCGACCAGACCGCCGGCTGGCTCGCGGACTCACCCATCGGCGTCGGCGAGTACCTCGGCCTGCTCCAGCACCGGCTGGACTCCCACGAGGCCGTCACCCTCTCCGACGACTACCCGCTGCCCTTCCCCACCGCGCTGGCGATACTGCTCAACAACGTACGGGAGAACTTCCCGGACGCCCTCGCGCTGCTGCGGCTGTTCGTCTTCTTCGCCCCCGGCCGCGTCCCGCTGCGGCTGCTGCGCGAGTTCCCCGCCGACGACGTCCCCGAACACCTCGCCGGGCTGATCAACGACCAGATCCGGTGGAACGCGGCCCTCAACAAGCTCGTGCAGTTCTCCGTCGTCCGCCTGGAGTACTCCGACCTCTCCGTCGACGAGGGCGGCGGCGGCCTGGAGACCGTCCAGCTGCACCGCATGGTCCACAACATCGTCCGCGAGAACCTCGGCGAGGAGGAGTCCGAGCAGCTCTCGCGCGCCGTCCGCCAGGTCCTCGCCGCCGCCGACCCGGGCCGCCCGACCGACTCCCGGCTCTGGCCCCGCTACGCCGAACTCATCCCGCACCTGGAGACCGCCGGGGTCCTGACCAGCTCGAACCCCCGCATCCAGAACTTCCTGCTGCACTGCCTGCGCTACCTGATCCTCGCCGGGGAGTACCGCACCTGCCTGCGGCTCGCCGAACAGACCGACGGCGTCTGGCGGGCGACGCTCGGCGACGACCACGACCAGGTCCGCGAGCTCAGCTACCACTACGGCGGCGCCCTGCGCATGCTCGGCCACTTCCGCCGGGCCGAGGTCCTCGCCAAATCGGTCGCCGACCGGCTCGTCGCCGAGCGCGGCGACCGCGACCTGGAGACCCTGCGCGCCACCAGCACCTACGCCGGCGTCCTGCTCAGCACGGCCAAGTTCGAACCGGCCCGGGAACTGCTGGAACACGCCTTCACCACCTACCGGGAACTCCTCGGCGAGGACGACTCCACCACCCTCAACGCCCAGAACAACGTCGCCGTCGCCCTGCGCCTCCTCGGCCGCTACCAGGAGGCGTACGACACCGACCTCGACACCCTGCGCCGCCGCGAACGGGTGCTGCGGGTCCGGCACATCGCCACCCTCTCCTCCGGCATCGGCTGCGCCATGGGCCTGCGGCTGATGGGCCGCTACCGCGAGGCGCAGGCCCGCCAGGAACAGGGGCTCAAGCTCCACCTCCAGGTGCTCGGCCACAACCACCCGCAGACCCTGCGCGCCGAGCACAACCTGGGCATGTGCCTGCGCCGCGCCGGGGACATCCCGGGCGCCGGCGCCCGGCTGCGCAGCGTCCTGGAACGCTCGACCCGGGTGTTCGGGGCGGAGTTCCCCTGGACCCTGATGGTCGCCTCCGACTACGCCACCTACCTGCGCGAGTACGGGGACGTCGGCGAGGCCCGCCGGATCTCCGAGGACGTCGTACGCGGCTACCAGTCGCAGCTGGGCCTGGCCCACCCGTACAGCATCGGCACCGTCGGCAACCTCGGGCTCGTGCTGCGGGCCCAGGGAGAACGCGAGGCGGCCCTCAACCTCGCCGAACAGGCCCTGGTCGGCATGCGCGGCGCGCTGGGCGAGCGGCACCCCTGGACCCTGGGCTGCGCCCTGAACGCCACCGGGCACCGCAACATCACCGGCCGGCTCGACGACGCCGTGGAGCTCAGCCGGGAGACGCTGCGCACCGCCGAGCAGGTGCTGGGGCCGGACCACCCGATGACGCTGAGCGCGGAGATCGCGCTGGCCGCCGACCTGCGGGCCGTACGCGAGGACGTGGAGGCCTCGAAGCACGAGGAGGCGGGGCTGCGGGCCCTGATGCGCACCCTGGGCCCGCAGCACGTCCACACCGTCTCCGCCCGCCAGCAGACCCGCCCGTACTGGGACTTCGAGCCGCAGCCGTAAGGGGCGGGGGCAGCAGCCGACCGGTCGGCTGCTGCCCCCGCCGGCCCCGAGCAGGCGAAGGGCCGTGGACAGCCGGAAGGCCCGGACCCCTGGGGGGCCGGGCCTTCACGGTTCGAGCTGGTGGGGCGATCAGGCCTCGAAGACCTCGTTCAGCAGCAGCTGCTGCTCCGCCTGGTGGCGCTTGGCGGAGCCCACGGCCGGGGACGAGCCGTGCGGGCGCGAGATGCGGCGCAGCCGCTCGCCCGCCGGGATGTCGGCGCCGACCGCCAGGTCGAGGTGGTCGATCAGGTTCAGCGCGATGAACGGCCACGCACCCTGGTTCGCCGGCTCCTCCTGGGCCCAGATGTACTTCGCCGCGTTCGGGAACTTGGCGATCTCGGCCTGGAGCTCCGCACCCGGCAGCGGGTACAGGCGCTCGATGCGGATGATCGCGGTGTCCGTGACGCCGCGCTTCTGCCGCTCGGCCTCCAGGTCGTAGTAGACCTTGCCCGCGCAGAAGACCACCTTGCGGACCGCGTTCGGGTCCACCGTCGAGTCGCCGATGACCGGGCGGAACGAACCGCTCGTGAACTCCTCGGCCTTCGACGCCGCCGCCTTCAGACGCAGCATCGACTTCGGGGTGAAGACGATCAGCGGCTTGTGGTGCGGGTTGTGGACCTGCCAGCGCAGCAGGTGGAAGTAGTTCGACGGCAGGGTCGGCATCGCGACCGTCATGTTGTCCTGCGCGCACATCTGGAGGAAGCGCTCGGGACGCGCGGACGAGTGGTCCGGGCCCTGGCCCTCGTAGCCGTGCGGCAGCAGCAGCGTGACGCCGGAGGTCTGGCCCCACTTCTGCTCGGCCGAGGAGATGAACTCGTCCAGGATGGTCTGCGCGCCGTTGACGAAGTCACCGAACTGGGCCTCCCAGAGGACCAGCGCCTCCGGGCGGGCCAGCGAGTAGCCGTACTCGAAGCCCATGGCCGCGTACTCGGAGAGCAGCGAGTCGTAGACGTTGAAGCGGGCCTGCTCGTCCGACAGGTACAGCAGCGGGGTGTAGTCCTCGCCGGTCTCCCGGTCGATGAGGACCGCGTGGCGCTGGCCGAAGGTGCCGCGGCGGGAGTCCTGGCCGGACAGCCGGACCGGGGTGCCCTCCATCAGCAGCGAACCGAAGGCCAGGGTCTCGCCCATGCCCCAGTCGATCGTGCCCTCGTCGATCATCGCCGCGCGGCGCTGCAGCTGCGGCAGCAGACGCGGGTGGACGGTGACGTTCTCGGGGATGTTGACCTGGGACTCGGCGATCCGCTTGACGACCTCCGGGGAGACGGCCGTGTTCACGGCCACCGGGAAGTCGGCCTGCGGGGCCGGGGCCGCCGGGGCGACCGCAGGCTGAGTGGCGGCCTCGCGGACCTCCGCGAAGACCTTCTCCAGCTGGCCCTGGAAGTCCTGCAGGGCCTGCTCGGCCTCTTCCAGGGTGATGTCGCCGCGACCGATGAGGGACTCGGTGTACAGCTTGCGCACCGAGCGCTTCTTGTCGATCAGGTCGTACATCAGCGGCTGGGTGAAGGCCGGGTTGTCGGACTCGTTGTGGCCGCGGCGGCGGTAGCAGATGAGGTCGATGACCACGTCCTTGTTGAACGCCTGGCGGAACTCGAAGGCCAGGCGGGCAACGCGGACGACCGCTTCCGGGTCGTCGCCGTTGACGTGGAAGATCGGCGCCTCGATCATGCGGGCCACGTCGGTCGCGTACATGGACGAACGCGAGGACTCCGGGGCGGCGGTGAAGCCGACCTGGTTGTTGATGACCACGTGCACGGTGCCGCCGGTGCGGTAGCCGCGCAGCTGCGACATGTTCAGCGTCTCGGCGACCACACCCTGGCCGGCGAAGGCCGCGTCGCCGTGCAGGGCCAGCGGCAGGACGGTGAAGTCCGTGCCGCCCTTGTTGATGACGTCCTGCTTGGCGCGGGCGACACCCTCCAGGACCGGGTCCACGGCCTCCAGGTGCGAGGGGTTGGCGACGAGCGAGACCTTGATCTGCTCCCCGTCCAGGCCCGTGAAGGTGCCGTTGGCGCCCAGGTGGTACTTGACGTCGCCGGAGCCGTGCATCGACTTCGGGTCGAGGTTGCCCTCGAACTCGCGGAAGATCTGCGCGTACGACTTGCCGACGATGTTCGCGAGGACGTTCAGGCGGCCGCGGTGGGCCATGCCGATGACGACCTCTTCGAGGCGGGCCTCGGCGGCCGAGTCGATGACGGCGTCGAGCAGCGGGATGACGGACTCGCCGCCCTCCAGGGAGAAGCGCTTCTGGCCGACGTACTTCGTCTGCAGGAAGGTCTCGAAGGCCTCCGCCGCGTTCAGGCGGCGCAGGATGCGCAGCTGCTCCTCGCGCTCCGGCTTGGAGTGCGGGCGCTCGATGCGGTCCTGGATCCAGCGGCGCTGCTTGGGGTCCTGGATGTGCATGAACTCGACGCCGGTGGTGCGGCAGTACGAGTCGCGCAGCACGCCGAGGATGTCGCGGAGCTTCATCATCGACTTGCCGGAGAAGCCGCCGACCGCGAACTCGCGCTCCAGGTCCCACAGGGTGAGGCCGTGCTCGGTGATGTCGAGGTCGGGGTGCTTGCGCTGCTTGTACTCCAGCGGGTCGGTGTCGGCCATGACGTGGCCGCGGACCCGGTAGGAGTGGATCAGCTCGAAGACGCGGGCGGCCTTCGTGACGTCGTCGTCGTGGGAGGCGTCGATGTCCCGGAGCCAGCGGACCGGCTCGTACGGGATGCGCAGCGCCTCGAAGACGTCGTCGTAGAAGCCGTTCTCGCCGAGCAGCAGGTTCGCGACGATGCGCAGGAACTCGCCGGAGGCCGCGCCCTGGATGACCCGGTGGTCGTAGGTCGAGGTCAGGGTCATGACCTTGGAGACGGCCAGCTTGTTCAGGGTGTCCTGGGAGGTGCCCTGGAACTCGGCGGGGTAGTCCATGGAGCCGACGCCCATGATGACCGACTGTCCGGGCATCAGGCGGGGCACGGAGTGGACGGTGCCCAGGCCGCCGGGGTTGGTGAGGGAGACCGTCACGCCGGTGAAGTCGTCCATCGTCAGCTTGCCGACGCGGGCGCGGCGGACGATGTCCTCGTACGCCTGCCAGAACTCGAAGAAGTTGAGGGTCTCGGCCTTCTTGATGCCGGCGACGACGAGCTGGCGGTCGCCGTTCGGCTTCACCAGGTCGATCGCGAGGCCGAAGTTGATGTGCTCCGGCTTGACCAGGGTCGGCTTGCCGTCCTTCTCCGCGAAGGAGTAGTTCATGGCCGGCATGGCCTTGATCGCCTGCACCATCGCGTAGCCGATCAGGTGCGTGAAGGAGATCTTCCCGCCCCGGGCGCGCTTGAGGTGGTTGTTGATGACGATGCGGTTGTCGAACAGCAGCTTCACCGGGACGGCGCGGACGGACGTGGCCGTCGGCACCTCGAGGGAGGCGTTCATGTTCTTGGCCACGGCAGCGGCCGGGCCGCGGAGCGTCACCAGTTCGGGGCCGGTGGGGGCCCCAGCAGTGGGCGCGGCGTCAGCCGTTCCGGTGGAGCCGGTGCTTGCACCGGGGGGCGCGGCCTTCTGGGCTGCGGGGGCGGCGGCGGCCGGAGCCTGGGCCTGAGGGGCAGGAGCGGCCGGTGCGGCGGCCGGGGCCTGGGAGGTGACAGTCACAGCAGGGGCACCAGAGGGGGTGGCAGGAGCAGGGGCAGGAGCTGACGCAGGCGGAGGGGTCGGCGCGGCGCTCGCCGCCCCCGTGGCGGCTGCGACGGCGGCCTTCGGGGCCTGGGCGGCGGGGCTGGCGGCCTGTGCGGAGGCGCCACCCGTCGTCGTGGACTTCTCGGGACTTTCGGCCTTCACCGGGGCGGGAGCGCCCCCGGGCTTGTAGTCGGCGAAGAAGTCCCACCAGGCCCGGTCGACCGAGTTCGGGTCCTGGAGGTACTGCTGATAGATCTCGTCGACGAGCCACTCATTGGCACCGAAGCCTGAGGCAGGGGTCTTCCCGCCCTCTGCTGCTTCGGTCGTGGTGCTCGAGTTACTGGGGGACTGTGGCGACACGGCGGCAACCGCCCTCTTCCGCTTCACAAGGTATGGACAGCGGGAATAAAGGCTACGCCTCCCCAGCGGTCAGATGCAGGCCGGGCGGGACTTCCGTCGCGCAGGTCACATCGAACGGCGGGTTTCGCCACGTGGAATGGCGGGAAACAAGCGCGGTTCGGGTAGGGGGCACCGAGGTTGCGGCCCCCTTGGCTTCGCACCCCTGACGACCCCGGGCACGTGTGGCCGAGATCATGTCCTTCCCACTCGAACCCTACGTCAACCCGGCGGCTGCGAGCTGCCCGGAAGCGTGACGAGGATGCGGCAGCCGCGTGACGATTCGGCCACTCCGATCTGGCCCCCGTGCAGGCCGACGGCCCAGCGGGCGATCGCCAGGCCCAGCCCGGTGCCTCCGTCGCCGCCGCCCGCGCTGCCCCGGTTGAACCGCTCGAAGACGCGGTGCCACTCGGACTCCGGGATCCCGGGACCTTCGTCCCGTACCTCCAGCTCCAGGCTCCCCGGAGCGTCCCCGGCCCGGGCCCTGACCGTGACCCTGCCGTGCGGGGGGCTGTGCTTGACCGCGTTGTCGATCAGGTTCGCCACCACCTGGTGGAGCCGCTCCGCGTCGGCGTACGCCGTCAGCTCGGACGGGAACACGTCCAGGTGGAGGTGGACGTCGTTGCGGGTGTGCCCGCCGGAGCCGGAGAGCAGCCCCGGCCGGCCGGCCGCCGCCAGCCCCGACTCCTTGAGGACCCCCGACAGGTACGGCCACACCTCGAAGCGGCGCGCCCGCAGCGGGACCACCCCGTTGTCCACCCGGGACAGGTCCAGCAGGGTCTCCACGAGCCGGCCCAGCCGCTCGGTCTGCTTCAGCATCGTGCGCATGGTCTCGGGATCGGCGGCCGAGACCCCGTCGACCACGTTCTCCAGGACCGCCCGGAGCGCGGCGATCGGCGTGCGCAGCTCGTGGGAGACGTTCGCGACCAGCTCCTTGCGGTGCCGGTCCACCGCCTCCAGGTCGTCGGCCATCAGGTTGATCGTCGAGGCCAGGTCGCCCAGCTCGTCCCGGCGGCCCGCGCCCCGCACCCGGCGGGTGTAGTCCCCCTGGGATATCGCCCGCGCGACCGTGGTCATGTCGTCCAGCGGCGCCGTCAGGCCGTGCGCCACGAACTGGGTGATCAGCATCGAGGCGATCACCGAGAAGACCGTGATGAACCGCAGCTCGGTGTCCGTGCGCAGGGCCACCAGCAGCAGGCCGGTGGTGATGAAGACCGAGACCACGACGAGCGTGCCCAGCTTCGTCTTGATCGAGAACGGCGAATACGGCCGAAGACCTCCGGGCTGCCGCTGGCTCACGGCTGCGCCGGGGTCTCCAGGGCGTACCCGACGCCGTGGACCGTACGGATCCGCTCCGCGCCGATCTTCCGCCGCAGGGCCTTGATGTGGCTGTCGACCGTACGGGTCCCGGACGCGTCGGCCCAGTCCCACACCTCCGCCAGCAGCTGCTCCCGCGAGAGCACCGCCCGCGGGGTCCCGGCCAGGCACACCAGCAGGTCGAACTCGGTCGGCGTCAGGTGGACGTCCTCCGCCTGCACCCTGACCCGGCGCTGGGCGTGGTCGATCTCCAGGTCGCCCAGGCGCAGCGTCGCCCCGCGCGGGGCGGTCGCGGCCAGCGTGGCCCGCTCCACCCGGCGCAGCAGCACGTGGACCCGTGCGGCCAGCTCGCGCATGGAGAACGGCTTGGTCATGTAGTCGTCGGCCCCGACCCCGAGGCCGACCAGCATGTCCGTCTCGTCGTCCCGGGCGGTGAGCATCAGCACCGGCACCGGCCGCTGGGCCTGGACCCGGCGGCAGACCTCCAGCCCGTCGAAGCCGGGCAGCATGACGTCCAGCACCAGCAGCTCGGGCAGCCAGCTCTCGGCCGCGGCGACGGCGGCAGGGCCGTCGTACGTGGTCTGCACCTGGAAGCCCTCGGCGCGCAGCCGGGCCGAGATGGCGTCGGCGATGGTGCGGTCGTCCTCGACCACGAGCACGCGCCGCTGGGCGCCTGGCGTTGCCGCGGCGCCGTTGTGGCTGGTGTGTGTCTGTTCCATGTCCCGCCCCTGAAGATCCTGCGCGATGGGGTGCAGCGTAGAGGAGGCACCGGCCTGCGGCTATGCGGGGTTCGGACAGGGGCGGCTGCGGAGAGTGAGGGCGCCGGACGCCCGTCCCCCCACGGGACGGGCGTCCGGCATATGCGGGGCGGTCAGGTGCCTCGCAGTCTGTGATCTTCGCCGCGGCCGGGGCTCCGGCCGATCGGCAGGGCGGCCCTCAGAGCGTCAGCCCGTGCCCGTGCGGGAAGACCGGGTCCTGCGTGTCGTTCGGGACGTCGGGGCGGGAATCGGCGACGGCCCGCATGGAGCGCGGGAGTTCGAAGGGCAGCCGGCCCTCCGCGGCGGCGCGGCCGAAGGCCACGTCCAGCAGGGCCGCGTCGCCCGCTCCGTAGTCGGCGATCAGCGCCGCCGCCCGCCCGGCGATCTCCGGGAGCACCGCGGGCCGCTCCAGATTGATGCAGACCAGCGTCGGCACGGAGTCGAGCAGACCGAGGATCTTCGCCAGCTCCGGCTCGGGGAAGGCGAGCGAGCCCGAGTGGAAGAACGATTCGAAAATGTTGTCGCGGGGCTCGTACGGCGTGCGCAGGCGCAGCACCGCCAGGTCGGCCCCGGCCGGGTCCGCCACCACGTCCCCGTACCCGGCCGCCACCGCCGGGTCCACGTCCCGGACGTACAGCTTCGGCCGCCCGGAGAGCGGCAGGAGGCCGCAGCCGTTGGCGAGCACCGTCAGCGAGCGGCGCTGTGCGGCTTCGCCGAGGGCCGTGAAGTCGGCCCGGCCCACCGTCTCGGCGGCCGCGTCCGGGTCCACGTACGGGTTCTCGAACAGGCCGAGCGTGAACTTCTCGCGCAGCAGGCGGCGCACGGACGCGTCG
Source organism: Streptomyces sp. NPDC028314 (assembly GCF_055565795.1). Lineage (NCBI taxonomy): Bacteria > Bacillati > Actinomycetota > Actinomycetes > Kitasatosporales > Streptomycetaceae > Streptomyces > Streptomyces sp. NPDC028314. The sequence continues at coordinate 51,053 of NZ_JBVHTP010000026.1, forward strand.
ATCCGGTCCTCGGTGATCCGGCCGGACCGGACCAGCCCGACGATGACCTCGGGGCACTGTTCGCCGCCGAACTGGTCGCATCCGGCGTCCAGCGCGCGGGCCGCCCGCTCGGCGACCGTCAGGTGCTCCAGGCCCCACGCCCGCGCCGGGTGCGTCTCGCCGAAGATCGCCGCGTCCGTCAGCAGGCCCCAGTCGGTGCAGACGATCCCGTCGAAGCCCAGCTCCTCGCGCAGCAGCCCGGTGACCACGCCCTTGTTGAAGCCGAAGCCGACCTCCTCCCAGTCCGTGCCGACGGGCTGGCCGTAGTACGGCATCATCTGCGCGCAGCCGGCCTCGATCGCCGCCTTGAAGGGCTCCAGGTGGTGCTCGCGCATGCCGCCCGGGTAGACCTGCTCCTTGCCGTGCGCGAAGTGCGGGTCCTCGCCGTCCTTCTGCGGGCCGCCGCCGGGGAAGTGCTTGACCATCGCGGAGACCGAGCGCGTGCCGAGCCGCTCGCCCTGGAGGCCGCGTACGTAGGCCCGTACGAGCTCACCCGTCAGCGCGGCGTCGGATCCGAAGGTGCCGGACTGGCGGGCCCAGCGCGGTTCGGTCGCCAGGTCGATCTGCGGGTGCAGGGCGACCCGGAAGCCGACGGAGAGGTACTCGCGGCGGACGGTGTCGGCGAACCGCTCCACCAGTGCGGGGTCCCCGATCGCTGCCAGCCCGAGGGCCTCGGGCCAGGCGGAGAACGCCCCCGCGTTGAAGGAGGCGCCGACGTTGTCGGTGAAGGCGTGCCGGGGGTCGGTGGAGAGGGTGACCGGGATGCCCAGGCGGGTGCCGGCGGCCATCTCCTGGACCGTGTTCTGCCACTGGGCCATCTCGCGGGCGCCGTAGGTGCCGAGCAGGTTGAAGTGGGTGAGCAGCCGGCCCTCGATCAGCTCGGGCGTGGTGAAGGGGAGCATCGAGCCGTCGGTCTCGGTGACCGGGCTGCCGTCCGCGTTCATCATCAGCATGGAGTGGAAGAGCTGGCCGGCCTTCTCCTCCAGCGTCATCCGGGAGAGCAGGTCCTCCACGCGCCGCTCGACGGGGAGTTCGGGGTTCTTATAAGGGATGCCTGAAGTGTCCTGCGTGAGCGCCATGGGGGACTCCAACGATCGCGCGGCCGGTCTCGTCGCCGACCTGGCGTCATCAACGTAGACGCGAAAACCTTGTACCCACTAGGTTTTCGCGGGTGACCTGGATCACGCCCCCGGGGTGGCGGAAAACGCAGGCCCTAGGGTGGCTCGCATGGCACAGGACAAGGGGCGAACCACCCCGAAGACCCCAGGTCGAGGGAGCTACGCCGTGGGTGACGCCCGGCGGCAGAAGATCCTCGACACCGCCGTCGAGCACTTCGCGCAGTGGGGCTTCCACGCCTCCTCGCTGGCCCGGATCGCCCACGACTGCGGGATCACCCAGGGCGGCCTGCTGCACCACTTCCGCAGCAAGGAGGACCTGCTGCTGTCCGTGCTGGCCCAGAGCGAGCAGCACGACGTCGAGCGCCTCTTCAGCACGCCGGCGGAGTCGGTGGCCGCCTACTGCGCCACGGTCGTCGCCCTCGCCGCCGACAACGCCCGGCGGCCCGGCCTCGTCCGGATGCTCAACACCCTCGTCGGCGAATCGGGCAACCCCGGCCACCCCGCCCACGCGTACTTCAAGCAGCGCTACGCCCGCGTGCTCGGCCACACCGTCGAACTCCTGGAGCAGGGCGTCGCCCGCGGCGAGCTGCGCCCCGGCACCGACTGCGAGGGGACGGGGCGGGAGATCCTCGCCGTCATGGACGGGCTCCAGATCCAGTGGGTGCTGGATCCGGAGAGCGTCGACATGCCGGGCCGGCTGCACGGGTACCTGGACCGGCAGCTGCGGGGGATCACGACGGCCGGGACGGGGCTGGGGACGGGCTCGGAGGGCAGGCCTTAGCCGGCTGGTCTGCGGTCTGGCGTCTGCGGTCTGGCGTCTGCCGTCTGCCGTCTGCGTCTGCGTCTGCGTCTGCCGTCTGCCGTCTGCGTCTGGCGCCTGCCGCCTGGCGTCCGTGGTCCGCTGGGCCTCGTAGTCCTCTAGTCCCCGAACGGGGGCAGTGCGTCGATCACGTTGGTGAGGGCCGTCGGGACCGAGCCGTCGCTGGCGGCGACCTCGAAGCCGCCGTGCACGAAGGCGTACACGAACCCGTCGTAGACGGTCCCGTTCGTCGAGACCCGGGGCAGACGGGGGAAGTCAGCCTCCCGGAGCGCCGTGCGCAGCGCGTCGAGCTGGGCCGCGGTCAGCTTGCCGCTGCCCACCTCCTTCGCCTTCCCGTCCAGCCGGGTCCAGGAGCCGTCGCCCTTGACCAGCAGGGTGCTGGTCCGTCCGGCGAAGCCGCCGCTGCGGGTCACCCTGACGAGGGTCTCGCTCGGGGAGGTCGGCTGGGGCGAGGGCGGCGGCGGGGCGGCCGGGGCCGGACTCCGCGATGCGGAGGGGAGGCCGGGCCCGGGGCTCGCGGAGGCGGAAGGGCTGGGCGCCGGGGCCGGATCGGCGCTCGCAGCGGGCCCCTGGCCGGACGAGGCCGGCGCCCGGTCCGGCGTGTGGTCCGCGGAGGCCTCCCCGCCGGAACCGCACCCGCTGAGCGCCACCGCGCCCAGCACCGCCGCCACCACGCCCGCTCGCCACGCTCGCACGCCGTACCCCCGCAGGAATTCGCCCGTCCCGGACCCCGAGTATGGAGTCCCCGCCAGTCGCACGGAAGCACCCGGAGGCCGACATCAGCCGCACAGCCCCCTGGCGCCTGCTGCCGCCCCTGGTCGCCCTCGTCCTCGGCCTGTGGGGTCTCGAACGCGGTCCCGGCGGCGGCAGCATGTGGCGCGACGAATCCGTCACCGTGCAGGTCGCGCACCGCCCCCTCGGCGGGCTGTGGGAACTGCTCGGGCAGGTCGACGCCGTGCACGGGCTGTACTACCTGCTGATGCACGGGGTCTTCGGCCTGTGGGACGGGGGCCTGTGGGCGCTGCGCCTGCCGTCCGTCGCCGCCACGGCCCTGGCCGCCGCCGGCGTGGCCGCGGTGGCGTCCCGCCTGGCGGGGGAGCGGGCCGGAGTGCTGGCAGGAACCGCCTACGCCGTACTGCCGCCCGTGCAGATGTACGCGCAGGAGGGGCGCTCGTACGCCCTCGTCGCCTGCGCCGTGGTCTGGGCCACCTACCTGATGCTGCGCGAGTGGTGGGCCGCCTACGCGGTGGTGCTGCTGCTCGGCTGCTGGCTCCACGAGTTCGCCGTACTGGCCCTGCTCGCGCACGGCTGCGCCGTGTGGCGCTCGCGCGGCTGGCGGTGGAGCGCGGCGGCCGTCGTGGCCGCGCTGCTGCCGCTGGCCTGGGTCAGCGCCCGGCAGGCGCAGCAACAGCTGGGCTGGCTGGGGCGGCCGAGCTGGCAGGACTGGACGGCGTACGGGGTGCTCCTGGTCGCGGTGCTGCTGCTCGCGCGGGCGGTCCGCGGGACGGGTGACCTCGTACGGGTCGCCGTGCCGCTCGCGCTGCTGCCGCCCGGACTGCTGATGACGCTCTCGCTGGTGCACCCCTGGTACGTCGACCGGTACGTGCTCTACTCGCTCGCCGGCCTGGCCCTGCTCGCGGGGGCGTGGCTCGCGCGGGCCCGGGGCGTGCGGCCGTGGGTGCTGGTGGCCGCGCTGCTGGTGCCGTTCGGGTGGTGGTCGGTGTGGCTGCGGACCCCGGAGAGCCGCAAGGACGACGTGCTCGCGGTGGCGGCCGCCGTCCGGGAGCGGGCCCGGCCGGGGGACGCCGTGCTGTTCATGCCGTCCCGGCGGCGGGAGTGGCTGCTGTCCTCGCCCGGCGTGTACGCCCCGCTGCGGGACCTCGCCCTGGACCGCACCCCGGCGGCCTCGCGGAGCCTGTGGGGCACCGAGGCCGACCCGGCGCGGATCCGGGCCGGGCTGGCCGGCGCGCCACGGGTGCTCGCCCTGCTGGACCCGGTGGGGCAGCCGCTGGACCCGTACCCGGCGGAGGTGGCGAAGCGGGAGGCACTGGCCGCCGGGTTCGAGCTGTGCTCGGTGGTGGAGGTGCGGGGGGCCCGGGTGGCGGTGTACGCGGCGCGGCCGGGGGGCGGCTGCGGCTGAGGTGCGGGTGGCCCCCGGCGGATCTGGGGCAGACCCGGCGCGGACCCGGGGCGGATCCGGGGCGGTTCCGGCGGGGTTCCGGGGGGATCCGGCGGGGCGCCGACCGGGGGCGCTGCGGGGGTCGGCCCGCCGGGGTGGCTGCGGGTGCTGCTGGAGTCGGGGCGGGTGAAGTGCGGGCGGGGACCCGGCCCTTGGGCGGGCGGATCGCTCACCGGGGCGGGCGCCCGGGTGGGCGGTTGCGGGCCAGGGGCCAGGGGCCGTGCCGGGTGGGGGTGTTCGCGTGGGTCCTGGCCCCGGCTGGGTGGGATTGCCTGTGGGGATCCGGGGCCGTGCCCGGGCTATGTGCTTGGGCTCGGCCCCCGGCCGGGCGGCCGGGTGGCGGGGGCTCGGGACCGTGCCGGGCGGGGTCGTTGGCGTGGGTCCGTGCCTGGGCCGAGTTGTTCACGTGGGTCCAGGTCGAGCGGGGTTGCTGGCGGGGGGCTCGGAGCCGCGCCAGGCGGGGTTGTTGGCGTGGGGCCTGGCTTCGGCCGGGTGGCGTTGTTGGCGTGGGTCTGTGCCCGGGCCGGTTTGTTCGCGTGGATCCGTGCCGGGTGGGGTTGTTGGCGGGGGCTCGGGACCGTGCCGGGTGGGGTTGTTGGCGTGGTCCGTGCCCCGGGTCGGGTTGTTCGCGGGGGTTCGGGCCCTGGTCGGGGGCGACCGCAGGGCCGGGCGGGCGGGTGCTTGGATGGGCGGCGGGCCGTACCGCCGAGGCCCGAACGCCGCTGCCTCCGGAGGTGCCGCATGACCGCGTCCGAGAACCCGACGGGCCCGCTGATCGGGGCCGGCCGACTGGCCGCCCGCCTCGGCGAGCCCGGCCTGGTCGTCCTCGACGCCTCCGTCGCCCCCCACCGCGGAGCGGACCGCCGGATCCCGGGCGCCCGGCCCTTCGACCTCGACGGCGCCCTGTCCGACCACGCGGCTGCCGCCCCGCACACGATGCCCTCGGCCGCCGCCTTCGAGGAGGCGATGCGCGGCCTCGGTGTCGACGACTCCGTCACCGTGGTCGTGTACGACGGCGCCGGGATCCACTCCAGCGCCCGGGCGTGGTGGATGCTGCGCGCGATGGGCTTCGACCGGGCTGCGGTCCTCGACGGCGGCCTCCCCGCCTGGGTCGCCGCCGGCCTGCCCGTGGAGGACACCGGACCGGCGTACGAGGGCCCGCGCGGCTCCTTCACCGCCCGGCCGCGGGCCGGGCTCCTGGTGGACAGCGCCGCCGTGGCCGCCGCCCTGGCGGACCCGGCGGCGGCCGTGCTCGACGCCCGGACCCGGGAGCGCTTCGCGGGCACGGCACCCGAACCCCGGCCGGGGCTGCGCGGCGGCCACATGCCGGGCGCCCTGAACCTCCCCTTCGGCGACCTCAAGGGGCCGGGCGGGCTGATGCGGCCCGCCGCGGAACTTCGCGAGGCCTTCCGCGCGTTGGCGGGAGAGCGGGAGCGGCTGTACTTCAGCTGCGGGTCGGGGGTGACGGCCTGCGTGCTCGCGCTGGGCGCCGACCTGGCCGGATACCGGGACCTCGCGGTGTACGACGGCTCGTGGAGCGAGTGGGGCCTGCCCTCGGAACTCCCGGTCGTGACGGGGGGATAACCCCACCGCGGCTCGGGGTACGGCCCCCATCGCCGCGCGGCGCGCGCCTGCCCAGACTGGCGTCATGCCTCTTCACGCCACGTCAGCCCGCCCCGCCCACAAGGCACTTGCCGCCACCGTTACCGCCACCGCCGTCGCCCTGGCCGGCGGGCTGCTCCTCTCCGGCTGCTCGCTCTCCTCGCACACGATGAGGACCGCGGACTCCGACGCCACGGTCACCGAGGCCGTCTCGGCGGTCGAGGTCACGGACGCGCGGCACGGCTCGATCGAGGTCACCCCCGGCAGCGGCCCGGGCGTCACCGTCCACCGCACCGTCCACTACCGGGGCAACGAGACCCCCCGGCCGGGCCAGCAGGTCGCCGGGGGCTTGCTCACCTTCAGCAACGGCTGCTCCGGCAGCTGCTACGTCGACTACCGCCTGGAGGTCCCGGCCTCGGCGACGGTCAAACTGGAGAGCAGCAGCGGCCGGGTGACGGTGTCCGGGGTGGCCGCCGCCGACCTCGCCACCTCCTCCGGCCCGGTGAAGGCCGAGCGGATCGCGGGCGCGCTGAAGATACGTACCTCCTCCGGTGACATCACGGGCGCGGGCCTGTCCGGGCCGGGCGCCGACGTCCGCTCCGACTCGGGGGACGCCCGCCTGGACTTCGCCGCGCCCCCGGCCTCGGTGAACGCCGACACCGGCTCGGGCAACGTCACCCTGCAGGTGCCGTCCGGGCCCTACCGGGTCGAGGTCTCCACCACCTCGGGGGACCGCGAGGTCGGCCTCGACGCCGACCCGGCGGCCACCGCCCGTCTCGCCGTGAAGACCACCTCGGGCGACGTCCGCGTCTCGGCCGCCTGACGGGCCCGAGGCAGAGGGCCGGGACCCGCGGGAATCGGCTGGCGGACCGGCGCCGGTTCCGTGCAGATTGGCCCCGCGCACCGGGGGAGCCGGTGGAGGGAGCGGGGATCGGATGACGTCCGGCATGCCGTGGACGGGTGACGACCGCGGCCACAACGACGAGGTCCACGCGCGCTGGCTGCGACGGCTGAACCGGCCCGCCGGCGAGCCCGGCTACCGCGACGAGTGGTACTCCGAGCAGTGCGGCGGGTGCCGGTTCTGGACGGCGCTCGGCGGAGAGTTCGGGCAGGGCTGGGGCGCCTGCACCCATGCGGGGTCGGCGTCCGACGGGCGGATGCGCTTCGAGCACGACGGCTGTGCAGACTTCACCGACCGCGAAGACGGATCTTTCGGCTGATCAGAGGGCCTCCACTGGCTGTTCGCCCCCGGCGAACGGGCGTTGGGGAACATCGGGGGACTCACAGGCATTGAGTCGGCATAGCTCAACTTCACTGCCGGAGGGAAGATCATGGCTTCGACGTCCGTAACGCTCACTCTGCCCGTGCTGCCGCTCGACGACGAGGTCGTGCTGCCTGGAATGGTCGTACCGCTGGACCTGTCCGACGCCGAGGTGCGAGGGGCCGTGGAGGCCGCTCAGGCCGCCGCGGGCAGCGGGAAGCCCCGGGTGCTGCTCGTGCCGCGGGTCGACGGGAAGTACGCCGGCATCGGTGTGCTGGGGACCGTCGAGCAGGTGGGGCGGCTCTCCGACGGCGACCCTGGCGCCCTCATCCGGGGGCGCGGGCGCGTCCGCATCGGGGCCGGGACCACCGGCCCCGGGGCCGCGCTCTGGGTCGAGGGCGAGTCCGTCGACGAGAAGGTGCCGGATCCGCTGCCCGGGGCCGCCGCCGAGCTCGTCAAGGAGTACAAGGCGCTCGCCACCAGCTGGCTCAAGAAGCGCGGGGCCTGGCAGGTCGTGGACCGCGTGCAGCAGATCGAAGGGGTCTCGGCGCTCGCCGACAACTCCGGGTACTCGCCGTTCCTGACCGTGGCCCAGAAGGTGGAACTGCTGGAGACGACCGACCCCGTCGCCCGGCTCAAGCTCGCGATCAAGGCGCTGAGCGACCACCTCGCCGAACAGGACGTCGCCGAGTCCATCGCCAAGGACGTACAGGACGGCGTCGACAAGCAGCAGCGCGAGTTCCTGCTGAAGCGGCAGCTGGAGGCCGTCCGCAAGGAACTGCGCGAGCTGGGCGGCGAGAAGGAGGGCGAGGAGTCCGACGACTACCGCGCCCGGGTCGAGGCCGCCGACCTGCCCGAGAAGGTGCGCGAGGCCGCGCTCAAGGAGGTCGACAAGCTGGAGCGCTCCAGCGACCAGTCTCCCGAGGGCTCCTGGATCCGGACCTGGCTCGACACCGTGCTGGAACTGCCCTGGAACGAGCGCACCGAGGACGAGTACGACATCCGCGGGGCCCGGGCGGTGCTCGACGCCGAGCACGCCGGACTGAGCGACGTGAAGGACCGCATCACCGAGTACCTCGCCGTGCGCAAGCGGCGTTCCGAGCGGGGCATGGGCGTCATCGGCGGGCGGCGCGGCGGAGCCGTGCTGGCGCTCGTAGGCCCTCCCGGGGTCGGAAAGACGAGCCTCGGCGAGAGCGTCGCGCACGCCATGGGCCGCAAGTTCGTCCGCGTCGCGCTCGGCGGCGTACGGGACGAGGCCGAGATCCGCGGCCACCGGCGGACGTACGTCGGCGCGCTGCCGGGCCGGATCGTGCGCGCCATCAAGGAGGCCGGGTCGATGAACCCGGTCGTCCTCCTGGACGAGATCGACAAGGTCGGCTCCGACTTCCGCGGAGACCCGGCGGCGGCCCTGCTGGAGGTCCTCGACCCCGCGCAGAACCACACCTTCCGGGACCACTACCTGGAGGTGGAGCTCGACCTGAGCGACGTCGTGTTCCTGGCCACCGCCAATGTCCTGGAGGCCATTCCGGAGGCCCTCGCCGACCGGATGGAGCTCGTCCGGCTCGACGGGTACACCGAGGACGAGAAGGTCGTCATCGCCCGCGACCACCTGCTGCCCCGGCAGCTGGAGCGCGCCGGACTCGCCGCCGACGAGGTGGTCCTCCAGGAGGGCGCCCTGCGCAAGCTGGCAGGGGAGTACACCCGGGAGGCGGGGGTGCGCACCCTGGAGCGGTCCATCGCACGGCTGCTGCGCAAGGTCACCTCGCAGCACGAGCTGGGCGAGCGGGAACTGCCCCTGAGCATCGGCGCCGACGACCTGCGTGCCCTCATCGGGCGTCCGCACCACGTCCCGGAGTCCGCACAGGACCCGGCGCAGCGGCGGACCGCCGTACCCGGCGTGGCCACCGGTCTGGCCGTGACGGGCGCGGGCGGTGACGTGCTCTTCGTCGAGGCCTCGCTGGCCGACCCGGAGACGGGCGCCGCCGGGCTGACCCTGACCGGACAGCTGGGCGACGTGATGAAGGAGTCCGCGCAGATCGCGCTCAGCTTCCTGCGCTCGCACGGCGCGGAGCTGGAGCTTCCGGTCGCCGACCTCAAGGACCGGGGCGTGCACATCCACTTCCCGGCGGGCGCGGTGCCCAAGGACGGCCCGAGCGCGGGCATCACCATGACGACCGCGCTGGCCTCGCTGCTGTCCGGGCGGCAGGTCCGCACCGACGTGGCGATGACCGGCGAGGTCTCGCTGACCGGCCGGGTCCTGCCGATCGGCGGGGTGAAGCAGAAGCTGCTCGCCGCGCACCGGGCGGGCCTGACGACCGTGATCATCCCGAAGCGGAACGAGGCCGACCTGGACGACGTCCCGGCCGAGGTGCTGGAGGGGCTGGAGGTGCACCCGGTGACGGACGTGCGCCAGGTGCTGGAGCTGGCCCTGGCCCAGGCGGAGGTCGGCGTCAACCTCGCCGCCTGACCCGGCAGGGGGACGGCCCGTGGACCCGCTTCGGCGGGGCCCCGGGCCGTCGGCGCGCCCGCTGCGAAATACTGGGCCGCGCAATCAGACACCGGGACCGGGACCGACACCGGGACCGAGACCGGAACCGACACCGGGACCGAGACCGGAACCGACACCGGGACCGACACCGGGACCGACACCGGGATCCGGACACCACCGACAGGAGCCGTACGTGCACGGGAGCGAAGACCAGGAGTTCCTTGCCTTGGAGCGGGAGCTGTCCGTCTTCCTCCGGCGGGCCCGGGCCTCCTCGGGCGAGATGGCCCGCGCCCTGCACCCCGAGCTGGAGCCGGCCGCGTACGGGCTGCTGGTGCGGCTGGAGGCGGCGGGGCGCCAGCGGGCCACGGAGCTGGCCGCGTACTTCGGGGTCGGCAAGGCCACGATGAGCCGGCAGCTGCGGGCGCTGGAGGTGCTGGGGCTGGTGGCCCGGGAGCCGGATCCCGCCGACGGGCGGGCGTTCCTGGTCGGGCTCACGGAAGAGGGGCGGGCCCGGTTCCTGCGGGTGCGGGGCGCGCGGCGCGAGCAGTACATGCGCAAGCTGGCCGACTGGGACCGGGGAGAGGTCGCGGAACTGGCGCGGCTGCTGAACCAGTTGAACCAGGGGGCGGACTCGGACTAGCGGGACGTTGCGGACATCCCCTACAACTCCGCGTACACCGCCGAGGCGTCGTCGTGGCGCTTGCCGCGGGCCGGAGGGCGGTCGGGATCCGATTCGAGGGTGCGGACGCGGGTGATCAGGCCCTCCGCACCCTCCTTGCGGAGCACCCCCATGCAGGCCGCCCAGTCGCCCTCGGCGAACGTGTCCGTCCAGCGGCTGGCCCCGTCCGTGAGGGCGGCCAGGGCCCGGACCTCCGCGCGCGGTGTGCGGCCGGTGACCGCGCGGGAGACGACCGCCGGGTCCGCGGCGGCCGTGAAGAAGCCGCCTTCGGCGTTGCGCAGCGCGTCCGCGGTGGCCACCGAGCGCAGCGCCTCCGGCGGGACCCGGTCCAGCCGGTCGTCGAGGACCGGCGTGACCGCACCGCCGGGGTCCTGGAGGAGCAGTACGGAGTCCGACAGCACGAGGTGTTCCACGTAGGCCTCGTCCCAGCGGGCGAGCACCACCGTCGCCTGTGGCGTACGGACGTGAGAAAGGTCACAGGTGTCGCGGTGTGCCTCGGCGGTGCTCCCGATGGACGCCGCCAGGATCCGGTCCAGAGGCATGTCCCGCCGCGATCCGGACAGTTCGGTCAATCGCCCGCCGAGCCGGGCCGCGAACCAGGGCACACCGTGCACGCACCCGTCCTCGCCGCGCGGCGGAGTCACTCCGTCGAGAACCACCAGGACGCCGCCGCCCGACGTGGGGATCGCCGCCGACACCCAGTCCTCGTTGGGGCGTTCCGGACTGCCGGCCTCCGAAGCCAGGTCGATGCGCATGGGGACATTCTGCCCGGCGGCGCGGCTCGGGGCCGCTCCGGGGGACTGCGGGGCGGTCCCTCGGGCGGCTACCGGACGGAGGCAGGTCCGTACCAAGTCGGCGGGGGCATTTCGGGCGTTACCGGCGGTCCTCGGCGATGCGGGCGCGCATCTTGCCAAAGCGGCCCGCCTTCTTTCAACCACCCGCCCATGGAGGGGCCCTGACGCGCGCGCACCGAGTTGGTTGCCAACTCATCCGTGATGTTCACTCCTTCGAGTGGCCGGGTGGGCGATGTACGGCTCTCTTCCCATCACACTGCAAAGGTCTGAGGCGGTACGAGGGGGCAAGGGGCGTTTACTTGTTGACCGGCCGTTACCTCGGCCACACGAGTAGACGAGCACGAGCACACGTACAGGATTGCGAGCACCGGTGCAGAAGAAGCGGTCTCGGAAGAACGGCACCGCCAGCGCCGACGGACCCGCCATCGCAGGACGTCGCGTCCGCGTGCGCCGCAGGCTGGTGGTCGGCGTGGCCGTCGCCGGCCTCACCGTCCTGGCGGCCGGCGCCCCCGCCGTCGTCTCCGCGACGAGAGAGCTGAACGACTCCCAGCGGCTGGTCACCCTCGCCGAGCAGACCCGGTCGGCCCTCACCCTGGCGCACCTGGTCGGCGACGAGCGCGACGCCGTCATCGAGTACATCGCCAAGGGCCGCCCCGGCGGTGCCAAGGGCGCCGTCCAGGAGCGCACCGCGCGTACCGACCGGCAGCTGGAGGAGGCCCGCGCGGAGGCCGACGAGGACCTCTCCCGCGCCCTCGGCAAGGTCCAGGCCGTCCGCACGGAGGCCGTCGACGGCAAGGGCAGCGCCCTCGCCGCGCACCAGGCCTACGCCGGTGTCATCGCCGAACTCCTCGCCCCCGGCGACCGGCTCGTCGAGCTGACCCCGCCGCGGGCGGAGGCCGCCCTGGTCACCACCCGCCCCCTGGCCCCCCTCGGACAGGCCGTGGAACAGGCCGGAGCCACCCGCGGGCTGCTGCTCGCCGCGCTGGCCGTCCCCCGCGGCGACCAGCCCCCCGGCTCGGCCGTCGCGGACGAGCTCACCGCCGCCGCACAGCGCTCCCGCGTACGGGAACTGGCGGCCCTGGACGACTTCGCGCGGGCCGCGCGACCGGACGTACGGCAGACCCTCGCCGCCACCGTCACCGGCCCCGAGGTCAAGGCGGCCGACGACCACCTCAAGCGGCTCGCCGACCGCCCGGCGCCCAGCCCGGCCGACCGCAAGGTCGACGCCGGAGCCGTCGGCGCGGCCCTCACCGCCCGCGTGGACCGCATGCAGTCGGTGGAGTCCACCCTCGCGGGCCAGCGGGCCACCGCGCTCGCGACCCTGCGGGACGACGACGTGACCCGGCTGGAGCTGCTGGTCGCCTTCATGGGCGTGCTGTTCCTCTTCGTGGTCGGCGTCTCCACCGCCGTGGCCCGGTCCCTGACCCGGCCGCTGTCGGTCCTGCGCCGGGGCGCGCAGCGGCTGGCGACGCCGGAGGGCTCGGTGGAGCCGGTGCGCTTCACGGGCCGCAACGACGAATTCGCCGAGGTCGTCGGGCACCTGAACGCAATGCGCGAGCAGACGGTGTCCCTGCACACCCGGATCGCCGGGCTCGACGCCGACCGGCGCCGCCTCATCGGCCGCAACGAGGCGCTGTCCTCGGGCCGCGAGGCCCTGGAGGCGGAGCTGAAGGAACTGCGCGCCGGGCTGGAGGAGCACCGTCGCGTCATGTCGACGACCTCCGTCTCGCTGTCGCTGAGGACCCTGGGCCTGGTGGAACGCCAGCTGGCGGTCATCGAGGAGCTGGAGTCCAAGGAACAGGAACCGGACCGCCTCGCGACCCTGTTCAAGCTGGACCACCTGGCGACGGTGATGCGCCGCCACAACGAGAACCTGCTGGTCCTCGCCGGGCAGGAGCACGGCCACGGGCAGGTCCTGCCGGTGCCGCTGATCGACGTCATGCGGGCGGCGGTCAGCGAGATCGAGCGCTACGAGCGGGTCGACCTCGCGGCGCTGCCCTCGTACACGCAGGTCGCCGGGCACGCGGCCGACGACATCTCGCACGTGCTGGCGGAACTGCTGGAGAACGCGACGACCTTCTCGCCGCCGGACGCCAAGGTGAAGGTGTCCGGCAGGCTGCTGGACACCGGTGAAGTGGTGCTGTCCGTGGTGGACGAGGGCATCGGGGTCACCGGGGACCGGCTGGAGTCCCTCAACGCCCGGCTGTCCACGCCCGAGGCGTACGACGAGGAGCCCGAGTCGGAACACGGCCTGGGACTCGGCCTCTACGTCGCCGGCCGCCTCGCGGCCCGGCACGGGGTGACGGCCGAGCTGCGCGCGCCCCGGCACGGCGGGACGGAGGCCCTGGTGGTCGTCCCGGCCGCGCTGCTGCCGACCACGCCGCCGGTGTCGCCGGTGCACACCCTGGCCACGCCGGGCGCGTCCGCGCTGCGGCTGCCCGGGGTGATCGCGGAGGCCAACGAGAACACGCTGGTGTCCTACCGGATGCCTCCGGCGGACGCGGCGGAGACGGGTACGGACGCGCAGACGGGTCCGGCGGCGCAGGCCGCGGCCGGAGCGGACGCGAGCGCGCAGCCGCCGGCCGGGCCGGCCGCGGACGCGGGGCTCGCCGCCGACCTGGCGGCCGCGTTCGCCTTCGGCGACCCGGTCGCCGGCGCGGGGCCGGAGCCGGAGGCGGGAGCCGAGTCGGGAACCGAGCCGGGCCTGGACGCCGGGTTCGGCGCTGCGTTCGACGCCGAGTTCGAGGCCGAGTTCGCCGATGCCGACGCCGCCGCCGCGGATGCGGAGCCCGACGCCGACGCCGAAGCCGCCGCTGATGCCGCCGCGGAGCCCGACGCCGAAGCGGACGCGGATGCAGACGCGGAGCCCGAAGCCGAAGCCGACGCTGATGCCGACGCGGAGCCCGACGCCGTCGCGGAGCCGGACGCCGAGCCCGACGCCGACGCGGAGCCCGAGGCCGGCCCCGAGGCGGTGCCCTTCGCCGCTCAGGGGTACACGGCCGCACCGGGCGGAGGCCCCGACGCGCTGCCCTCCCCGGACCAGGTGTTCACCGTCCCGGCGGCGGAGCCCGTGCTGTCCGCCGACGAGGAACTGCTGGCCCGGGTGGTGCAGGACGCCGACCCGGACGCCTTCGCGGCGCCGGACGCCCAGCTGCCCCCGTCCGAGCAGGTCTTCACGGTGCCCGCCCCGGCAGCCGGGGCGCCGGACGCGGTGGGTCCCGAGGCGGGACCGTCCCGGGCGGACTGGCCCGACGCGGAGCCGGAGGGCTTCGCGGTGGCGGACCCCGCCTCCGGGGACGCCGGGCAGGGTCCGGACGCCGCGCCGCCGGCCCTCGTACACGAAGACGCACCCGGTTCCCTCGCACAGCCCTTCACCGCCCCGGCGGAGCCCGATCCGCACCGGCGCGCCGAGGCCGAGGGCAACTGGGTCCCGCGCCAGGGCAGCCACCCCGACGACACCGTCACCGACAAGGGCCTGCCCAAGCGGACCCCGCGCAACGTGCCCACCGGCGGGCGCCCGGCCGACACCCGGCCCGAACCGCGCCGGGTGGACGCCGACGAGCTGCGCCGCCGGCTCGGCGGGTTCTACCGGGGTACCCAGGACGGCAGACGCGTCGTCGCGGCCGAGCTCGCCGAGGACCAGGAGCAGAGCCGCGGGCAGGACCGGGGGCAGGGCCAGACCGACCAGGGGGACACCGCACAGGAGGCACGCACATGACCGCGCCCAGTACGTACGGACTGAGCACCCAGGCACGCAACCTTCAGTGGCTGCTGACCGACCTGGTCGAGGAGGTGCCAGGCGTCAACTCCGTCGCCGTCGTCTCCTCGGACGGGCTCCTGCTGCTCTCGTCCGAGCCGGTGGCACAGACCGCGCAGGCCGCCCGGCCCAAGGGGCCCCGCGGGGCCTCGGCGGACCTCGCGACCATCGTCTCCGGGCTCGGCAGCCTCACCACGGGCGCCGCTTCCCTCATGGACGGCGGGGCCGTGAAGCAGACCATGGTGGCGATGGAGCACGGCTCCGTCTTCGTCATGGTCATCAGCGACGGCTCGCTGCTGGGCGTGCACGCCACGCCCGACTGCGACATGAGTGTCGTCGCCTACCACATGGCCCTGTTCGTCGGCCGGGCCGGCCACGTCCTGACCCCCGAAGTCCGCAGCGAGCTGCGCCAGTCGATGGAGAAAACCCCGTGAGGAGTCCGGCCTCCGACCGGCTGCCGATACGCGGCGCCGACCGCCGCCCCGCCCGCGTCCGCCCGTACTCCCTCACGGGCGGCCGGACCCGGTTCACCCAGGTCCTGCTGGTGGAGACCTTCGTGGCCACCCTCGACACCGGTCCGGCCAAGACGCCCGACCGGATGCCCGAGATGCCGGCCATCGTCGAGGTGTGCCGCCGGATGCGGACGATCGCCGAGATAGCCGCGCTGCTGAAGCTGCCGCTCGGCGTGGTCCGCGTGCTGGTCAGCGACCTCGCGGACCAGGGGCGGATCCGTGTCTACGGGACGGGGCACGGCACCGGCCGTCCCGAACGCGCGCTGCTCGAAAGGGTGCTCAGTGGTCTTCGCCGTCTCTGACCGGCAGGCCGGTCTCGTACCCGTACCGGACGACGAGCCCGCCCAGCCCTGGCAGTACGACCGCTCGCGGGCGCCCGTGGCCGTCAAGGTGCTGGTCGCCGGCGGGTTCGGCGTCGGGAAGACCACCTTCGTGTCCTCCGTCTCCGAGATCACCCCGCTGCGCACCGAAGCGGTGATGACCCAGGCCAGCGTGCCCGTGGACGACCTGTCCGGGACCCCGGACAAGAGCACCACCACCGTCGCGATGGACTTCGGCCGCGTCACCCTCGCCGACGACCTCGTGCTGTACGTGTACGGGACCCCGGGCCAGGAGCGGTTCTGGTTCATGTGGGACGACCTGGTGCGCGGCGCGATCGGCGGCCTGGTGCTCGCCGACACGCGCCGGCTGCGCGACTGCTTCCCGGCCCTCGACTACTTCGAGAGCTGCGGCCTGCCGTACGCGGTCGCCGTCAACCACTTCGAGGGCTCCCGTTCGTACGAGGAGGAGGACGTGCGCGAGGCGCTCAGCATCCCGCCGCACGTACCCGTCGTGATCATGGACGCACGGCTCCGGGCGACCGTCGTGGAATCCCTGCTGGCCCTGGTGGGCCACGCCCTCGACGCCACTCCCGAATAGCTCCGACAGGTCAGGCAGGCCTGACGGACCGACCCGAATCGAGAACGTGAGATGCGCAAGATACTCGTCGTGGGGGCCGGTCAGTCCGGCCTTCAGCTCGCCCTCGGCCTCCAGTCCAAGGGGTACGAGGTCACCCTGATGTCGAACCGGACGGCGGACGAGATCCGTACCGGGCGGGTCATGTCCACGCAGTGCATGTTCGACACCGCGCTCCAGCACGAGCGGGACCTCCAGCTGAACTTCTGGGAGCAGCAGGCCCCCAGGATCAAGGGCCTCGGGGTCTCCGTCGCGGCCCCGGACGCCGGCCGTGCCGTCGACTGGCTCGGCAGCCTCAAGGGATACGCGCAGTCCGTCGACCAGCGCGTGAAGATGGCCGGCTGGCTGGACACGTTCGCGCAGCGCGGCGGGCAGCTGGTCGTCCACGGGGCGTCCGTCGCCGACCTGGACTTCTTCTCCCGTACGTACGACCTGATCCTGGTCGCCGCGGGCAAGGGCGAGCTGGTGTCGATGTTCGGGCGGGACGCGGCGCGCTCCCCGTACGACGCGCCGCAGCGCGCGCTGGCGGTCAGCTACGTGCACGGGCTCGGTCCGCGCCCGGAGCACCCGGAGACGGAGGCCGTGCGCTGCAACCTGGTGCCGGGCGTCGGGGAGCTGTTCGTCATGCCGACGCTCACCACGTCGGGGCGGGCGGACATCCTGTTCTGGGAGGGCGTCCCCGGTGGTCCGCTGGACGTGTTCAAGGGGGTGCACGACCCGGCGGAGCACCTGGAGCTGACGCTGGAGCTCATGGAGAAGTTCACGCCGTGGGAGTACGCGCGGGCCACGAAGGTGGAGCTGACGGACGCGGGCGGCACGCTCGCGGGCCGTTACGCGCCGGTCGTCCGCAACCCGATCGGGCGGCTGCCCGGCGGCGGGATCGTCCTGGGCGTGGCGGACGTGGTCGTGGCCAACGACCCGATCACGGGCCAGGGCTCGAACTCGGCGGCCAAGTGCGCGGCCTCGTACCTCTCGTCGATCCTGATGCACGGCGACAAGCCGTTCGACGAGGCGTGGATGAAGGCCACCTTCGACAAGTTCTGGTTCACCACCGGCAAGCCGGTGACCCAGTGGACGAACGCGATGCTGGGCGTCCCGCCGGAGCACGTGCTGAACCTGATCGGGGCGGCCGGGCAGCTCCAGCCGGTGGCGGATCGTTTCGCCAACGGCTTCGACAACCCGGCCGACTTCGACGGGTACTTCTACGACCCCGAGGACGCCGCGGACTACCTGGCGGAGGTCTCGGCCGCGGCCGGCGCCTCCGTGGCGGCGGGTGCCTCCGCCGACGAGTAGCCGGCGTCGTCCCCCGCCGTCGCCGTCGCCGTCGCCGTCGCCGACTCCGGCAGCCGCGGCGGGGTGAACCGGGCCAGTGGGGCCGCTCCGGGGTCGGGCCGGACCGCCCCGAGGACCGGATTCGCCGCGATCGGGGACACCTTGACGGTGCTTCCCGGTCGCGGAGCCTGGATCACCTTGCCGTCTCCGAGGTACAGGGCCACGTGCGTGGCGGTGGGGAAGTACACCACCAGGTCCCCCGGGCGGATCCGGTCCAGCGGGACCCTGGGCAGCTGGGCCCACTGCTCCTGGCTGGTCCGGGGGATGGACCGCCCGGCGTGCTCCCAGGCCCGGGAGGTCAGCCCGGAGCAGTCGAAGGAGCCCGGCCCCTCCGCGCCCCAGACGTACGGCTTGCCGATCTGGGCGGCCGCGTACGTGAGGGCCGCGCCGCCGGCGGCGGTCGGCGTACGGGTGCTCGCGGCGCCGGGCGCGCCGAGCCGGCCCGAACCCAGCAGCCGGCGCTGCGCGTCGGCGGTGTCCGACTCCTCGCGGGCGCCGAGCTGGGCCAGTTGCTCCGGGGTGAGCGAGGCCAGCAGCCGTTCGACCTCCTTGAGACGGCCCTTGACCTCGTCCTGCTGCCGCTTGCGTGCCGAGACGAGGGCCTGCTGGGCGTCGAGGGCCTTGCGGGCGGCGCCGGC
Source organism: Streptomyces sp. NPDC028314 (assembly GCF_055565795.1). Taxonomy (NCBI): domain Bacteria; kingdom Bacillati; phylum Actinomycetota; class Actinomycetes; order Kitasatosporales; family Streptomycetaceae; genus Streptomyces; species Streptomyces sp. NPDC028314. Next base: position 69,226 of record NZ_JBVHTP010000026.1, read on the forward strand.
CAGCTGCCCGGCCTGCTGCTCGCCCCGCTCCAGCCGGGCCAGCACCCCGGCCGTCCGGGCCCCCTCGCGGGCGGCGAGGAGGCGCTGGTCCGTGGCGTGTTCGAGGTCTCCGACGAGCAGCATCCGCAGGTACGGGGAGAGGCTGTCGCGGGACCCCTGGTACTGCTCCCGGGCCAGCCGGCCGACGATGGCCCGCTCGGTGCTGAGGGCGGACCTGGCCCTGCCGAGCTCCGCGGTGTGGCGGCGGGCCTCGTCCTGGCGGGCCTTGAGGGCGACTTCGGTGGCGTTGTAGGCCTCGGTGGCCTGCTCGGCCTTCTGGTACAGGCCCTGCAGACGGCTGAGCAGCACCCCGACGGGCTCTGCCACCGGGGTGCCGGGGAGGGGCTCGGCGTGGGCGGCGGGGGGCGGGCCGGCCGTGATGAGTACGGCGGCGGCGATGCAGGCGGCGCGGATCAACCGATTTGTCATGTAATCACCTCCGGGGTGGCCGATGTTGCCATGCCCGGTATGAAGAACTGCCCACGCGGGCCGGTGGGGCGCGCCGGCTCACCCGTCCGGCGCCGCCCCCCGGCACCTCGCGGGTCACACCGTCTTGACCGCGTCGCCGTCGATGAGGTGGTCCGCGCCGGTGGTGCTCCCGGACAGGGGCGACGCCAGCCAGGCGACCAGGTGCCCGACCTCGGCGGGTTCCACGAGCCTGCCGGTGACCATCCCCGCCGCGTCGGGGAGTCCGGCCACGAGCTGCTCCCGGGTCACCCCCAACGACGCGGCGAGCTGGGCGCCGTAGCCGTCGGGGGCCTCCCACATGGCCGTGCGGACCGGGCCGGGGGACACCGTGTTCACCCGGACGCCCTGGGGGCCGAACTCGTGCGCCAGCGCCTTGCCGAAGGCGGTCAGCGCCGCCTTGGCCGCCGTGTAGAGGACGGGGCCGGCGTGCGGGATCCGGGCGCCGTTGGAGGAGATGTTGACGATGCCGCCCCGGCGGGAGACCAGCTGGGGCAGCGCGGCCCGGGTCGTGCGCACCGCGCTGAAGAAGTTCAGGTCGAAGGAGTCCTGCCACTGCTGGTCGGTGAAGGCGAGGAACCCTCCGGCCTGCCCCCCGCCCTCGCCGCCGCCGACGTTGTTCACGAGCAGGTCCAGGCCGGACAGTTCGGCCTGGGCGCGTTCGATGAGCCGCGCGGGTCCGTCGGGCGTGGACAGGTCCACGGACACGACCGTCGCCCCGGTGGCCCTGAGCTCGGGCGTGACCGTCCGGGCCGCCGCCACCACGTGCATGCCCTCGGCGGCCAGCGCGGCGACGGTGGCCAGCCCGATGCCCCGGCTGGCACCCGTCACCACGGCGTTCTTGCCCGTCAATCGCAGGTCCATCGTGTACTCCCGTTCCTGAAGCGGTTCATTTCTGACGCAAGGAACATAGAACGTGCAACATCGATGTTGCAAGTATCGAAGGAACGGACACGCCCGTGTAATCTCTTTTCCATGGACCGACAGAAGCCGCTGCGGGCGGACGCGGAGCGGACCGTCCGGGCGATCCTGGGAGCCGCCGAGCGGGTCCTGAGCGACGACCCGACGGCGACGATGGAGCGGATCGCCGAGGCGGCCGGTGTCGCGCGGACGACCGTGCACCGCCGCTTCGCCACCCGCGAGGCCCTGCTGGAAGCGCTGACCGCATGGGCCGCGCGACAGTTCCACGAGGCGGTGACGAGTGCCCATCCGGCCACCGCGCCGCCGCTGGTGGCGCTGTACCAGGTGACCGCCAACGTCCTGCGGGTCAAGCTCGGCTGGGGCTTCGCCATGGGCGGGGCCGCCTCGGGAGACCCCGAGGTGGCGCGGGTGCACGCGGACGTGCTGGAGCAGTGCGACGCGCTCTTCCGGCGGGCCCGGGAAGCCGGGGTACTGCGGCCCGACGCCGATCTGGACTGGGCGCGGCGGGTGTACTACGCCCTGATCCACGAAGCCGCGCAGAACAGGGCGGAGGGCGCCGACGACGTGGACGAACTGGCGACGAGGGTGGTGGACACGCTCCTCCGCGGCGTTGGCCCTGGCCGGGTGGGGGACGGGTTCGGGGTGTCCCGGTAACCGATGCCCTGGCCGGGCGGGGGTGGGGTTCGGGGTGTCCCGTGGCCCCGGGACCGTTGCCCTGGCCGGGCGGTTGGCGGGGTTCGGGTTGCCCCTGCCCTGGCCGGGCGGGGGTCGGGCTGCCCCTGCGGGGCGGGGCTCGTTTGCAGCTCGGCTGCTGTTGCCCTGGCCGGGCGGGGGTGGGGTTCGGGGTGTCCCCCTGGCCCCGGGATCAGGT
>NZ_JBVHTP010000027.1:0-52832 GCF_055565795.1 Streptomyces sp. NPDC028314
GCGCGGACGTGCAGGGCGTCCCGGTCCGGGTCGGCGTAGACGGCTACGCTCGCGATCCCGGCATCCCGGCAGGCCCGAGCAACGCGGACAGCGATTTCGCCACGGTTGGCGATGAGCACCTTGCGCACGATGGCTCCCTCCTTGGAACAAGCTGAGTTTAGGGACAGTCCACACGGCCTTTCGACCCTTTCCCCGAGGTGACCTTGCCCACACAGAGTGTGATTCGAGGCCGACTCAGGTCGGTGAACCGTTGTGGCGCCCCAGGTCAGGGAGATCCCCGACTGCACAGTAACCCCACGGTCCCTGCCCGGTCGCTGTGCCCGGGTGCAGCGGAGTCCCGCGATTCTTTGTTGAATCCCTACGAACGGGGCAATCTTTCTTTGCTCCTGTCGGGGGACGGCGGCCGGTGAGATCCACACGCGCAGCCGGTTTTGCCCGGCGGCCCGAGTCCCGGCGCCGCCGCGCGAACCGGTCCGGCCGAATGCCTTGTCCGGGGCTCTACCGGTGAGTAGCCTCCGTGGCGCGAGGGGTTGGGCCGATGCCGGACGTGCGGGGAACGGAGGGTGGGTCGCGGTGATGCGCAGACCTGTGGCGGCTGTGGCCGCGCTGGTGCTCCTGGTGGAGGCGGTGGGTCTCGCGTTCGCCCATCTGGTGCTGGGCTCCACCGTCGACAACCAGTCGATGTCGGTGGCCGGAATGGATCCGGATGTCATGGCCACGGCAACCTATGCGATGGGGGCGGGCATCGCCGCCTTCCTCCTGCTGTGCGCCGCGCTCCTGGCCGTCGCCGCGGTGCGCGACCTGCCGCCCGGGCGCTTCGCCCGCATCGTGCTCATCGCCGCCGCCGTCACGCATGGGCTGCTGGGCGCCCTCGCCGTCGGGCCGGTCGGCTGGACCGCCTTCGCGGTGATGATGCTGGTGTTCTGCCTGCTCGTACTGACCCTGATGCTCTACGCGGCCAGGGCCGAGGAGACGGCGGACGTCCAGGACGCCCCGCCGCCCCCCGGGGAGCTCAGGCCCACAAATCCGTGATGGAAACGCCCAGTTCGCCCAGCAGCGAGCGGAGCAGCGGCAGCGAGATCCCGATCACGTTGCCGTGGTCGCCGTCGATCCCGTCGATGAACGGCGCCGACAGCCCGTCCAGGGTGAAGGCCCCGGCCACGTGCAGCGGCTCCCCGCTCGCCACGTACGCCGCCACCTCCGCGTCCGTCGGCTCGCCGAAGCGGACCGTCGTCGACGCGGTGGCCGAAACCTGACGTCCGCTCGCCGTGTCGATCACGCAGTGCCCGGTGCGCAGTACGCCCGCCCGTCCGCGCATCGACTTCCAGCGGGCCGTGGCCTCCTCGGCGTCCGCGGGCTTGCCCAGCGCCTCGCCGTCCAGCTCCAGCACCGAGTCGCAGCCGATCACCAGGGCGCCCGCGGCCTCGCCCAGGCCCGCGACCACGGCCGCCTTGGCCTCGGCCAGGGCCAGGGCCAGCTCGGCCGGCGTGTCGGCGCTCAGCGTGTCCTCGTCGAAGCCGCTGACGATCACGTGCGGGGCGAGCCCGGCCTGCCGCAGCAGGTTCAGCCGGGCGGGGGAGGCGGAGGCGAGGACGAGCGCGCGCGGTTCAGCAGCAGTCATGGCAGCCATCGTAGGGCTGGCCGCGGGCGCGCCGGAACCGGCTCGGGAGGGGGCCGGGCGGGCGCCGGGGCCCGTCCTGGCGGTCGGGCCGGGCTCTAGAAGTGGTCCACGCCGAGGACGTACACGACCACGATCATGGCGAGGGCGAGCACCACGAGCATCCGCCGCAGCATGGCCTGCGCGTCGCGCATGTCCTTCGGGGGCTCGTTCTTCGGGTCTGACCAGAGCATGCTCCGATCCTGTCCGGTGGCACGCCGGTGGCGCCTGAGTACGAGTACTCAGGCGCCACCGTCCGTTCACGCCATCTTCGGTCTAGCCGGGCCAGTAGGTACGGGCCCACGCGCGCGGCCCCGGCTGCGGCATCCGTCCCCGCGCCAGCCGGGCCGGGGAGGCCCACTCGTCCGCGACCCTGGACGCGCCCGACGGCGCCGAGGCCAGCGCCGCCGCGCGCGCCTGGACCACCGCCAGTGCGGCGGCCAGCTCCTCCGGGGTCGGGTTCCCCTTGACGACCTTGATCACCACTGTGAGCTCCTCGGGGCCTAGAGGGGGATGTTGCCGTGCTTCTTCGGGGGCAGGGACTCCCGCTTGGTGCGCAGCTGGCGCAGCCCCTTCACCACGTGCGCCCGGGTCTCGGACGGCATGGTCACCGCGTCGATGTAACCGCGCTCGGCGGCGGTGTACGGGTTGAGCAGCGCGTCCTCGTACTCGGTGATGAGCCGCGCCCGGGTCGCGTCGACCTCCTCGGGGGAGGCTTCCGCGAGGGTGCGCCGGTGCAGGATGTTCACCGCGCCCTGGGCGCCCATGACGGCGATCTGCGCGGTCGGCCAGGCGAGGTTGAGGTCCGCGCCGAGGTGCTTGGAGCCCATGACGTCGTACGCGCCGCCGAAGGCCTTGCGGGTGATGACGGTGATCAGGGGGACGGTGGCCTCGGCGTAGGCGTAGATCAGCTTGGCGCCGCGCCGGATGATTCCGTTGTACTCCTGGTCCGTGCCCGGCAGGAAGCCCGGCACGTCGACGAACGTCAGCACCGGGATGTTGAAGGCGTCGCAGGTCCGCACGAACCGGGCGGCCTTCTCCGAGGCGTTGATGTCCAGACAGCCGGCGAACTGCATCGGCTGGTTCGCGACGATGCCCACCGGGTGGCCCTCGACCCGGCCGAAGCCGGTGAGGATGTTCGGGGCGAAGAGCGACTGCGTCTCCAGGAACTCCGCGTCGTCCAGCACGTGTTCGATCACGGTGTGCATGTCGTACGGCTGGTTCGCGCTGTCCGGGATCAGGACGTCGAGCTCGCGGTCGGTGTCGGAGACCTCGGTGTCGGCCTCCTCCGGGAAGGCGGGCGGCTCGGAGAGGTTGTTCGACGGCAGGTACGCCAGCAGGGACTTGACGTACTCGATGGCGTCCTTCTCGTCCCCGGCCATGTGGTGGGCCACGCCCGAGGTGGAGTTGTGCGTGCGGGCGCCGCCGAGCTCCTCGAAGCCCACGTCCTCGCCGGTGACCGTCTTGATGACGTCCGGGCCGGTGATGAACATGTGCGAGGTCTGGTCGACCATCACCGTGAAGTCGGTGATGGCGGGGGAGTACACGGCGCCGCCGGCGCAGGGGCCGACGATGAGGCTGATCTGGGGGATCACGCCCGAGGCGTGCACGTTGCGGCGGAAGATCTCGCCGTACATGCCGAGGGCGCTGACGCCCTCCTGGATGCGGGCGCCGCCGGAGTCGTTGATGCCGACGAGGGGGCAGCCGGTCTTCAGCGCGAAGTCCATGACCTTCATGATCTTCTGGCCGTAGACCTCGCCGAGGGCCCCGCCGAAGACGGTGAAGTCCTGGGAGAACACGGCCACCGGCCGGCCGTCCACCGTGCCGTAGCCGGTGACGACGCCGTCGCCGTACGGCCGGGTCTTCTCCAGCCCGAAGTTGGTCGACCGGTGTCGGGCGAACTCGTCGAGCTCGACGAAAGACCCCTCGTCCAGCAGCAGGGCGACCCGCTCACGCGCCGTCAGCTTGCCCTTGGCGTGCTGCTTCTCCACCGCACGCGCTGACCCGGCGTGCGTGGCTTCGTCGATGCGGCGCTGCAGGTCCGCGATCTTGCCCGCGGTCGTGTGCATGTCGATCGGCTCTGAGGGTTGTGACATCGGGGTCGCGGCTCCCTGTGTGGTGTCAACTGCCTGGTCAATTGAATGACAACTGCTGGCTACTGGTGCGTAGCGTATCGGCGCGCATGGCGCTCGGCAGTGCGGCGTTTGACACACCTACTGTGGGTTGCATGACGCCATCAGATGCATCAGCCGGAACTCCCACCGGAGCTTCCGCGGGCCGCTGGTCCAGCCTTGACCGGCCGCCGTTGAACACCGTCGCCCTCCGGCGGGCCCTGGTCACCGACGGGGGGCTGTGGAGCTCCCTGGAGGTGGTCCCCGCCACCGGGTCCACCAACACCGATCTCGCCGCCCGGGCCGCGGAGCTGCCCGAGGGGGCGGTGCTCGTCGCCGAGGAGCAGACCGCCGGGCGGGGCCGCCTGGACCGGACCTGGACGGCGCCGGCGCGGTCCGGGCTGTTCTTCTCCGTCCTGCTGAAGCCGGGCCCGGAGGTGCCGCAGGAGCGCTGGGGCTGGCTGACCCTGCTGGCCGGGGTGGCCACCGCGACCGGGCTGTCCCGGGCGGCGGGCGTGGACACGGCACTCAAGTGGCCCAACGACCTGCTGGTCACCGTGGACGGCGAGGAGCGCAAGACCGGCGGGATCCTCGCCGAGCGGGTCGGCGACGGGGTCGTCGTCGGGATCGGGCTCAACGTCACCCTCACCGAGGAAGAGCTGCCCGTGGACACCGCCGGGTCCCTGGCCCTGGCCAAGGCCGCCGTGACCGACCGGGAGCCGCTGCTGAAGGCCGTACTGCGCTCCCTGGAGGAGTGGTACGGGAACTGGCGCGCGGCCGGCGGGGACCCGGCGGCCAGCGGTCTCCAGGAGACGTACGCGGCGGGGTGCGCGACGCTGGGCAAGCACGTACGGGCGGAGCTGCCCGGCGGGCGCACCCTCACCGGGACAGCCGAAGCGGTGGACTCCGACGGACGGCTCGTCGTACGGACGGCCGACGGCGAGCACGAGGCCGTGGGGGCCGGGGATGTCGTGCACCTGCGGCTGACCCACTAGCACTGCGACAGCCCTGTTTCGGGTGGCGGAGTGGGGAGTGAGCTACGGCACACCTGCCGTATGGTTTAGGCGATCCCGGTCCTCGCGGTGATCAACCGGTTAGGAAGTCGGAATTGCGCACGGAATGGACAGGAGGCGGCCCTTGACCGTCGACGACTCAAAGTCCAGTGCGCCCTCGTCCGGCTCGCCGTCCGGATCCGGGTCCTCCGCCGGTACGGGTACCCCCATCGGGCGGGACCAGCACACTCCCCACCACGAGGTCGACCACACGGCCCAGCCGACGGCCGACCCGCTCGCCATCCGCCTGGAGCAGCTGATCCTGGGCGCCGAGCGCCGTTACACGCCGTTCCAGGCGGCCCGCAGCGCCGGGGTCTCGATGGAGCTGGCCTCCCGCTTCTGGCGGGCGATGGGCTTCGCGGACATCGGGCAGGCCAAGGCCCTGACGGAGGCGGACGTACTGGCGCTGCGCCGGCTCGCCGGCCTGGTGGAGGCCGGCCTGCTGAGCGAGCCGATGGCGGTGCAGGTGGCCCGGTCGACCGGGCAGACCACCGCCCGGCTGGCGGAATGGCAGATCGACTCCTTCCTGGAGGGGCTGACGGAGCCGCCGGAGCCGGGGATGACCCGCACGGAGGTCACGTACCCGCTGGTCGAGCTGCTGCTGCCGGAGCTGGAGGAGTTCCTGGTCTACGTGTGGCGGCGCCAGCTCGCGGCTGCCACCGGGCGGGTGGTGCAGGTCGCGGACGACGAGGAGATGGTCGACCGGCGGCTCGCGGTGGGCTTCGCGGACCTGGTGGGCTTCACCCGCCTGACCCGGCGGCTGGAGGAGGAGGAGCTGGGCGAGCTGGTCGAGGCCTTCGAGACCACGGCGGCCGACCTGGTCGCGGCGCACGGCGGCCGGCTGATCAAGACCCTGGGCGACGAGGTGCTGTACTGCGCCGACGACGCGGCGACGGCGGCGGAGATCGCGCTGCGGCTGATCGAGACGATGGAAGCGGACGCGCAGATGCCGGAGCTGCGCGTCGGGATCGCCTTCGGGACGGTGACCACCCGGATGGGCGACGTCTTCGGGACCACGGTGAACCTGGCGAGCCGGCTGACGTCCATAGCCCCCAAGGACGCGGTGCTGGTGGACGGGGCGATGGCCGAGGAGCTGAGCCGGACCGGGGCCGCGCCGAAGTCGGAGAAGGACGCCGAGACCGAGGAGGGCGGCGGTGCGTACCGGTTCGCGCTCCAGCCGATGTGGCAGCGGCCGGTGCGCGGGCTCGGGGTCGTGGAGCCCTGGTCGCTGACGCGGCGGACACCTAAGATCCCCGGGTAACGTTCGTTAACCGGGAGGGTCCCCAGTGCCTGTGGAGTCGGAGTTCGTAGCGGTACGTCGGCACGGTGACGACGGGGTCGTGGAGCTGGTGCTGGACCGGCCGAAGGCGATGAACGCCGTGTCGACGGAGATGGCGCGGGCCATCGGCGCCGCGTGCGCCGCGCTCGCCGCGGACGCGTCGGTACGGGTGGTCGTGCTGACCTCGGCCGCGGAGCGGGCCTTCTGCGTCGGGGCCGACCTCAAGGAGCGGAACTCGCTGTCGGACGCCGAGCTGGTGCGGCAGCGGCCGACCACGCGGGGTGCGTACGGGGGCGTGCTGGGGCTGCCGGTGCCGACGATCGCCGCGGTGCACGGGTTCGCCCTCGGCGGCGGCTTCGAGCTGGCGCTGGCCTGCGATGTGATCGTGGCGGACGAGACGGCCGTGGTCGGCCTGCCGGAGGTGTCGGTCGGGGTGATCCCCGGCGGCGGCGGCACGCAGCTGCTGCCCAGGCGGGTCGGGGCGGCCCGGGCCGCCGAGCTGATCTTCACCGCGCGGCGGGTGGAGGCGGCCGAGGCCCTGGCCCTGGGGCTGGTGGACTCGGTGGTCCCGGCGGGCTCGGACCGCGAGGAGGCCCTCGCCCTGGCCGGGCGGATGGCGGCGAACTCGCCGGTCGGGCTCCGGGCGGCCAAGCGGGCGCTGCGGCTGGGGCACGGCATGGACCTGGCGGCCGGGCTGGAGATCGAGGACGCCGCCTGGCGGACCGTGGCCTTCTCCGGGGACCGGGCGGAGGGCGTGGCGGCGTTCAACGAGAAGCGCAAGCCGCACTGGCCGGGCGTCTGACGGTCGCGGTCACCCCCGGTGATCTTGGTGCCACCGAAAGTCGCGCCAATTATCACTAAATCAGACAAAACTCCCTAATCTGGGTTGATGGGAGTTGACGGGCGGCTACGAGCCGTCGTGGGCCTCGCGCAGGCCATGGCGGCGGCCTGCGCGCCGCGGGACAGCGTGCGGGCGGCCGCGCGGGGGGCGCGGACGGCCATGGACGGGTCGTTCGCCGCCATCTCCGCGTGGGAGCGCGAGCGGGGGCGGCTGCGGGTCCTCGTCAACGAGGGGGAGCGGCGGGCCGGGGAGGAGGAGTTCCCCGAGGACGAGTCCTACCCCGTCCACGACTTCCCCGAGATCACCGAGTTCCTGCACGAGCGGTGGGTGGGCGGCGGCGGCCCGCACGCCTGGGTCGAGAGCGCCGTCGGCGACCGGCCCGGACGGCGCGGCGAGGCCCTGCGCAGGCGCGGGCGCGGGACCTGCGTGGTCGCGCCCATCGTGCTCAGCGGGCGGGCCTGGGGCGAGCTGTACGTGGCCCGGGACGAGGGCCTGCCGGACTTCGACGAGGACGACGCGGAGTTCGCGACGGTGCTGGCCGCGGTGGTGGCCGCCGGGCTCGCGCAGAACGAGCGCCTCGAAGAGGCCCGCAGGCTCGCCTTCACCGACCCCCTGACCGGGCTCGCCAACCGGCGGGCGGTGGACATGCGCCTCGACGAGGCCCTGGAGGAGCACCGGCGCGCCGGGGCGGTCGTCAGCCTGGTCGTCTGTGACCTGAACGGCCTCAAGAAGGTCAACGACACGCTCGGTCACGCCATGGGCGACCGGCTCCTGGAGCGGTTCGGGTCCGTGCTCAGCCTGTGCGGGGCCATGCTGCCCGGTGCGCTCGTCGCCCGGCTCGGCGGTGACGAGTTCTGCCTGGTGAGCGTGGGGCCCCCGGCGGACCAGGTGGTGCGGGTGACCGAGGAGGTCTGCCGGCGGGCCGCCGAGCTGGAACTGGGCGAGGGGGTGGCCTGCGGGGTCGCCTCGACCGGGGATCCCATCGGGGTGGTGAAGTCCTCCCGGCGGCTGTTCCGGCTCGCCGACGCGGCCCAGTACAAGGCCAAGGCGGCCCGCTCGCCCGGACCCGTCGTGGCCGGACGGGACACCGCCGTGGTGCGGCTCGCGGACGCCGCGCAGGAGGCGGCGGGGGAGCGGCGGCGGTTCCGCGGCCGCGCCTGAGGGCGTGACGGGGGGTAAGGAACCCCTCATCGAATCGGCTAGTGACATGAAGGGATTCAGTCCGTAGGGTGCTGAATATGGATATGCACACTGTCGTGGTGGGGACGTCCGGGACCACCGCCGAGGACGTCATCGCCGTCGCCCGCGGCAACGCACGCGTCGAGCTGTCCGGCGAAGCGCTCGACGCCCTGGCCCGGGCCCGCGGGATCGTCGACGCACTCGCCGCCAAGCCCGAGCCCGTCTACGGGGTGTCCACCGGGTTCGGCGCCCTCGCCTCCCGGCACATCAGCCCCGAGCTGCGCGCGCAGCTCCAGCGCAACATCGTCCGCTCGCACGCCGCCGGCATGGGCCCGCGCGTCGAGCGCGAGGTCGTGCGCGCCCTGATGTTCCTGCGCCTGAAGACCGTCGCCTCCGGTCACACCGGCGTACGCCCCTCCGTTGCCCAGACCATGGCTGCGGTGCTCAACGCCGGGATCACCCCCGTCGTCCACGAGTACGGCTCCCTCGGCTGCTCCGGCGACCTCGCACCGCTGTCCCACTGCGCGCTCGCGCTCATGGGCGAGGGCGACGCCGAGGGCCCCGACGGGGTCGTCCGGCCCGCCGGCGAGCTGCTCGCCGAAGCCGGGATCGAGCCGGTCGAGCTGCGCGAGAAGGAGGGCCTCGCCCTCCTCAACGGCACCGACGGCATGCTCGGCATGCTGGTCATGGCCCTCGCGGACCTCGGCAAGCTCTACACCTCCGCCGACATCACCGCCGCGCTCACCCTGGAAGCCCTCCTCGGCACCGAGAAGGTCCTCCAGCCCGAGCTGCACGCCATCCGCCCGCACCCCGGCCAGGGCGCCTCCGCCGCCAACATGGCCGCCGTCCTGAAGGGCTCCGGGCTCACCGGGCACTTCCAGGAGGAGTCCGCGCCCCGCGTGCAGGACGCCTACTCCGTGCGCTGCGCCCCGCAGGTCGCCGGCGCCGGCCGGGACACCATGGCGCACGCCGCCCTGGTCGCCTCCCGCGAGCTGGCCGCCGCCGTCGACAACCCGGTGGTGCTGCCCGACGGCCGGGTGGAGTCCAACGGCAACTTCCACGGCGCCCCGGTGGCGTACGTGCTCGACTTCCTGGCCATCGCCGCCGCCGACCTCGGCTCCATCGCCGAGCGGCGCACCGACCGGCTCCTCGACAAGAACCGCTCGCACGGGCTGCCGCCGTTCCTGGCGGACGACGCCGGCGTGGACTCGGGCCTGATGATCGCCCAGTACACGCAGGCCGCCCTGGTCAGCGAGATGAAGCGGCTCGCGGTCCCGGCCTCCGCCGACTCGATCCCCTCCTCCGCCATGCAGGAGGACCACGTCTCCATGGGCTGGTCCGCGGCGCGCAAGCTCCGTACCGCCATCGACAACCTGACCCGGATCGTCGCGATCGAGCTGTATGCGGCCACCCGCGCCATCGAGCTGCGCCACGGGCTCACGGCCGCCCCGGCCAGCCTGGCCGCCATTGCGGCCGCCCGGGAGGCGGGCGTCGAGGGCCCCGGGCCGGATCGTTTCCTCGCCCCTGACCTGGCCGCCGCCGACGCCTTCGTACGCTCGGGCGCGCTCGTTGCGGCGGTCGAGACGGTGACGGGCCCGCTTGCCTGACCGGCGACGGCCCGCCTGACCGGCGGCAGTACGAGAAGGGCCGCGCCCCGGGGAGACCCCCTGGGGCGCGGCCCTTCCGCATGGGCCCGTACGGGCCGGTGCGCGGCGCTACTGGATGCGCGAGCGGCGTACGGAGAAGGTCACGAAGCCCGCCCCGATGCCCAGGCAGAGCGTGCCGCCCAGCACGTACGGGGTGGTGTCGATGCTGCCGGTGTCGGCGAGGTAGAGGGCGGCCTCCTGGGGCTCTGTGTTGTTCACGACCATCTCCGAGGAGGTGACCGTGCCCGTGTTGGCGGGACCGGGCGCGCCGGATGAGCCCGTCGCGTGCCCCGGTGCGGTGGCGTTGGCCGAAGGTACGAACCAGAGGGCGGCGAGGAGGCTGGTCGCTCCGAGAGCGGTGAGCAGCGGTCGACGTGCGGACACGGTGCGATCCCCCTTGTGGCAGCAGCGAATTGGCCGTGTGCGCCGATGCTAATGAAAGGGGCGGGTCGTGGGAAAGCCGGGGGTTCCGCGGGCTTACTCTCCGTCGTATGAACCCTTCTGAGACATCACGCTACGTACGGCTTCGGGTGGATTTGGTACTCGAAGTGACCGACACCACGGCACTGACCGGAGCCGCCCTCGCGCACATCAAGGCCGACGAGTTCATGCCGGACGAGGAGCGCGGGCACGCCGAGACGGCGGTGCGCGACGACGAGTCGGAGGCCCTGGCCTACCTCGTCGACCCCACTGACCTGGTCGCGGAGCTTCCCGGGGTGGAACTGGCCCAGGCCTCGTGGAGCAGCGAGCCCGCCGAATACGACCCCGAGTCCATGGAGTGGGACCTGGACGAGGAAGATGGGGACTTCGACGAAGAGCCGACCGACAGCGCCTGACCGTGCGGTTTCACACATTCGAACGGAATGTGGAACCGAACCGGGCCGTTCACGCGTTGTCAGATCCGTGGCAGGGGGCATGTCCCCCTGCCCGGGGATGCTCGGGGGTTCCGGCAACGATGGAGTGGCGTGTGAGGACGGACAGCAAGCGGAGGAGAAGGTCCCTGGTGGCCGTATCCGCCGTGCTCGGTGGCGTACTGATGCTCTCGGCCTGCAATGACGGGGGCGCAGAGCCGAAGGCGGGCGGCGGGGAGACCGGCAAATCGCAGGCGGATGTCGACGCCGCGGCGGCCAAGGACAGCTCCAAGGCCAAGATGGCCATCGCGCCCAAGGACGGTGCCACCAACGTCGGTCTGAACGACGCCACGAGCGTCACCGTCAGCGACGGGACGCTCACCAAGGTCGAGCTCAAGACCTCGGAAGGCGCGCCCGTGGCCGGCAAGATAGCCGCCGACGGCAAGAGCTGGAAGCCGGAGGGCGCGCTCAAGCGCTCCACCAAGTACGCGCTGTCGGCGACCGCCAAGGACGAGGCCGGCAAGGAGGCGCACGAGAACACCTCCTTCACCACGGTCTCCCCGGAGAACAGCTTCGTCGGCTCGTTCATACCGGACGACGGTCAGACCGTCGGCGTGGGCATGCCGGTCTCGATCACCTTCAACAAGCCGATCAAGGACCAGAAGGCCGTCCAGGCCGCCATCAACGTCACCTCCAGCAGCGGCCAGGAAGTCGTCGGCCACTGGTTCGGCTCGCAGCGGCTGGACTTCCGCCCCGAGGAGTACTGGAAGGCGAACTCCACCGTCACCCTGAAGCTGGCGCTGGAGGGCGTGCAGGGCGCACCCGGCATCCAGGGCGTCCAGAACAAGACCGTCACCTTCAAGATCGGCCGGAGCCAGGTCTCCACGGTCGACGCGAAGACGAAGCAGATGACGGTCACCCGGGACGGCGCGGTCCTCAAGACCATCCCGATCTCGGCGGGCTCCCCGGACAACCCGACGTACAACGGCCAGATGGTGATCTCCGAGAAGTTCAAGGAGACCCGGATGGACGGCGCCACCGTCGGCTTCAAGGACGGCGACGGCAAGGGCGAGTACGACATCAAGGACGTCCCGCACGCGATGCGGCTGTCCACCTCGGGCACCTTCATCCACGGCAACTACTGGGGCGCCGACTCGATCTTCGGCAAGGTCAACACCAGCCACGGCTGCGTCGGCCTCAACGACGCCCAGGGCGCCAACGACCCGAACACCCCGGGTTCGTGGTTCTTCGACAACTCGCTGATCGGCGACGTGGTCACCGTGATGAACTCCCCGGACAAGACCATCAAGCCGGACAACGGCCTCAACGGCTGGAACATGAACTGGGCGGAGTGGAAGGCGGGCGCGGCCTCCTGAGGCCGGGCACCCTGACGACGCACACGGCCGGATCCGCTCCGGCCTGACAGCGCGGACGCCTTGAACGCCTTGAACGGCGGGGAACCCCTGGAGGGGGTTCCCCGCCGTTCTCGTTCGGCCCAAGGTGCTGCTGGCTGACGAACCGACCGGCAGCCTCGACGAATCGATGCGCGACGAGGTCATGGACCTGCTCGAAGGGCCGGCGCACGCCGTGGTTCAGGGGGCGGAGGCGGCGGTGGGGCCGGGGGAGCGGGACGGGGCCGACCAGGACGACAGCAGGCGCAGCGCATCGGCCGAAGGGGAGCCCGGCGTCGCGTGGAAGGTGACCAGGGACTGCTCCGGGTCGTCCCGCAGCGTCAGCGTCTCGAAGTGCAGGCTCATCTCGCCCACCACCGGATGCCGCAGCCGCTTCACGCCGTGCGTCTTGTCCGCCACGGTGTGTTCCGCCCACAGCCGCCGGAACTCCTCGTTCTTCACCGACAGCTCCCCGACCAGCGCCGACAGCTGCTCGTCGTCCGGGTACTGCCCCGCGTACATGCGCAGGTTGCTGACCACCTCGCACGCGCGGCACTCCCAGTCCGCGTACAGCTCCGCCGTCGCCCCGTCCAGGAACACCAGCCGCACCAGGTTCCGCTCGGCGGCCGGCAGCGCCCCGAAGTCCCCGAACACCGCCGCGGCCAGCCGGTTCCAGCCGATCACGTCCTGACGCCGCCCCACCAGGTACGCCGGTACGCCCTCCATCGCCTCCATCAGCGTCCGCAGCTCCGGCCGGACCTGCTGGGGGCGCCGGGACGGGCGCCGCTTGCGGGTGCGCGGGTTCGCCAGGTGGGACAGGTGGGCCGACTCCGTGCCGTCCAGCCGCAGCGCCCGCGCGATCGCGTCCAGCACCTCGGAGGACACGTTCTGCCCGTGCCCCTGCTCCAGCCGCGTGTAGTACGCCACCGAGACCCCGGCCAGCTGGGCCAGTTCCTCCCGGCGCAGGCCGGGCACCCGGCGGTGCCGCCCGTAGTCCGGCAGGCCGACGTCCGCGGGGCGCAGCCGGGCCCGGCGGGTGCGGAGGAACTCGCCCAGTTCGGCACGCTGATCAAGCTGGTCCATGAAACCCAGTATCCCCGCGCCCCGGCCGCGTGCCTGACCCCGCCAGTGGTAGGTCCAGCAGACATAGGCTCGGCAGGGGCCTGGGTGACCCGCCCGCACACCGGCAGAGTGGGATGCACCGCAGGAACCCCGCTCAAGGAGCTTCACCATGTCCGTCACCCAGGTCGCCGCCTACGCCGCCCCCGCCGCGAAGGCCCCGCTGGAACGCACGACGATCCCGCGCCGCCCGGTCGGTGAACACGACATCCTCATCGACATCAAGTTCGCCGGCATCTGCCACTCCGACATCCACCAGGCCACCGACGGCTGGGGCACGGGCATCTACCCGATGGTCCCGGGCCACGAGATCGCCGGTGTCGTCAGCGAGGTCGGCCCCGGTGTCACCAAGTACGCGGTCGGTGACCGGGTGGGCGTCGGCTGCATGGTCGACTCCTGCCGGGTGTGCGAGCAGTGCCTGTCCGGCAACGAGCACTTCTGCGTCGAGGGCATGACCGGCACGTACAACGCGCTCGACCGGAACGGCGAGCCCACGTACGGCGGCTACTCCACGCACCTCGTCGTCGACGAGAAGTACGCCGTCCGCATCCCCGACGGCCTCGCCCTCGACGTCGCCGCCCCGCTGCTGTGCGCCGGCATCACCCTCTACTCGCCGCTCAAGCACTGGCAGGCGGGCCCCGGCAAGAAGGTCGCGATCGTCGGCCTCGGCGGCCTCGGCCACATGGGCGTCAAGATCGCGCACGCCCTGGGCGCGGAGGTGACCGTACTGTCGCAGAGCCTGCGCAAGCAGGCGGACGGCCTGAAGCTGGGCGCCTCGCACTACCACGCCACCAGCGACGAGACCACGTTCGAGAAGCTGGCCGGCACCTTCGACCTGGTGGTGTCCACCGTCTCGGCGCCCCTCGCCCTCGACTCCTACCTCGGCCTGCTCAAGGTCGACGGCGCGCTGGTGAACGTCGGCGCCCCGGAGGAGCCCGTCTCGGTCAACCTGTTCGCCCTCATCAACGGCCGCAAGACCCTCGCCGGATCGATGATCGGAGGCATCCCGGAGACCCAGGAGATGCTCGACTTCTGCGCCGAGCACGGCCTGGGCGCCGAGATCGAGCTGATCGGCGCCGACCAGATCAACGAGGCCTACGAGCGGGTGCAGGCCTCGGACGTCCGCTACCGCTTCGTCATCGACGTCTCGACCATCTGAGACCTCTCGACCGTCCGGCCGGTGCGTTCATCCGGTTCGTCCGGTTCGTCTGGCCGGTCAGCCGGTCAGCCGGTCAGCTCCGGCCGGGCCGCCCCCTCCAGCGCCGAGCGCAGCCGGTCGCGCGCGGCCGTCTGTACGGCGATCCGCGCCTCCAGGACCGCCAGCCGCTCCCGGGCCACCGCCAGCCCCTTCGGGGACGGCGGCCCGCCGGCCACGTCCCCGTCCAGGCACGGCAGGAACACCTCCACGTCGGCCAGGGTCAGGCCCGCGTCGAGCAGGGCGCGGATGTTGCGCACCCGTACGGCGGCCCGCGGGCCGTACTCCCGGTAGCCGTTGGCGGCCCGCTCCGAGGAGATCAGCCCGGCCCGCTCGTAGTGGCGCAGGGCGCGCGAGGTGGTCCCGGTCGCCGCCGCCAGTTCCCCGATCAGCATCCGCCCATGATCACCCCGCTCAGGCCACCACCGCACCCCCGTCCACCGGCAGCACCACCCCGGTGACGAACGAAGCCGCCGGATCCGCCAGCCGGCACACCGCCCAGGCCACCTCCTCCGGCCGCCCCACCCGCCCCAACGGGGTCTTCGCCACCTGCCAGGCCCGCACCTCGGCGGCCCGCTCCGGGCTCAGCCCCCGGTGCGCCGAGATCGGCGTGTCCACCGCGCCCGGCGCCACCGCCACGACCCGGACGCCGCGCGGGGCGAGCTCCACCGCCCAGCTGCGCGTGAGGGAGTCCAGCGCCGCCTTGCCGGCGGCGTAGAGGGAGCTCCCGGGCCAGCCGCGCTGCCCCACGGCGGTGGAGACGTTGACCACGACCCCCGCTCCGGCCGCCTCCAGGGCGGGGAGAGCGGCCCGGGTGAGCAGCACGGGAGCCACCAGGTTCACGGCCAGCTGCGCCGCGATGTCGGCCTCCGTGAGGGTGGCGAGGGGGCCGCCGCGCACGATCCCCGCGTTGTTGACGAGCACGTCCAGCCGGCCGTGGGCGCCGAGCACCTCCGCGACGATCCGCTCCGGGGCGCCGGGGGCGGCCACGTCGGCGGTCAGCGGGTGGATCCCGCGATGGCCGGCGGCCGTCTGCGCCAGCACTCCGGGACGCCGCCCGACGACGACCACGCGGTCGCCGGACGCGGCGAAGGCCCGGGCGGTGGCGCGGCCGATGCCGGTGCCGCCGCCGGTGACGAGGACGACCCGCCGTCCGCCGTGATCGCGGTCCATGTCCGATTCCGTGTCCGTTCCCGTTCGCGTGTTCATGCGGAAAGTGGACAACCCTGACGTCAGTGACAGGGTCAAGCCCGGTGTCACACGTTCTTCATGCCCCGTGCATGGCCTTGGCGGCCGCCGGTGCCGACGATCTCCTCACCAGCCTTCCGTCCCACAGGAGTTCGCGATGCCCAGCCGCCGTCACTTCCTCGCCGGATCAGCGGCCGCCGTGGGCCTCGCCGCCCTCCCCCAGCTCGGCGGAGCCGTACCGGCCTCCGCCGCCGAGGCCGCGCCCCCGCACCTGGTGGTGATCCTGGCCGACGACCTCGGATACGGGGACCTCGGCGCGTACGGCCAGCAGCTGATCACCACCCCGCACATCGACCGACTCGCCTCCGAGGGCCTGCGGTTCACCGACGCCTACGCGGCGGCCGCCGTCTGCGCCCCCTCCCGGGCGGCGCTGCTGACCGGCCTGCACACCGGCCACGCCGCCGTCCGCGCCAACCCCGACAGCGGCGGCCAGGGCGGCCTCGGCGCCGGCGACACCACCTTCGCGGAGGTGCTCCGGGCGCGCGGCTACCGTACGGGCCTCTTCGGCAAGTGGGGCTTCGGCCCGGAGGCCGGGGACCAGCCGAGCCACCCGGGCGCGCGCGGGTTCGAGGAGTTCTACGGGTACATCGACCACAGCCACGCCCACGAGTACTACCCCTCCTACCTCTGGCACAACGGCGCCAAGGAGACCGTCGCGGCGGGCACCTTCGCCCCCGCCGCCATCGCCGAACGCGCCCTCGGCTTCATCGACGCGCACGCCGCCGGACCGGACCCCTTCCTGCTGTTCCTGACCCCGAACCTGCCGCACGCCCCGAGCGAGATCCCGGACGTGGGCGCGTACGCCTCGCAGAGCTGGAGCCAGCAGAACAAGGCGCACGCCGCGCAGATCAGCCTCCTCGACGCGCAGGTCGGCGCGGTCGTGGAGCGGCTCAAGGCGCGCGGCATCGCCGACCGGACCGTGGTCCTGGTCGCCTCCGACAACGGCCCGCACGAGGAGGGCGGGGTGAACCCCGACCTCTTCGACGCCAACGGCCCGCTGCGCGGCTACAAGCGCAACCTGTACGAGGGCGGGGTCCGGATCCCGCTGATCGCCTGGGCCCCCGGCCGGATCGCGGCCGGCGCCGTCAGCCCCCGCCCCACCCCGCTCTACGACCTGCTGCCCACCCTCGCCGAACTCGCGGGCGCCCCCGCCCCCGCGGACATCGACGGGCTCTCGGCGGCCGCCGTTCTGGGCGGCGCCCCCGCACTCGCCCCGCTCCACGACCACCTGTACTGGTACCGCGTCGAGCAGGGCGTCACCAGCCGGGCCAACGCGCAGGACGGCGGCCGGGCGAAGCGGGTGGCGGAGGCGATCCGCAAGGACCGCTGGAAGGGCGTCCGCTTCGCGCCCGCGCGGGACCGCAACGCCCCCGACGCGCAATGGCAGTTCGAGCTGTACGACCTGGCCGCCGACACCGGCGAACAGCGCGACGTGGCCGCAGCCAACCCGGCCGTGGTCGCCTCCCTGACGGCCCTGCTGCGGTCGTCCTGGTCGGACACCTACCCGCGCCGCCCCTGGGGCCTCACGGTGACCTCCGACGGCGCCACCGC
This sequence comes from Streptomyces sp. NPDC028314, assembly GCF_055565795.1. NCBI lineage: Bacteria > Bacillati > Actinomycetota > Actinomycetes > Kitasatosporales > Streptomycetaceae > Streptomyces > Streptomyces sp. NPDC028314. The sequence goes on from NZ_JBVHTP010000027.1 coordinate 17,121, forward strand.
CACCACGACCCTGTCCAACGGCACGGCGCGCCCCTGGCCGGACGCCCGCGTCACCCTGGCCGTCCCGGCCGGCTGGACCGCCACCCCGGCCGGCCCGGTCACCGCCGCCTCCCTGGCCCCGGGTGCGAAGCTGACCACCACCTGGACCGTCACCGCCCCCGCGCCGGGCTCCGGCCCCGCGGTGCTCACGGCACGCGCCACCACGGGCGCGTTCCGCTTCACGGCGACGAACTCCTTCACGCCGCTCCCGGCCCCGCCCAGCCGGGACAGCTACCTGAGCGACCTCCCGTGGGTGTCGGCCGCCAACGGCTGGGGCCCCGTCGAACTCGACCGCTCCAACGGCCGCAAGGAGGCGGGCGACGGCACCCCGATCGCCTTCGGCGGCGTCACGTACGCCAAGGGCCTCGGCGTCCACGCCCCGTCGGAGCTCGTCTACCACCTGGGCGGCCGCGCGGCCCGCTTCACCGCCCTGGTCGGCATCGACGACTTCTCGACGAAGCAGTCGGCGGCCGGAGCCACCCGCGCCATCGTCCGCGGCGACGGCCGCACCCTCCTGGCCACCCCGGTCCTCAAGGGAGCCACCGGCCCCGTCGCCGTCGACCTCGACGTGACCGGCGTCCGCCTCCTCCACCTGGTGGTGGAGGACGCCAACTCCAACTCCGCCTTCGACCACACCTCCTGGGCCCGCGCCCACGTCACGGTGTCCTGACGCCCCGGGGGCCCGGCCACACCGCGGCCGGGCCCCGAGGGTCTCAGCCGTCGGCCCGGGCCACGCCGATCGGGCAGCTGACGCCCGTGCCGCCGATGCCGCAGTAGCCGCCGGGGTTCTTCTCGAGGTACTGCTGGTGGTGTGCTTCCGCGGGCCAGAAGGGGCGCTCGGAGGCCGGGAGGACGGCGGTGGTGATGTCGCCGTAGCCCGAGGCGTTCAGGACCCGCTGGTAGGCCTCGCGGGAGGCCTCGGCCTCCGCCTGCTGGGCGGGGGAGTGGGTGTAGATCGCCGAGCGGTACTGGGTGCCGACGTCGTTGCCCTGGCGGAAGCCCTGCGTGGGGTCGTGGGACTCCCAGAACAGCTTCAGCAGCGTCCCGTACGAGACGAGCGACGGGTCGAAGACCACCCGGACGACCTCGGTGTGCCCGGTCAGCCCCGAGCACACCTCCTCGTACGCCGGGTTCTCGGTGAAGCCGCCCTGGTAGCCGGCCAGGGTGGTCCACACCCCGGGGGTCTGCCAGAACTTGCGCTCCGCGCCCCAGAAACAGCCCAGGCCGAAGTCCGCCACCTCCAGGTGCGCGGGGTAGGGGCCCGCCAGCGGGTTGCCGAGCACGGCGTGCGCCGGCGGCAGGGCGAAGAGGGGCTCCGCGCGGCCCTTGAGGGCCTCTTCGCGGGTGGGGAGTTCGGGTGTACGGCGGTACGAGAACATGGGTCGCCTCCTTGGTAGTGGGAACAACGGCCGGGGGCGGGCCGGGATTCCCGTACGGGCCGCGCCGGTCCGGCCGGCGTGCCGGCTCGGCGCCCCGGCTCGGCGTGCCGGCTCAGTGCGGCAGCGTCGCCGGGGATCCGCCGTTCGCCTCGTAGCCCGCCACCGCCAGCGCCCGGCACACCGCGTACGCGGACGCCGGGTTCCCGGAGGCGGACCACGGCAGCGCGCCCACGTACCCGTCCACGTGCCGGACCTGCTCGACCGCCTCCGCCCACCGCTCCATGGCCACCAGGAACATGAGCAGCAGGTGCCGTACGTGCGCCAGCATCGGGTCGTCCGCACGCGCCGTGTGCACCGCGTACAGCGCGCCCTCCACGGCCCGCGTGACGACCGCGCTCTCCCAGAAGGAGGACACGAAGTTCACCTCGGGCAGGTGCTCGTACACCGCGAACAGCGGCAGCGCCGCCAGCAGCGAGCCCCGCGGGGCGCGGGCGGCCGCCGCGTGCGTGAAGGCGTCGGCCTTCTCCCGCGAGCCGTGCCACTTCTCGCACCAGTAGTTCAGCGCCGCCAGGTGCGCGCCCATGTGCTGCGGGGCCCGGTCGATGACCTTCGCCCACAGCGCGTCGTACTCCGCCTCGGAGTAGCCCAGCGCCCGGCCGACCGCCAGCTCCGTGATGTACGGGACCGGGTCGCCCGGCGCCAGCAGGGCCGCCCGGTGACAGGCCTCGCGGGCCTCCTCCAGGATGATCCGGTGGTCCTCGGAGCCCACCCCGCCCGAGTGCCGCCAGGCCTGCTGCACCAGCAGCTCCGCGTGCACCTGCGCGCCGCCCGCGTCCTTCGGCGCCTCCAGCCGCCATGCCTTCAGCCACTGGGCGCCCGCCCCGGGCTCCCGCACCAGCTCCAGCGCGGCCGCGCCGCCGAAGGCCTGCACGCGCTGCCAGCGCCGCTCGCCGTCCGCCGGGGTGCCGGCCAGCAGCTGCGAGGCGGCCTGCCACTGCCCGGTGCGCTGGACGTTGTCGAGGGCGTCCATCAGGTCCTGGTCGGGCCCGGGGACCCGGATGTCCAGGTCCTCCTCGCGCTCGAAGCCGTAGTTCGCGGGGTCGGCGGCGTCCGGGCTGCCGGGCGCGACCAGCCGGGCACCGCCCTGCCGGCGCCGTAGGTACGGACCCACGACCGCCACGAGCAGGGCGATCGTCAACAGGAACCACAGAATCTCCATGGCTCCAAGCGAACCAGACTCACCCGGGCCAAGGCCAATGCCTGACCGCGGGCACCGGGCGGCCGGACGGGCGGCGGGGCCGGAAGAGGACCGGGCCCCGGGCGGGGCATAGCATCTGCCCATGAGCGACGACAGCCACCAGCACCAGAGCTTCGAGACCCGCGCGATCCACGCGGGCAACACGGCGGACCCGCAGACCGGCGCGGTCGTGCCCCCGATCTACCAGGTGTCCACGTACAAGCAGGACGGCGTCGGCGGACTGCGCGGCGGCTACGAGTACAGCCGCAGCGCCAACCCGACCCGTACCGCGCTGGAGGAGAACCTCGCGGCGCTGGAGGGCGGCCGGCGCGGTCTCGCCTTCGCGTCCGGGCTCGCCGCCGAGGACTGCCTGCTGCGCACGCTGCTCTCCCCGGGTGACCACGTGGTCATCCCCAACGACGCCTACGGCGGCACCTTCCGCCTCTTCGCGAAGGTCGTCTCCCGCTGGGGCGTCGAGTGGTCGGTGGCCGACACCTCCGACCCGGACTCCGTACGCGCGGCCCTGACCCCGAAGACCAAGGTCATCTGGGTCGAGACCCCCTCCAACCCGCTGCTCGGCATCACCGACATCGCCGTGGTCGCCGACATCGCGCGCACCGCCGGCGCCAAGCTGGTCGTGGACAACACCTTCGCGTCCCCGTACCTCCAGCAGCCCCTGGCGCTCGGCGCCGACGTGGTCGTGCACTCGCTGACCAAGTACATGGGCGGCCACTCCGACGTGGTCGGCGGCGCCCTCGTCACCGCCGACGAGGCGCTCGGCGAGGAGCTGGCCTACCACCAGAACGCCATGGGCGCGGTGGCCGGCCCCTTCGACTCCTGGGTCGTGCTGCGCGGCATCAAGACCCTCGCCGTCCGCATGGACCGGCACGCGGAGAACGCCGCCAAGATCGTCGAGGTGCTCCAGCGCCACCCGAAGGTCACCAAGGTCCTCTACCCGGGCCTGGCCGAGCACCCGGGCCACGAGGTCGCCGCCAAGCAGATGCGCAACTTCGGCGGCATGGTCTCCTTCCAGGTCGCCGGCGGCGAGGAGGAGGCCGTCGCGGTCTGCGGCCGTACGAAGATCTTCACCCTGGCCGAGTCCCTGGGCGGCGTCGAGTCCCTCATCGAGCACCCGGGCCGGATGACCCACGCCTCGGTGGCCGGTTCGGCCCTGGAGGTCCCGGCGGACCTGATCCGCGTCTCGGTCGGCATCGAGAACGCCGACGACCTGATCGCGGACCTGACCCAGGCGCTGGGGTAGTTCCTGCCGTCCCGCCCCGCCGGGCGGTGGCTACCAGCCCTCCAGGGGCGGGGACACATCGCTCGGCGGCGTCACCCACGGCTGGGTCAGCACGGCCCACACCGTGAAGGCCACCGCGGCCGCGAACAGCACCGCCCAGCCGAACCTGCGCAGCGCCCGCCGCCGGCGCAGCAGCCGGTCGCCGCTGGCCGCCGCCGCGGCGGCCAGCCCGAGCGGCACCGCCGGGTGCGGGCCCTCCATCAGCCTGCGGACCTGGGCCGCCTTGCGGTCCGGGAAGGTGCTCATGCCGCCTCCCGGCCGGGTGCGGCGGCCGGGGGTTCCCGCAGCGCCGCGACGGCCCGGTTGCAGAGCGCCTGCACCCGCTCGGCCGGCAGCCCCAGCTGGGCCGCGGTGACCTCCTCCGCGACGCCCTCGTAGATCCGCAGCACCAGGACGAGCCGTTCCAGCGGGCTCAGCCGCGCGAGCAGCCCCGTACCGGCGGGCCGGCGCCACGCGGTGCGGGCGTACGCGGCGCACAGCTCCTGGCGGGTGTAGTCGTACGGGTCGTCCCCGCGCAGCCGGCGCCAGTCGGCGTACGTACGGGCCAGCGCGCCCGCGAGCAGGCGGCGCGCATCGGCCGGGGCGGTCTCGGGTTCCGCCGTCAGCAGGATCGCGACGTGCAGAAGCCGGCCCGCCGCACCCGCGACGAACGCCTCGAACTCCGCGTAGGGCTCCGCCCGGCGGTCCACAGCCCCCATAGCCCACATAGTGCGGCCGGTGGGACCACCCCGGTCAAGGGGTCGGACGCGGCGAGATCCGCGGGGCGTACCGGGAACGGTCCCGGGCGGGGCTCAGGAGGCCGGGCCGGCGTCCGCGACCCGGGCTCAGGAGGCCGGGCCGGCGTCCGCGACCGAGGCCATCAGCTCCGACAGCGACACGTTGAACCGGGTGAGCAGCGAGGTGAACGCCTCGCGCTCCTCCTCCGCCCAGCCGTCGGTCACCCGGGCCATCAGCTCGCGCCGCGAGGAGCGGACCTCCTCCAGCCGCGCCAGCCCGCGCGGGGACAGCGCCAGGACCACGGCCCGGCCGTCCTCGGGGTGCGAGGTCCGCTTGACGAGCCCGCTGTCGACCAGCGGGGCCACCTGCCGGGTGACGGTGGAGGAGTCGATGCCCATTCCGCCGGCGAGCGCCTTGACGCCCATGGGGCCTTCCAGGTCGAGCCGGTTGAGCAGCAGGTAGGCGGCGCGGTCCATCGAGTTGCGGGCCTGGCCGACCCCGCCCAGGCGGGTCTGCTCCGCCCGGCGGGCGAAGACCGCGACCTGGTGCTGGAGCGCGTCGAGGAGACCGGCTTCGGCGGGTGTTTCGGCCACCGTGGGCAGGTCGGAACTGGCCGGGATGGAGGGCATGCCGTGAGCTCTCTTCGCGTGGGTCCGACAAGGATGGGGGACAGAGTACGCGGCTGTGGGGCGGCTCGTACGCCGCGTGAGAGAACTGGTACGGCCGCTGTGTGACGGAGCTCCGGAGCCGTCCCGGATGGCGAGATTTCGCCCCTGTTCGGCACCCTTCCCGGGCCGCCGTCCTGGCCCGCGCCCCGATCCGCGCCGGCTGCGAGACTGGCCGCATGAACTACCGCGTGCCCACGCCCGTCCCGCAGGTCATCCTCGACGACATCCGGGGGGCTCAGAAGATGCTGTCCGGCGTCTCCCGGGTCACCGCGATGGAGGGCAGCCGGCACCTCTCCGCTCTCACCGGCTCCCCGGTCCACCTCAAGTGCGAGAACCTCCAGCGGACGGGTTCCTTCAAGCTGCGCGGCGCGTACGTGCGCATCGCGGGCCTGCGCCCCGAACAGCGCGCCGCCGGTGTCGTGGCGGCCAGCGCCGGGAACCACGCGCAGGGCGTGGCGCTGGCGTCCTCCCTCCTCGGGGTCCGCTCGACGGTGTTCATGCCCGTCGGGGCTCCGCTGCCGAAGGTGGCCGCGACCCAGGAGTACGGCGCCGAGGTGATCATGCACGGGCAGGTCGTCGACGAGACGCTGGCCGCCGCCCAGGACTACGCGGACCGCAGCGGGGCGGTGTTCATCCACCCCTTCGACCACCGCGACATCATCGCGGGCCAGGGCACGGTGGGCCTGGAGATCCTGGAGCAGTGCCCGGAGGTGCGGACGATCGTCGTCGGCATCGGCGGCGGCGGCCTCGCGGCCGGGGTCGCGGTCGCGGTGAAGGCGCTGCGGCCGGACGTGCGGATCATCGGCGTGCAGGCGGCGGGCGCGGCCGCGTACCCGCCCTCGCTGAAGGTCGGCCACCCCGTGTCGGTCGACGATCCGAACACGATGGCGGACGGCATCAAGGTCGGCCGGCCCGGGGACATCCCCTTCAAAATCATCGGCGAGCTCGTCGACGACGTCCGTACGGTGTCGGAGGACGCGCTCTCCAGTGCGCTGCTGCTCTGCCTGGAGCGGGCCAAGCTCGTGGTCGAGCCGGCCGGCTGCAGTCCGGTGGCCGCGCTGCTGAGCGAGCCCGAACTGTACGGCGGCGGCCCGGTGGTCGCCGTTCTGTCCGGCGGGAACGTCGACCCGCTGCTGCTCCAGCGGATCCTGCGGCACGGCATGGCGGCGGCGGGCCGCTACCTGTCGCTGCGGCTGCGGGTGAGCGACCGGCCGGGGGCGCTGGCCGGGCTCCTGGGGGTGTTGTCGGTGGTGGACGCGAACGTGTTGGACGTGAGCCACGTACGGACCGACCCGCGGCTCGGGCTCACGGAAGTGGAGGTCGAGCTGCACCTGGAGACCAAGGGCCCGGAGCACTGTGCCGAGGTCGCGCGGTCGCTGCACGGCGCGGGGTACAAGGTCATGAGCTGAGCCAGGCTCGGCGGCACACGGAAGAGCCCCCGCCCCGGATCCGGTCCGGGCGGGGGCTCTTCCGTGCTGTGGCGGGTGTGCGCCGGACGGCCGGCGCACGGGGTGATCAGCCGGTGAAGGGCTTGACGTCGAGGATCTTGACGGCGGCCTTCTTGCCGTTCGGCAGCTCGTACGAGGCGTCCTCGCCGATCTTCTTGCCCATCACGCCGGTGCCCAGCGGGGACTGCGGGGAGTAGGTCTCGAAGTCCGAGGACGCGTACTCGCGCGAGGCCAACAGGAACTCCATGGTGTCGTCCTCGTCGCCGTCGAAAGCGATCTTGACGAGGGTGCCGGGGGCGACGACGCCGTCGGACGCGGGGGCCGTGCCGACCTTCGCGTTCTCCAGGAGCTGGGTCAGCTGGCGGACGCGGAGCTCCTGCTTGCCCTGCTCCTCCTTGGCCGCGTGGTAACCGCCGTTCTCACGCAGGTCGCCCTCCTCGCGGGCGGCTGCGATCTTCGTCGCGATCTCCGTGCGTGCGGGACCAGAGAGGTAGTCCAGCTCCGCCTTCAGCTGGTCGTACGCCGCCTGGGTCAGCCAGGTGACGCTCTCGCTCGTCTGGGTCACGGGTGCTCCTCGTCGGTACAGGGGACTTCAAAGCCGCCAGCGGCGGACGAAACCACGAGCCTAACAATTCGGGAAGAAAAGGGGGAGGACACCTTGTGTATGAAGTGTGTCATTGCGGGCCGCGGGCTGGCGCTCCGTCCCAGGTCACGCGGTTCCCGCGGGCCATCTCGGGAATCTCCCCGGGCGTGGCGCGGTACTGCTCCGTACGGCCCGCGGGCCACGTACGGACCGGAGACTACCGGGATCCGGCGGCGGCCTGGCAGCCGACGAGCTCGACCATCGCGGCCCGGCCGGTGGTCTTCAGGGAGACGACCTCGTCCACGCGCCCGTTCCTCTGCGGGAAGGTGAAGTCGGCGCGGCCCACCTCACCGTGCCCCTTGTCCTGGGAGCTCAGGGTGCAGACCCCGGTGACCGAGGCGTCCTTGCGGACCTCCAGGTGCACCTTCACCTCGGTGTCCGACACGATCTGGAACTTGATCACCTCGGCGCTGACGCTCTGACCGGCGACGTAGTCCCAGCCGAACCAGCCGACCAGGCCCAGCAGCCCGACGCCGAGCACGGAGCCGACGATCTTGAGCTTCCGGTCCGCGCGCTCGTCCGCCGACCGGCCGTAGCGGCCCTCGGGCAGTCCCTCGCGCACCGTGCTCATTGATCGTTCCTTTCGAGAGGGCCGGATTCCGCTTGTTCCGGGGCCACCCCCGGAATTTTCCGCCCCCCGATTCGGTCACTATAGAAGCCGCCCACCCTGACGAATCACAGAGGATCCTGTCTTGACCGAGCAGCTTCGACTGATGGCCGTCCATGCCCACCCCGACGACGAGTCGAGCAAGGGCGCGGCCACGATGGCCAAGTACGTGTCCGAGGGGGTGCCCGTGCTGGTGGTGACCTGCACCGGCGGTGAGCGCGGCTCCGTCCTGAACCCCAAGCTCCAGGGTGACAAGTACATCGAGGAGCACATCCACGAGGTCCGCGCCAAGGAGATGGACGAGGCGCGCGAGATCCTCGGCATCGAGCAGGAGTGGCTCGGCTACGTCGACTCCGGCCTCCCCGAGGGCGACCCGCTGCCCCCGCTGCCCGAGGGCTGCTTCGCCCTGGAGGACGTGGACGAGGCGGCCGGCCGCCTGGTGAAGAAGATCCGCGCCTTCAAGCCGCAGGTCATCACCACGTACGACGAGAACGGCGGCTACCCGCATCCCGACCACATCATGACCCACAAGATCTCGATGGTGGCCTTCGAGGGCGCGGCGGACACCGAGAAGTACCCCGAGGCAGAGTTCGGCCCGGCGTACCAGCCGCAGAAGCTGTACTACAACCAGGGCTTCAACAAGCCGCGCACCGTCGCCCTGCACGAGGCGCTGCTCTCGCGCGGCATGGAGTCCCCCTACGCCGAGTGGCTGGAGCGCTGGAAGGAGTTCGAGCGCACCGAGCGGACGCTCACCACGCACGTCCCCTGCGCGGACTTCTTCGAGATCCGTGACAAGGCCCTCATCGCGCACGCGACGCAGATCGACCCGGACGGCGGCTGGTTCCGCGTCCCGATGGAGATCCAGAAGGAGGTCTGGCCGACGGAGGAGTACGAGCTGGCGAAGTCGCTCGTGGACACTTCCCTCCCCGAGTCCGACCTCTTCGCGGGCATCCGGGAGAATGCGTAGCTATGAGCGCTACGCAGGCAGCAATCGTCCAGCTCCTTCCGCTGGCCGGGGACACCTTCGACAAGAACAAGGTGACCCCGGGCCTCCTCGGCTTCATCGTGTTCGCGGCCCTCGCCCTCGGTGTGTGGGGCCTGATGAAGTCCATGAGCCGGCACATGGGCCGGGTGGACTTCCAGGAGGCCCCGGACCCGGCAGCAGCCGCCCCCTCGGCGGACCGGGCCCCGTAGGCCCCGCAGGCTCCCGCAGGCCCCGTCGCGGGACCGCACGCCGACCGCCGCCCGCCGTGACACCCGGCGGGGCGGCGGCTTCCGCGCGTCCCGGTCAGCGGCATCCGGGCGGTCAGCGGTATCCGCGCGGCCGCCGGCATCCGGGCGGCCGCCGTGACGGCGCGGCCACCGGCATCCGACGGCGCGGCCGCGCCGTCACGGCGCAGGCGGCACCGGCACCCCCATGATCTCCCGCGAGTGCAGGTTCGGGACCATGCCCAGGCGCCACGCCTGCCAGCCCTCCGCCGGATCCACGCCCCGCCCCAGCACCACCCCGTACGCCTCCAGGAAGTCCTCCAGGCGCCCGTCCCGCAGCGGATGCGGGGCCGCCGCCAGCCGCGCCAGCTCGGCCCGCGCCCCCTCCGGGTCTCCCGGAACGGCGTACGGCAGCAGCGTGCAGCGCAGGAACCGGGCCCAGTCCTCGCCCCGCAGGTCCCCGTACGAGGCGAACAGCCCGGCCGCCTCCTCGCACAGGCCCAGCGCCTGCGACACCCGGCCGTAGCCCGCGTCCACCACCGCCAGCTCCAGGCACGTCCAGCCCTCGCCGTGCGCCAGCCCGATCCGCCGGAAGTCGGCCCGCGCGTCCACCAGCAGCTGACGGGCGAAGCCGGAGTTCTTCAGGTTCCCCGTCTGCGCCGCCCGCTGGTCGCGCGTCACCCGGCCCGAATGGTGACGGGCGTGCGCCAGCCCGTACACGTCCCGCATCCGCGAGAACATCGTCCGGGCCCGCTCCAGCTCCCGGACCGCCGCGTCGCGCTCGCCGCCCTCCTCCAGCGCCTGCCCGAGGTAGTAGAGGGTCCAGGCCTCACCGCGCGCGTCCTCCGCCAGCCGGTGCCGGGCCAGCGCGTCCCGCAGCCGCTCCAGCGCCGGCTCCGGATCCCCGTCGACCACCCGCGCCCGGCCCAGCTGGGTCAGCGCCCACGCCTGGCCGCGGTCGTCGCGCGTGCGCCCGTACAGCTCCAGGGCCCGGCCCAGCTCCCCCTCGGCCCGCTCCACCGCGCCCAGCCGCAGGTACACCTGGCCCAGCTGGAAATGCGCCCAGGCCTCCCCGTGCACGCTCTCGCTCTCCCGGTGGAGGACGAGGGAACGCTCCAGCAGCTCCAGCGCCTCCGCGAGCTGCGCCCGGTCCCGCTGCACCGCCGCCAGCGCGTGCAGCCCCCACGCCCGGTCACCCGCCAGCTCCTCCGGCTCCTGCAGCACCAGCGCCTCCCGCAGGCGGACCGCCGCCTCGGGGAGATTGCCCTGGTGGTGCAGGGTGATGCCGAGCGAGACCAGGGCCATCGCCGCACCCGCCTCCTGCTCGGCCTCCATGTACTGGTCGACCACCGACGTCAAGGTGGTACGGGCCTTGTCCAGGTCACCCAGCTGACGCGCCGCGATGCCCGTACGCCACTGCACCGAGCGGACCAGCCGCCCGTGCGGGCCCGGCTGCCCCTGCCGGCCCGCCTCGACGGACTGCGTCAGCTCGCTGATCTCGCCGAGCCGGTACAGGTCACCGCGCAGCAGACAGAAGTCGCAGAGCGCGCCCAGCAGGTCCAGCACCGCCTGCTGGTCCACGTCCTCCGAATGCCGCAGCGCCGCCGTGATGAAGCTCGACTCGTCGTCCAGCCAGCGCAGCGCCGCGTCGAGCGAGACGAAGCCGTGCCCGCCGAACTGGTTGGCGCGGGTCGACATCTTCCCGTCGACCATCCGGATCACCGAGTCCGCGAGCTGCGCGTAGTTGCGGATCAGCCGCTCGTGCGCGGCCGCCGCCTCCGCCCGGTCCTCGTCCGACGCCAGCCGCGCCGCCGCGTACGAGCGCACCGCGTCGTGCATCCGGTACCGCTCCCCGCGCACGTGGCTCAGCAGCCCCGCCCCCGCCAGCTCGCGCAGCAGCCGCCCCGCCTCCACCTGGTCCGCGTCGATCAGCGCCGCCGCCGCCGACGGGCCGAGCGAGGCCCGCCCCGCCAGCGTGAGCCGCCGCAGCAGCCGGCGCCGCTCCGCGGGCAGCCGTACGTACGCCAGGTCCAGCGCGTGCTCCAGCGTCCCGCCCGGCCCCGGCGCGGCCACGCCGAGCGGGGCCAGCACGCGCAGCGCCAGCGGCAGCCCGGCGCCGAGCTCCAGCAGCCCCCGCAGGGCCTCCTCCCCGTACGGCGCCCCGCCCGCGGCCCGCGCACCCGCCCGCAGCACCTCGGCCGCGTCCGGCTCCGGCAGCCGCGCCACCGCCAGCTGGTGCACCCAGGCCGCCAGATCCGCCGGCAGCTCCAGCGGACCCGGGGCCGTCACCAGCACCAGGCTCTCCGAGCGCTCCGGAACCAGCATCCGCACCTGCGCCGCGTCCACCGCGTCGTCGAGCACCACCGTCACCGGCAGCCCCTGGAGGTGCTGGTGGTACAGCTCCGACAGGCGCCGCACCTGCTGCTCCGCCGACGCCCCCTCGCGGAACAGCAACTGCTCGCGCGGGGCGCCCAGCCGGTTCAGCAGGTGCAGCAGCGCCTCCCGCGTCGACAGCGGAGCCTCCGCGGCCTCGCCGTGCGTCGAACCGCCCCGCAGGTCCACCACGCACGCGCCCCGGAACTGGTCCCGCAGCGCGTGCGCCGCCCGCAGCGCCAGCGCGGTACGGCCCGCGCCCGGCTCGCCGTGCAGCACCACGACCACCGGGCGCGTCTCGGTACTGGCCCGCGCCGCCTGCACCCACTGCGCGATCCGGGTCAGCTCCGCACGCCGCCCCGCGAAGGCCTCCTCCGGCTCCGGGAGCTGCCCGAACGACTGCTCCAGCACGCTGCGCCGCCGGGCCTGCGCACTGCGGTCGGAGCCGCGCAGCACGGGCGGCCCGCCGCCCGCGAGCCTGCCCGTCCCCGCCTGCTTGCCGATGCCGGCCACACCGCCGTTGACCCCGGTCCGGCCGCGCGGCGGGTTGCGCACCGCCGTCGCCACCAGACGCTGCTGCTCCAGGAACGGGCGCACCCCGCGCACCTCCAGCGCCGACAGCCACTGCAGCCGCCGCTGCTCCGGGCCGCCGGGCCGGCCCGCCTCCCCGGCCCGCCGGTTCGCCGCCGGCAGGTGCAGGGCCGTCACCTTGGCCACCGTCGCCGCCGCCCCCGCGACGCCCACGACGAGGCCCGCGCCGAGCGCCGTACCCGCCGCCACGCCGAGCGCCAGGTCCGCGCCCACGGCCGCCGCCGCCCCGACCGCCGTCACCAGCAGGGCCGTCGAGGTGTTCCCGCGCCGGAAGGCCTCGCCGAGGGACTGCTCGCCGGCCGCCGCCTCGTCCAGGGCCCGCACGTAGGCCTCGTACTCCTCGGAGGCGGCCGCGGCGAGCCCGTCCAGCGCCTCCCGGCCGCGCGCCAGCAGCGCCGCCCTGTCGACCGGCGCGTCCGCCGTCGCCTTGCGCGCCTCTTCGTCGACCGCCCGCGCCAGCAGCCGCTCGGCCTCGACGCGATGACTGTCCCGCATCGGCATCCCCCTCAGAGAGCTCGGGCAACGATCCCCAAGTGTCCTGCGGGACGCTGACGAGCGCGAGGGAATCTGAGCTACTTCAGAGGGAACTCGCCACATACGGATACCAGTTGGACTCATCCGCTCGGCCGGGCGCGCGGCCGCACCGCCTAAGGTGGGCCGATGAGGAGACGGCTGGTAACCCGGGTGCCGTGCGCGGTGCTCCTGCTCGCGGCCACGGCCGGATGCGAACAGGCCCCGCCCCCACAGGGGTTCGCCGTACGGTACGAGGAGCCGGCCGCGGGCGACGAGCGCGAGGCGGCCTTCCTGCGGGCGGCGCGGCCGGCCGAGCGGGCCGTGACCGAGCTGAACGGCTACCTCCGCCTCCCCCACCGGGTCACCGTCCTCGCCCGCTCCTGCGCGGGCGAGGGCACCGGCTACGACCCCCACGCCCGCAGCATCGAGCTCTGCTACGACGACCTGACGCAGGAGCGGCAGCTCATGCGGACGGACGACAGGGTCGGCGCGGTCGTCGCGGAGACCGTCTACCACGAGGCGGCCCACGCCCTCGTCGACGCCCTGAGCCTGCCGGCCGGCGACGACGACCGCGAGGAGGAGGACGCCGCCGACCGGTTCGCTGCGCTGATGCTGATCCGCGAGGGCCCGGACGGGGAGCGCAGGCTGCGGATCGCCGCCGAGGAGTACGACCTGGTGGCCGCCGCCGGCCCCGACCCGGACCCCGAGGGCGACGAGCACGCCCCGCCCGCCGCCCGCGCCGCAGCCCACCGCTGCCTCCTGCACGGCGCGGCCCCCGACCGCCACCCCGCCCCGGCCCCTGAGGCCTGCACCCCCGCCTACCCCACCACCCGCGACGCCTGGACCCGCGCCCTGACCCCGCTCCTCCGCCGCCCCTGACCACTGGCCCGCCGACGCCCCTTCGCCGGCGACCGCCCCGTCACGCGCCGCGTGGCCCGCCGTGCGGCAGGATTGGTCTCATGTCGAACCGCCTCGCGAACGAGACTTCCCCCTACCTCCTCCAGCACGTCGACAATCCGGTCGACTGGTGGCCCTGGTGCCCGGAGGCGTTCGAGGAGGCGCGCCGGCGAGGCGTACCCGTTCTGCTGAGCGTCGGGTACAGCTCCTGCCACTGGTGCCACGTGATGGCGCACGAGTCCTTCGAGGACGAGCTGACGGCTGCCTACCTGAACGAGCACTTCGTCGGCATCAAGGTGGACCGCGAGGAGCGGCCCGACGTGGACGCCGTGTACATGGAGGCCGTGCAGGCTGCGACCGGGCAGGGCGGCTGGCCCATGACCGTGTTCCTGACCGGGGACGCCGAACCCTTCTACTTCGGCACCTACTTCCCGCCCGAGCCCCGGCACGGGATGCCCTCCTTCATGCAGGTGCTCGAAGGCGTGCGCACCGCCTGGGCCGGCCGGCCCGAGGAAGTCGCGGAAGTCGCGCAGCGGATCGTGCGGGACCTGTCGGAGCGGCAGCTGGACTACGGCAAGGCCGGCACCCCCGGGCCCGAGGAGATGGCACAGGCCCTGCTCGCGCTGACGCGGGAGTACGACGCCGCGCGCGGGGGGTTCGGCGGCGCGCCGAAGTTCCCGCCGTCCATGGTGCTGGAGTTCCTGCTGCGCCACCACGCCCGCACCGGGTCGGAGGGGGCCCTGCAGATGGCCTCCGACACCTGCGAGGCGATGGCCCGGGGCGGGATCTACGACCAGCTCGGCGGCGGGTTCGCCCGGTACTCCGTGGACCGGAACTGGGTGGTGCCGCACTTCGAGAAGATGCTCTACGACAACGCGCTGCTGTGCCGCGTCTACGCGCACCTGTGGCGGGCCACCGGATCCGACCTCGCCCGGCGCGTCGCCCTGGAGACCGCCGACTTCATGGTCCGCGAGCTGCGCACCCGCGAGGGCGGCTTCGCCTCCGCGCTCGACGCGGACAGCGAGGACCCGCTCAGCGGGAAGCACGTGGAGGGCGCGTACTACGCCTGGACCCCCGCGCAGCTGCGCGAGGTGCTGGGCGAGGCGGACGGGGACGCGGCCGTCGCCTGCTTCGGGGTGACCGAGGAGGGGACCTTCGAGCACGGCACCTCCGTCCTGCAACTCCCGCAGGACGGGCCCGTCCTGGACGCCGCCAAGGTCGCCGACATCAAGGCGCGGCTGCTCGCGGCGCGGGCCGCGCGGCCCGCGCCCGGCCGGGACGACAAGGTCGTCGCCGCCTGGAACGGGCTGGCCGTCGCGGCGCTCGCGGAGTGCGGCGCGTACTTCGAGCGGCCCGACCTGATCGAGCGGGCCACCGAGGCCGCCGACCTGCTGGTGCGCGTCCACTTCGACGCGTCGGCCGGGCGGGCCCGCCTCGCCCGGACCAGCAGGGACGGGAAGGCGGGCCCCAACGCCGGTGTCCTGGAGGACTACGGCGATGTCGCGGAGGGGTTCCTCGCGCTGGCCTCGGTCACCGGCGAGGGGGTCTGGCTGGAGTTCGCCGGGTTCCTCGTCGACCTGGTGCTGGACCTGTTCACCGCCGAGGACGGCTCCCTGTACGACACCGCCCACGACGCCGAGAAGCTGATCCGGCGCCCGCAGGACCCGACGGACACGGCGGCGCCCTCGGGCTGGACCGCCGCCGCCGGAGCGCTGCTCTCGTACGCCGCGCACACCGGCTCCGAGGCGCACCGCACGGCGGCCGAGCGGGCGCTCGGGGTGGTACACGCCCTCGGGCCGCGCGCCCCGCGCTTCATCGGGCACGGGCTGGCGGTCGCGGAGGCACTGCTGGACGGTCCGCGCGAGGTGGCCGTCGTCGGCCATCCGGAGGATCCGGGGACGGCGGCGCTGCACCGGACGGCGTTGCTGGGTACGGCTCCTGGGGCGGTCGTGGCGGTCGGTCTGCCGCGCGCGGCGGACGGGACCGGAGGGGAGTTCCCCCTTCTGGCCGAGCGCACACTGGTGCGCGACCTTCCGACGGCGTACGTGTGCCGCCACTTCGTCTGCTCACGTCCTACGACCGAACTAGTTGAGCTGGCAGAGCAGTTGGGGGCGGTTCGTCCCTGAAGCATCCGGAGTGCCGTCAATTCCGGTTGTCGTACGTCAACTCGGAAACGTGGTTTTTATCTGGGCAGCGCCTCAGCTTCATTTTCGCTGCCTAGTCTCGTGTCTTCGGGACTGACCGAGACGCGCACTGGGGGGTGCGCACGAGGGGGAAGCGGAGGCGGCGGGCCGGGGGGCCCGCCGACTGCCTCCGGGGGGTTTTCGATTCGCCGCCTGGGGTTGCGGCATGTCTGTGGGGGACAGTTTGTACACTTCTGTGTTCATTTCTGCCATTTCGCTGGCACTCTTCTGGATGGCCGCCTTCACCCTGTGGTGGCAGATGCACGCGTGGCGCACACCGGAGACGCTCGCGTCCACGCGCTTCGACCGGCCCGACGGAGGCGGCCGCCTCGCCTTCTCGCTGCTGCTGCCGGCCCGGCACGAACAGGCCGTCCTGGAGCACACGATCGACCGGCTGCTCGAATCGGGCCACAGCGACTACGAGATCATCGTCATCGTCGGCCACGACGACCCCGAGACCGCCGCCGTCGCCGAGCGCGCCGCCGCCCGCGCGCCCGGCCTGGTCCGGGTCATCACCGACCACAACGAGGTCAAGAACAAGCCCAAGGCCCTCAACACCGCCCTGCCGCACTGCCGGGGCGACATCGTCGGGGTCTTCGACGCCGAGGACCAGGTCCACCCCGAGCTCCTCGCCCACGTGGACCACGCCTTCCGCGCGACCGGGGCCGACGTGGTCCAGGGCGGGGTCCAGCTCATCAACTTCCACTCCAGCTGGTACAGCCTGCGCAACTGCCTGGAGTACTTCTTCTGGTTCCGCTCCCGGCTGCACCTGCACGCCGAGAAGGGGTTCATCCCGCTCGGCGGCAACACCGTCTTCGTCCGCACCGACGTGCTGCGCGAGGCGGGCGGCTGGGACCAGAACTGCCTCGCCGAGGACTGCGACCTGGGCGTGCGGCTCTCGTCGGTCGGCAAGAAGGTGGTCGTCGCGTACGACTCCGACATGGTCACCCGCGAGGAGACGCCCGGCTCGCTGATGAGCCTGCTCAAGCAGCGCACCCGCTGGAACCAGGGCTTCCTCCAGGTCTACCGGAAGAAGGACTGGCAGCAGCTGCCCGGCCGCGGCCAGCGCTGGCTGGCCCGCTACACCCTGATGACCCCGTTCATGCAGGCCGCCTCCGGGGTGATCATCCCCGTCAACTTCGCCGTCGCCGTCCTCCTCGACGTGCCCGTCGGCATCGCGATCATCACCTTCCTGCCCATGATCACGGCGATGGTGACCTTCGTCTTCGAGATCGTCGGACTGCACGACTTCGGCCGCCAGTACGGCCTGCGCGTGCGGTTCGTCCACTACCTCAAGCTCGTCGTCGGCGGCCCCTTCTACCAGGTGATGCTGGCCGGCGCCGCGATCCGTGCGGTCTGGCGCGAGCAGCGCGGCCGCAACGAGTGGGAGCTGACCAGCCACACCGGCGCCCACCTCACCCATGCTCCGACCGCCACCGCGCACACCGCGCCCACCGCGATCCGAGAGGACAGCCACCAGTGACCGCCACCCTGCCCACGGCCACTGATCCCCAGCCCCAGTCGGCCAAAGCCGCAGCCGCCACTGCTGCCGCCACCGCCACCGCCCCTGCCTCCGCCGCCACCGGCACCGCCACCGCGCCCCGGGTACCCGCCCAGCGAAGCCCCGGCGGACTCGGAGTCCGCCCGCCCGCCCCGGCCAGACCCCTCGCCCGCTTCCGCTCCTCCCGTCCCGATCTGCTGCTCTGCGGGACGCTGCTGCTCGCGATCGTCCTCGTACAGGGCTGGAACATCACCAATTTCCCCACCCTGAGCGACGACGAGGGCACCTACCTCGCCCAGGCCTGGGCCGTCCAGCAGGGCGACGGCCTCGCCCACTACACCTACTGGTACGACCACCCCCCGCTCGGCTGGATCCAGATCGCGGGCCTGACGTACCTGCCGTCCCTGTTCGTGCCCGACTGGATGACCGTCGCGCCGATGCGGTTCTCCATGCTCGCCGTCTCCGCCGTCAGCTCCGTCCTGATGTACGTCCTCGCGCGCCGGCTCTGGCTGCCGCGCTGGGCGGCCGGACTGGCGATGGGCCTGTTCGGGCTGTCCCCGCTGTCCGTCGTGCTCCAGCGGGAGATCTTCCTCGACAACCTCGCCGTGATGTGGATGCTGCTGGCGTTCTGCCTCGCCGCGTCCCCCAGCCGCCACCTGTGGCACCACTTCGGCTCCGGACTGGCCGCCGCCACCGCCGTCCTGACGAAGGAGACGATGCTGGTGGTGCTCCCGGCCCTGCTGGTGACGATGTGGCGCCACAGCCACCGCGACACCCGCAAGTTCGCCGTCACCGGGGCCGTCACCGCCTGCGCGCTGATAGGGATCTCGTACCCGCTCTACGCCCTGCTCAACAGCGAACTGCTGCCCGGCGCCGGACACGTCTCGCTCATCGACGGCATCACCTACCAGATGAGCCGCCCGGGCTCCGGCTTCATCCTCACCCCCGGCACCGGTTCGAACGGCGTGTTCACCTCCTGGCTCTACTACGACACCGTCCTGCCGCTCGGCGGACTGGCCGGCGCCGTCCTGCTGCTGGCCACCCACCGCTGGTCCGTCACCGCCCGGGCGCTCGCCGGACCCGCGCTGGCCGCCGTGATCCTCGGCATCGTCGCCATGCGCCCCTCCGGCTACCTCCCCGCGATGTACGTCATCCAGGCCCTGCCGTTCCTCGCCCTGGTCCTCGCCGGGGGCGCGGCCAGCATCACGCACGCCGTGCTGCGCCGCCGCCGTACGCCGGGGGAGGGCAGGCCGCTGGTCTGGGGCCGGCGCGCACTGATCGTCGTACTGGCCGCGTCCGCCGCGGTGTACGTGCTCCCGCGCTGGTACGACGGAAACCGCACCGCGCTCACGGTCGACGCGAACGCCCCCTACCGGCAGGCCGCGGCCTGGCTCGGCAGCGAGGTCGCCGAACCGGCGGACACCCGGATCCTCGTCGACGACGCCCTGTGGCTCGACGCCGTCAACCACGGATTCGAACCGGGACTCGGCGCCATTTGGTTCTACAAGGCCGACCTCGACCCCGCCGTGACCAAGACCCTGCCGGGCGGCTGGAGGGACATCGACTACGTGGTTTCCTCCCCCACCGTGCGTCGAGATGCGGTGGACCTGCCCAACGTGAAGGCTGCGCTTGAGCATTCGACCGCGGTGGCCGTCTTCGGTTCGGGCGAGGACCGCATCGAGATCCGGCGGACCGACCGCGAGAGTGGGAGCTGAACCACCATGAGCGAGGACCTGTGGCCCCCGCATGCCCTGAGTGATCCGGAGGTGATTGCTCCGGCCGTGCTTCCCGAAGAGGAGAGGCCCGCCTCCGGGAGCGTCACCCTCATCGTCCCGACCTTCAACGAGTCCGCGAACGTCGCCGAACTGCTGAGCCGACTCACCGGCTCGATGCCCGCACACCTGCCGTGCGAGGTGCTGTTCGTCGACGACTCCACCGACGACACCCCGGCCGCCATCGAGAAGGCGGCCGGCGACTGCCCCTTCCCGGTGGCCGTCCTGCACCGCGACACACCCGAAGGCGGCCTCGGCGGAGCCGTCGTCGAGGGCGTCAAAAGGGCCGCCTCCGACTGGGTCGTGGTCATGGACGCCGACCTCCAGCACCCGCCCCACCTGGTCCCAGAACTCGTCGGCGAGGGGACGCGCACGGGCGCCGACCTCGTCGTCGCCTCCCGCTACATCCCCGGCGGCAGCCGGGCCGGACTCGCCGGCAGCTACCGCGTGGCCGTCTCGCGCGCCGCGACCTGGCTGGCCAAGGGCCTCTTCCCGCGCGCCCTGCGCGGCATCAGCGACCCCATGAGCGGCTTCTTCGCGATCCGCCGCTCGGCCGTCACCGCCGAGGCCCTCAAACCGCTCGGCTACAAGATCCTGCTGGAGCTGGCGGTCCGCAGCCGCCCCGCGAAGGTCGCCGAGGTGCCGTTCGTCTTCCAGGAGCGGTACGCGGGCGAATCCAAGTCCACCGCCCGGGAAGGCCTGCGCTTCCTCGCGCACCTGGCCGCGCTGCGCTCCGCGACCCCGCTCGCCCGGATGATCGGCTTCGGGCTGATCGGGCTCTCCGGCTTCGTACCGAACCTCGGCGCGCTGTGGCTGCTCACCCACGCCGGCATGAACTACCTCGCCGCCGAGGTCGTCGCCAACCAGGCCGGCGTCCTGTGGAACTTCCTCCTCATCGAGACCCTGCTGTTCCGCGACCGCCGCCACCGCCACTGGGCCGACCGGGTCGGCCGCTTCGCGCTGCTCGCCAACGCCGACCTGCTGCTGCGGATCCCGCTGATCGCGCTGTTCGTCGCCAAGTTCGGCCTGGCCGTGCTGCCCGCCACCGCGCTCGCGCTGGTCACCACCTTCGTCCTGCGCTTCGTCGCCACCGAGGCCCTCGTCTACCTGCCGCGCAAGCCACGCCCGGCAGCAGCACCCACCACCAGGAGTTGAGCCGCACCGAAAGGACTTCCGCATGCGTCTGAAGATCCGGCGGCGGGCAGGGCGGCGGGCCGCCCTGACAGCCATCGGGGCGATGGCCGCGGGCCTGCTGCTGAGCGCACCGCAGCAGGCCACGGCCGTAGCGCCCAATCTGCTCACCAATCCCGGTTTCGAGACCGCCGGAGCAGCCGGCTCCGACATGCCGTCCTGCTGGTCCAAATCCGGCTGGGGCGACAACGACTTCACCTTCGCGACCGTCGCCGACGCGCACACCGGCACCAAGGCCATGAAGGTCTCGCTCACCCGCCGGCTGGACGGCGACCGCAAGGCCCTGGTCACCGAGAACGCCACCTGCGCGCCGACCGTGGTCCCGGGCCGGCAGTACGACCTGTCCGCCTGGTACAAGTCGAACACCCCCGACGTGTCGGTGACCGCCTTCCGGCACGACACCACCGCCGGCTGGCAGTACTGGACCGACCTGCAGAATCCGCCGGTCAGTGCCGGATGGGCGCGCACGGAGGTCCGTACGCCCGCGGTGCCCCCCAACACCGACAAGATCGCGTGGGGGCTGTCGGTGTACGGGGTGGGCACGCTCACCACCGACGACTACGCGCTGGAGGAGGTCGGAGCCCTCCCGCCGCAGCCCGCCTGTACGGGCACGCCGGAGCAGTGCGCCAAGGGCCGTTGGGAGGTGATACCGGCGCAGAACCCGGTGCGCTCGATGCACGCGGTGGTGCTCCGGAACGGCAAGGTGCTGCTGATCGCGGGCTCGGGCAACGACATCGCCCAGTTCAACGCGGGCACCTTCACCTCCGCCGTGTACGACCCGGCGAACGGCAGCTTCAAGACCATCCCGACGCCCGTGGACATGTTCTGCTCGGGGCACGTGCAGCTGGCCGACGGCCGGGTGCTGGTGATGAGCGGCAACAAGGGCTACCCGTCCGCGGACGGCACGGTCGGCTACCAGGGGCTGAAGGACTCGTACATCTTCGACCCGGCCACCGAGAAGTACGTGAAGACGAACGACATGAACGGCGGGCACTGGTACCCGTCGGCGACGATCCTCGGCAACGGCGACGTCATCTCCTTCGGCGGGCTGAAGGAGGACTCCACGGGCAACGTGACCGCCGAGAAGTTCTCGGCGGCGCAGGGCAAGTGGCTGCCGATGAACGAGGTCAACCAGACCTGGTCCTACTGGGGCCTGTACCCCTCGATGATCCTCATGCAGGACGGCCGGCTCTTCTACTCGGGCAGCCACACCTTCGGCAACGGCACCCAGGGCAGCGGCGCCTCCGTCTACGACTACGCCGCCAACACCATCACCGACGTGCCCGGCCTGCGCAAGAAGGACGAGCGCGACGAGTCGGCGAGCGTACTGCTGCCCCCGGCGCAGGACCAGCGGGTCCTGACCATCGGCGGCGGCAACAACGAGTCCAACCCGGCGGCGAACCGGCTCACCGACCTCATCGACCTCAAGGCGGCGAACCCCGCCTACACCGCGGCCCCGGACCTGCCGCAGGGCCTGGTCGACGTCGGCGCGGGCAAGCGTCCCCAGACCGGCGCCGAGGGCAAGATGTACGTGTCCGCCGTGCTGCTGCCGGACGGCAAGGTGCTGGAGACCGGCGGCGGGCTGCACGACCGGGCCGACCCGGTCTACGAGGCCTCCTTCTTCGACCCGGTGTCCAACACCTACCAGCCGGGCCTCGCCGCCGACCCGATCCCGCGGACCTACCACTCGGGCGCGTTCCTGCTGCCCGACGGCCGCGTCATGTCGGTCGGCGACAACCCCGGCAACGGCACGTACAACCACGCGGTGTCGATCTACACCCCGCCGTACCTCTTCAAGGGGCCCCGGCCGAAGCTCACCTCGGTGCTCGACACGGAGTGGGTGTACGGGGACACCCAGCGGATCACCGTCGACCGGCCCATCGCCAAGGCGGAACTGATCCGCCCGGCGGCGGTCACCCACTCCTCCGACCCGAACCAGCGCTTCGTGGACCTGCCGATGACCGTGGTCAACGGCACCACCGTCGACCTCAACGTCACCAGCAACCCGAACCTGGCCCCGCCGGGCTGGTACATGCTCTTCGGGGTCGACGCGAACGGCATCCCCTCGGTCGCCACCTGGGTCCACCTGGGCGGCGCGCCCGCGCTGGCGAAGACCGCCGTCGGCGGCGAGCAGCCCTCACCGCACGTGCACGACTTCGCGGACTCCCTCAAGGCGGCCCCGAAGACCAACCCGGCCAAGCGGGACTCCGTCCCCGTCGCGCCCGGCGTGGCCGGCTGCGACCGGCACTACGGCACGGTCAACCTCTGCGTACCGACGAGGTTCCCGGCGGAGGTGAAGGAGACGACGAAGGCCCGCTGCGACTGGCTGGCCTCCCACCAGTACCCGAAGCGGATGAAGATCAACGGCAGCGACCCGCTGCGCCTGGACCCCGACCGCGACGGCTACGCCTGCTGAACGGCCCGACCGGTCACTGCCGACCGCACCTGGAGGCAACGGGACCCCGCCGCGGCGCGCGGCGGGGTCCCGTTGCCGTGCTCGGCTGCTCAGTGCTGGTACGCGGCGAGCGAGATGCCGACGTAGTGGGCGACGAAGGCGGCCAGGGTCAGGGAGTGGAAGACCTCGTGGAAGCCGAAGAAGCGGGGCGAGGGGTTGGGGCGCTTCATGCCGTAGATGACCCCGCCGACGCTGTAGAGGAGGCCGCCGACGATCACCAGGACCAGGACCGCGATCCCGCCGGCCCGCATGAAGTCGGGGAGGAAGAAGACGGCGGCCCAGCCCATCGCGATGTAGCAGGGCGTGTACAGCCAGCGCGGGGCGCCGACCCAGAAGACGCGGAAGGCGATGCCGGCGGCCGCGGCGATCCAGACCGCCCACAGGAGCGTCCGTCCGGTGGAGTCCGGGAGGAGGAGGACCGTCAGCGGGGTATAGGTCCCCGCGATGATGAGAAAGATGTTGGCGTGATCCAGCCGTCGCAGGATGGCTTCGCCGCGGGGCCCCCAGGTCCCGCGGTGGTACACGGCGCTCACTCCGAAGAGCAGGCAGGCCGTGAGGACGTAGACCCCGCAGGCGACCCGTGCGCTGGTCGAGTCGGTGAAAGCCATCAGCACCAGGCCCGCGATCACCACGGCGGGGAACATCCCGGTGTGCAGCCAGCCCCGCATCAGCGGCTTGACCTCCGGAACGGCCGTTTCGGCCACGGCAGCGGCGTCAGATGTCATGGCGGACATGGTATCTACGGGTCCGTAGGTTTCCGTTAGTCCTCTTTACGGAAGATTGACGCGAGTGGTGATGCTCACGTGAGAAGCCCCCTGGACATATGCGCACATGCACCGGATGATCAGATGAGTGCGGTCGGCACCGGATGAGCGGAGCGCGAAGCGTCCGGGTCGCGGCCCCCACGGGGCATACACCAAACAAACCCCTCAACAAGGAGCAATCGTGGCGCGCGACAACGCGGCTCCCACTTCCAACCCGACGAACCACCAGGAGTTGATCTCCTGGGTGGAGGAGATCGCAGCCCTCACCCAGCCGGACCGCGTCGTCTGGTGCGACGGCTCCGAGGCCGAGTACGAGCGCCTGTGCGAGGAGCTCGTCTCGAAGGGCACCTTCACGAAGCTCGACGAGGGCAAGCGACCCAACTCGTACTACGCCGCCTCCGACCCCTCCGACGTCGCGCGCGTCGAGGACCGGACCTTCATCTGCTCCGAGAAGGAGGAGGACGCGGGCCCGACCAACCACTGGAAGGCCCCGGCCGAGATGAAAGACATCTTCTCGGGCGAGAAGGGGATCTTCCGCGGCTCCATGAAGGGCCGGACGATGTACGTCGTCCCCTTCTGCATGGGCCCCCTCGGCTCCGAGCTCTCCGCCATCGGCGTCGAGATCACCGACTCCGCCTACGTCGCCGTCGCCATGCGCACCATGACCCGCATGGGACAGCCCGTCCTCGACGAGCTCGGCACCGACGGGTTCTTCGTCAAGGCCGTCCACACCCTCGGCGCTCCGCTCGCCGAGGGCGAGGCCGACGTGCCCTGGCCCTGCAACACCACCAAGTACATCTCGCACTTCCCCGAGACCCGCGAGATCTGGTCCTACGGCTCGGGCTACGGCGGCAACGCCCTGCTCGGCAAGAAGTGCTACGCCCTGCGCATCGCGTCCGTCATGGCCCGCGACGAGGGCTGGCTGGCCGAGCACATGCTGATCCTCAAGCTCACCCCGCCGCAGGGCGAGGCGAAGTACGTCGCCGCCGCGTTCCCGAGCGCCTGCGGCAAGACCAACCTGGCCATGCTGGAGCCCACGATCCCCGGCTGGACCGTCGAGACCATCGGTGACGACATCGCCTGGATGCGCTTCGGCGAGGACGGTCGCCTGTACGCGATCAACCCCGAGGCCGGCTTCTTCGGCGTCGCCCCCGGCACCGGCGAGCACACCAACGCCAACGCCATGAAGACGATGTACGCCAACACCGTCTTCACCAACGTCGCGCTCACCGACGACGGCGACGTCTGGTGGGAGGGCATGACCGAAGAGGCACCCGCCCACCTCACGGACTGGAAGGGCAACTCCTGGACCCCCGCGTCCGAGACCCCGGCCGCCCACCCCAACGCCCGCTTCGCCGTCCCGGCCTCCCAGTGCCCGACGATCGCCCCCGAGTGGGAGGACCCCAAGGGCGTCCCGATCTCCGCGATCCTCTTCGGCGGCCGCCGCGCCTCCGCCGTGCCGCTGGTCACCGAGTCCTTCGACTGGAACCACGGCGTCTTCATCGGCTCGAACATCGCCTCCGAGAAGACCGCCGCCGCCGAGGGCAAGGTCGGCGAGCTGCGCCGCGACCCCTTCGCCATGCTGCCGTTCTGCGGCTACAACATGGGCGACTACATGGCCCACTGGGTCAAGGTGGCCGCCGACAAGGACCAGAGCAAGCTCCCGAAGATCTACTACGTGAACTGGTTCCGCAAGAACGACGCGGGCAAGTTCGTGTGGCCCGGCTTCGGCGAGAACAGCCGCGTCCTGAAGTGGATCGTCGAGCGCCTCGACGGCAAGGCCGAGGGCGTCGAGACCCCCATCGGCATCCTGCCGACCGTGGACTCCCTCGACACCGACGGCCTGGACCTCCCCGCCGAGGACCTGGAATTCCTCCTCACCGTCGACAAGGAGATCTGGCGCGACGAGGCCGCCCTGGTCCCCGAGCACCTGAACACCTACGGCGACCACACCCCCAAGGAGCTGTGGGACCAGTACCACGCGCTGATCGAGCGCCTGGGCTGACCCCGGCCACAGAGCTGACGCGGGAGTCCCCGACCTAGGATTCCCTACGACCTTCCAAATAGGTCGTGTGCGTCTGCTGACGGCGGGCCTCCGTTTCACGGAGGTCCGCCGTCATGCGTTCCGCCTCGCCGAACAGCACCGACAGCTGCCGCTCCAGGTGCCGCTCCGGCGACTCACCGCCCGCAGTGAGCCGCGTCCACCAGCGCGTCCGGTCGTACGTGTCGACGCACTCCGGGACGTCCAGCCGGATCGCCCGCGACAGCGCGTGCACCGCCTCCGGCTCGGTGGCCAGAACATCCGCCACCCACCCCGGATCCAGCAGCGCCTCGTACAGCTCCAGCAGCTCACTCAGCTTCCCCCCGGCCGCCGGCGGCAGCTCGACCTCCGCCAGATACCCGCGCAGCCGCCCGAAGTCCTCCCGTACCACGCCCAGTTGCCCGACGGGATCCGGGAAGCCGGGGGGTGGGACCCGCTCCGGCGGAGCGATCAGCGCACCCGCGCCGTAGAGGCCCGCGACCACCACCGGCCAGTACGCACCCGCCAGACCCGTCAGGGCCAGCACCACCCCGGCCACCCCGCAGGCACTGCCGGCCAGGTTCTTCCGCGACTCCAGATAGGCCAGCGCCCGGCTCCCCCTACTGGTAGCCACGGATCTCCTCGAAGGCCCCGTCCAGCGAGCCGTTCCCGTCGGTCGCGTCGAACAGCCGGCCCCCGGTCAGCTCCGTGATGTGCGACAGCTCCTTGCGGTCCGAATCCCCGAACAGCACCGCGAAGACCGGTGTGTGTTTCTGGCCCTCCGGCAGTCCGGCGTAGAAGGAGTCGAAGTCCTGCACCTTGTCCCCGCTCTGCCCGTCCGTCATCAGCACGATCGAGGTGAACGCGTCGGCGTTCCCCTTCCCCAGGTGCTGGTACGCCGCCCGCAGGCTGCCGTACACGGCCGTGCCCCCCTCCGGCTGCAGCGACTTCACGTCGCCCCGGATCGCGTCCAGGGAAGGCCCGGGATCGCCCGGCTCGACGACGTGCGTCAGCACCTTCTTCACCTTGTCACCGAAGGGCAGCAGCGTCACCTCCTCGCGGTCCCTGAATCGCTCCCCGGTACCGGAACTCCCCGTCCCGGTAAGGTCGGTGAGGGCGGACTTGAGCCGCCCGATACGGTTGTCCTCACCCATCGAGCCCGAGGTGTCCAGCACGTACACCGTCCGCGAGGGCCGCCGCAGCTCGTTCTCGTACGAGGCCAGCAACCCGTCCGCCACCGACCGCGAACCAGGGAACGGCAGCTCCCGCCGCTTGTCCTCGCCCAGCCCCCGCCCCACGGCCACCCCCGGAGTCACCGGCCGCCGGAACGTCTTCTCCGTGATCTCCTTCTGGGCCCCGGCGCCCCGCAGGTACTCGGTCAGCGCCCGGCCCGAATCCCGCGCGCCGACCGGGGCGGACGCCAGCAGGGTCAGCGGGTAGTGCGCGGTCACCACCCCGTCGCGCGGCCGGATCACCGTCAGGGGCTCCTTCGCCCGGACGTTCATCGACAGCAGCACGGACTCGTAGTTGACCAGCGCGTCCACATCGTCGCGCTTGGCGTACGCGGTCGTCAGCCAGCCCGAGGAACCCGAGGTCAGCTTCTGCCCGGCGAAGAACTCCTTCAGCCGCGGCCGGGACTTCTGCACATCGGCGTCCGTCAGCGCCGCCTGCGCGCCCGACAACCCCGAAGCCACCGAGATCAGCGCCGAGAAACCGGAGTTGGACCGCACCGGATCCGTCATCCCGTACGTCAGCTTCCCGGCGGCGACGGCCTCGTGCACCGCCGACCAGGTCACCTCCTGCGGCTTCCAGCCGAGCCGGGCCAGCGCCTGCGGCTTCACACCGAGCGCGACCGGCGAGGACATCACCGGCGTCTCGCTGCTGAGCTTGCCGGCCGCCTCCGGGCGCAGCCGCAGATAGTCGTTCGACGACAGCCAGACCGCGTCGTACTTCCCGTCGGCCTTCCCCGAAGCCACCTGCTCGGCGGCGTCCAGCGTGCCCGACCAGGTGAACTCGACGGTGACCCCAGTGGCGGCCTTCGCGGCCTTCAGTACCGGCTCCATGTCGGTCAGTTCGCTGGACGCCAGCACCCGCAGCCTGCCCGGCTGGTACTTCGTCTCCTTGGGCGCGTCCGGCCCCGGGCCCGGATCCGCCGACGTACAGGCCGCGGCCCCCAGCAGGGTCGCGGCGAGCGCGACGGCCGCCGCCAGGCGCCTGCGCACGCGTGCGGTGCGCAGGCTCATCGGTCGCGCGCTCACCACGGGCGCGCTCACCACGGGCGTGCTCACGGGTCGCGCGCTCATCGCTCGCCGCCTTCCAGGGTGCTCGCCGTACGGGTGCGGGCCAGGTGGGCGGAGGCCGTCCGCAGCTCGCCGGTCAGGGACTCCACGGTCGCCGCCATGTTCTCGGTGGCCTGGACCTTGAACGTGTCGATCGCGTCGAGCGTCCGGTAGATCTGAGCGAACGCCGTGCGCAGCGTCTCCGCGCCCACGGCCGGATCCGCCGCGATCCGCTGGATCTCCCCGCTCTGCGTCGACAGCATCTGCGCGTTGCCCCGGATCAGCTCCTCGGTCGTCCCGCGCAACGCGTCGACCTGCTCGGCCACCTTGCGCTGGTTGTCCAGCGCCGAGGCCAGCATCACCGCGATCCGCAGCGCCGACACGGTGGTCGTCGCCGCGCGGTCGACACCCTTGATCAGCTCGTCGTTGTTGCGCCGGACCACGTCCATCGCCAGATACCCCTGCGCGCACACCGCCAGCTGCGTCAACAGGTCCTGGTGCTTCTGCCGGACCGGGAAGAGCACGTCCGCCCGCAGCACGTCTGCCCTCAGCCCGTCCGCCGGCAGCGCGTCCGCCTGCTGCGGATCCGTGCGCTCTGCCTCCGCGATCCGCTCCTCGACGGCCGCGTCCAGGGCCTCGGCCAGCACCGCGTACTCCTGGAGCCTGCCCATCGTCTCCCAGAGCCGGGCCCGCTCCGTGTGCAGAGCCGCGTTGTCGCGGCGCAGCTCGTCCTGCCCGCCGCGCAGCGCGCCGACGATCCGGTTGAGCGTGGCCTGGGAGGAGGCGTACCTGGCCACGTGGTCGCGGAACCTGTTGCCGCCCGGGAGCTTCGCGAGGAGCCCCCGCACCCCCTTGGCGGCCGTGTCCCGCGGGTCCAGGTCCTCGACGGTGCGCCGCAGTTCGACCAGCGAGCCCGCCACCCGGGCCTGCGCGTCGCCACCGCCGTCCGAGCCGAGCGAGCGCACCACCCGCTCCAGCATCCGGTTCGACTGCTGCGCGGCGCTGCGGATGTCCGCCGCACCGAGGCCGGTCAGCTCCCCGATCCGGTGGGCGAACTCGGGGGAGCGGGCGTCGACGCCGGCGAGCGAGCCGACGTACTCCCCGGCCCGGCGGGCCATCTCCTCGCGCACCCCGTCGTCCAGCGGGACGAGGCCGCCGGCCTGCTCCCGCCTGACGGGGGCGACGGGCTCGGGAGCGGTGAGGACGAGCGGGCCCGGCGGGTCGCTGTCGGGGTGTGTCGGTGTCATCGTGGTCCCCCTAGCCCTTGGCGCGCTCGGCCAGCGCCATCAGGATCTTGACGGTCGGCGCGCCGACCTGACGGATGCCGGTGAGCCCCGGGTTGAGGTAGGCGGCGTGCGGGGCCGTGGCGGCGGTGAACTCGGCCACCCCCTCCTGCGGCCGGAACCCGTGGCGGACGGCCAGCTCGCGCAGCTTCGGGTCGGTGGCGAGCAGGGCGCCGAGGTCCTCGGCGTTGCCGCTGATCGGCACGAAGGTGTGCGGGGAGTTCACGGTCGTGTCCGGGTAGAGCACCACCATCTCTCCCGCGTCCTGCTTCTGCAGGAGCAGAGAGGCGACCTGGGACTCGTACACCAGGATCAGGGGCTCGCCGCTGCCGCTGATGAAGGCCCGGAACGGGTCGTCGGTGCTCGGCTCCAGCGCCCCCTGCACGGAGATCAGCTTGCGCATCAGGGGCGCGGTCCGCTCGATACCGGCGTCGTCGGCGACGACGCTGAGGTTGTTGGCGACGTTCGAGGTCGCGGCGAGGAAGAGCGCGCCGGAGTTGGAGGTGCCGGGGTCGGTGGTCTTGATGAACACCGTGCCGGTCAGCTCCGGATAGGGCGCGCTGCCCTGCAACTGCTGCCAGGTGCGGTCCTCCGCCGCGGCCTTCAGGTACGGGCCCATGAGCAGGGTGCCGGAGTTCTTGCCGGTCGTCTTCGCGAGGCCGTTGTCCGCCAGCACCTTGGCCGCGTTGGGCCGCGCGATGACGACGAGCGGCGAGAAGAACGGCTTGGTGGTCTGGGCGCCCTTCAGCCCGGCCGAGGCCTCGATCTCCTTGGCGGGTTCACTGCTGCTGGGGAAGGCGAAGTCGTACTCCTTGAGGGCGAGTTGGTTCATCGCCCAGGAGCCCGAGGTCTCCGTCTTCACGGTGTAGCCCTTGCCGGCAAGGGCCTTGATCACGTCAGGGTCGCGGAAGAAGTCGGACTTCTCCGAGCCGATGACGCCACGCACGGTCTTCGTTGCCGTGGTTCCCGGTGTCCGGCCCCCCGCGATGACGGCGATCACGCCGCCGAGAAGGAGGACCGCCAGGGCGATTCCCAAGATGCGTCTCACGGGTGCAGCGTGCTCGCGGAAACCCACATTCCGGACCGGGTTGAATGAACGTCGGGTGTCCAGGCGGTCCCACTTCGAAATGCTGTGTGGGCCCGTGGGTGCTGGTGGGCGGGGCGGGGCCCCGGGAGGATCGTGCCATGGGCGTGAGCGCGTTGAAGTGGCAGGGCTGGCTGGTCGGCCTGGTGGTGCTGGCCGGCCTGCTGGTGTTCGCGCCGCTGGGCCTGTACGTGTGGGCCAGCGGCGAGGGCCCGGGCGGGGGCCCGGGCGCGGGACCGGGCGGGGCGGCGGCCCGGGGGCCGGCTGTCGAGGACGTACGGGTCACCGCGTGCCGGGTCGACGCCGCGAGCCGGCGGGTGGTGGCCTCGGTGGAGGCGACGGGGCGGGGCGGGGCCGGCGGGGCTGACGGCGACGGGGTGGCGGCGGCCGGAGCGTACGTCGTCACCGTGGAGTTCCGCGACAGCGCGGAGCCGGAGCCGGGCGGGCGTGCGGCGCAGGCGCTGGTGAAGATCCCCGGCGTGGCGCCCGGAGCGACGGAGCGGGGCGAGGCGCTCGGACCGGTGTGGCCCGCCGGGAAGGTGCCGTGGTGCGGGGTGGCCGGGGCGGAGTTCAGCCCGGCGCCCTGACCCGGGGGTACATGGCGCCCGATCCGGAGCCTCCGCGGCCCCGGACCGGGGCCGTCAGTGGGCGCCGGCCAGGTCCGCGCCGGAGGCGCGGAGGGCGGCGGCGTGCGCGTCCATGCGCTCGGCGGCGAGGATCGCGACGGTGGTGTCGGCGCGGGACGCGGCGACGAGCAGTGCGCGGGCGGCGAGGTCGTGTGCCCGGCGGTGCAGGGCGACGGTCTCGTCCGCCGACGGGTGGGTCGTCGTCGCCTGGGCCAGCCGGGCGGGCCGGGACTCGCGCAGCCGCGCGACCTGATCGGCGATCCGGGTGGCGGCCTCGTCGAGCCCGAGCTCGTCGGTGACGGCGAGCAGGGCCGCGAGGTGCCCGGCGAGCTGGATGTCCAGCGCTTCGCCGCGGCTGCGGTGCGGGTAGTCGGTACGGCTGCCGCCCATGCGGTGGACGACCGACTGCGTACGGATCGGCTCGTACATGAGGAGGCCTCCTGCGTGGTCAGGAGACCATCCTACATTGGATCCGTTCTAAAGTTGTGCTGGATCTGGTCGCTCTCCAGTCGGCCTGTGGCGGGTGGTGAGGCAGTGCCGTTGGCGCCGTGGCGCCAACGCGTGCCGTGGCGCCAACGCGTGCCGTGGCGCCAACGGGTGCCGTGGCACCAACGGCAGCCGCGGGGACCTACAGCTGGCTGTAACCGTCCAGGAAGTTGCCGATCCGCGTCACCGCGTCCGCCAGGTCCTTGGCGTTCGGCAGCGTCACGATGCGGAAGTGATCGGGGTCGGGCCAGTTGAAGCCCGTACCGTGCACGACCATGATCTTCTCGGAGCGCAGCAGGTCGAGGACCATCTGCCGGTCGTCCTTGATCTTGTAGACCGAGGGGTCGAGCTTCGGGAACAGGTACAGCGCACCCTTGGGCTTCACGCAGGTGATGCCGGGGATCTGGGTCAGTAGGTCGTACGCCGTGTCGCGCTGCTCCAGCAGCCGGCCGCCCGGGAGCACCAGGTCGTTGATCGACTGCCGGCCGCCGAGGGCGGTCGCGACGGCGTGCTGGGAGGGCATGTTGGCGCACAGCCGCATGTTGGCCAGGATCGTCAGGCCCTCGATGTACGACGAGGCGTGCTTCTTGGGCCCGCAGACCGCCATCCAGCCGGCCCGGTAGCCGGCGACGCGGTAGTTCTTGGAGAGCCCGTTGAAGGTCAGGGTCAGCAGGTCCGGCGCGATCGCGGCCGTGTTCGTGTGGGTGGCCCCGTCGAACAGGATCCGGTCGTAGATCTCGTCCGAGCAGACGACCAGGTTGTGGCGGCGCGCGATGTCCGTGAGCCCGCGCAGCATCTCGTCGTCGTAGACGGCGCCGGTCGGGTTGTTCGGGTTGATGATCACGAGCGCGCGGGTGCGGTCGGTGATCTTCCGCTCGATGTCGGCGAGGTCCGGCATCCAGTCGGCCTGCTCGTCGCAGCGGTAGTGCACGGCCGTACCGCCGGCCAGGCTGACGGAGGCGGTCCACAGCGGGTAGTCCGGCGCGGGAACGAGCACCTCGTCGCCGTCGTCGAGCAGTGCCTGCATCGACATCTGGATCAGCTCGGAGACGCCGTTGCCGAGGTAGATGTCCTCGACGTCCAGCTCGATGCCCTTGGTCTGGTAGTGCTGCATGACCGCGCGCCGCGCGGAGAGCAGCCCCTTCGCGTCCCCGTAGCCGTGGGCGTTGCCCAGGTTGCGGAGCATGTCCTCAAGGATCTCCGGCGGGCACTCGAAGCCGAAGGCCGCGGGGTTGCCGGTGTTGAGCTTGAGGATGCGATGACCTGCTGCTTCGAGCCGCATCGCCTCTTCGAGTACGGGGCCGCGGATCTCGTAGCAGACATTGGCGAGTTTCGTTGACTGGATCACCTGCATGACGGGAGCTTACGGGTCCGGATGGCGGACCGCTCCGATATTCGGGCGGAGGGTGGGGGGAGGATTTGCCCCGTTTCGCGCGATGGGTGGGGTGGCGGCGCGGTCCCTCCTTGGAAACGGGGGCGCGGTGGCCGTTCCGCCTTGCGGAATGGGTGCGGGCGGGGGAAGGCGAAGGAATGTGTTGCGCTCATCACCTTGGGGGTGGGGTGGGCTGGTGCGGGTGGTGAGTGGTGGGGGTGGCTGGCTGGGCGGGTCGGCCGGGGGAGCTGGCTGGACGGGCGGGCCGGGCCTGCGGGGCGGCAGCGAGCGCGGTCCTGCTGATCGGCCCGCCGAGGCTGTTCGTACGCCGGGTGGCGAGGCCCGGGTGCGTCCCGGTCCGGGGCGGGGCGATGATCGCCCTGGCCTCCCCCAGCCGGCCGCCGCGGTGGCCCCGTCCCGGGCGGCCTCACCGCTGTGGGCGGCGCTGCCGGTGGCGCTTCTGGCGACGGCCCGCCCGATGACGGAGCGGGGGCGGTGGGGGCGGCTGTTGCGGGGGTGTTGGTGGGGCCCGGCGTCGGGGGTGTTGGCGGGATCCGAGTGCCCGGTGTCGGGGAGGGTCTGGGGGCGTCCCGTCAGTCCACTGTCCTTCCGGTTCGGTCCGGTCCCTCAAGGGCGCTCGCTGCGCTCGCGTCGCTTCGCGATGGCCTTCGGCCACCCTTGACCGACCGGCCCGCCCCGGAATGCCATAAGACTGCCGGGAAGCCCCCAGAGGAATGGCCGGGAGGTTCATGTCCGGTCCCAGCTCCCTCAGCGATGCGCGGGCAGATTCCCTGTTCCCCGCAGCCAGCCGCCCGGCACCTTCGCAGCCACGGCCCCATCACGGCCCACGCCCCAGATCGCTACGCGCTTCTCATCTCTCAGCGTCTGCGGCCTGTCTGTGCCTGGACATAAGCCGCCAGCGGTCTGTCCGTCCTTCTCCTCATCTGGCGTCGATCAGCCCGTCATGGGTTGGACATAGGCCGCGAGAGGCGGGCGAGGGTCCGTCTTGGTCCAGCGTCTGCGGTCCGTCTGTGCTTGGACATAAGCCGCCCCCGGCCTGTGGGTGCTTCTCCTCATCTGGCGTCGATCAGCCCGGCATGGGCTGGACATAAGCCGCGAGAGACGGGCAGGCGCTCGTCTTGGTCCAGCGTCTGCGGCCCGTCTGTGCTTGGACATAAGCCGCCCCCGGCCTGTCCGTTCTTCTCCTCATCTGGCGTCGATCAGCTCGCCATGGGCTGGACATAAGCCGCAAGAAAGGGGCAGGGGCTCGTCTTGGTTCAGCGTCTGCGGGTCGTGTGTGTCTGGACGTCATCGACGACAGGCCGGCAGATGGCTCTGGGCATTAGCGGCCCTCAAGCTGCCTTGGGTAGGGCCTTTGGGCGGCCGTGAGGGTCGGATATTGCTCTTTGCCTGCGTCTTGCGGCCGTTTTCTGGCCGGGGAGGGCTGCGGATGGGGATTGGCGGGCGGTCTGTCGGAGTCTGCGGGTGATGGATTCATCATTTGGCTCCTCTTACGCCCGCAGACGCCCAGATCGCTACCCGACAAGCGCTCCTGGGCGGTCTGTGTGCATCGAATGCCGCCCAGCTCGCCACCAGATCACCTCAAAGCCCCAGACGTCATCGCCCACACCCCAAACAAGCCGCAGACGCCCTCCTCGGCAAGCGCACAGCGATCGATGGCGGCCTATGCGCAGCTCACAACGATCCGATCGACGCTAGATGACGAGAAACGACTGACAGTCCGGGGGCGGCTTATGTCCAGGCACAGACAGGCCGCAGACGCTGAGGGATGAGAAGCGCGTAGCGATCTGAGGCGGCCTATGTCCAGCCCAAGACGGGGCGCGGACGCTAAGCCGAGAGGAGCGCGTAGCGATCTGATGCGCGGGGCTGCCGCCCCGGCCGGAATGGAACCCGGGGCATGTCCGGGGAGACGGGGGGCTGCCCGGACATCGCTGATGTGCCCGTTTCTGGAATGTGTACCTCCCGGCCATTCCTCTGGGGGCTTCCCGGCAGTCTTATGGCATTCCGGGGCGGGCCGGTCGGTCAAGGGTGGCCGAAGGCCATCGCGAAGCGACGCGAGCGCAGCGAGCGCCCTTGAGGGACCGGACCGAACCGGAAGGACAGTGGACTGACGGGACGCCCCCAGACCCTCCCCGACACCGCGGACTTGGATCCCGGCAACACCCCCGCCGCCGCCTGGCTTTCCGTCCGGTGGGGAGACCCGCCCAGTAGCGCCACCGACCCGGCCTACCGTCGCCCCGCCTCGGGACCCGCCCCCCCGCCGCCGCACGGAAATCGCAGGGCGAACATCCCGGCCCGGGGAGAGGATGGGCCGGTGAAACCACTCAGGATCATCGCGGGTGACGCGACCAGCCCGCAGGCCAAGGGGCCGAAGATCATCGCGCATGTCTGCAATGACCTCGGCGGGTGGGGCAAGGGCTTCGTGCTGGCGGTCTCGAAGCGGTGGCCCGAGCCCGAGGCGGACTTCCGCGCCTGGCATCGCGGGCGCAGCAGCAACGACTTCGGGCTCGGCGCCGTGCGGCTGGTGCGGGTGCGGCCCGACGTGTGGGTGGCCAACATGGTCGGCCAGCGCGGGATGCGCACGGGCAGCGGTGGCCCGCCGGTCCGCTACGAGGCCGTCGAGCGCTGTCTGGCCTCGTTGGCGGACCACGCCGTCGAGCTGGGCGCCTCCGTGCACATGCCGCGCATCGGCTGCGGGCTGGCGGGCGGCAAGTGGTCGCGCGTCGAGCCGCTGGTCACCGATGCGCTGTGTGCGCGGGACGTCGACGTGACCGTCTACGACTTCGGGTAGCGGCGATCGGTCGCGCGGTCCTCACGCGGTCACGCGGTCACGCGGCCCTCGGTCACGCGGTCACGCGGTCACGCGGGGGCGGGGGGGGGGGGGGCCGCCTCCCCCCCCCCCCCCCCCCCCCCCCCCCCCCCCGCCCCCCCCCCCCCACCCCCCCCCCCCCGCCCCCGCCACCGACCCAGGTGGTCGGATATCTGTCCCTCACGGTGGGGGTTGGGCTTCGTGGGCGGGGGCGGTGTCGGGGTGGGGTGTTGTCCGGGGCTAAA
>NZ_JBVHTP010000028.1:0-24271 GCF_055565795.1 Streptomyces sp. NPDC028314
CCGAAGGCCACTCAGGGGGCGGCGTTTCCGCTAGTCCGCCCCGCGCCCGAAGGGCGCTTAAAGGGGCGGACCCCAGCCGCTTGCGGCTGTCCATTTCCGGCCGCCGAAGGCGGCCGGCGCCGGCCCACGGAGTGGGCCGGCCAATAGGGCTGTCGCCCCGTAGGGGTGTCCTTTCCCGCACCGGGGCGCGGGGCCCTCGGTCGTGGTCCGAGGGCCCCGCGTCTGTCGTTGTTGCCTGGCCGCTCGGCGGGTTTACATCGTCTGGGCGAGTGCGGAGTTAAGTCGAGCCATGGCGGCACGGCTGCACAGCGGTCGAAGGACCTCGATACCCGCCCTGATCGCCTCGGTGTCGCTGACGGGGACAT
The DNA here is from genome assembly GCF_055565795.1 of Streptomyces sp. NPDC028314. NCBI lineage: Bacteria > Bacillati > Actinomycetota > Actinomycetes > Kitasatosporales > Streptomycetaceae > Streptomyces > Streptomyces sp. NPDC028314. The sequence goes on from NZ_JBVHTP010000028.1 coordinate 366, forward strand.
TGGTCAACAGGACCATCTGCTTACCGTCGGGGAGGGGGTTGGGCAGGCGGTTGCGGAGGTAGCGGCTGTAATAGGCCCGCGTGGGGGTGATGACATCGCGGGGCTTCTGGGGGAGCATCACGGTTCCCGTGTTGGCCTCTGCCGATGAGATCGCGAACTCGGTGAGCAGTTCGCTGATGGTGAGGTAGCCGTATGTCTCGTGGCCCTCGCTGGCGATCCACTTTCGCCATACGGCCGCGCACTGCTCGTTGCCGTTCTCGGCGGACGTGAGCAGATCGATGATGGCGGCGTCGGTGCATTCGTCGAAGATGTCACCGTCCATGACGTAGTGGTCTCCATACGGCTCGCTGACGGTCTCCAACAGTGCTCGCTGTCGCGGGGAGATCCGTTCGGTGAGCGTGAAGTGAACGCGCTTGTGACCGGCTGCCGCGTCGATCCAGTCGGTGGCCAACTGTCCTTCGAGGTGGGGCAGGAATCCGAGGATTCCGGAGCGCCACGCGTCCTTGCGGAAAGTGATGTAGTGGCGCTGGATCTCGCGGAACAGGCCGATCGGTCCGGTGATGACGGCGCTGGTCCTGGGGTCGATGTTCTCAAGGGCGACGATGCGGGAGTTCTGGCGGACGGTCGGGTCGTCGCCGGAGTGGTGGTACGGGTGGCGGCCATCGCTCAGGTACTGCGGGGTGAACATCCGGACGAACTGAAGCCATCCGCGATGCGTGAAGGTGTGAGTGACCGTTTCGTGAAGGGTCGCGGCGTTGACGGTGAGAACGTCGCGATAGGCGAAGTGACCGCCGGGCTTGAGGATGGCGGGCAGGGTCTGCATCATTTCGTGAATTCCCCGGTACCCGCTGCCGTAAGAGTAGAGCTCATGCAGGAGTGCGGACGCGGCGATGATGTCCGGTCGCTGGGCAACGATGGTGGAGAGGTCCTGCGCCAGACCGCTGACGAGGGTGCAGGTTCCCAACCCGGCCCCCTTGTAGTTGTCGATGGCACGTGCGAGAGCATGCGAGACGATGCCGGGGGCCTCGATCAGGGTGACGTCCAGCGTGCGGGGACCGTCGACGGCGTGGGTCAGGCTGTCGGTGAGGTGCTGAAGGGCAGCGCCGCCGCCGGGACCGATCTCGACGAGGTGCGGGGCGTCGGCCTTGGTTCGCCGAAGCGCGTCGAGAACCATCTGAATCTTCTCGGGGCCGTGGGAGTTCGTGCCCTCGTCGAGGTAACCAGCGGCGGACTTGGCGGTGGTGGCGAAAGCGTGCCCGCCCGCCGTTTCGATCTGCGCGGTCATTCTGTTCTCCGTGATGTTGAAGGTTTGGGGTGGTGCCGTGTCGGCCGGGGCTGTCATCCCCTTCCGACATCTCCTATTCTCGCTTATTTAAGGGTGGGCGTCCACTCCCTGGGCCCTCTAGGTGGGTGACTTGGGTCACATCTGTAGCGTCTGGGGCCGGTCCCGCCACCGGCCCGGAGTCGGCGGCGGCGGGCGGCGGGGGGTGGGGTGGCGGTAGTCGGCCGCAGGCCGGGCGGAGATGGCTGGTCCGGTGCGCGCAGCTTGCTGCGCAGGACCAGCCACCAGGCCGGTGAACGCGCCGAAGGCGCCCGGCCTGGCGTCCCGCGCTTGCGCGGGATGGTCTGGCGGTGAACGCGCCGAAGGCGCCCGCCAGACCACCCTGGAGGGCCGCCAGGCCCTCCAGGGCGTCTCCGCCCGGCCTGCGGCCGACTACCGCCACCCCACCAAGTGCTTACGCCGTAAGCACTCCGCCTCCTGACGGGGTGCTTACGGCGTAAGCACCCCAAAACCTCGATCAGGAGCCCCAGACATCAAGGGCTCGGCGGGGCGCGCTGTTCTCAGAGGTAGGCGCCGCAGGAACACCTCGGCTTCCAGCGCCAGAACCATCGGATCCCCCGGACTCCTCACCGCCACCAGTCGGATCTGTCCGCTCGGCCTGGTGCCGGCCGGCCGACCTTGAGGCCACATCCAGGCCGGCGCCGGCTTCACCGTCCGCAGAAGTCACGCTCACCTCCGCGGACACCCTGGGCTGCACAACGACCAAGGCGACGTCCTCGCTCGGCTTCTCCATCCGCCGGCCCGGTACCTGAATCGCCTTGCCCAGAGAAACCGGCTCAAAAGAGGTCGTCACTTCCGGCTCCGCTCCACGGTGCCCTCCCTCCAACAACTCTGCGGGCTCACCACTGCGGGAAACCGGATAACGCGGAGCGAGCGACATCCGAACGGTCCTGGACGTGTCCTCCGGGTAGCCGACCGCGACAATGGCCTCGCCGACACGAAGCTCCCTGAGCTCGTTCGGATGCACCTTGAACCGGTCGACCTGCCGCAGCGAACCGACACCGCTGCCCGCCGTCGTCGTACCGAGCACACCGATGTCGTCCTGTACCTGCAGCGTCTCCTCCCACCCTTCGTACGTCCCCAGCAACTGGGCGACCTGCTCGGCAGAGGCCTTCGTACGGTGCAGCAGCAGAACATTCGCGTTCGTCAAAACGGCGTTGAGGAAGGCGTCCGACACCTCCTGGAGGTCGGCCAGGTCCTGAGTACAGATCAGCAAGCCGCCGCCGGCCGCACGAAGCCTCTGGAAGAGCCCGCCCATCGTCGACCCGCCCAGTCCGCTGAACTCGTCGACGCCCGCAATGAACAGCCCACCGTCCTCTCCATAGCTCTCCGCGAGCAAGCGGTCCCCCACCGCTCCGAGATCGGTGAGGAAAAGGTTGCCGATCTGCCGAGCCGCCTTGGCATCCGTGTTCGCTGCGAGGGAGAACAAGACGATGTCTCCGCGGTGAACGGACTCGTAGAGGTCCACACCCCCCTCAGCCTCGATCAGAACCCGCCCCGCGTCACCGCTGACGAGATTCCTCACACGGGTCGCAAGACCCGGAATCGACCTCTTGAGATCCTTCGCTTCGGTGTCCAGATAGGTCAGGTAGTCAGTCACATCGCGCTGCACCCGCGCGGTGAGTTTGTCGGTCCGGCTCCCCAGAGCCTTCAGCGTCATCAGCCGCGCCAGATCAGGAAGGTCCCGCCGCCAGGCACGACGCGTGCCGTCGGGAAACATCTCCTGCACCTGCGCGGCCACCAAGTCGTCCAGCGCCCGAACCACGAAAAGAAGGAACTCCTCTGCGGCCTCCCGGTGGTGCGGTTCACTGAAGCCACCACCCGCGACCTGGTCCAAACACTCCACGATCCGACTACGGATCTGCTCAGCCGTTCCGTGCCGGATGGGGTTGTACGTCGTACCCGCACCGGTAATGGTCACCAACTTGAACCGGCGACCGGCATGCAAAGCCCCACCGTGCATCGCCTCGATCAGCTGCGGGTCGGCCTTCATGTCCGCGAAAAGAAACGCGATGCCCAGCGGACGCGCGTGCGGACTCACACACAGCTCGTACACCAGCTGCTCGATGGTCCGGGACTTGCCGTAACCGCTCGCACCAGGAATGAACCCATGCCGCTGCAAAGACCGGCCGGCTATCTCCGCGGGTTCTCCTGTCAGCTTGTCCACTCCGAGCCGCAATCGCAGATCATCCAGCGTCCGAGCCGGCCTACGGTCGTCGTTCTGCGCCAACCCCTGAAGCACCGACTCCAGCTTCTTCTCACTGACCGGCTCCTGAACAGCACGCCAATCAGCCTGGAACCTGGCCCGCCGGAGCAGCCACACACCCCCGACACCCAACGCGACCGTCACCGAAAACGGCAACTGATCCGCTACCCAACCCGGCCAACTCTCGACAACAAGATCCCCCAGAGCGGCCTGCTCCGAGCTTCTCCACATCCCGGCCGACAACTCACGATAGGGACGCAGATACCAGCGGAACGTACCCAGCAAGGCGCCGACAACAACCGTCACCCAGCCCACCCAGCACACCCACCGGCGAACCCTCTTCGTAAACCTCCGTCCGCCCGCAACCAACACCAACACCAACAGAGCCGCCACAGGATTCAGAACCGCCAGCAAAACCCCAGCCGCTCGGGCAACCGCCTCGCCACTGTTCGGATTGACCGGCTGGGAACCGTTCCACTGAGTCGCCGGACGGCCGGCAAGGTCCCCCCTGGTCTTCTGCCCGTTCGCCTTGCTCACTTCTTCAACCCCTCCCGGTCCCACACACGAAACGCGATCTGCTCCCCACGCCCCAACTCCAGCGACCTCGCGTTCGCCTCCGCTGCGGCCTGCTCCACGTTCCCCAGAAGTTCCGGCCAGGCCCAGTACATGACGAAATGAATGTGCTCGGCGTTCACATACGTCAGCATGTTCCGCACCAGCCGCGGACGCGGCTTCCGTGTCCGCTCCAGCTCATGAGCCCACACCACACCATCCGGAGCGACAGTCACCAGATCCGGATACCTACGACCCGAACCCGTCTCAGTGACCACCGAATACGTCGGCTCAGACGGACCCGTGTACTGGTTCGGCGTATCCCGAGAACGGATCTCCCGCTCGGTCACCAACGTGTAATCCGGTTGCGCCACCATCAACCGATGCGCCAGATCGATGACCGCCAGGTCGTGGTTGTACTCCTTCGTGTTCGGCGCCATCACGTTCCCGCTGATGTTCGCCGTCTCCATCCCCAAACGAGTCACCCAGAACGCACGAGACCGCTTCCCCGCCAGCGCACCCGTCTCCAGCAGCCCCATCGCAACAAGCGCGCGAAGCCTGCGGTACACAACCTGCTGAGACGGGAACACCGCATCAGCCTCAAACTGCCGCACCACTTGATCGCTCATCACACCCGGCCAACGACCAACCCAACGCAACAACATCAGGTCCCGATCAGTCACCTGCCAGTTCCTGCTACTCGGAACCCTCACCTCGCGAACAACCAACTCCACCGAACACTCTCCCCGAACTCGAACCGGCCACGAAACCCAAACCCACACGGACCCGATCTCACGACAAACCCAAACCCAAACCCAAACTCACCACAACACGCCAACTACCCCAACCAACAAACCCTCCGCCTCGCAACACAGACACCCAACCCCACCACTCCACCCCCAACCACATCTCCATCCCAACCAACAACCCCACCAACCCACTCCACTCTCTTCTTCTCTCTTCTCCCTCCTCTCCTTCTTCTCTCTGACTCCCCCACTCCTCCTCCATCCATCTCAAACAACATCACTCCCACTCACATCCACCTCAACCAAACTCCACTCTCCTACCTGTACCTCCTCCAACCTCCTTCATCTCAACTCCAATACCACCTACTTCTTTAGAGACTCTGTGAGTGGGTGGTCTCCTTCCCAGGCACACAAATCCGCAGGTCAAAGAGCCACCCGCACCACCACTACTAACACCCATCTTTACGCATCACTTTACACCCCAACGGCTAACATCCGGTTGCCATCAAGGGTTCTTGCTGCCGGAACTCCGGCCTTCGAGATTCGTCTAGGCGGCGGCTCCCTGGGCAGCCAGGTATCGTCGTTCGGCCAGCACTGCTACACGGGCCTCACGGAAGGCCGGCGGCAGGGCCGAGAATCTGGCCTTCCACTCAGACCTTCGCGTTCTGCGTTCGTCCTCAGTCAAGTTGCTCCACCAGACCTGACGGCGAACCTGATCATTCGCTGCACGACGAACCAAGGCCCTCTCCCGCTGTTCCTGCCACCTGCGGTTCAGCTCATCCCTCGTGGCCTGCCAGACCGCCTTGAACGACCTCCTCTCCCCCTCGATACGCGCGGCCGTAAGGCTCTTCCTCCGCTTGGCCTGGGATGTCTCTCGGGCCGCCCCTCCAGTCAGCTCCCACTGCCCTTTGCCCCTACGCCGGATGAGCCTCAGCTTCTGCAGGACACGCACGCCTGTCTCCACGTTCTGGAGCTGGGAGGCAGCCGGCTGGGAAGTGGAGGTGTAGCCACTGAGGTCGTAGAGAGTCCTCGTCGAGTGGGGGCCGGGGTGGAGGGCCAGGGTCGTAGCGAGGCTGTACCAGGAGCGGCTGGGCTCGGCCAGGGTGTGACTACAAGGTGGCTCAGTACTTTCCGCCCGGAAGTCCAGGGCGAGAAGGTTCAGGCTGTACTCGTTCGACGACTTGGTTCCCTGACTCTGGTCGTAGGTCTTCGTCTTGATGAGCACGCCGTCCTTCGCCAGCTGAGTCAGCGCACCCGCGATCGTGTTCCTGGACTGCCCTGTGTCGCCCTCCAGATCCCGCTGGGGCAGCGGGCAGTTGGCCAGACTCTGGCGGGCCATCCGATCCCCCACAGCCGCGAGCACACGTTCACGGCTGTGACGGGTCGCCACCGTCCAACCAGGCCAGACGAGCTCCCGCACGCCTGCCAGAAGCGGACCCGTAACACGCTTCCACCGGTCGACCGGAGACTGCTGAGTCCGGCTCCCACGTCGGCTGTCGACGAACTCGACAGCGGCGTTCCAGCAGAACTTCACCCACCAGGCGCGTCCACGCTGACGAGCACGAGCGAACCCACGGTGACGTGGGTCGGAAACCAGGCGCCACGCACCCTCCGCGTCATAGCCCGCCACGACCAGCCGAGCAGTGGACAACAACTCGCTCCGCGAACGGTCCAGGTAGTAGTCCACCCCCGGATTACGCAGACGCTCCCAGAACTCACCCGGCGGCACCTCTCGGAACTGTCGCTGCCACGGAGTCGCCGGGGTATCCCGTTGCATGAGGACCTGGTGACGTCCTGCAGGGATGTTCGAGGCCCATGCGGGAAACACGTTCTTGGCCCACTCGACCGTGCTCGGGAGTTCGGCCTGACCAGTTCTGCGGTGCGGGGCGGACAGAGGCCGAAGCGTGCGACGCCAGTCGATCTGACGCGGCGTCGCACCCCAGTGAACGCGGACGGTCTCAACCGTCTCCCTGAGCGCCTCGCGCGCCACACGCGTCTGCAGAACCGCGAGCAGATGCCAACGGCCGGCCCCGCCACCAGACCTACGAGTGACCCACCAGCCGCCGAGTTCATCGACTCGGGCAGTCATGTGCTCCAACGCGCTGACGCTCCAGTCGTCATCGCTGCCATCGATGTCGACAGCACACACGGACTCCCGGAGCGTCGCCACGTACGACGCGGCCCGGCCGCGGTTCACCAACGCAGCAGCCTCGCTGAGGAACTTGAGGGGCCGATCTGTCGCGACCTTTGCGTTACCCGAGTCGATGCAGAAGACAGGCGCGGAGAACAGCAAGTCGTCGAGGAGAAGCGCCGCGATCCGGACGCGCTCCTGCTCACGGGCAGCGTCATCAGCACCCAGCCGGGAGTCCGACGCGGCAACGGAGTAAGGGAACATTTGCTCGGCAAGAGCTGACTGAGGCGGGCCGAAACCGGCTTCGGATGTGACTGAAGAGCGTGTCACTGACACACCGGCTTCAGGCAACAGGGTGCCGACCCGGGGACGTGCGGCTATGATGTCTCCAGAGTTATGACGCGTCGGGTATCAGAGTTATGACGCGTCGGGGCAGTTATGCAGTTATGGCGCGTCGGGTATCAGAGTTTTCGTCGGGTATCAGAGTTATGACGTGTCAGGCAGTTACGCAGTTACGAGCAGTTATGAAGCGTCAGGCATCGCTAGCCCTCCTGGGGTGGGGACGCCGACGTGAATGTGGTGAGGCTCTGATCAGACATTTGGCCGCCAAAACCCTACGGCTGACAGTGCCTCGAGTTCAGTTGTTATTCGGCCCCGCGGGACATTCCCCGGGGCCGGTATCAGCTAATCGATATGCCCCCTACGGCTACCCGCCCCGGGGGAGGGGTTCGTCCCCCTCCTGCGCGGGCGGTTGAGTCACGCCCTCAAGCTCCTTGTTCACCATCGCCACCGTTCGGGCCCAGTCCAAGGGCTGATCGCCCCTGAGCACCAAGTGCTCAATGACGGTGTTGATGAGACCTGCGGCAGCGAGGCGCGGGTGAATCTCCTTCAGCTTGGGCTTCAGTGCCTGCGCCACATCGGGCGGCAGGTTGATCGTGATGCGCCAGTCCTTACCGGACGCAGCGCTATAGGAAGACTCGCGGTTCGTGAGCATCCGCTTGTTACCACCGGCCATGACGCATATCTTGCCATCCCCGAAGTACGTGCATCACGACATACGCCCCTTCAGAGGGATGTTTTCTCGATTTACCTGGAGATTTACAGCTGTTTTGTCCAGGTTTGCCCAGGAAAACTGGGGCGTGATGCATCGGAAGTCATGTCAACCGCGTGACAGAGACTGCCTCGTGTGGGTGACAAGCCGTCAAGCGTGCGCGTGGGGCAGCCTCGGGTTGCCAGCCCGGCTGCTCGCCGCAGACAGGACACTCAGGTCCGTGGTCCCGGCCCGAGGTTGCGCCGTAGCGACGTCTGCGCGGTCTTCGTACACGCGGCGGGCTGCTGAGGGATCCCGCCGACAGCCCGCTCAACGACCGTAAGACGGCGGGTGGAAGGCGCAACCCCGTCGTCGAGGAGGGGGTTCGGTCCGTGCCCCAGAGGGCGGCGCGTGGTGGTCACCGCCGCAGTCTCGCAGCCGACCCCTGTCGGCTCGTTCGCTGGGGCGGCGGCTAGCTCCTGAACCGTGACACCTTTCCAAGGATGCGGGCGTAGCTTCGGAGCATGGCTACTGAGCACCTGGGCGACCGTGTCGCGAGCCTGCGCCGGCTTGCCGATCTCACCTGCTGGTGTCGGCGGCAACGTCGTACGCACGAAGCGACGACTACGAAACAGCCCAGTGGGCATCAGTGATCACGCAGGCGGATATCGGCGCGAGGGTACAAGACGCGTCGGGGCGTGTCGGCATTCTGTGCGACGTCATTCATGACTACGAAGATCCCGCCGAGCCGCCGGCGAAGCGCCGAACACCCTGAGCTATGCGGAAGTCGCGGCGACCTTGGGCAGGAACGACCGCGTCACGTCTTGGGCGGGAAGGCTCTTTCGGCCGCAGCGGCCACCAGCTCGACCTGTTCCGGGGAGAGAGTCCTGCGCTGGCGGCGCAGGTGCCGGGCGAGCCTCGCCGCCTCGATGACCACGATGCCGTCGAAGGCGATGACGCCGCGGCGGCCGACGGGGGCGCCCTGGACCGCGATGATCGGCTGGATGCCGAGCCCCAGCCCGTCCAGGGGACCGCGCAGGGCCTCGGTCATCCGGCGGACCTCCCAGTGCACGGTCGAGACGGTCCGGTTCTGGGCGTGCGTGCCGTACCAGAGCGTCGCGCCGTCGCGGCTGACCGCGACGCGGGCGCCCTTGGCCTGCCAGTTCTTGGTGTCGATGTACGCGATGCCCCAGCGGCCTATGGCGATGTGGTCCAGGTTCGCGGACCTGCCGATCGCCCGGTCGTGGAGGATGACGGCGCCGGCGCGGGACAGGGGACGCAGCGCTCGTGCGGTCCTGCGCTCGCCCTCGGCGCCGGATCGCCAGGCCCTGACGTGCTGGGGGGCGGCGAACGAGCCGGCCCACGCCAGCAGGACGGCGATGGCGACGGCGTGCCCGTACAAGGGCACACCGAGGGTGTGCCAGCCGATCCACCAGTCCAGGGCCGCCGCCAGGACCAGGACGACGGGCAGGCCGGCCAGGAAGCGGCGGCGGGACCTGGACCGCCACGACCGCAGCCGCCTGCGGTACTCGTTGGCGGCCGACTGGCCGGCGCCGACGCTCGTGGGCACGTGTTCCCCCTCGGTACGTGGTCAGGTGGCGGCGGGCAGTCGCGCCGCCAGGCGGCGGGTCTTCTCTCCGACGGCCGGCTCGACGCCGGTCAGCGTGAGCACCCGCAGGAGTTCGTCGGCCCACCGCGCCGCGGTGGCGGGGTCGTGGGCACCCGGGTGCCGGGCGGTGGGCTGCGCCAGGAGCCTCCAGAAGGCGTGGGCGTTGCGGGCGAGCCGCAGCGTCTCCTGCTGGGGGGCCTGGGCCTGGTGGCGCCGTTCGGCCGTCCGCAGGTGCAGCTCGAGGGCGGTGGCCCACTCCTGCCGCAGGGCCGCCAAGTAGGCGCGGAAGGCCAGGGCGTTGACCGTGTAGGGGTGGACCGGTCCGAAGGCGTCGTCCAGGGCGTCCTCCAGGTCCTCGGACATGACCGCGGCGGCGGCCCACTCGCCCGCCGCCACCGCCGCCTGCGCCTTGTCGAGCATCTCCCGGTACTCCGGCGGCGGCGGGTCGTCCCAGCCCGTTTCCGGCTCGGACGGCTCCGCAGGGACCGGCCGGGGGGCCGGCGCGGGCACGTGGGGCGCCTGGGCGACGACGGGTGCGGGGGCCGGGGGCACGGGATGCGGGCGGGAGAGCGGGGTGACCTCGCCGTCGTAGTCGACGATCAACGGCCATACGGAACCGTCGGGTTCCTTGGCGTTCACGCGTACCGGACGGCCGCGCTGGGCAGCTCGCAGCTGCACGTCGGCCAGCGCGGCGTCACGGGTGTCCTGACCGGGGTTTCGGTGCACTGCCTGCCCGTCGACGCTTGCCTCGCCGTCCTCGTGGACCACGATGGTGTAGACGGGCGTGAGGGGCACCTGGTCAGGGTCCGTCACAACAGGCATCTCTCACTCCTCCGTTCGCGCAGGGTCCCTGCGCCGCCGCCCGTGCCGGTGGCCCTGCCGCGAGGGGCGGGGCCACCGGCACGGGCGGACAGGTCAGCGGCCGATGTACGGGTTCTCGTGCGCGGCGGGCGCCGGCTGGGGCGGCACCGCGGCGACGGCCTCCGGTGCGGCGGTCTGCTCGGCGGCGTAGGCGTCGCGCAGTTCCTGCGGCACCGGGCCCGAGCGCGGAACCTCGCGCCCCGCCTTCCTGGCCCACGCTCGGATGCGCTGGTCGCCCCCGTCCGCCTTGGGCTTGCCCGGCCCGCGCTTGCGGCCGGCGGCCTGCCGGGAACGGGCCGCGGCCAGCAGCGGGCCCAGCAGCTTGTCGTACTCCTCGACGTGAGCGGCGCTCAGGTCGACCTCGTACTCCTTGCCCTTCCAGGCGAAGCCGATCCGCTCGACGCCCTCGGTGCTCCGACCGTCGAGGTCATCGACCAGAATTACCTTTTCGGCCATGGCCGTGCTCCTTTGTTCTTCTTGCGATGATCTCAGAGGGGTGTGACCAGGGAAAACGGTGGCCCTCAGCCTCCGTTGGGGAAGTACGGCGGGGCCCAGCCCTCGTACACCGCGCCCCACTTCCTCTCGATCTCCTCGGCGGGGACGATGCTGATGCGTCCGGGTTCGCGGATGTCGTTCGAAGCGATCATGCCGTCCCCGACATAGAGAGCGACGTGACCCGAGCGACCACTGGTCCGCCAGTACAGCAAGGCCCCCGGCGGCGGGTTCCTGTCCTTGGTGTGCCGCATGGACGAGGGCATGGACCAGTAGTGGTCGATGGCATGCCCGGTACCGGCGGAGTCCCACCCGTAGGACTGCGCCGTGAACTTCAGGCACCACTGGAACCACTCCAGGGAGCCGCTGTCCGCCTCCCGCTTCGCCCAGGCGATGGCGTCCTGGGTGGACCGGCGGTTTTGGACCTCTGCGGGCCAAGGGGCGTTCGCATCGTGGAACTTCTCGCCCGGCTTGCCCGGCTCCTGCGATCCGCCACTGCCGATCTCCTTGCCCTTGCAGCGGTCGAGGACGCCCTCCTTGGGGCGTTCGGTCGTCGACGGCGGAGCGGAGTAGCCACTGGGGTAGGCGCCGGGACCGGGGGGCACGGGCCCTGAGGACCCCGGAGCCCCGGTCCCGGTCCCGGTCCCGGCCCCGGCGCGGCCGGTCCGTTCGAGGTCGAGAGAGGCCTCGCGCGCGATCCGGCGGGCCTCGGACTCCTGGCCCGTGTAGAGCGTCGGGTAGGCGCTGCGCTGGACCTTCTGGGCAGCTTCGCCCATCGGCATGCTCTCCCACCCCGATATGTCCGTCAGACCCGGCGGGTCTCCGTTGTCGCCCGCGACGAAGCCCTTGCCGAGGAGGAACATCTTGGTGGAGTAGTGGGGATCCATGATCTGCTGGATGGTGCCCCAGCCGGTCGACGTGCGCTGCTGGAAAAGGCCGACGCTGTCGAGGTCACCGTGGTCCAGGTTGATCAGCGTGGACTCCTGAAGCGCGGTCATCAGCGCTATCAGGGTGGCCCGGCCGGACAGCCCCGCTGCGGCCGCCTCCGCGTCGATGATCTTGGCATTGGCCAGTTGCTGGGCCCGTATGCCGCTGTTGGGGTTGCCTCCCCCGCTGGTGCCCTTGTCGTCACCGTTTCCGTACTGCGAGTCCGGCTGGCCCGCAGAACCACACGACCCGACCGAGGCCTGGCTGCTGCCCGCGATGCTGCCGATGATGCCGAGGGCCACGAGGAAGACGAAGAAGAGCACGGCTGCCGGGACGACGAGCTTGAGCATCGCCCCCCGGCGCGCCACCCCCGCGGCCATCATGATGGCCTGGCGCGAACTCACAGGTCAGACCCCCAGCACCCGAGAAACGCTCCAGCCCTTGGAGCCGGACGTCATCTCGACCTGGAACACCTGCGTCTGCTCGTACTTGTTGTAGCCGTCGACGTGCTCCTTGACCGTGGCCTGCCGCCACACCCGCAACGGGGTGTCCACGGGCAGCCCTTCGGAGGCCTTGCCCACCTCGACCGACAGCACGGTCTGGATGCCGCCGTTGGATATGAGCTCGTTCCAGAGGCGGTCCTCGTTGGCGCCGAGGTTCTTCGCGAGCGCCTCGGTCATCCAGGGGGCCGCCCGTTCCACGACCGTCCTGTGGGCGCGGTCCAACGGCGGATTACGGGTCAGGTAGACCTTCGCCCACCCCTTGACCGTGTTCTCCGGCGTGGCGAGGTCGACCGGCACCGCGGGCGGCGCGGACGACGACGGCGCGGACGACGGCGCCGCCGCGCTCGGCACCGCGCTCGCGGCGGGCGCCGAGACCGAGGGAATCGGGCTGCTCGGAGCCGCGGCGGCCGGGATACCGCGGTCGTCGTCACCGAGCCAGTGCGTCGCCCCCCAGCCCACGGCGAAGATCGCCACGATGACGATCGCGGCGCCCACCGGCGTCATCGGCTCACGGCGGCGCTCCTCCTCCAGCACCCTGCGGGTCGTCGCCTTCCGGGCACGCTTGAGCTCCTGGCGGGCCCTGCGCCGCTCACGGCGCTTGCCCGTACGGGCCTCCTCCGGGACCTCGTACTGCTCCTTCAGCAGCTCCCGGAACTCGGCCGCGGTCCTGGGCTTCTTCTTCTCCTCGTCGCTCACTGGTTCCCCCTGCGCCGGACGCCCGGCACCGCCATGCGGCGGCCGGTGGTACGGGTGGCCCGGCCGGCCTCGGGCCGTGCCGGATTCGGGCCCGTCGAACCGGCCGCGCGGGGCGGGCGGTTCGGGGTACTGCTGATCACCTTGTGGCGGATCAGCTTCGGTGCAGGCCGGCCGGCCTCAGGGGCCGCTCGGAAGGCGAAGTTGGCGCTGCCCCCCGCTTCCGGACGCAGGGTCGCCGAGGGACGCCCGGCGGATACCTGCACGGGCTGCGGGGCGGCCTGCGCCGCAGGTCCCTGGCGCACACCGTTGGCAGCGGCCGTACCGGGCCGGGCCGAGGCCGCCTGCGCACCCGCCGACGTGCCGCTGCGCTGGGCGGAGCTGCCCGCCGGCAGAGCCGGGCGGGCACTCTGGCCGGAGACCTCGGTGGGACGACGGCTGCCCGGGATGGCCTTCGCCGGCCCGTCGGCGACGGAACGGCCGGTGGCCGGCACGCTCGACGCGGGCAGCTCCGGACGGCTGGTCAGCGGACCGACCGCCGTACGGCTGTTGGATCCGGGCAGGGAAGCCGCGGCGCTCTGGCCCGAGGGCAGCGGTGGCATCGGACGCCGGGACCCGGAGAGCGCGCCCGGCGAACCACCGCCGGGCAGCTGCGGGGTACCGCCGCCCATGGGACCGCCGCCGCCACCGCCGGGCTGACGGCGCGGGAACCGCGGGAGGCGCGGCGCGCGCATCGCGACCATCCCCCGGCCCGCGAGCTTGGTCAGGCCCCAGCCCGCCTTGGCGGCTCCACGGGCGGCCATGAGCCCGCCGAGGGCGGCGGCGGGCGAGCTCATGCCGGTCACGCCCACGATCGACTCCATGATGCCGCGGAACTTGAACGCCACGATGGCCGCAGCGACGGAGATGCCGGCCGAGGCCGCGTATCCCAGCGAGCCCATGGACTTGGTCGCGGCGGTCTCGATGACCAGGACCGCCCCGAGGACCATGGTGGAGATGCCGCTCTGCAGCGTGAAGCCCAGCAGGGTGTCGAAGAACCTGATCCCCCATGTGCGGGGACGGCCCGGAATGATCCAAAGGCAGGCGAAGATCACCCCGCTGAACAGCAGCATCAGCGCTCCGAGCAGCGAAGCGAGGCTGGCGAACGCCAGGCCCAGCAGCAGCGCCGCGAAGAGCACGACACAGATGAGGGCCGGAACCGTGACCATGACGCGGCCGATGGGAGTGTGGCCCTGTCGCCACGTCACGGAGTCTTCTCCGACCGCGCCCTTGGTCACCTTGTCCTGCAGCCACTCCTTGCGCTTGCCCTTGAGGACGCCCTGGTCGATCAGATCCTTTCCGTGCTCCTTGCAGGCCGCGACCGAGCCGAACTCAGCGACGCACCAGGGTGTGACGACGAAGGTCCGCCAGACGGCGTCGCCACTCTTGCGGAGCATGTTGTCGCGCTCGCTGGTGCCGTAGCTGGGCTCGTATCCGAGATCGATCGGTTCCTTCGTCCCGTCGCCGATGCCGGCGTCGGTCGCGTTCATCGCGACGGACGCTCCGACGTTGCGGACGCTGTCGATTCCGCTGATCCACGTCGACGGCGAGAGGAGGAGGGAGAGGGAGAAGACCGTGGACACCGCCACCCAGCCGATCTGGCCCAGGGCGCTGCCCGACGCCTTGCGGTGGTTGGCCCACGCGACCAGAGCGCCGATGGCCATAGCCGAAGGCAGCAGGGTGGTCGTCAGCGTGCCGGAAGCGGCGCCGATCGACTTGGCGATCGCGTTCTCGATTTCGGGGATCGACGTCAGGTTGAAGACCCACTGCACGATCATCACGCAGGCGCTGCCGATGGTCGCCGTCAGAGCCATGCAGATGTCCGCGGGCAGCTCCAGGATGGGGTCGAAGACGTCCCACATCCCGTAGTCGCTGTCGAGCGTGAAGAGAAGAGGGTTCCCGTACTCCTCGTACAGGGTCCCCTTGCCCTGCCGGGGGATCTTGGGCGACGGCAGCAGATCTCCGACACCCACGGGTGTGATGTCCCGGGCCCACGCGGACTGGGCCGTGACCATGAGGGTGACGTAGACCCCGAGGATGGGGACCAGTACGTTCCGCTTACGGGGAAGCCGGAAGTGCTGCAGTCGTATCAGCAGACGGAGCACACTGAACCGGTAGGTCTTCGGCATGTTCACGATCCGCTCCGCATCAGGGCGTCGTGCACCGGGTTCCCGTGGGCGATGTCGGAGTCGAAGATGTCCTCCGACTGGTCCACCAGCCACTGATCGCCCTGCTGAACCAGCCGTAGGGCCTCCCGGCTGACGCTGGAGCCGCTCGGCGATGTGACCGCGTACTCGACCTTGATTCCGGTACCCGCCGGGTGGCTCTTGCTGGCGGCCACCGTGACCGGGCTGCCTGCCTGGACCGGGCCCGTCTCGGCCCGCTCCGGGCCGCTGGGGCTGGAGACGCCCTTGGGCTCGATGGTCCACCCCTCGGGCAGCCCGTGGTTGTCACCGCTCTGCGAGGCGGACGGCGTCGGGGAGGGTGAAGGCGTGGGCGTCGCCTTCGTGTTGGCCGCCACACACGACTCGGCCGTTCCGCCCCGGTAGCGCTCGGTCCGCAGGGCGCAGACGCGCGGCCAGTCCTGGTGGTTGTGCGCCTCCTGGTAGACGCGGGCGGCCTCCACCGCCGCGGCCGTGGGGTCCTTGGGGGCCGCCGCGGGGGTGTCCTTGTCCCCGCCGTCGGACGAGCAGCCTGCGGCGGCCAGCACCACGCCCACCGCCAGCATGGTCATGACTGTGCGCCTCATACCTCTGCCTCCTCCTTCTCCAGGACCACGTGCTGCGGTTCTTCGGGGCTGTTGTCGGCCTTCGGGGTCGTGCTCAGGAGCTGGTGCAGGTGCTCCGACGGGACGTCGAACTGGACGGTGGCGTTGCTGAACCTCGGGTCGCGCATGATCGCGTGGCCGTGCCGGACGGCGTTGCGCCGGGAGGGGTCCAGGCCGATCGACTGGATGAGCTGGCGGGTGTGCGGCCCCTTGGGGAGGTCCAGCAGTTCGGCGAGCGCGTCCTGCTGTTCGGCGGTGGTCAGCTGGAAGCCGAACATCATGCTGATCTGCTCCAGCAGACCGGTGAGCTTGGCCAGCGACTCCACGTCCTGGGTGTCGATCACCAGGCCCATCCGCAGGGCTCGGCCGACACGGGCGATCCACTGGAGGAAGCTCGCCCCCTCACGGGTGGCCGTCAGCACGTGCGCTTCGGGCACCGCGATGGTCTTGCGCAGTCCGCGCAGGTCCTTGCGGGCGGCCATCGAGATGCCGAAGGCCAGCATGGAGTGGACCAGGGCCACACTCAGGCGCTGGTGCACGGACCAGTCCGTACGCTCGTCGTCCGGCGACGGCAGGGTGATGCCGGGGATCTGCACGACCCAGATGCCGGGCTCCGGCGCGATCAGCGTCTCGCCGGTCGGCCTGCCCATGAACGGGGCGCCGATGCCGGTCTGGGCGAGCTCGTACAGGGCCTCGCCGGTCTCGCGGGCCAGCTCGTCCTCGCTCGCGCGCAGGTGTGCGATGACCTTCCAGGTCGCCGGGTCGCCCTCGGACATGACCCAGTTGACGGCGCTCTGGATCGGCGTCTCGGCGCCGCGGTTGCGCAGGTGCTGCGGCAGCGCGATGCCGAGCTGGCCGGCCACCTCGGTCTGCGCGCGTTCCGCGCTCTCGCCGGTCAGGAGGGCGAACAGGTCGAACGCGCCCGCGTACTTGCTGGTGGCCTCGACCAGGTGGGAGTTCAGGCCGTAGTGCTCGCCGGCGGCGGCGAGCCCGCCCATGTCGCCCTTGAAGTCCAGGGCCAGGACGAACGACCCGCGGAAGGCGGCGTCCAGGAGCATCAGCATCATGGCCGTCGTCTTGCCCCGGCCGGAGCGGCCGACCATGGCGGTCGTCGTCGCGTCGCCCCGGTCCGGGCCCGCCGTGAGGTCGGCGCGGACCACGCCGGGCGTGGTGCCCGTAAGGAAGCCGATGATGGGGCCTGTGTCGTCGCCGACCGCGGCGCCGCCCCAGAACCAGCTGCCGGCGAGCGCGCCGACCGTACGGGTGTGGGAGAGGTCGGGAACGCGCAGGCGGTCGCCCGGCAGGCTTTCGAGCCAGAGTTCCTTCTGCTCCTCGCTGCCGACCGAGCACTCGATGCCGAGGCCGCCGTAGTACGAGATCACGGCGTCGATCTTGTTGCGGAGGTCGCCGAGGGAGACGTCGCTGGATATGACCAGTCGGGGGTGGTCCTGGAGCAGGGTCACGTCCTCGCGCTTCATGTCGCGCGTGAGCATGGCCATGACCTCTTCGGTCTCTTCGATCTCCTGGGCGGTCTCGCCCGCGGAGTGCTTGGCCGCGCTCTGGCGCTGTTCCTTGGCCAGCCGGCGCATCTCGTCGATCAGCTTCAGGGCGTCCCGCCGGTGCAGGACCCTGAAGCGGACGGACGGCTCGGGGTTGACCGGCAGGATCGCCACCTCGTCGTCGTCGAAGCCCTCCAGGGTGTCGTCGAGTTCGGGGACGTAGGTGATCTCGCTGACGGCCCGCAGCCATTCGCCGGGGCCGGGGGACTCCATCTCCTCGGGGAAGGTGTCCATGGTCAGGACCGAGGTCCAGGCGGCGACCTCGCCCTTGCCGTCGATGACGCGTACGTGGTCGGGGTAGGGGACCACCCGCCCGCGGGTCAGTGTGGCGATCTTGGAGCCGGAGATCACACCGGCCGAGTTCGGGCTGGGCAGCGCGCTGAGGCGGTGCTGCTCGCGCGCGATCATCCAGGCCAGCATCTCGACCGGGGCGAGCTCCGCCTGCCACGGCGTGGACTGCAGTTGTCGGCCCAGGCGGCGGGCCAGGGCGTCGAGGCGGGCGAGTTCGCGCTGCGGCACGGCGTGCGTGCGGATGCCGAGGGCGTCCTGGAGGCTGGAGCGGCCTCGTGCCTGCGCCTGCGTGGACCGCTCCTGGATCCGGACGCCCAGCAGCAGGTGACGGGTGGGCAGATCGAGCTGCTGCAGGCGCTCGACCCTGATCTCGGCCCATGCCCGGTGGTCGCCGGCGCTGAACAGTTCCTCCGCCTCGGCCCGGTAGTCGTCCGCGTTCAGCGGGCTCCACAGGACGCGCAGGTGGCAGTCCATCCCGGCCAGCGTGCGGGCCAGCGTGCTCGCCACCTGGTCGTGCTCGGCGTCCCGGGCGGCCTCCGACATCAGGTCGGTGTTGCTGGTCCGCAGGGTGTACCACGCCTCGGCGTGGGTCTCGGTGACCAGCAGACCGTCCGAGACGGCCACGTACTTCGGCGGTGGCGCGCTGCGGTCCCCCGTCACGCCCAGAAGCCTGCCCACAGCCCTTGCGATCTTCATCCCCCGTACCCCTCTGCTCTACTTCTGCTTGCTGCCGGCGCGCTTACGGGCCCGGTAGACGGCGTCGGGGCCGTACAGCCTGGCCTTCATGTCGATCTGGACCTCACGGCCCGCTGTCTGCCGCGTCCGGTCCGCGCCGAACGCGCCCTCCAGGAAGCCCAGTCCGGGAAGTTCCGTGATCGCCTCGACGCGCTCGCCGAGCCGTCCGCGCAGCGGCAGCCACTCGGTGCGGTCCGCGGCCCGACGACCACCGTTGATCAACGGCCGGTGGCCGACGGCCAGGTACCGGACCATCAGCGCCCACTGGGTCAGGTTCCAGCGGCGCTCCTTCGTCCGGGAGCGCTGGGCACCGTAGAAGGTGAGGAGCGCGGGCGGGGCGAAGTAGAGCGTGAACGTGATCTGGGAGGGCATTCCGAAGACGAGGAACATGCCTCCGGTCCACACCAGGTAGACGACGGCGCCGGTGACCAGCAGCCGCCGGGAAGGACCTTCTCCGAGGTCCATGCCCAGGATCTCGTGCTGGCGGGTCTCCAGGTCGAAGTGGCGCGTGTAGGTGTGCCCCACCCTCATGCGCCGGCGACCTTGTTCCAGAGGTCGATCAGGAGCTGCTTGGTCTGGTCGGTCGCGAAGACGAATCCGGCGACGAGCACACCGGCGATGATGTGCCCGATCATCTCGCCCCACTCGCGCTTCGCGTAGTGCATGACGGCCCGGACCAGCAGGATGATCAGGAATATGTTTCCGGCGATCGTCTTGGTCCAGCCGAGCAGGTCGGCGCCGTTGGTGAGCGCAGCCAGCGTCTGCATGTGTTTCCCCTCGTTGTGTGACAGGCAGGTGGAGCGGGAGCTCAGGAGGCTCCGCCGTGGACTTTGGCGACCTGCCAGCGCTGGGCCGAGGCCGAGGCCACCCGGGCCAGGTCGACCCGGTAGGTCTGCTGCAGTTCGGCGGCACCGATCCGCCAGGTGACGAGGGCGGTTCCGGTCCGGGTGTCGCCGGATCCCTCGTCGACGTTCCAGCTCTG
The DNA here is from genome assembly GCF_055565795.1 of Streptomyces sp. NPDC028314. NCBI lineage: Bacteria > Bacillati > Actinomycetota > Actinomycetes > Kitasatosporales > Streptomycetaceae > Streptomyces > Streptomyces sp. NPDC028314. Next base: position 19,831 of record NZ_JBVHTP010000028.1, read on the forward strand.
GACACTGCTCAGGGTCATCCCCGACGGCAGCGGCGCGATGGTGGCGCCCGGCGCCGAGATGCCCTCGGCCTCGCCCTTGGCGTACGCGGCGAAGAAGGTGTCCACGACCGTCTTGGTCTGCGCGGACATGTCCGCGTCGGCGTTCTTGACCGGGACGGCCGGGACGGTCGGTCCGGCCAGTGGCACCCCGACGAGGCCGGGCTGGCCCGTCACCACGGCACGGCCCGCGGTGATCAGCACGGGCACGTCCAGACCGACCCACTTCTGCTCGGCCGGCTTGGCGGGCTCCGGGTCCTTCGCCGGTACGGCCGGGACGTTCACGAGGACGTCGACGTGGACACGGGCGCGGGAGTCGCCCAGCTCGGTGACCGTGCCGGGCACGACGGCGCCGACGTCCTGCTTGCCCTTGGAGTTCCAGCCCTGCGTGGTGTCGAGGCCCTTGGGCATGTCACGGGCAAGGGACTGCGCACGGACCTGAGGCTTCGCCTCGTCCCAGGTCAGATAGCTGTGGGCGAACCGGCCGGCGACCGACTGCGCTTCCTGCGTCGGGTAGGTCGGACCCGCCTGCACCGGCGGCGGGGCCGGCGCGAGGGCCCGGTCCGGCCAGAACCACGACCGGACACCGGTCGCCACGGCCAGAGCGACGACGCCCCACAGAACGACCCGCCCCAGCTTGACCATGGCCTTGGTCCCGCTGCTCTCCTCCTCGACCTGCCAGGGAGTCGCCGGTCGGCGGCCTTCGGCGGGTTTCCGGGTTTGCTGAGCGTCATCTGCAACGGGTGCGGAGCGGTCGGACTGCACGCGCTTGCCGGCGGCCACCCAGGCCTGAGCGCCGACCGGGACCTTCGCGGGAACCGCGGCAGGACCCTGAGTGTCTGAAGGAAGGAGAGGTTCCGCAGCTCCGCCCGGAATCTGCGGCTCGGGCTCGGGCTTGGGATCCGGAAGGTTCAGAACCTTCCAGACGATCTTCTTGAACGTGCTCATCCCCCGATGACCTTCCCCCGTGATGGTCGAATGGACCAGGACAGTAGCCCGTCAATAACTGATCGTCAAAAAAGTATGTATCGCTGCGAGTAGAGTGCCTCGCCATGCGATCGGAGGCAGAGGCGAGACGCCTGAGGGGATGGCTCGTGCGCGAGCTGCGAGGGCTCCGGAACATCCCACAGACACAATTGGCGAGCGCCGTGGGATGCTCCCGAAGCGCCGTATCCATGTGGGAGACGAAGGGTCAGCGCCCCAGCCCCCGACACCTGCTCAAACTGGCCGGCTTTCTCGGGGTCGACCCGTCTGACCTGCTGGAAGAGCCATCCGGGGGAGGAACGTTGAGAGAACTGCGGGAGGCGCGCGGCCTGACCCAGAGCGACATCGCCCGCCTGGTCGGGGTTACTGCGGCAACGTACTGCAATGTGGAGACGGGGCGTCAGGGTCTCCCGAATCGGTGGGTTCCGCTGCTGCAATCCGTCTTCAATACAGACGAACAGGCCGTCAGAAGGAGCGCGGCCCGCGGACGGCGCGGATAATTCCTTTGTCGATAAACGAACAGGGAACACCGGATCTGGGGCAGCCACGAAAGAGGACTTTAACCCTTTCATGTGACGATCTTGCGGTATGTCCGGTTGCTCATCGGGCCTGCGCGGAATCGGCGCGGCCGTCGGTGGGCCGACCCCCCCGGTCGGAGGCAGCTTCGTTCAGCCGAGCGGCCGCCGCCCGCGCTGCCGCGGCTGCGACACCGACCGCTTGAGCGTCTCCGAAGTGGACGGGACCGCCCGGGGCTGGAGTTCACTGTGTCCGATCGCTAACACTCCTGCGTTCACCTTGCGGTGTGAGGCTTCTCGCGAGGGAGACAATGTCGTGTTAACTAACGCAGCCGAACGCCGACACGCCTCTGATAGCCCGTCCGATTGGATGTGTGCGCCAGTATGCTGCCGTGCATGTCCTCTCCGAACCCTGGAGGCGAGCGGGAAAAGCTGATCTCCAAGCTGCCCGCCCACCTCCAACAGAGCCTCAAGGTCCGCGCAGCCCAGCTCCAGACCGACATGCAGGACGCCGTGACCGCAGGCATCGAGTCCTGGCGCGGCTGCACGGAAGAGCTGCCCACCGTCAACACCGCGGGCGCCGACTCCTTCGGCACCTACCTCCCTGACGGTCTCTACGACGCCTTCAAGGAGGACTGCCGCGAACGCGGCGTCTCCTACATCCAGGGCCTGGCCCAGTCGGTCGCACTCTGGCTCGCCGAAAACCCTGCGGATACCCGGTCGGTGACCCGTCGCATCGTCGTCTGCAACCAGAAGGGCGGCGTCGGCAAGACCGCCGTGTCGGCGGGCCTCGCCCAGGCGCTCGCCGAGGGGCGGCTGGCCACCGGCCAGGCGCTCGACACCGCGCGGGAAGCGGCTGCGGCGGGACAGCGCGTCCTGCTCGTCGACTACGACGCACAGGGTCACCTCTCCCACCAGCTCGGCCTCAAGGCGGTCCCGGCCGGCGAGGAGAGCATGATCACGCACATGCTCCATCGTGAGCAGGCCAGGATCCCGCTGCTCGACCTGACCGTGGCCATAGAAGGTGACCGCTTCGGCGGGCGCCTTCGGATCCTTCCCGCCGCGTTCGACGCCTTCCTCCTCGACTCGGGGCTCACCGTCTTCCGCGGGCCTCGCCACGCCACGCTGGAAAGAGCGCTCGCCCCGGTCGAGGAGCACTTCGACGTCATCGTGATCGACTCCCCTCCGAGCCTGGGGCTGTCGATGGACGCCGCGTTGTACTACGCCCGCCAGCGGGACGACGAGAGGCCGGGATCGTCGGGGCTCGTCATTCCGGTCGAGGCCGAGGACACTTCCGCGCAGGCGTACGGCATGCTCATCCAGCAGACGGAGTCGCTGGCCCGCGACTACGACGTCCTCATCGAGCAGATCGGCCTGGTCGTCAACAAGTTCGACGGTCGACGGGGCTTCATCGCCACGTCCTCGCTGGAGAAGTGGAAGTCGCTCGGTACCCCGCCCGTTCTGGCGGTCGTGCCGGATCTCAAGGAGCAGCGTGAGGCGGTCCGCAAGCAGCTGCCTCTGCTGGATTACGCGCCCGACTGCGAGCAGGCGCACCAGATGAGGCAGATCGCCAGGAAGGTGAGGACGGTATGAGCAAGGCGGAGATGTTGGGCGAGTCGGCGACGTTCGACGCCGTGGCCCAGCCGATCAGCAGCCGTGCGGCCGCCTTCGCACGCTTCAACCACCAGGGGTCCGGGGCTCCGGCCGATCCTTCGGGTGCTCCAGGGTCGAGCCGGCTGCCGCTGGACGTCCTGACGCACAACCCGTACAACCCTCGGGAGGAGCTGAAGCAGGTCGACGATCTCGCGGACAGCCTCGCCGCTCGCGGGGTCATCCAGCCCCTCACGGTCGTCACGCGGGCCGCGTTCCTCAGCGCGCATCCTGAGCACGAGGAGGCTCTGACCGGTGCCGAGTACGTCGTCGTCGACGGCAACCGGCGGTTGGCCGCGGCCAACCGGGCCGGTCTCGACGAGGTGCCCGTGCACGTGGACGACTCCTTCGCCGACGACGCGGACACCCTGCTGGAGACCGCGCTCATCGCAGCCGTCCAGCACGAGGACCTCGATCCCATGGACGAGGCGAAGGCGCTCCAGCGGCTCGTGGACGTGCACGGATCCCAGCGGGCCGTTGCCCGGTCCCTCGGCAAGTCCAGCGGTTGGGTCACCCAGCGCATGGCGCTGCTGAAGCTCACCCCGGACCTGAGGCAAGCGGTGGAGGACCGGGCCCTTCCCGTGGAGGTCGCCCGCCGGGTGGGGCAGATGCCGAGCGAGGAGCAGCAGAACGCCGTCGACGCGGCTCTGGCCGAACGCGAACGGAAGAAGGAGCGTCGTTCGGCGGCGGGAGGTGCTTACGGCGTAAGCACCCCGGACGCTCCAGCCGTGCCGACGGCTCGGCCGTCCGAGGACGTGGCGGCCGAGCAGGGCATCGATGCGGTTCCAGGTGCCGGTGTGCGGCAGGAGGTTCTGTCCGCCGAGCCTTCCACGCCTCTTGAGGACGGTGGGGGCTCTGCTCCTGACGGCGCTCCGTGGGTGATGGACATCCGTAAGCTGCCCAAGGTTCCGTGGAACGACGGGGACGCGGTCGCCGATCTCGTCTTCCAGAAGATGGACATCGAGCAGCGGACGGTGCTGCTCGAACGTCTGCTGGCGGCGCACGAGGGCTGACACACAGCGTTTCGTCCCTGATGGCCGGTCTGCCGAGTACGGCGGGCCGGCCATCTGTGCTGTCGGGCAGCGCCACGCCGAACACGGTGAGGTGCTTACGCCGTAAGCACCCCACGACCACACCCCACGCCCAAGTCCCGACCCCAAGTGCTTACGCCGTAAGCACCCCACGACCACACCCCACGCCCAAGTCCCGACCCCAAGTGCTTACGCCGTAAGCACCCCACGACCACACCCCACGCC
>NZ_JBVHTP010000028.1:24368-26601 GCF_055565795.1 Streptomyces sp. NPDC028314
GCCCAAGTCCCGGCGTGCGGATGGTTCCGTTCCAGCGGAAAAAGGACGCCTCCGGCGGGCCCTCACTCCCGAGGGGGCCTGGGTTGTCGGTCGGCTGCCGGTCGGTGGGGTAGGGGTGGGTGGGCCGGGGGCTTCCCTCGGTCGGTCGGGCCCCCGGAGGGCTACCGCCGAACCTGTGGGGGGTGCCAGGACAAGCCGCTACGCGGTCGCTGCGCGATCCTGGCACCCCCCACAGAACCGACGGTCGGCTGACGCTGCCCGACCGACCGAGGGAAGCCCCCGTCAGGCTCTGGTTTGGCGTTGCGCCAGCCGGAAGGGCTCGGACCTGGGCGGGATCGAGGCTGGGGGTCACCGCCGCACTTTTCGGGTGATCCATGATCGCCACCTGGGGGTGCTGCTTCTTTGGGGGCGGCCAGGACCGGCCGGTCGAGGACAAGGGGGGCGGAAGCAGAGGGTGCTTACGGCGTAAGCACCCTCTGCTTCCGCCGCGGGTCAGTCCTCAGGGTGTTGTTGTGCGCTGCGGATGATGTGGGACCAGGTGCCTGCGGTGCCGCCGTGTTCCCGGGCGAGCTGGCCGGCGAGTTGGGTTGCGGGGGTTTGGGGGTTGGCTTTGACCGCGGTGCGGGCTTGCTCGAGGCGGGGGTCACCGTCGTAGGGGTAGCGGCGGTCTGTTTTGGGGCCGGTGGGGCGGCCGCCTCCGCGTTCGCGGCGTTCGGCGTAGGTCCAGATGTCGCCGCGCCGGTACTTCCGTTTGATGAACCCCTTGTCCGTCGTCCTTTCCTCGGCTGGTGCGGGCCAGTGCTTCGGCGGCGTCGCGGGGTATTTCGTGACGCTGGTGGGTTCCATGCCCAGGATTCGGGCGGCGTCGGACAGTGAGATGAGGTCCTCGGGGTTCCCGCTGAGGTCGACGGTGGTGCGCCACTGCTGGTTGGTTTTGTAGCTCTGATACCAGATGTCCCATGCGTCCGGGTTCCAGTACATGGTGTTGCCGATGGTTTTCTCGGGCTCAGGGTGCTGGTTGGATTTCCGGTCCTTCCACAGGCGTGCGAGGGTGCTCAGGCCGAGGCCGGTGCGGTCGTGCAGATCTGTGCGGCTTTCCAGTGCGGTCACGTCGGTGTGGCGTTCGTACCACTGGTGCCAGTCGGTGGCGTTCCAAACCAGTGCGCGGTCGATTGTGCCGACGGCTTCGGGGTGGCCGTTGTGCTCGCGGTCGCGGTACAGCTTCTCCAAGTGAGTGATGCTGAGCTCGTAGGTGTCGGCGATCTCCTTCCTGGTGAGTACGCGGTGTCCGTCCAAGGTGGTCATGGGGAGTTCTCCGTGGTCTATGAGTGTTGTGGGGGCCCATTCGTCGTCGAGGCCCCTCCACGCGTCGTCTTGTCGTAGACGTCCCCCGGGCCGCTGCGGCATGCGTGTTCCCACTGTGCGCCGGATTCGGTCGGTCTCGTGGCTGGCGCGATGCTGCCGGCCCTGAGGACGACCCGTTCCCCGGCAGGGCCTAGCCCGGTTCATCCCGCCCGCCGACAAGCGGGCGCACGGTGCTCGGGACGGGGGCATCGACGACACAACGGGGGCGGCTCTGGCCTGGTCGCCGGCGCGGAGGGTCACAGGGCCGTCGAGGGCGCAGGTCGCGGCGAGCTAGGTGTCGTCTACCATCGTGTGCAGTGCCTTCCTGGATATGGGCTTGTTGAAGGGCCTGGGGCCAGGGGGCATAGGACGGCCAGTACTACTGTCATTGGACTGGCCGTCCGCCCCTGATCTTCCGCGTCACAGGGTTGGGGGACACGAGAGCACCAACCTCTCGATTTCGCTAATTTTGCCTTACTTTTCTGCTTCGCGTCCAGTCAGTCACCGGATCCGCGTCGGCAGGTGGCCCCGCAGGGGCGGGCCCGCGCCCGAAGGGCGCTTGAAGGGCCCGGCGCGCAGCGCCTGCCCGAAGGGCAGAAAAAGCCGCCCGTGGCCGAAGGCCACTCAGGGGGCGGCGTTTCCGCTAGTCCGCCCCGCGCCCGAAGGGCGCTTAAAGGGGCGGACCCCAGCCGCTTGCGGCTGTCCATTAGTCCGCCCCGCGCCCGAAGGGCGCTTAAAGGGGCGGACCCCAGCCGCTTGCGGCTGTCCATTTCCGGCCGCCGAAGGCGGCTCCTTGGCCCCGCAGGGGCGGGCCCGCGCCCGAAGGGCGCTTGAAGGGCCCGGCGCGCAGCGCCTGCCCGAAGGGCAGAAAAAGCCGCCCGTGGCCGAA
>NZ_JBVHTP010000029.1:0-21124 GCF_055565795.1 Streptomyces sp. NPDC028314
GACCGTGGGGTGCTTTTGGAGAAGGAGCTGGTTGCGGCTCCTGAGTTCTTCGCGGATATCGCCGGGCGGAATGCCAATATAGGTGCGGTGGATATCCGTTTGAAGCGGGGCGGGTATCACAATGAGCTGACGCGGCACCGTTATGAGGTGGTGTTCCACCGGGATCCGGGTGTGGTGCTGGATGTTTCCGCCGCCCGGGAAGTGGCGTGGGAACCGGGCCTGGACTTCGCGTCCTTGGCCGTATCGGATGCTGCGGTGCGGGTGACGGGTATTCCCAATGCGCGGCTGCTTGCCGAGGTGGCTGCGGAGCAGGCGGTCGACGGCCATGATCCGGAAGACCTCGGGCCGGGTGTTGACCCGGAGGATCTCGTCGTCTGGGGTGCGCAGCACGGCGTTCGGGTGGTGCCGACCTGGTCGGCCGCGTCGGTGGCGTGCTTCGAGGCGGTGATCCTTCCCGCCTCGGTGGGAGAGCAGACTGTGCTGACGGGTGTGTATCGGCCTTCGGGCGGGGTCGGGCCGTGGGTGAACACTCCCGTCGCCGCCCGCGGGATCGGCGCGGTGGTGAAGGCGGCGCGGGCCCATCTCGCGGAGGGCCTGCCGGACTACATGGTTCCTTCGGCGGTGGTGGTCCTGGACCGCCTTCCGCTGACGCCGAACGGCAAGCTGGACCGTCGCGCTCTCCCCAAGCCCGACTACGCCGCAACGGCCGGCGGCCGGGCAGCCCGCACCGTCCAGGAACAGGTTCTCTGCAACTTGTTCGCCGAGGTCCTGGGCCTCGACCGGGTCGGGATCGATGACAGTTTCTTCGACCTCGGCGGCCACTCCCTCCTCGCTACCCGTCTGGTCAGCCGTATCCGTACGGTCCTGAACGCCGAACTGCCCATCAAGGACGTCTTCGCCACACCCACGGTCGCCGGCCTCGCGGCAACGCTGGCCGAGGTCAGGGGACTCGCTCGTACCGCACTGGTTCCGGTGGAGCGCCCGGAGACTGTGCCGCTGTCCTTTGCCCAGCGCCGTCTGTGGTTCCTCCACAAGCTGGAAGGCCCGTCGGCGACCTACAACGTACCCTTGGCGCTCCGGCTCACGGGCGCGGTCGACGCCGATGCGCTGCGTGCTGCCCTGCGTGACGTGGTCGGTCGGCACGAGTCGCTGCGTACGGTCTTCCCCGAGACGGGTGGTGAGCCGTATCAGCGGGTGCTGGAGACGGGCGAGGCCGATTTCCGCTGGGACCACCGTGTCGTCAGCGAAGACGAGCTCCCGGCCACGCTGGAGATGGCGGCCCGGTATGGGTTTGACCTGTCCTCCGAGATCCCGCTGCGGGCGTGGTTGTTCGAGCTCAGCGGCGATGAGTGCGTCCTGCTCCTCCTCATGCACCACATCGCGAGTGACGGCTGGTCGATGGGCCCGCTGGCCCGGGACGTGGTGGAGGCCTATACGGCACGTATGCACGACGTGGCCCCGCAGTGGGCTGAACTCCCGGTCCAGTACGCCGACTACACGCTCTGGCAGCGCGAACTGCTGGGCGATCTCGTCGCCCCGAACAGCATGTTCGAGAACCAGATCGCCTATTGGCGTGCGCAGTTGGCGGATCTGCCGGAGCAGGTGAGCTTCCCCGCCGACCGGCCCCGCCCCGCAGTGGCCTCGTACGAGGGTGCACACCTGACTTTGGAGCTGGACGCCAAGCTGCACCGGCAGCTGATCGCCCTGGCCCGGGGTTCGAACGCGACCGTTTTCATGGTGCTCCAGGCCGCCATGGCGGCCCTGCTGACCCGCCTCGGTGGTGGCACTGACATCCCGATCGGCTCGCCGATCGCGGGCCGTATGGACAATGCGCTGGACGATCTCGTGGGGTTCTTCGTCAACACCCTCGTCCTGCGTACGGACACCTCCGGCGATCCCAGTTTCGAGGAGCTGCTGGGCCGGGTCCGGGAGACCAGTCTGGCGGCTTACGGCAATCAGGACGTTCCGTTCGAGCACCTGGTGGAGCTGCTCAACCCGCAGCGCTCGACCTCGCACCACCCGCTCTTCCAGGTGATTCTCGCTCTGCAGAACGCCCCTGAGGCGTCGTTCGAACTGCCGGGCCTCCAGCTGGAGATAGAGGGTCTGGAACTGCGGATCTCACCGGCCGACGCCGTCGTCAACGTCCTCGAGCGCCGCGACCGTGCGGACAACCCCGCCGGCATCGACGTGTTCGTTCAGTACGCGTCCGATCTGTTTGATCGTTCGACGGTGGAGCGGGTGTTGGGGCGTTGGGTTGGGTTGTTGGAGCAGGTGGTGGCTGATCCGTCGTTGCGGATCGGGCGGGTTGAGCTGCTGACGGACGTGGAGCGTGGCCAGCTGCTGTCGGACTGGAACGACACGGCTGTCCAGGTTCCCGAGGCGTCGATGGTCCAGTTGTTCGAGTCTCGGGTGCAGGAGATGCCGGATGCCCCGGCTCTGTCGTGGGGCGGCGAGTCCCTGTCGTACGGCGAGCTGAATGCGCGGGCGAATCGTCTGGCGCATTGGCTGATCGGTCGGGGTGTGGGTCCGGAGCGGTTGGTGGGGGTGATGCTGCCCCGGTCCGTTGACCAGGTGGTTTCCGTGCTCGCTGTGTTGAAGGCCGGTGGTGGGTATGTGCCGGTGGATCCGGACTATCCGGCGGAGCGGCGTGCGTTCATTCTGGCGGATGCGGCGCCGGTGCTGGTGCTTGATGAGAAGTCGCTGCGTGATGCTCAGGTGTTCCTCCCGGGCTGTCCCGACTCCGACCCTGAGGTTCGTGTCGCTCTCGATAATCCCGCTTACGTCATCTACACCTCGGGTTCGACGGGGCGTCCCAAGGGTGTGGTGGTGTCGCATCGGGGTGTGGCGAGTTTGGCGGCTGCGCAGGTGGAGCGGTTTGGTGTGACGGCCGGGAGTCGGGTGTTGCAGTTCGCTTCGCCGAGTTTTGATGCGGCGATGTCTGAGATGGCGATGTCGTTCGCGTCGGGTGCTGTGCTGGTGTTGCCGCGGGGCGGGAAGCTCGCGGGTGAGGCTCTCCTGGAGGTCTTGGAGGAGGAGGGGATCACGCATGTGACGGTGCCGCCGTCGGTTCTGGGGGCTTTGCCGGCGGGTGTGGAGTCGGGGCTTTCGTCTTTGGAGACGGTGGTTCTGGCGGGTGAGGCTGCGCCGGTTGATCTGGTGGCGCGTTGGGCGGGGACTCGTCGGGTGGTGAATGCGTATGGTCCGACGGAGTCGACGGTGTGTGTGTCGATGAGCGGTGAGCTGCCTGTGGGTGTGGTGCCGATCGGTCGCCCGGTGGCGAATACTCGTGTGTTCGTGCTGGATGAGTCTTTGCGTCCGGTGCCGGTGGGTGTTCGGGGTGAGTTGTATGTGTCGGGTGCGGGTCTGGCGCGTGGGTATGTGGGTCGTGCTGCTCTGACGGGTGAGCGGTTTGTGGCGTCGCCGTTCGGGTCGGGTGTGCGGATGTATCGCACGGGTGATGTGGTGCGCTGGCGTGCTGATGGGCAGCTGGAGTATCTGGGGCGTGCCGATGAGCAGGTGAAGGTCCGTGGTTTCCGGATCGAGCCGGGTGAGATCGAGTCGTTGCTGGTGGGTTGTGAGGGTGTCCGTCAGGCGGCGGTGATCGCCCGTGAGGACGTTCCGGGTGACCAGCGGCTCGTGGCCTACGTCGTGCCCGACTCCGATCCCGGGCTCGTTCCGGCGGTGCTGATCGACCGGCTCGCCGAGCGGCTTCCCGAGTACATGGTCCCGGCGGCCGTGGTGCTGCTGGAGGGCGGTCTTCCGCTGACCCCCAACGGAAAACTCGACCGCCGAGCGCTTCCGAAGCCCGATTACGCGGCGGCGGTGGGTGGCCGTACCCCGCGCACTCCGCAGGAAGAGGTGCTGTGCGGGTTGTTCGCCGAGGTCCTGGGTGTTGACCGGGTCGGAATCGACGACAGTTTCTTCGAGCTGGGCGGCCACTCCCTCCTCGCCACCCGCCTCGTCAGCCGTATCCGTACGGTCCTGAACGCCGAACTGCCCATCAAGGATGTCTTCGCCGCACCGACGGTCGCCCGTATCGCGGGGCTGCTCGATGCGTCCGTGCAGCGGGGGCGCGCCAGCCTTCTGCCGATGAAGCGCCCGGAGGCCGTACCGCTGTCCTTCGCCCAGCGCCGCCTCTGGTTCCTCCACCAGATGGATGGCCGCTCGGCGACCTACAACGTCCCGCTCGTCCTGCGCCTGAACGGAGCGGTGGACTCTGCCGCCCTCGCCGGCGCGCTGCGTGACGTGGTCGGTCGGCACGAGTCGCTGCGTACGGTCTTCCCCGAGACGGGTGGTGAGCCGTATCAGCGGGTGCTTGAGGCGGGCGAGGCCGATTTCCGCTGGGACCACCGTGTCGTCAGCGAAGACGAGCTCCCGGCCGCGCTGGAAGAAGCGGCCGGGCACCGGTTCGATCTGTCCGGCGAACTGCCGCTGCGGGCATGGTTCTTCGAATTGGGTGCGGAAGAAGGGGTTCTGCTGCTTCTGATACACCACATCGCGGGTGACGGCTGGTCGATGGGCCCGCTGGCCCGGGATGTGGTGGAGGCCTATACGGCGCGTATGCAGGGCGGGGCCCCGCAGTGGGCTGAACTCCCGGTCCAGTACGCCGATTACACGCTCTGGCAGCGTGAACTGCTCGGTGAGGCCGCTGATGCCGACAGCCTCTACCAAAGCCAGGTGTCCTACTGGCGCGAGCAGTTGGCGGACCTGCCGGAGCAGGTGAGCATCCCCGCCGACCGGCCCCGGCCCGCGGTGGCCTCGTACGAGGGCGGCTATCTGACGTTCGAGCTCGATGCGGATCTGCATCGCAGGCTCGTCGCTCTGGCACGAGCATCGGGTGCCACCCTGTTCATGGTGCTTCAAGCCGGTATGGCGGCCCTGCTGAGCCGCCTCGGGGGTGGCACTGACATCCCGATCGGCTCGCCCATCGCGGGCCGCACCGACGACGCGCTGGACGATCTCGTCGGCTTCTTCATCAACACCCTCGTACTGCGTACGGACACCTCCGGAGACCCGAGTTTCGAGGAGCTGCTCGGCCGGGTCCGGGAGACCAGTCTGGCGGCTTACGGCAATCAGGACGTTCCGTTCGAGCACCTGGTGGAGCTGCTCAATCCGCAGCGCTCGACCTCGCACCACCCGCTCTTCCAGGTCATCATGGGCCTGCAGAACGCCCCCAAGGCGTCCTTCGAATTCCCCGGCCTCCACGTAGAGCTGGGCGGCCTGGACCTGAACGTCTCCAAGGCGGACCTCGAGCTGAACGTGGTCGAACGCCGTGGCCACGACGGCACCCCCGAAGGTGTGCTCGCCGCCGTTCAGTACGCGACCGATCTGTTTGATCGTTCGACGGTGGAGCGGGTGTTGGGGCGTTGGGTTGGGTTGTTGGAGCAGGTGGTGGCTGATCCGTCGTTGCGGATCGGGCGGGTTGAGCTGCTGACGGACGCGGAGCGTGGCCAGCTGCTGTCGCAGTGGAATGACACGGCTGTCCAGGTTCCCGAGGCGTCGATGGTCCAGTTGTTCGAGTCTCGGGTGCAGGAGATGCCGGATGCCCCGGCTCTGTTGTGGGGCGGCGAGTCCCTGTCGTATGGGGAGTTGAATGCGCGGGCGAATCGTCTGGCGCATTGGCTGATCGGTCGGGGTGTGGGTCCGGAGCGGTTGGTGGGGGTGTTGTTGCCCCGGTCCGTTGACCAGGTGGTTTCCGTGCTCGCTGTGTTGAAGGCCGGTGGTGGGTATGTGCCGGTGGATCCGGACTATCCGGCGGAGCGGCGTGCGTTCATTCTGGCGGACGCGGCGCCGGTGTTGGTGCTGGACGAGGATGCGTTGGGTGGGGATTTCTCGGGGTTCCCGGATTCTGATCCTGGCGTCGGTGTGGCGATGGAGAATCCGGCGTATGTGATTTATACGTCGGGTTCGACGGGGCGTCCCAAGGGTGTGGTGGTGTCGCATCGGGGTGTGGCGAGTTTGGCGGCTGCGCAGGTGGAGCGGTTTGGTGTGACGGCCGGGAGTCGGGTGTTGCAGTTCGCTTCGCCGAGTTTTGATGCTGCGATGTCGGAGATGGCGATGTCGTTCGCGTCGGGTGCTGTGCTGGTGTTGCCGCGGGGCGGGAAGCTCGCGGGTGAGGCTTTCCTGGAGGTCTTGGAGGAGGAGGGGATCACGCATGTGACGGTGCCGCCGTCGGTTCTGGGGGCTTTGCCGGCGGGTGCGGAGTCGGGGCTTTCCTCGCTGGAGACGGTGGTTCTGGCGGGTGAGGCTGCCCCGGTTGATCTGGTGGCGCGTTGGGCGGGGATTCGTCGGGTGGTGAATGCGTATGGTCCGACGGAGTCGACGGTGTGTGTGTCGATGAGCGGTGCGCTCTCCGAGGGTGTGGTGCCGATCGGTCATCCGGTGGCGAATACTCGTGTGTTCGTGCTGGATGAGTCTCTGCGTCCGGTTCCTGTCGGTGTCCGGGGTGAGTTGTACGTGTCAGGTGCGGGTCTGGCGCGTGGGTATGTGGGTCGTGCTGGTCTGACGGGTGAGCGGTTCGTCGCGTCGCCGTTCGAGCCTGGTGTGCGCATGTATCGCACGGGTGATGTGGTGCGCTGGCGTGCTGATGGGCAGCTGGAGTATCTGGGGCGTGCCGATGAGCAGGTGAAGGTCCGTGGTTTCCGGATCGAGCCGGGTGAGATCGAGTCCCTGCTGACGGGCTATGCCGGTGTCCGTCAGGCCGCGGTGATCGCCCGTGAGGACGATCCCGGTGACCAGCGGCTCGTGGCCTACGTCGTGCCCGACACCGACACCGACAGCGACTCCGATCCCGGCCTCGTTCCGGCGGTGCTGATCGACCGGCTCGCCGAGCGGCTTCCCGAGTACATGGTCCCGGCAGCCGTGGTGCTGCTGGAGGGCGGTCTTCCGCTGACCCCCAACGGAAAACTCGACCGCCGAGCGCTTCCGAAGCCCGATTACGCGGCGGGCTCGGGCGGCCGCGTCGCGAGTTCCCGGGAAGAGGAGATCCTCTGCCGGCTCTTCGCCGAGGTTCTGGGCGTCGACCGGATCGGGATCGACGACAGCTTCTTCGACCTCGGCGGCCACTCCCTCCTCGCCACCCGGCTCGTCAACCGGATCCGTACCGAGCTCGACGTGGAGATCCCCTTCCACATCATGTTCGAGTCGCCGACCGTGTCCGGCCTGATCGACCAGCTCGGTCTCCGCACGGTCGCCGACACCCGCCTGCCGCTCGTGCCCATGAAGCGCCCGGAGGTGATCCCGCTGTCCTTCGCCCAGCGCCGCCTGTGGTTCCTGGACCAGCTGGAGGGGCCTTCGGCGACCTACAACATGCCGCTTCCGCTCCGGCTGAAGGGCACGCTCGACGAGCCCGCCCTGCGCTCCGCCCTGAGCGACGCCATGGGCAGGCACGAGTCGCTGCGCACCGTCTTCCGGGCCGTCGACGGCGAGCCCCACCAGGTGGTGCTGGACACCGCGGAGGCCGCGTCCGCCTTCGTGTGGGAGCGGCGCGCCGTGTCGGAGGCGGAACTGCCGGAAGCACTCGGCGAGGCCGCCCGGCACACCTTCCGACTGGCCTCCGAAGTGCCCTTCCGGGCCTGGCTGTTCGAGCTCGGCCCCGAAGAGCACGTCCTGCTGCTCCTGCTCCACCACATCACCGGCGACGGATGGTCGCTGGGTGCGCTGGCGCGCGATGTGGTCGACGCGTACGGAGCACGTCGTCAGGGCTGGGCTCCGCAGTGGGCCGAGCTCCCGGTGCAGTACATCGACTACACCCTCTGGCAGCGCGAGCTGCTGGGCGACGAGGACGACCCGGACAGCCTGTACGGGCGGCAGGTGGCCTACTGGCGCCAGACGCTGGCCGCTCTTCCGGAGCAGATCAGCCTGCCCGCCGACCGGTCCCGGCCGACGGAGATTTCGTACGCCGGCGCCTCCGTGAACTTCGAGCTGGACGCGGAGCTGCACCGGCGGCTGGCCGAACTGGCCCGGAAGTCCGGTGCCACCGTCTTCATGGCCCTCCAAGCGGCCATGGCGGCGCTCCTGACCCGTCTCGGCGCCGGAACGGACATCCCGCTTGGGTCGCCGATCGCCGGCCGCATGGACGACGCCCTCGACGACCTCGTCGGGTTCTTCGTCAACACGCTCGTCCTGCGTACGGACACCTCCGGTGACCCGAGTTTCGAGGAGCTGCTGGGCCGGGTCCGGGAGACCAGCGTCGAGGCGTACGAGCACCAGGACGTGCCGTTCGACCACCTGGTGGAACTGCTCAACCCCAACCGCTCCTCCTCCCACCACCCGCTCTTCCAGGTCATGGTGGTCCTCCAGGACAACCCGACCGGCGAGTTCGGCCTGTCGGGGCTGGAGGTCAGCGGAGAGCCCGTCGACATCGAGACCGCCAAGGTCGACCTCTCGGTCAACGTCCTGGAGCGGCACGACGCGGCCGGTGCGCCGGCCGGCATCGTCGGCGCGCTGAAGTACGCCACCGCCCTGTTCGACCGCTCGACGGTGGAGGGGCTCCTGGAGCGCTGGGTGCGGCTGCTGGAGCAGGTCGTGGTCGACCCGTCGCTGCGCCTCGCGCGCATCGAGCTGCTGGCCGAAGCGGAGCGCGGGCAGATGCTGACCACCTGGAACGACACTGCCGTGGAGGTTCCCCAGCTCACGTTCCCCGAGCTGTTCGAGACCCAGGTGCGGCGCGCCCCGGACGCGGTCGCCCTGGTCTGCGGCGCCCGGTCCCTGACGTACGGGGAGCTGAACGCCCGCGCCAACAGGCTCGCGCATTGGCTCGTCGGCCAGGGAGTGGGCCCCGAGAAGCTCGTCGGCGTGCTGGTGCCCCGGTCCCTCGACACGGTCGTCGCGGTCCTCGCCGTACTGAAGGCGGGCGGCGCGTACGTGCCGGTCGACCCGGAGTACCCGGCCGCGCGGCGCGACTTCATCCTGGCCGACTCCGCGCCGGTCCTCGTCCTCGACGAGGCCGCGCTCGCCCAGGACCTGTCCGGCTTCGACGACACCGATCCCGAGATCGACGTCGAGATGGAGCACCCTGCGTACGTCATCTACACGTCGGGTTCCACCGGCACGCCCAAGGGTGTCGTGGTGGAGCACCGCTCCGTCGCCAACTACCTGAACTGGTCCGCCCACCACTACCCGGCGGCGCGCGGCGCGACGCTGGTGCCCACCTCGATCGCTTTCGACCTGACCGTCACCGGGCTCTACACCACGCTGGTCGTCGGCGGCCGGGTCTACCTCAGTGGCCTGGACGAGCTCCCGGCCGGTGGCAACGGCGTGCCCGTCGCACTGCTGAAGGCCACCCCGTCGCACCTTCCGATGCTGGGCGACCTGCCCGAGCACTGGTCGCCGGGCGAAATGCTGATCCTCGGCGGCGAGGCCCTGACCAGCGAAGCGCTGGCGCAGTGGCGGTCCGCGAACCGGCGGGTCACGGTCGTCAACGCCTACGGCCCGACCGAGACCACCGTCAACTGCACCGAGTTCCGGATCGGCCCGAAGGAGAAGCTGCCCGCCGGACCGGTCCCGATCGGGCGCCCGTTCTGGAACATGCGCGCCTACGTGCTGGACGAGCGGCTGGGGCTGGTGCCCACGGGCGCGGTGGGCGAACTGTACGTCGCGGGCGCGCAGCTGGCCCGCGGCTACCTGGGCAGGGCGGGCCTGACCTCCGAGCGGTTCGTGGCCTGCCCCTTCGAACCGGGCGTGCGCATGTACCGTACGGGCGACCTCGTCCGCTGGCGCACGGACGGGCAGCTGGAGTATGCCGGGCGTGCGGACGAGCAGTTGAAGATCCGTGGCTTCCGCATCGATCCGGGCGAGATCTCGGCGACGCTGCTCGGCCACCCGGACGTACGGCAGGCCGCCGTGGCCGCCCGCGAGACCGGGCAGGGGGACACCCAGCTCGTCGGGTACGTCGTCGCGGACGGTGAGCCGGGTACCGTCCGCGTGGACACCGCCGCCCTGCGCGCCTTCCTGGCCGAGCGCCTGCCGGACTACATGGTGCCGGCGGCCGTGGTGGCTCTCGACGGCATCCCGCTGACGCCCAATGGCAAGCTGGACCGGCGTGCGCTGCCGGCGCCCGACTTCGGGGCACTCAGCGCCGGACGGGCCCCGCGCACCGCGCAGGAGGACGTCCTGTGCGGGCTGTTCGCCGGCGTCCTCGGAGTCGACCGCGTCACCATCGACGACAGCTTCTTCGAGCTGGGCGGGCACTCACTGCTCGCGACGCGGCTCGTCAGCCGGATCCGTGCGGCGCTCGGCGTCGAGGTACCCATCAGCGCGGTGTTCGCCACGCCGAGCGTGGCCGGCCTGGCCGCGTGGATGGAGGCGGGAAGCGGGCAGGCCCGCGCGGCCCTCGCGCCGATGCCCCGCCCGGATGCCCTGCCGCTGTCGTTCGCGCAGCGCCGGCTGTGGTTCCTGAACCGGCTGGAGGGACCGTCGGCCGCGTACAACTGGCCCTTCGTGCTCACCCTGTCCGGGCCGGTGGACCAGGACGTGCTGCGGGCAGCGCTGCGCGATGTGGCACTGCGGCACGAGTCACTGCGTACGGTCTTCCAGGAGACGGACGGCGAACCGCACCAGGTGGTGCTCGACCCGGCCGCCGCCGCACTGCCGTTGACCGTCACGGAAACGGCGCCGGACAGGATCGACCACGCGGTGCACGAAGCGATCGGTCACCACTTCGTCCTGCACTCCGAACCGCCGGTGAGGGCTTGGCTGTTCGTTCCGGCTCCGGCCGGTTCCGGGGCCCCGGAGACCGCACCCGTGCTGGTACTGCTGATGCACCACATCGTTGCCGACGGCGCGTCCCGCGCCTGCCTGATGCGTGACCTGTCCGAGGCGTACGAGGCCCGGCTGGCGGGCTCCGCCCCCGGCTGGGCGCCCCTGCCCGTCCAGTACGTGGACTACGCCATCTGGCAGCAGGAGCTCCTCGGCCGGACCGACGACCCGGACAGCCTGGTCTCACGGCAGCTCGCGTACTGGAAGGACGCCCTCGACGGCATCCCCTCCCAGCTCGAACTCCCCACGGACCGGCCGCGCCCCGCCGTAGCCAGCTACCGGGGCGGCGCCCTGGCCTTCACGCTGGATGCCGAACTCCACGCGGGCCTGCGCAAAGTCGCCGCGGACTCCCGTTCCACCCTGTTCATGGTCCTGCAGACGGGCTTCGCCGCCCTGCTGAGCCGCCTGGGCGCGGGCCACGACATCCCCATCGGAGTTCCGATCGCCGGTCGCACCGACGAAGCGCTGGCGGACCTGGTCGGGTTCTTCGTCAACACCCTGGTGCTTCGTGCGGACACCAGCGGCAACCCGCGCTTCGGCGAGCTCCTGGACCGGGTGCGCGACACCGCGCTGACCGCCTACGCCCACCAGGATCTGCCCTTCGAGTACCTGGTGGAGGCCCTCAACCCGGTCCGCTCGCTGTCCAGCAGCGCCCTGTTCCAGGTGATGTTCCAGCTCCAGAACGTCGACGCGCCCTCCCTGCGCCTGCACGACATCGAAGCCACGCCCTATCCGCTGGACAGCGACAGCTCCAAGTTCGACCTGTTCCTGAGTCTCGCGGAGCAGGAGACGGAGCAGGGCCGCCCCGCGGGGCTGAGCGCCACCCTGGAGTACGCCACCGAGCTGTTCGACCGCACCACGATCGAGAAGATCGCCGCCTGGTACGAGAACCTGCTGCGCGCGGCGGTCCTCGACCCGGCGGTACGGATCGGGGACGCAGCGCTGCTCACCGCGGCCGAGCGCGCCGAAATCCTGCTGGCCCGGAACGACACCGGAGCCGAGCCGCCCGCCGAGTGGGTGCACGAAAGGTTCCAGCGACAGGCGGCGGCCACGCCCGGCGCGCTCGCCGTGCGCGCCGGCACCGAAGAGGCCGACTACCGGCAGCTGAACGCCCGCGCCAACCGGCTGGCCCGGCTCCTGCTCGACCAGGGCATCCGCCCGGAGAGCGTGGTCGCGCTGGCGCTGCCCCGCTCCGTGGACATGGTCGTGGCGATCCTCGCCGTACTGAAGGCGGGCGCCACCTACCTGCCGATCGACCCCACCAACCCGGCCGACCGGATCGCGTACGTCCTCGACGACGCCGCGCCCGCCGCCCTGATCACCACCGCCAACCTGCACGGCTCCCTGCCGCGCCCGCTGCCCGAGCTGGCGGTCCTCCTCGGCGACCCCGAGGTGGAGCAACGGCTGCACGCCCTTGCGGCGGACGACGTGACCGACGACGACCGGCGGGCCCCGGTCCGCGGTGACCACGCCGCCTACGTCATCTACACCTCGGGCTCGACCGGTTACCCCAAGGGCGTGGTGATCTCCTACGCGAGCATCTCCCACTTCCTCGACGCCGTCCTCGCCCGTGTTCCGCTGGCCCCGCACGACCGCATGGTCGCCGCGACCACCATCACCTTCGACATCGCCGCCGTCGAGATCCACGCCCCGCTGCTCTGCGGCGCGAGCGTGGAACTCGCCACCGACCAGGTCGGCAAGGACCCGATCGCCCTGCACCGGCTGATCCGGGACAGCGGCGCGACGGTCTTCCAGGCCACCCCGTCCGTCCATCGGTCGATCCTGACGCACGCCCCGGACGGGCTCGCGGGCGTACGGCTGCTCGTCGGCGGCGAGGCCCTGCCCGCCGCGCTCGCCGAGCAGCTGCACGCGCAGGGCGGCGGCGCCGTCAACCTCTACGGCCCCACCGAGGCCACGGTCTGGATCACCGCAGCCGATGTGACCGGGCCGGAGCGCACGCCCAGGATCGGCCTGCCGCTGCGCAACGCCCGGGTGTACGTCCTGGACGCGGGGCTGCGGCCGGTACCGGACGGGGTCGCCGGCGAGCTGTACCTCGCCGGGCCCTTCCTGGCCCGCGGCTACCTGCGCCGGCCCGGCCTGAGCGCCGAGCGCTTCGTGGCCTCCCCGTACGGCGCGCCCGGCGAGCGCATGTACCGCACCGGAGACCTCGTCAAGTGGAGCGACGGCGCCCTGGAGTTCATCGGACGGGTCGACGACCAGGTCAAGGTCCGGGGCTTCCGCATCGAGCTCGGTGAGATCGAGGCCGCGCTCTCCCGCCAGGAGGGCATCGCCGCCGCGACCGTCCTCGTCCGCGAGGACAGCGACGTTCCGCAACTCGTCGGATACGTCGTCCCGGACCCGGAGTGGGCGCAGGGCCGCGACGCGGCCGACAGCGGACTTCAGGTCGACTCCTGGCGGGAGGTCTACGAATCGGTCTACCGGGGCCAGACCGAAGCCGACGGCTTCTGGGAGGACTTCGGGATCTGGACGAGCAGCTACGACGGCTCCCGCATCCCGCTCTCCGAGATGCACGCCTGGCGCGCATCGGCAGTCGCGGAGATCCTGCGGCTCCGGCCGCGCAACGTACTGGAACTCGGTGTCGGGAACGGGCTGATCCTGAACCAGGTGGCGCCGCAGTGCACCGCCTACTGGGGCACCGACTTCTCGGCCTCGGCGATCGAAGGCCTGCGCGCCCGCACCACCGCCGACGAGCGCCTGGCCGACCGCGTCGAACTGCGCGTCCAGCCCGCCGACGACATCTCGGGCCTGCCCGAAGACTTCTTCGACACCATCGTCGTGAACTCGGTGGCGCAGTACTTCCCCAGCGCCGACTACCTTGCGGACGTGATCCGCAAGGCGATGACGCTGCTGGTGCCCGGTGGCTCCCTCTACCTGGGCGACATACGCAACCTGCGGCTGCTGCGCACGATGCAGGCCGGTGTGGCCGGGGCGGGTACCCAGGACACGGCCACGGACGACGAGCTGCAGGCCCTGCGGGCACAGGTCGACCACAAGGTGACCGCCGAGGAGGAACTGCTGCTCGCGCCGGAGTTCTTCACCGCCCTCGGCCATGAACTGGCGGACATCGGTGGTGTGGACATCCGGCTCAAGCGCGGCACGTTCGACAACGAGCTCTCCCGTTACCGCTACGAAGTGGTGATCTGCAAGACCCCGACGGTCCCCACGAACGTCGACGGCCTGGTGGAGGTCGCCTGGGAGCAGTGCCACGGGGGACCGGACGGGCTCGCGGAACTCCTGCGCGAGCACCCCGGCGGCCTGCGGCTGACCGGCATCCCCAACAGCCGGCTCGCCCAGGACACGGCCACGCTGCGCCGGATCGACGGCCTGCCGTTCTCGCAGTCCGTGGCGGGGAGCGATCCGGAGCACGTCATCGCGTACGCGGAGCGGCTCGGCCTGCCAGCCGTGGCCACCTGGTCCGAGACCGGCGACGCCCACTGCTTCGACGTGGTCCTGCTGCCCGGTGCGGACGGCCCCGTCGCCTCCTACCGGGGCGGCCGGCAGGCCTCCGGCGGCTCGGAGCCCGCGGCGGCGTACTCCAACAGCCCGGCGCGGTCCGACCGGCACGCCCGGCTGCACCGGGAGTTGCGCTCACGGCTGCGCGAATGGCTGCCCGAGTACATGGTCCCGGCCGCCTTCGTGGTGCTCGACAAGCTGCCGCTGACACCGATCGGGAAGCTGGACCGCAAGGCCCTGCCGGCTCCGGACTACGGCATCCTCAGCGGCGGGCGGGCGCCCCGTACGCCCCGTGAGGAGATCCTGTGCGATCTCTTCGCCGATGTCCTTGCACTGAAGCGGGTGGGCATCGACGACAACTTCTTCGAACTCGGCGGGCACTCACTGCTCGCGACGCGGCTGGTCAGCCGGATCCGCGGCGCCCTGCGGGTCGAGGTGCCCATCGGCGCCGTCTTCGACGCCCCGACGGTGGCCGGGCTGGTCGAGCACATCGACTCCGGTGCCGCGGCCGCCCGTACGGCCCTGGTACCCATGCCACGGCCCGAGGCGGTACCGCTGTCGTTCGCACAGCGCCGGCTCTGGTTCCTGCACAAGCTCGAAGGCCGGTCAGCGACCTACAACATGCCCCTGGCCCTGCGTCTGCGCGGCCCTGTCGACGAGGAGGCGCTGCGGGCGGCGCTCGCCGATGTCATCGCCCGGCACGAGTCACTGCGCACGGTCTTTCCCGAGACCGGCGGCGAACCGCGCCAGCACGTACTCGACGCCACAGCCGCCGACTTCGGGTGGCGCGTCACCGGCACGACGGAAGAGGAGTGGCCGGAGCGGGTGGCAGCCGCGGCCGCGTACACCTTCGATCTCGGAACCGAGATTCCCGTGCGCGCGCAGCTGTGGAACGTCACGGCCGGGGAAGCAGGGGAAGCCGAGGAAGCCGGGGAAGCCGGGGAAGCCGAGGAGGTCGACGGCTCCCGGGTGCTGCTGGTGCTGCTGCACCACATCGTCGCCGACGGCTGGTCGACCGGCCGCCTGCTGCGCGATCTGATCGCCGCCTACAGGGCCCGACAGGACGGAACCGCTCCGCACTGGCCCGACCTGCCCGTCCAGTACATCGACTACACCCTCTGGCAGCGTCAGATCCTGGGCGACGAGAACGACCCCGAGAGCGCCGTCGCGCAGCAGATCGCCTACTGGCGCAAGCTGCTCGCCGGCGCGCCGGAGGAGCTCGCCCTGCCGACGGACCGGCCCCGTCCCGCAGCGCCGGGCTACCGGGGCGGCACGGTCCGCTTCCACCTGCCCGTACGGGTACACCGTGCCCTGACCGCGGCCGCCGAGGCAGCCGGGGCGAGCACCGCCATGGTGCTCCAGTCCGCGGTGTCGGTGCTGCTGTCGAAGCTGGGCGCCGGCGACGACATCGTGCTCGGCACGCCCATCGCGGGGCGCACCGACGAAGCGGTGGAGGACCTGATCGGGTTCTTCGTCAACACGCTGGTGCTGCGCGCCGATCTGTCGGGCGACCCGACCTTCGGCGATCTGGTGGGCCGGGTCCGGCAGGCCGTACTGGAGTCGTACGCCCACCAGGACCTGCCCTTCGAGCGCCTGGTCGAGCTGGTCAACCCGTACCGGGCGACCGCGCGGCACCCACTGTTCCAGGTCATGGTGGACTTCGGCGTCGAGGGAGAGACCTTCGACGGACCCTCCGCACTGGACATCGAACCGGTCGACATCGAGACGCACGCGGCCAAGTTCGACCTCGACTTCACCTTCTCCGAACGCATGGAGGAGAACGGCGGCCCGGCCGGCGTCGTGGGTGTCCTGAGATACGCCAGTGACCTGTTCGACCACGAGACGGCGCAGGCGATGGCCGACCGGCTGACCGCACTGGTCGAGAACCTGGTGGCCGATCCGCAGCGCAGACTGAGCAGGATCGACGCCCTCAGCCCCGACGAACGGCGGCGCTGGGAGACGCCCGGGGCGTGGCAGCCCGCTCTGCGGACACAGCAGGCAACGGAAGTAGCGGGAACCACCGTCGTACGGCTCTTCGAGGACCAGGCGGCGGCCACCCCCGACGCGACCGCGGTGGTCGGGGACGACGGCATACTGACGTACGCGCAGCTGAACGCACGGGCCAACCGGCTCGCCCGGCGGCTGATCGGGCACGGCGCCGGTCCGGGGCGGGTCCTCGCCCTGGCCGTACAGCCCTGCGCCGAAGCGCTGATCGCGCTGCTGGCCGTACTCAAGACGGGAGCGGCGTACCTGGCACTGGGAGCCGACCCCGACGCCGCGGCCGTCGAAGCGGCCGATCCGCTCCTCGTCGTCGGCTTCGCCCAGCAGGGCGGCCGCCGACTGGTCGTGCCGGTCGGTTCGGCGGACGGCGACACCCAGGACGCGAGCGATGGCGCGACCAATGACGCGACCGATGGCGCGACGGATGACGTGACCGATGGCGCGACCGATGACGTGACCGATGCGGAGCGCACGGCGCCGTTGCTGCCCGGGCACCCCGCGCAGTTGTTCACGGAGCCGTTCGCCCACGTGGTCACGCACGCCGAGCTGGCCGCCCTCGCGGCGGACCACCACGCGCACGTCTTCGGCCCGGACGGTCCCCTCCGCGTGGCGCTGACCGTGCCGCTGTCCTCCGTGAACGCATGGGACGCGCTGACGGCACTGCTCGACGGCCACGAGCTCCACGTCCTCGGCGCTCGCATCCTGGACCGGCCCCGGGAAACCGTCCGCGCCGTCACCGCCGCCGGGATCCAGGTCCTCGGCGCGACACCGCGCGTCACCGAACGGCTCATCGCCTCGGGCCTGTTCGCGGAGGGAGAGCGCCACCCGGCGATTCTCCTGCTGTCCGGCGAGCCCCTCGGCACGGCCCTCTGGCACCGCCTGTGCAGGGTCCCGGCCGCACGGGCGTACGCCGTCCACCGCCCGGCCGGCTGCGGCTCAGCCGCCCTGGTCACGCCCGTCGACAGCGCGGGCGGCCCGGTACTCGGCCGACCGCTCGCGGGGGCCGAGGCGTACGTGCTCGACTCCTGGTTGCGCCCCGTGCCGCGAGGAGTGACCGGCGAGCTGTACCTGAAGGACACCCGCCCCGAAACCGCACCGGCACCGGCCCCGAATGCCCAAAGGCGCGTGCCGAGCCCGTTCCACTCGGGCGAGTGGATGCACCGCACGGGGGAGCTGGTGCGCTGGAGCACCGGCACGGACGGACTGGAGTTCGTCCTGCACGAGGACGAGCACGCGGTCCTGCGCGGCCTGCGCATCGAACCGCGCGCGATCGAGTCGGTGCTGACCTCCCACCCCGCCGTCGCGCAGGCGGTGGTGACCGTACGCGACACTGCCGACGGAGAGGCCTCGCTGGTCGCCTACGTCGAGCCCCTGGGACCGGACGCGGTTGCCGACCCGATCGCCCTGCGGGCCCACGTGGCCGGGCACCTCGCGGAGCACCTGGTCCCGGTGACCGTCGTTCCGCTCGACCGGCTTCCGCTGACCGCGCACGGCGAGCTGGACCGGACGGCCCTGCCGGAACCGCACGCCGACGAGGACACCGACGACTACCGGGGCCCGCGCAATCCCCGGGAGGAACTGCTGTGCGCGCTCTTCGCCGAATTCCTCGGTGTGCCGGCGGTGGGTATCGACGACAATTTCTTCGAACTGGGCGGACATTCCCTTTCGGCGATCCGGCTGCTCGTACAGATCCAGTCGGTACTCGGCGTGGAACTTCCGGTCAAGGTGATGATGGAGACGCCCACGGTGGCCGGTCTGTCCCGCCGAATTGCAGGTGACTTCGAGGGGAACTCACTCGGTGTCGTACTGCCGCTGCGCACGGGCGGAACCCGGAATCCCGTGTTCTGCATCCACGCCGGCAGCGGGCTGGGATGGACGTATTCGGGACTGCTCCGCCATATCGACAGGGACGTTCCCGTGTACGCCCTGCAGGCCAGCGGACTCGACGGCAAGGGGCCCCTCGCGGATTCGGTCAGAGAGATGGCCGAGGACTATGTGCGCCACATCCTGGAAATACAGCCGGAAGGACCGTACTACCTCCTCGGCTGGTCCTTCGGCGGGGTGGTCGGGCATCAGATCGCGGAGATCCTGGAGGAGCGCGGGCGGACAGTGGGGCTGCTGGCCCTGCTGGACTGCCACCCGGTCAGCACCGTGAGCCGGCGCGAGGTGGAGGAGGCGCTGGCCAAGGTGAGCGTCGCCGACGTCTACCGGGCCATGCTGGGGCTGTTCGACCTGGACCTGACGGACGAGGAGGCGGAGGAGCTCACCCACGAGCGTGCGGTGGAGATGCTCCGTACGCACAACACGGCGCTCGCCGGCCTCACCGCGCCCGAGGTCCGGGCCATGATGGACGTGTCGCTCAACAACGCGCGGATCGGCCTGGACGTAACCCACCGCCCGGTGACCGCACCGGCCCTGGTGCTGGCCGCGGTGGGCGGGGAGACGGACCACCGGCTGGAGCCGGGGGCCTGGGAACCGTACGTCGGCCCCGGGCTCGACTACCGGACTGTCGACTGCCAGCACACGCACATGATGAACCCCGAGCCGCTGCGCGAGGTCGGCGCGATGGTGTCCGACCGGCTCCGCCGGGCGCAACTGGACACGGAGGGCTGAGACGGGGCCCTGCACGCCAGGGCCCCCGTATGCCGGGGGCTGGGACCGGGCGGTCCCAGCCCCTATCCGTTCCGCATCCATATCCGCGTCAGCGTTCTCGTATGTACCGGAGTTGACAGACTGCCCTCGCGCTGGTGCGCGGACAGGTCATTGTCATTGACCCTGTTCACGGCGGCTGGTCGGTCCGAGCGGAACTGTGCACGTGTCCGCGGGGGATGGGACATGGCGCGAAGTGAATTCCTGTGGCGCGTCTGCACGGCGTGCCACGTGCAGCACTGACCGCTGCCGAAAACTAATCGGCCTGGTTTCGGCAGAAGAACACCGTCTGAAAGTGAGCAATACGTTGGACGCCAAGGAATCGTCGTATTCGGAGCAGCCCGCCCCTCACGCGGACAACCAGCAGAAGTCCTCGAACGTGGACCTGCTGCGCGATTTGTTCGCCGAGGTCCTGGGACGCTCCGAAGTGGGTGCGCACGATGATCTCTTCGAACTCGGCGGTCACTCACTCACGGCGATCCGGCTGCTCGTTCGCGTACGTGCCGAACTGGGGGTCGAGCTTGCGATCAAGGAGGTGTTCGAGGCCGCCACGCCCGCTGCACTGGCCCGGCGCGTCGACGTACGCGTGGCCGACGGCGACGACGGCGCAGACAGCGGCGACGGAAACGGCAAAAGCAGCACACAGCGCCCGGCCCTGGTCCCGGCGGTACGCCCCGACCGGGTGCCGCTGTCCTTCCCCCAGCGCCGTCTGTGGTTCCAGCACAAGCTGGAGGGGCCGTCGGCGACCTACAACGTACCCCTGACGTTCCGGCTGACCGGCGCGGTCGATGGCCACGCCCTGAGTGACGCGCTGCTCGCTGTCATCGGCCGCCACGAATCGCTGCGTACGGTCTTCCCCGAGGCCGACGGCGAGCCGCACCAGATGGTGTTGGAGCCGGAGGACGTGCGGCTGGACTGGGAGCACCGCAGCGTCACCGAGGCCGAACTCCCGGCCGCGATGGAGGAGGCGGCCCGGTACGGCTTCGACCTGTCGGCCGAGATCCCACTGCGAGCCTGGCTCTTCGAGCTCGGCGGCGACGAATACGTCCTGCTCGTGCTGCTGCACCACATCGCCGGCGACGGCTGGTCCCTGGCACCACTGGCACGTGACCTCCTCGCCGCCTACACGGCCCACGCGCAGGGGACGGCTCCCGAATGGACCGAACTCCCCGTCCACTACGCCGACTACACCCTCTGGCAGAGCGAACTGCTCGGTGATCCGGCCGACTCCGAGAGCGTCTTCGCGCGGCAGACCGACTACTGGACGAGGCAACTCGCCCACCTGCCCGAGCTCGTCACCTTCCCCACCGACCGGCCGCGGCCGGCCACGGCCTCATATGACGGCGCCAACCTGCACTTCTCCCTGAGTGCCGAACTCCACCGAAGGCTGGTCGAATTGGCCCTCCAGGCCAACACGACCGTCTTCATGGTCCTCCAGGCGGGCATGGCCGCGCTGCTGACCCGGCTCGGCGCGGGGACGGACATCCCGCTCGGAAACGGTGTCGCGGGACGCAGCGACGAGAGCCTCGACGACCTGATCGGGCTGTTCGTCAACACCTTCGTCCTGCGCACGGACACCTCCGGAGATCCGAGGTTCGACGAACTGCTCCGACGCGTCCGCGAGACCAGTCTTGAGGCGTTCGAGTACCAGGACGTGCCCTTCGAGCACTTGGTGGAACTCCTCAACCCGCAGCGATCCACCCACCACCACCCGCTGTTCCAGATCGCGATGGTGCTGCAGAACGCCCCGTCGGAAGACCTGCGGCTGCCGGGCATCGTGGTGCGCGAAGAGTTCGTCACGACCGCGACCTCACGATTCGACCTCCTCGTCGAGATGTTCGAACGCCACGACGACGGCGCGGCGGGCGGCGTCGAGATGGTCATCGAGTACGCGACCGAACTGTACGACCAGGCGACGGTCAAGGGACTGCTGGAGCGGTGGGCGCGGCTCCTGGAGCAGGTGGTGGCTGATCCGTCGTTGCGGATCGGGCGGGTTGAGCTGCTGACGGACGCCGAGCGTGGCCAGCTGCTGTCGGACTGGAATGACACGGCTGTCCAGGTTCCCGAGGCGTCGATGGTCCAGTTGTTCGAGTCTCGGGTGCAGGAGATGCCGGATGCCCCGGCTCTGTTGTGGGGCGGCGAGTCCCTGTCGTATGGGGAGTTGAATGCGCGGGCGAATCGTCTGGCGCATTGGCTGATCGGTCGGGGTGTGGGTCCGGAGCGGTTGGTGGGGGTGATGCTG
>NZ_JBVHTP010000030.1:0-12344 GCF_055565795.1 Streptomyces sp. NPDC028314
TCGACTGGTACAACTACCACCGACCCCACACCGGCATCCAAGGCCAAACACCCGCCAGCCGCGTCACCAACCTCCCCGGACAACACACCTAGGCCATCCAGCGGACCAGTGCCAACCGAACAGGATCGCCCAGGGCATGCAGCACAACAGCCAGGTCCAACTCCTCAAGGCCGAGCCGTCCCACTGATCCTCCTCGTCTTCGCCGGCGTGACACCCGTAGTAAGCAGATCACTTCGATGTTTCGGGAAAGCGAAATGATCTAGGAGATGGCCGTGCCAGTGCTCGCCACCCTTGCCCGCGTCTACGTCGACGACTTGGACGTGGCCCTGCCGACCTTCGTCGAACTCGCCGGAGAGCAGCCGCGACTGCGGTTCACCTATCGCGACCTGGAACTCGCGAGCGTCGGCGGCTATCTGCTTCTGGCAGGTTCGGAGGAAGCTCTCGCTCCGTACCGCGGCACCCACGCCACCACGATCGCGGAGTCCATCGACCAGGTCCTGCGCATCACTGAGCGACACGGCGGGGAGATCCTCGACGGCCCCAACGAGGTGCCGACCGGCAGCAACCTGACCGTGCGACACCCTGGCGGCGCGACCATCGAGTACGTGCGGTGCCACGCGACCGCACGATCAACCCTGGCGTGAGCTGGTCCAGCCGACCCGAAGCGGGCCCGTGCGACGGTGACGTCAGAGTCGGGGTTCTGGCCCAACTTCTGTGGAACAGCACCGCGCGCGCTCGTGCCGGAACCGGACCACGCACTGACCTGCTGGCTCTTGCCGTCCAGGGTTGCGATGAACTGAGCGTCGAGCCCTCACCACGGAAGTTGAGCCAGAACCTGAGTCGTGGCAGTGGTTGTCCACGAGTTTGGGAGGCGGTCCGATCTGCCCAGGATCGATGTTCACGAAGACGGGAGGCACCCCCGCGGTGGCCGCCTCCCCTGTGCGGGGGATACGGTCGCGACCTTCGGACGATGTCCGGACACCGGACAGGTGGCGACGATCAAGGGGCATGCCATCACACCCCGAGATCGGAGCCTCACCGTGTTGAAGTGGACCCTGCGCGCCACCGCCGTCCTCGCCATCGCCGCCGCCATCGCCGCCCCCGTCGCCGTGACCGCACCCGAAACAGTGGTCGCCACACCCTATGTCGCAGTCGCAGTCGCAGTCGCCGTCGGCGCGCCCAGCCCCGATGACCCGCGGGCTGAGCTCACCTCCGCAATGAGCGGGAAGTCGCGGTTGGACTATCCCGTCGTCTTCTAGGACGCCCGGGGGACGCTCGGGCCTCCAGGTCGTTCTCCTGGGCCAGCACACGACAGCCCTGGCATACGGCGAACGACCTGGAGGAGCGGACCGGCCGCCTGTTGTCTTTGGTCTGCGCGGAGCCGGCGGCCTCGATGCGGATCCCTGGGCGTTGCCCTCACGCCGCCAGACCGTCGGTTTCTTCAAGGAACTGCTCCAGCCCCCCTGGGAGATCCCCCGGCCGGTCGACGGGGACGCTGAGAGTCTCGCCGACAATTGGTGGCGGGGCTGTGCATGTACCAGGCCGGGATGTTCCCCCTGGCGCGAGGCGCGGTGAGCGCCGCGGAGCTCACAGCCCTCCGGACGGTGGCCTACCGGCTCTCCGCGTACGTGGGCCTGCCGCGCGGGTGGCAGAGGCGATGCGCGACCTGCGGGTCACGGTCTACGAGTGTGCCTCGCAGCGATAGTTGTCACCGGCGCTGGTGGCCGGCCTGCGACTTGGCGCCGGATTCTCAACGTGGTCTGTCACCAGAGTTACGAGCCTGTTGTCACCCACGGCATGTTCTCAGCCGTAGTTGTCACCGCGCTGGCAAACGAGCGAGCAGGTGCTCCGGAGCCGTCATGAACATCGCATTACGGTTCTGCCCTGTGGCCTCGGAGCGTTCCGATACTGGTGGGACGAACGGGGAGCGGGGAGCGGGGACAACTGTGGAGTGGACGATCTGGGCCGGCTTCGCCGCCGGACTGCTGATCTCGACGCTGACCGCGCCGGTCGGTGTGTCCGGGGCGGTCTTCCTCCTCCCAGTCCAGATCAGCGTCCTAGGCGTGCCCAGTCCGGCCGTCACCCCGACGAACCTACTGTTCAACGTGGTTGCCGGGCCCGGGGCCCTGTGGCGCTATCGCCGGGACGGCGCTTTGCGCGGCGGCCTGGCCCGACGCCTGGTCTTGTGGACCCTGCCCGGCGTTACCGCAGGCGCCGCCATCCGCGTCTTCGCCCTCCCCGGGCCCGGCGCCTTCCGGATCCTGGTCGCCGCTCTCCTCCTACCGCTCGGCACCTGGCTGTGCCTGCGCACCCTGCGCCCCGCCTCCCACCGGCCGCATCCCGATACGGCCGAGCCGTCTCCGGCCGCCCTCGCCGCCCTGGCTCTGGCCGTCGGTGTCGTCGGCGGCATCTACGGGATCGGAGGCGGCTCCCTCCTCGGCCCGGTCCTCGCCGCGCGTGGCATGCCTCTGGCCCGCATCGCGCCGGCCACGCTCGCCGCGACGTTCACCACCTCCATTGCCGGCGCCGCCGCCTACACCGTGCTGGCCACCGCCAGCCCGGGGCCCGTCGCCCCCCACTGGTGGCTCGGTCTGGCCAGCGGCACCGGCGGTCTGATCGGCGGCTACCTCGGCGCCCGCCTCCAGCCCCGCCTCCCGGAAACCTTCCTGCGCCTGCTCCTGGGCACCCTGGCCGCTGGCATCGGTGCCCTCTACGCCTTCCAGACGCTCGCTTGATCAGGTGCTCTCCCCTGTCCGGACCAGGGTGGGCGGCGTGCACTGCTACACCGTCAGCGAGGCTGCCGAACTCCTCGGCGTGAGCACCGACACCGCCCGCCGCTGGGCCGCCGCGGGACGCTTCCCCGCGACCCGGCAGGGCAGCAAACGCCTGATTCCGGGCCCGGGCCTGGCCGCGTTCTGCGTCGAACTCACCAACGAGAACGCCGACGAGACGCAATCGACTACCTCAGCCCGCAACGCCATGCCGGGCATCGTTACCAAGGTGATCCTCGGGGACGTCACGGCCCAGGTCGAGATCCAGGCCGGCCCCCACCGCGTGGTCTCCCTGCTGACCCGCGAAGCCGTCGAAGAACTCGGACTGGAGCCAGGCGTCTCGGCCACCGCCCGGGTCAAGTCCACCAGCGTCCACATCCACGTCGGCTGACCTCCGCCTGCCTCCCATCCACCCTGCAAGCGACAGCAGTGGAGTGCATTGCAGGGAAGGCATTCTGCCGGGAGGGGAGCATCGGCGCAGGCCAGGTGCCGTGGCCAACTGTGACGCTCGGACTGGCCAACTACGATTTTCTTGATCTCGCGCCGCTCAGGCAGCGTGAACGTCTTGGGCCGGCCGCCCTTGTGCTTCGGATACAGCGACTCGAAGCCGTCGGCGTTGAAGTTGTGGATCACATCCCGGACCCGGTCGTCACTGGTGAACGACAATGAACGACACCTCACACCGACAGCAAGATACGCCGTGTCGCCGAACTCATCGTGGCATGGCCCCAGACGGGACACCTCGCAAGCGGTATCCGCCACAAGCTGGAACGCAGCATGGCGACGCGCGCGACCCTGCGCCCCGAACCCGGCTGACCGGTGCTCAGCCCCTCGCGCCGTCGTCAGGAGCGCGCGAGCCGGGCCGCGAGGTAGGGCGCGGTGGCGCTGCGGCGGGCTCTCGCCACCTTGGCCGGCGGGCCCGCCGCGACCACCCGCCCGCCCGCGTCGCCGCCGCCCGGCCCGAGGTCGATGACCCAGTCGGCGGTGGCGATCGTGTCCAGGTCGTGCTCGACGAGGACGACCGTGTTGCCGGCGTCGACGAGCCGGTGCAGCTGTCGCAGCAGCAGCGCGACGTCCGAGGGGTGCAGCCCCGCCGTCGGCTCGTCGAGCAGGTAGAGCGCGTGGCCGCGGCGGGCCCGCTGCAGTTCGGTGGCCAGTTTGATGCGTTGCGCCTCACCACCGCTGAGTTCCGTCGCGGGCTGCCCCAGCCGCAGGTACCCCAGTCCCACCTCGCGCAATGTCTCCAGACTGCGGGAGGCGGCCGGGACGGCGGACAGGAATGCGGCCGCGGCGTCGACGGACAACCCCAGCACTTCCGCGATGTTCTTGCCGCGGTAGGCGATTTCCAGCGTTTCGGCGTTGTACCGGGCGCCCTGGCAGGCCGGGCACGGTGCGTAGGTGCCCGGCAGGAAGAGCAGTTCCACCGCGACGAATCCTTCGCCCTGGCAGGTCTCGCACCGTCCTTCGGGCACGTTGAAGGAGAACCGCCCGGCCGAGTAGCCGCGCGCCTTGGCCTCGTCCGTCGCCGCGTACAGCTTGCGCACCGCGTCGAACATCCCCGTGTACGTGGCCAGGTTGGAACGGGGAGTTCGGCCAATGGGCCGTTGGTCGACCCGGACCAGCCTGTCGAACGACTCGACCCCCGACGCGTCCTGGACGTCAACTACCAGCTGCGCCTCATCGGGCTCCTCGGGTACGAGTCCGAGGTGGCCGCGGACGACCTCGGCGAGCACCTGCGTCACCAGTGTCGACTTTCCGGAACCGGACACGCCCGTCACCGCCGTCAGTACGCAGAGCGGTACGTCGACGGACACGTCGTGCAGATTGTGGCGGGAGACGCCGCTCAGGTGCAGCCAGCCATGCGGTGTGCGCGGGCGGTGATCGAGCGGTTTGGCGCGCCCGAACAGGTACTGGCTCGTGGCCGACTCCGCCACCCGCTCCAGACCGGCGACCGGGCCGCTGTACAGCACGCGCCCGCCGCCCTCGCCCGCCCCGGGGCCGATGTCGACCACCCAGTCTGCCCGCCGTACGACGTCCATGTCGTGCTCCACGACGAACAGCGAGTTGCCCGCCGCCTTGAGGCGGTCCAGCACGTCCAGCAGCGGTTCCGCGTCAGCCGGGTGCAGGCCCGCGGAGGGTTCGTCGAGGACGTAGACGACGCCGAACAGCCCCGAGCGCAGCTGGGTGGCGATCCGCAGGCGCTGCGCCTCGCCGGGCGACAGAGTCGTCGAGCGGCGCCCGAGGCTGAGATATCCGAGGCCCAGGTCGAGCAGTACGTCGACCCGCGCGACCAGATCGCCGCAGATCCGGACCGCGACCTCGGTCGTCTCCCCGGATCGGGCGGTCGACGTGGTGGCGTCGGCCTCGGACCGCCCCGCGACGGGCCGCAGCAGCCCCACGACCTTGGTGAGCGGCATCGCGTTGATCTCGGCGATGGAACGTCCGGCGAAGGTCACGGCGAGCGCCTCGGGCCGCAGTCCGCTGCCGTGACACTCCGGGCAGGGCACACTCCTGACGAACCGGAGCGCCCGTTCGCGCATCTTCTCGCTCTTGGAGTCGGCGAGGACGTGCATGACGTGCTTGCGGGCGCTCCAGAACTTGCCCTGGTAGCCGTAGTCGACGCGGTCCTCCTCCGGCTCGATGTACACGGAGGGCTGCTCGTCCGTGTACAGCAGCCAGTCCCGGTCCTTCTTCCTGAGCCTGCGCCACGGTCGGTCGATGTCGATCCCCAGGCCGCTCACGACACTGCGCAGGTTGGCTCCCTGCCAGGCGCCCGGCCAGGCGGCGATCGCCCCCTCGCGGATGCTCAGCGAGGGGTCCGGGACGAGCAGGTCCTCGGCGACGTCGTGCACGACGCCCAGTCCGTGGCACTCCGGGCAGGCCCCGGCCGCGGTGTTGGGTGAGAACGACTCGGCCTCCAGCCGTGCGGCCCGGGGCGGATAGGTGCCGGCGCGGGAGTACAGCATGCGCAGCAGATTGGACAGCGTGGTGAGGGTGCCGACCGTCGAGCGCGAGCTGGGCGACCCGCGTCGCTGCTGCAGGGCCACGGCCGGTGGCAGTCCGGTGATTTCCTGCACGTGCGGTGCACCGACCTGTTGCAACAGCCTTCGGGCGTACGGTGCTACGGACTCGAAATAGCGCCGCTGGGCCTCCGCGTAGAGCGTGCCGAACGCGAGCGAGGACTTGCCCGAACCAGAGACGCCGGTGAAGGCGACCATCGCGTCCCGCGGAACGTCGACGTCGATGTTCCGCAGGTTGTTCTCACTGGCGCCCCGGACATGCACGAAGGGGTCGGTCGCGTCCTTGTTCACCGTTCCTGATTACCTGATCGCGTCGGGAACCGCGCGACAGGAGCCGTCACCGGGCCTCGCTCACACGAGCGTCCGGATCGTTGATTCGATTCGAATGGACCCAACAGCCGCGTGCGGACCTGAGCGGCCCCACCGGCGTGACGTCGGGACGCGCAGACGTTGAGTGACGACACGTTGCCCGCCTGCCCGCCTGCCCGCCCGCCCGGCTATCCCGGGCCGGTACCCGTGTGACGGCCCCGCTACCGCGCCCGGCGGCGGGGCCGTCGTCAGCGCCAGATGGGTGAAAGGTCATGGCATCTGGGTGAACCCTGCGGGGGCTGTGCACGCGGCTGCGTTCGCGTGCTGTGACACTCGTCGGCAGGGGCTCGGTGATCATGAACCGCACGGTGCGTTCGCCCGGGTCTGGCCGCCTCGATTCCTGTGGCTGGTGGAGAGTCCGGAGCCGGAGGTAGACCGCCCGTGGCGGTGAACGCAAACCCGACCGTCAGGAGACGTCGGCTGGGAGCGGAGCTGCGCCGGCTCCGCGAGGTCAGTGGACTGACGAGTACGCAGGTGGCCGAACGCCTGTTGATTTCTCAGCCCAAGATCAGTCACTTGGAGAATGGCCGCCGGGCCATCAAGCCCCGTGATGTGCGGGATCTTTGCGGCCTTTACGGAGTCGCAGACCCGCAGGTCATCGACTCGTTGATGCGGATGGCCACGGATTCGGACCGGTAGGGCTGGTAGGTGGCCTGCGGCGAGCTCCCGTACGCCGTCTACATCGGCCTCGAGACGGCAGCCGTCTCGATCCGCTCCTACGAGCCGATGGTCATCCCGGGCCTGCTGCAAACTCCCCCATACGCGGCTGCGGTCATCGCGGAAACGATCCCTCTGGCCACGGAGGAGCAGATCGCCGTGCGCCGCGAGGTCCGGTTACGCCGTCAGCGCCGGGCCCACCACCCCGCCCGGCCCTTCCGCTTATGGGTCGTGCTGGACGAATCGGCACTGCACCGACTGATGATCTGCGGGGTTTTATTGGTGGTGGTTCGGCAGTGTGATGTCAGTGTTGGAGTTGTGGGGTTGGTGAGGTTTCCTGTGTTGACGTGGTTGCTGATTGGGTGTTGATGTTTTTGGAGGGCGGCTGGTCGGTTGGTTGCGGGTCGGAATGAGGGTTTGATGGTTTGGCTGGTCGTGGGGCTGGTGGGGGTCGTTTGTCGTGGGGTTTCCATTCGCCGTGGTGTTGGCTGTTGAAGGAGTGGTTGCTGGCGCGGATGGTTGCCTGGACGCGTTTCGCGGCGTTGGCATCTGACTGTTGGAGTGGGTTCGTTCCCAGTAGCAGCCTTTGATGTCGGTGGTGTAGTGGGTGTCTGTTGTGACCTCGGTCCTGATCAGGAGGGCTCCCGAGCCGAAGATTTTTCCTGTTGCTCTGAGTTTGTTCTGTTTCCCTGCCTGGGCTGGCAGTTTTGTGATTTTGTCTTTCTGGGGATGGTCCGGGCAGAGTGTCAGTGCCCCGGTGATTTCCGCGACCTGTCCGGGGGAGCCGGTTGTCGCCAGGTAGTTCCAGCTCTCCGAGCTGTTCTGGGCACACGTCCCGTAGTGGGTGGTGAGGCTGCTGGTCTTGTCGGGGCTTCGGTATGCGGTCTGGACGGCGTGCTACTCGACCTGGGACATCACTTCGCCGGTGACAGTGGCTTCGCATATGTCGTGTTCCAGTGCCCAGGCCTTGTGGAAGTCGGAGTAGTGGCTGGAGGCACAGCGAATGGTTGCCGTTACCGGTAGGGGGCTGGTGGTGCAGCCGCTGTTGTGGGTGGGGCGGCCGGGGGTGCCTGGACCGGGTTTGAGGCGGTAGGAGCGCCGTGTGGAGGGCTGCTGCATCCTGCAACTACCGGGACCGTCAGGACCGCACCCGGCGTGGCGGTCAGGTGGTAGTGGATGCTGGTTGCGGTTGGGCGTAGTGCTTCGGCATCTCGGCTGCTGATGAGGGGGAAGAGGGTCTGGTCGGGGTTGCGCTGTTGCAGCCGGCTGTAGGTTTTTGCCGCGGTCAGCAGGGGGCGGGCCCAGCCGGGGACGGGGTGGATCCGGCAGTGGCGTGGGCTGTGGTGTCGTGGACTTTGACGACGGCCGCTGTCTCGTCGATGTGGATGCCGCGGATCAGGGCGAGTCGGGCCGTGCTTGTTCCGGTGAGGGCGTGAATGGCCGTGGCTGCCGAGTGCGGGGGATGGGCGATGCGGTGCAGGCGGTGGGCCAGGCCGGCTTCCTGGTCCCGGCGCAGGTCGGGGCCGGCGGGTTCGGGTGATGGAGAGAAGACAAGCGTGGTGTGGTCCGCGCCTGGGCGGGGGGCGCGGGCGGGCGGGGTGACTTCTGTCCCGAGGTGATGAGGGGCGCGGTCGTCCAGGCTCTCGGTGGGCCGGTGCGGGCTGAGGCTTGGGGTGTCGGCTGCTGATGCTGCGGTTGTGTAGAGGATGGTGTGGGCCTGGTCGAGGCGTCGGTCACTTGGTGTTCCAGGCCGCCGA
Source organism: Streptomyces sp. NPDC028314 (assembly GCF_055565795.1). NCBI lineage: Bacteria > Bacillati > Actinomycetota > Actinomycetes > Kitasatosporales > Streptomycetaceae > Streptomyces > Streptomyces sp. NPDC028314. The sequence goes on from NZ_JBVHTP010000030.1 coordinate 8,575, forward strand.
GTAGCTGGGCCAGTGCTTTGTCTTCAGGCCGGTGCCATAGGAGGGTGAGGTGGATGCCGGTCCGCTCGCGTAGGGCGAGGAGTTGTCTGTGGCGGGCGTGGGTGAGGCGGTCGGTGCGGCAGACGGCCAGCTGGTGGATGCCGTGGGCGAGTGTCCAGGAGGTTGCGGCGTCCCACGCGGGCGCCAGGGAGTCGGCCCGGGTCCCGTGTGGGGCGCTGTGGGCGGGGAGTCGTTTGCTTACACCCCGCACCTGAAGGGGACCGTGAAGGGCTTGAACCGGGCCGTGGAGTCGATGTTCCTGGCGGCACTACCCGGCTATGTCCGTCAGCCGCGCCCAGGCAGGCGCCGGACACGGCCCAAGGACGAGGTGCTGCTCGACTTCGAGGACTTCACCGCTCGCCTGCTGGACTGGGTGGAGTGGTGGAACACCTCCCACCGTCCGGAGCCGCTGAACGGAAAGTCTCCGCTGCAGGCATGGGAGGCCGACCCGACTCCGGTCCGGGAGGTCAGCCCCGAGGAACTGTGGACGTTCACGCTCGAGGACGACGGCCGTGTCCGGGTGATTTCTACCCGTGGTGTGCGGTTCCGCAGGCGGGACTATGTGGGGCCGTGGATGAGCGGCCTGGCGGGTACCGGGGTCAGGGTGCGGTTCATGCCGCACCACGATCACCGCATCGAGGTCTTCGACGCCACGACCGGCCGCTACCTGGGCCCCGCGACCGTCGCGGACGAGGCAAGCCCGGAGCAGATCACCGCGGTCCGTACGGCGCGGGCCGCGCGCAGCCGGCGCCTGCGTAAAGACCTCACGTCGGCGCAGCGTGAGCGCTACGCGGCGGTCACCCGGCCGGGGAAGCCGGAGCGGCTCGGCGCTGTGTCCGCGGTAGAGGCCGGCGAGGAGCTCGCGGAAGCCGACTGGGCAGACTTGTCGAGGCTTGCGCTGCCGGACCTGATCCCGCCGTCCGCTCCGCCGGCCGAGTGGCGGACACCTCCCGGCCAGGAGCCGAGCCATCCGCCGATCTCCGCGGGGGTGTCCGGGTTCGGGCCGCCGGGGCCGGCTTCGACGAGTACGAGGGCGCGGATGAGTTCGGGGTGCGCGGCAGCGGTGAGCATGGCTGTGTTGCCGCCCATCGACTGGCCTATCAGGATGGGCTGCCGCAGGTCGAGCTGTTCTGCCAAGGCGACGACGTCGGCGACGTAGGCGGCGCGGGAGAGATCTCGTGGGCGGCGTTCACTGGCGCCGTGGCCGCGCTGGTCCATGGCGACGACCCGGTATTGGTGGCTCAGGCCTCGGGAGATGTCGTCCCATTCGCCGGCGTGGCCGGCCAGTCCGTGCAGGAGGACCAGGGGGTGTCCGTCTCCGCCCCGGTCACGGCAGGAGATGCGGACGCCGTCGCGGATGAGGGTGCGTTCGGACCTGGTCATACGGCCTTCTCTCAAGAGGTGGTCGGATGGGGGCTTTGCCGGGTCAGCGGTAGGCGGCGAGGAAGACGCGTACGCCGGCTGCGGCGTAGTGGTCGAGGTCGGCGTCGGTGTGCTGGGCGCTGCCGGTGAACATGGCCTTGTTCACCGGGATCCACAGCAGGAGACCGGAGAAGTGGTTAGCGGCCAGGAGGGCGTCCTCGATACGGAGCAGTCCCTGGTCGGCCAGTCGCTGGAAGGTCGCCGCGAGAGTGGCGAGCCCTCGTTGGAAGCCCCGCTCGTACCATTCGGTTCCCAGGTCGGGGAAGACGTCGGCGTTGGCGATGATCAGGCGCCGCAGCTGGATGACCTGGGGGTGGGTGAGGGTCGTCAGGAACTGGCGGGCGAGCCGGGTGAGGCTCTCTTCCAGGTTGGCGGCGTCGGTCGGGATGCCGGCCAGCAGGTCGATGGTGGTGTCGAGCCGGTCGGTGGTGGCCAGGACGATCTCGGCGAACAGCTTCTCCTTGTCCGCGAAGTGCTTGTAGACGGTCTGTTTGGACACCGCGGCCCGCTTCGCGATGTCGTCCATGCTCGTCCCCGAGTACCCCTTGTCGAGGAAGACGCTGGTCGCGGCCTCCAGGATCGCCTCGTGCTTGCGCGCTGAACGGCTGTCCATCATCGACTCCTTCTCCATCCGTCTCGCCCCCCGCAGAAGAGTACTGGACTGACCAGTACTCATATGGGTACTGTACCGTCTAGTTCCGAAGCGCAGGGTTTCTGGCCCTGCGTACCGCGCAGACATTTGGAGTGGCTTCTCATGGACAAGGTGTTCTCCGCAGACGGCACGGCCATCGCCTACGAGCAGCAAGGCGCAGGGCCTGCCGTAGTGCTCGTCGGCGGCGCCTTCATGACGCGCGGCGATTCCGCCGCCCTCGCCGGCCTGCTGGCCGAGCACTGCACCGTGATCACCTACGACCGCCGGGGCCGCGGCGACAGCGGTGACAGCGCGGCGTACGACGTCCAGCGCGAGGTGGAGGACCTGGACGCGCTGATCGAGCGCGTGGGCGGCGAGGCGATGCTCTTCGGCATGTCCTCGGGCGCCGTGCTGGCCCTGGAAGCCGTGGCCCGGGGCAGCGCCGTGACCCGCCTGGCCGTGTACGAGCCGCCCTTCATCACCGACGACAGCCGCCCGCCGCTGCCCGTCGACTACGTCGCCCACCTGACGGAGCTCGTGGGGCAGGAGGCGTACGGCGATGCCGTGGCCTACTTCATGACCGCGGCCGTTGGCATGCCCGCCGAGGCCGTCGCCGCAATGCGCCAGGCCCCCTTCTGGTCCGGCATGGAGGCCACCGCACGCACCCTGCCCTACGACGGCCAGGTCATGGGCGACACCATGTCCGGCCGGCCGCTGCCCGCCGACCGCTGGCAGTCCGTGACCATGCCCGTCCTCGTCGGCAGCGGGGACGCGGGCGCACCGCACATGCTGAGCGGGGCGCGGGAACTCGCCGCGCTGGCCGACAACTTCTCCCTCCACGTCTTCCCCGGCCAAGAACACGGCATCGCCCCGGAGGCCCTCGCCCCTGTCCTGACCGGCTTCTTCACCACCGGGGAGCAGGCGTGAGCAAGGTCTTCGCCAGCCTGGGCATGTCCCTGGACGGCTTCATCGCCGGGCCCAACTCCCACCCCGACAACCCGCTCGGTGACGGCGGAATGCGCATCCACGAGTGGGTCTTCGGCGTCGAGAGCTGGCGGGAGCGCCAGAGCATCAAGGGCGGGGAGACCAACCAGGACGACGACATCGTCCAGGAGAACTTCACCCGCGCCGGCGCCTACATCATGGGGCGGCAGATGTTCGCCGGAGGTGAGGTCGGCTGGCCCGACCCGCCGCCCTTCCGCGCCCCCGTCTTCGTCCTCACCCACACCCCGCGCGAACCGTGGGTGCGGCAGGGCGGCACCACCTTCACCTTCGTGACCGAGGGGATCGACAGCGCGCTGGCCCAGGCGCGCAAGGCCGCGGGGGACAAGGACGTACAGATCTCCGGCGGTGCGGACACCGTACGGCAGTACCTCGCCGCCGGGCTGCTGGACGAGCTCCAGATCCACCTCGCACCCCTCGTACTCGGCTCGGGAGTCCGCCTCTTCGACGGCGTCTCACCGGATCTCAGCCTCGTGCCCACACGGGTGGTCGACTCCCCCCAGGTAACTCACCTCACGTACCGGATCACACCGTCCTAGACCGCTACTCGACGGCTGCCGTGCCGCGCTTGGCCGTCCATGTGCGACACCGCAGGTGATTGTCACTGGGGTGCTGCGGTAGTTGTCATCGTGGGTGGGTCGTCATTGATGCTGGTCAGGGGTGGGCGTGCTCCTGG
>NZ_JBVHTP010000031.1:0-7000 GCF_055565795.1 Streptomyces sp. NPDC028314
GGCGCCGGGCCCCGCACCGATCGGTACGGGGCCCGGCGCCGCTGCGGCCGGTGTTCCGGGGGCGTGACCTAGCGGATCTCGCGCAGTACGTCGAGGATCGCCGGCTCGTCCGGCGCGGACTGCAGCCGGGCCCGGAAACCGGCGTCCATCAGCTTGCGCGAGAGCAGCGCCAGGATCCGCAGGTGCTCGTCGCCGGCGGCCGCCTCCGGCACCGAGATCATGAACAGCAGCCGGGCCTTCGTCCCGTCCAGCGCACCCCACTCGATGCCCTCGTCGGACCGGGCGAAGCCCACCGTGGGCCGGGTCACCGCGTCCGTCTTGGCGTGCGGGATCGCGATCGACTCGCCGAGACCCGTCGTGCCCTGCGCCTCCCGGGCCAGCGCCACCCGTACCAGCTCGTCCACGTCCCGGACGTTGCCGGTGGAGGCCAGCATCTGCGCCATCTCGCGGATCGCCGCCTCCTTGGAGTCCGAGGCCAGCTCCGTCCTGACCGTCCGCTCCGTCAGGTACCCGGAGAGGACCTCGGGCCTGTCTTCCGGAGCGGGCGCGGGGGAGGGGACGGGGGAGGACACCGCGGGCGCGGCCTGCGCCCGTACGGCCGTGCCGGCACCCACGCCCGCACCCACGCCCGCAGCCACTGCGGCCGGTACCGGCTCGGGCGCGAGCACTTCGGGCCCGGCGGCGCCGCCCTTGCGCTGTTTGAACTCGATCAGCGCGTTGGTGACCAGCGCCGTGACGACCGTGCCGGCCGCGATCGCGACGAAGAACATCGCCACACCGCTGACGGCGCCGAACAGCGAGACGATCGGACCGCCGTGCGGCACCGAGTTCTGGACCCCGGCCATGCCCGCGACGGCACCGGCCACGGCGCCGCCCAGCATGTTCGCGGGGATGACCTGCGCCGGGCGCGCGGCGGCGAAGGGGATGGCGCCTTCGGAGATCCCGAAGAAGCCCATGAACAGGGCGGCGATGCCCGTCTCCCGCTCCTGGTCGCTGTAGAGCTTGCGGCGCAGCAGCGTGGCCAGGCCCTGGCCGAGCGGCATGACGGGGATCGCGGCGGCGGCCATGCCCATGACGTGGTTGTTGGTGCCGATCAGGCCGACCGCGACGAGGAAGGCCGTCTTGTTGACGGGCCCGCCCATGTCGAAGGCGATCATCAGGCCGATGAGGGCGCCGAGGACGATCGCGCTGGAGCCGGTCATCCCGTTCAGCCAGTCCGTCAGGTGCGTGAACACCCAGGAGATCGGCTGTCCGATCACGTAGATGTAGAAGAGCCCCAGCGCCAGCGTCGAAACGATCGGGATCACGATGATCGGCATGATCGGCTGGACGAACTTGGGGACCTTGACCTTCTTGATCCAGACGACCAGGTAGCCCGCGAGGAAACCGGTGGCGATCGCGCCCAGGAAGCCGGCGTTCGCGTCGGCCTTGTAGATGCTCGTGGCGTCGGCGGCGAGGAAACCGCCGATCATGCCGGGCACCAGCGCCGGCCGGTCACCGAGGGCGTAGGCGATGTAGCCGGAGAAGATCGGCAGCATCAGCTTGAAGCCGAGCCCGCCCAGCGCGTTGACGTAGAACCAGAAGGAGCCCTCGTCGAAGGTGATGCCCTCCGGGGAGGAGTGTCCGCCGAGCGCGATCGAGATGGCGAGCAGCAGACCGCCCACGACCACGAACGGGATCATGTGCGAGACGCCGTTCATCAGCGCCTTGTACGCGGCGCCGCGCTCCCCGCCTCCGCCCGCGCCGTCGCCCCCGGCCGCCGCCGTCCCGGCCTGTACGGGCGCGTCCTGCACCCGCCGGATCAGCTCCTCCGGCTTGTGGATGCCGTCCGCGACGCCGGTCGACAGGACCCGCTTGCCCGCGAACCGGCCGCGGTCGACCTCCTTGTCCGCGGCGATGATGATGCCGTCCGCCTCTCTGACATCGTTGTCAGAGAGTACGTTCTCGGCCCCGATGGAGCCCTGGGTCTCCACCTTCATGTCGATGCCGAGCCGATCGGCAGCCTGCTGGAGCTTCTCCGCGGCCATGTAGGTGTGCGCGATCCCCGTGGGGCACGCGGTCACGGCGAGCAGCTTCAGGCGCTTCTGCCCGTTTGCGCCCCCGCCACCGGGAGGGCCTGCCGGACTGGTCACTGAAATCTCCTTCGCGCCATAGGTCCTGCGGGATCGCGCGTACGACCCGATCCACCGGCATCCTTCTACAGGTAAGGGGTGGATCAAAAGTCCGAAAGGCCCTGAACCGCTGCGCCGGACGGCCCGAAACCGGGAAGCGACTCGTTCCCCGACCCACTGGGGCCCACTGCGCCGATCGGTGTAGATTCGTCATCAGTGTCAGGCGTCGCTGCTGATGGCGGTCGGGCGGTCCTCGTGACCGGCCGAGGGGAGAGAGGGCCCCCGACGGACTGTGCTCGGTGCACCGGTCCGCCAGTGCACGGCTCAGCCGTACCCACCCTCTCGAACCATGAGGAGCAGCACCCATGGACTTCAAGGTCGCAGACCTTTCCCTTGCCGCGTTCGGCCGCAAGGAGATCACCCTGGCCGAGCACGAGATGCCCGGCCTGATGTCGATCCGCCGCGAGTACGCCGAGGCCCAGCCCCTGGCCGGCGCCCGCATCACCGGCTCCCTGCACATGACCGTGCAGACCGCCGTCCTCATCGAGACCCTCGTCGCCCTCGGCGCCGACGTCCGCTGGGCCTCCTGCAACATCTTCTCCACCCAGGACCACGCGGCCGCCGCCATCGCCGTCGGCCCGAACGGCACCCCGGAGAACCCGCAGGGCGTCCCGGTCTTCGCCTGGAAGGGCGAGACCCTGGAGGAGTACTGGTGGTGCACCGAGCAGGCGCTGACCTGGCCGAACACCCCCACCGGCGGCCCGAACATGATCCTCGACGACGGTGGTGACGCCACCCTCCTCGTCCACAAGGGCGTGGAGTTCGAGAAGGCCGGCTCCGCCCCGGACCCGTCCACGGCGGACTCCGAGGAGTACGCCCACATCCTCACCCTGCTCAACCGCACCCTGGGCGAGTCCCCGCAGAAGTGGACGCAGCTCGCGTCCGAGATCCGCGGCGTGACCGAGGAGACCACCACCGGTGTCCACCGCCTCTACGAGATGATGGCCGAGGGCACCCTGCTCTTCCCGGCGATCAACGTCAACGACGCCGTCACCAAGTCGAAGTTCGACAACAAGTACGGCTGCCGCCACTCCCTCATCGACGGCATCAACCGCGCCACCGACGTCCTCATCGGCGGCAAGGTCGCGGTCGTCTTCGGCTACGGCGACGTCGGCAAGGGCTGCGCCGAGTCGCTCCGCGGCCAGGGCGCGCGCGTCATCGTCACCGAGATCGACCCGATCTGCGCCCTCCAGGCGGCCATGGACGGCTTCCAGGTCGCCACGCTGGACGACGTCGTCGAGACCGCCGACATCTTCATCACGACCACGGGCAACAAGGACATCATCATGGCCTCCGACATGGCCAAGATGAAGCACCAGGCCATCGTGGGCAACATCGGCCACTTCGACAACGAGATCGACATGGCCGGCCTGGCCAAGGTCGAGGGCATCGTCAAGGACGAGGTCAAGCCCCAGGTCCACACCTGGAAGTTCCCCGACGGCAAGGTCCTGATCGTCCTGTCCGAGGGCCGCCTGCTGAACCTCGGCAACGCGACCGGCCACCCCTCCTTCGTCATGTCGAACTCCTTCGCGGACCAGACCCTGGCCCAGATCGAGCTCTTCACCAAGCCGTCGGAGTACCCCACCGACGTCTACGTGCTGCCCAAGCACCTCGACGAGAAGGTGGCCCGCCTCCACCTCGACGCCCTCGGCGTCAAGCTCACCACCCTGCGCCCCGAGCAGGCCTCCTACATCGGCGTCAAGGTCGAGGGCCCGTACAAGCCGGACCACTACCGCTACTGATCCCCGAGCGGTAGCAGCACCAGCACGTGAGACAGGCCCCCGGCATCCCGCCGGGGGCCTGCCCCGTACCCAAGACGCCTCCTCGTAGAAACGTGCGCCCCATGCCCCGCGGCCGCTACTCGCTCCACGACCCGCACGACCACACCCCCCTCGGCGAGGAGCACTTCCACTGCGCCCCGGGCCCCTCCGGATGGCGCTACGTCTCCCAGCTCACCGCCCCGAACGGCGACCACCGAGGCTCGATCGACCTGGCCGTCGACGAGATCGGCCGCCCCATCCGCCTCGAAGCGAACGCCTCCAGCTGGCAGGTGCGCGGCGCCGCCATCGACGGCGTCACCTGGGTCCGCACCGACCCCACCGGCGCCGAGGCCACCGAGGGCAACGTCCAGGCCCCCGGCTTCACCGGCACCTCCCCGGCCTTCCTCATCGCCACGGCCCGCCTGCTGCGCCTCACCCCCGGCGCCCCGGCCACCCGCGTCCGGCTCCTCGCCCTCACCGACCCGGTGCTCGCCCCGCGCACGGTCGACCAGGCCTGGGCGCTGACCGGCCGCGAGGCGCACCCCACCGACAGCGGCCCGCTCCAGGTGGACACGTACCAGGTCACCGCCCTGGACACAGGCGAGGTCCACACCGTCCACATCGCCGGAGACGTGGTCCTCTCGGCCCCCGGCATCGAACTCGAACACCTGGAGACGCCGCCCTCGGTCTTCGAGGACTAGATTCGAGGACCGGAGAGGACTAGAACAGTCCCGGCCGCCAGGTCACGCGGGCGGCGCGAACCCGGTACCGCTCCGAGGAGCCTCCATGGGCGGCGCCGACACCGGCGGAGCCACCGCGGGCACCACCGGCGCGACCGGAGCCGCAGCCACCGGCGCGGCCACCGGGGGCATCCCGGGCATCCCCGCGTACGGCACCGGAGCCGGCGCACCCTGAGCCGCCGCGTGAGGGGCGGCCCCGTACGAAGGCGCCCCGAAGGCCCGCGCCGCGTCCCGCGACTGCCGCTCGTGCACCACCGCCATCAGGAACGCGGCAGCCGGCACCCCCGCCGGCGGCGGCGTCCCCGTACGGGCCACCACCTCGTCCGCGAGCTGCGCCGCCATCGCGGCACCCGTGTGCGGATCCAGCTGGTTCATCCGCGTCAGGTACTGCCGGATCGCCAGCCACAGCCCGTCCGGCACCGCCGACAGGTCCAGCCCGGCGAACCGCCCGGCCAGCCACGGCGGCGGCGGAGGCACCGGCATCACCCGCGCCCCGGGCACCCGCTCCCGTATCACCAGCGTCCCGGCGAACACGTCCCCGAGCCGCCGCCCCCGCTCCGACACCAGCGAGGCGATACAGGCCACGGTCCCGAGGGTCATCAGCAGCTCCACGACCCCCATCGCCCCGCGCACCAGCGCGTGCCGGAACCGGATCGGCCCGCCGTCCTCCCGCACCACCCGCAGCCCCAGCGCCAGCTTCCCCAGCGACTTGCCGTGGCTCACCGTCTCCACCGCGATCGGCACGCCGACCAGCACCAGCAGGAACAGCCCCACCGACACGGCAGCCTGCGCCGCGTCGTCCAAGGAGGCCGTGGCGACGACCACCCCGATCGACACCACCAGATAGCCGGTCACGTACACCGCCAGGTCGAGCAGGACCGCGAGCGCGCGGCTCGGCAGTCTCGCCGGCCGCAACCCCAGGACGACCGCGTCCCCCGTCACCAGATCGCTCACTGATGCGCACCTTTCACGTGACCTGACCCGCCCCTGTGTCCTTCAGTCTGCCAAGCTGACCACAGTAGGAGTAAGCAGCAGCAGGGGCCTGGGGCAGGGGAGCGGGAAACCGGATGGATGTCGACGTCTTCGTGGCCGCCCACCAGGCGGAGTGGGCACGCCTGGAACAGCTCCTCGGCCGCGGCCGACGGCTCACCGGGGCAGAGGCCGACGAACTCGTCGCGCTCTACCAGCGCACCTCCACCCACCTCTCCCTGATCCAGTCGAGCGCCCCGGACCCGATGCTCATCGGCCGGCTCACCCAGCTCGTCGCCCGCGCCCGCGCGACCGTGACCGGCGCCCGCAGGGCCACCTGGCGCGACGCGGCCCGCTTCTTCACCGCCGGCTTCCCGGCAGCCGTCTACCGCAGCCGCCGCTGGTGGATCCCGACGGCCGTGCTCTCGATAGCCGTCGGCGTGCTCCTGGGCTGGTGGATAGCCACCCATCCCGAAGTACAGGGCGTCATCGCGGCCCCGGACGAGCTGAAGCAGCTCACGAAGCCGGGCGGCGAGTACGAGACCTACTACTCCAGCCATCCCGCGGCCTCCTTCGCCGCCAAGGTCTGGACGAACAACGCCCAGGCAGCCGCGATGTGCCTGGTCCTGGGCGCCTTCCTGGGGCTGCCGGTGCTCTGGATCCTCTTCCTGAACATGGCCAACCTCGGCGTCGGCATCGGCCTGATGGCATCCGCCGGCCGCCTCGACGTCTTCCTCGGCCTGATCCTCCCGCACGGCCTGCTCGAACTGACGGCGGTCTTCGTCGCCGCGGGCATGGGGCTGCGCCTCGGCTGGACGGTCATCGACCCGGGCCCCCGGACCCGCCGCGAGTCGCTCGCCGAACAGGGCCGCGCCGCGCTCGGCATGGCCATCGGCCTGGCCTTCGTCCTCTTCGTCTCCGGCCTGATCGAAGGCTTCGTCACCCCGTCCGGCCTGCCCACCTGGGCCCGCATCGCCATCGGCATCGCCGCCGAGGCCGCGTTCCTGGTCTACGTCTACGTACTGGGCGGCCGCGCCTCGCGCGCCGGTGAGGTGGGCGACGTAGAGGCCGCGGACCAGACGGCGACCCTTCCCACCGCGGCCTGATGTGCGCAGCACCGGGCCGAGCTGCTAGTGTCTCGTCGTCCCGCAAACACCGTTGACACGGTCGCAGCGGGGAGGTAGATTCGAACGGTTGCCTCGAACTGGACAAGTTCGGCAGTGATGGTTTAAAGTCTTTCTCGCCCCAGGAATTGAATTCCAAGTGGGCACCCTCGACTCCTCATCCAGGAATCTGAAGCCGGGAAATCCGGTGGAAAACTTCTGATAGAGTCGGACTCGCCGGAAAGGGAAACGCGAAA
>NZ_JBVHTP010000032.1:0-1211 GCF_055565795.1 Streptomyces sp. NPDC028314
CTTCAGAACTAACACAGTGGACGCGAGCAACTGAGGACAAGCCCTCGGCCTATTAGTACCAGTCAGCTCCACCCGTTACCGGGCTTCCACATCTGGCCTATCAACCCAGTCGTCTACTGGGAGCCTTACCCTCTCAAGGAGGTGGGAATACTCATCTTGAAGCAGGCTTCCCGCTTAGATGCTTTCAGCGGTTATCCCTCCCGAACGTAGCCAACCAGCCATGCCCTTGGCAGGACAACTGGCACACCAGAGGTTCGTCCGTCCCGGTCCTCTCGTACTAGGGACAGCCCTTCTCAATATTCCTACGCGCACAGCGGATAGGGACCGAACTGTCTCACGACGTTCTAAACCCAGCTCGCGTACCGCTTTAATGGGCGAACAGCCCAACCCTTGGGACCGACTCCAGCCCCAGGATGCGACGAGCCGACATCGAGGTGCCAAACCATCCCGTCGATATGGACTCTTGGGGAAGATCAGCCTGTTATCCCCGGGGTACCTTTTATCCGTTGAGCGACGGCGCTTCCACAAGCCACCGCCGGATCACTAGTCCCGACTTTCGTCCCTGCTCGACCCGTCGGTCTCACAGTCAAGCTCCCTTGTGCACTTACACTCAACACCTGATTGCCAACCAGGCTGAGGGAACCTTTGGGCGCCTCCGTTACCCTTTGGGAGGCAACCGCCCCAGTTAAACTACCCATCAGACACTGTCCCTGATCCGGATCACGGACCGAGGTTAGACATCCAGCACGACCAGAGTGGTATTTCAACGGCGACTCCACAACCACTGGCGTGGCTGCTTCAAAGTCTCCCACCTATCCTACACAAGCCGAACCGAACACCAATATCAAACTGTAGTAAAGGTCCCGGGGTCTTTCCGTCCTGCTGCGCGAAACGAGCATCTTTACTCGTAGTGCAATTTCACCGGGCCTATGGTTGAGACAGTCGAGAAGTCGTTACGCCATTCGTGCAGGTCGGAACTTACCCGACAAGGAATTTCGCTACCTTAGGATGGTTATAGTTACCACCGCCGTTTACTGGCGCTTAAGTTCTCAGCTTCGCACGCCCGAAAGCGCACTAACCGGTCCCCTTAACGTTCCAGCACCGGGCAGGCGTCAGTCCGTATACATCGCCTTACGGCTTCGCACGGACCTGTGTTTTTAGTAAACAGTCGCTTCTCGCTGGTCTCTGCGGCCACCCCCAGCTCACGGAGC
>NZ_JBVHTP010000032.1:1308-2603 GCF_055565795.1 Streptomyces sp. NPDC028314
AGTCCGATCACCAGTGATGGCCCCCCTTCTCCCGAAGTTACGGGGGCATTTTGCCGAGTTCCTTAACCATAGTTCACCCGAACGCCTCGGTATTCTCTACCTGACCACCTGAGTCGGTTTAGGGTACGGGCCGCCATGAAACTCGCTAGAGGCTTTTCTCGACAGCATAGGATCATCCACTTCACCACAATCGGCTCGGCATCAGGTCTCAGCCTTAATGAGGGACGGATTTGCCTACCCCTCGGCCTACACCCTTACCCCGGGACTACCACCGCCCGGGCTGGACTACCTTCCTGCGTCACCCCATCGCTTACCTACTACAAGTCTGGTTCGTCGGCTCCACCACTTTCCTTTCCCCGAAGGGTCCGGAACGGCTTCACGGACTTAGCATCGCCTGATTCGATATTGGGCGTTTCAAAGCGGGTACCGGAATATCAACCGGTTGTCCATCGACTACGCCTGTCGGCCTCGCCTTAGGTCCCGACTTACCCTGGGCAGATCAGCTTGACCCAGGAACCCTTAGTCAATCGGCGCACACGTTTCTCACGTGTGTATCGCTACTCATGCCTGCATTCTCACTCGTGAACCGTCCACAACTAGCTTCCGCTGCTGCTTCACCCGGCACACGACGCTCCCCTACCCATCACAGCGGGCGTTGGCCCTATTGCTGCAATGACACGACTTCGGCGGTACGCTTGAGCCCCGCTACATTGTCGGCGCGGAATCACTTGACCAGTGAGCTATTACGCACTCTTTCAAGGGTGGCTGCTTCTAAGCCAACCTCCTGGTTGTCTCTGCGACTCCACATCCTTTCCCACTTAGCGTACGCTTAGGGGCCTTAGTCGATGCTCTGGGCTGTTTCCCTCTCGACCATGGAGCTTATCCCCCACAGTCTCACTGCCGTGCTCTCACTTACCGGCATTCGGAGTTTGGCTAAGGTCAGTAACCCGGTAGGGCCCATCGCCTATCCAGTGCTCTACCTCCGGCAAGAAACACACGACGCTGCACCTAAATGCATTTCGGGGAGAACCAGCTATCACGGAGTTTGATTGGCCTTTCACCCCTAACCACAGGTCATCCCCCAGGTTTTCAACCCTGGTGGGTTCGGTCCTCCACGAAGTCTTACCTCCGCTTCAACCTGCCCATGGCTAGATCACTCCGCTTCGGGTCTAGAGCGTGCAACTCAATCGCCCTATTCGGACTCGCTTTCGCTACGGCTTCCCCACACGGGTTAACCTCGCTACACACCGCTAACTCGCAGGCTCATTCTTCAAAAGGCACGCAGTCACGACGCG
>NZ_JBVHTP010000033.1:0-3321 GCF_055565795.1 Streptomyces sp. NPDC028314
AGACTCTTTCGTGTCCGATTCCCGGTCGAAGCGGGTTTCGCTTTCCAGTTCTTCGCTTTCGCGTTTCCCTTTCCGGCGAGTCCGACTCTATCAGAAGTTTTCCACCGGATTTCCCGGCTTCAGATTCCTGGATGAGGAGTCGAGGGTGCCCTGTCTGAATTCAATTCATCGGGGGCGTGTGCCGAGCCCTTCAGCTCGAGGCAACCGTTCTACTCTACATCACCCCCCGACAGGGGTCAAAACTGCTCTGCCGCCCCCCGGCCGACCACCTGGTCGCCGAGCGGGCTGCGGCGGTACAGCACCTGTCGGCCGTCCCGAGCACGCGCGACCAGCCCGCTCGCGTGCAGCACACGCAGGTGCTGCGACACCGCGCTCGGCGTCACCCGGAAGCGACGGGCGATCTCCACCGTCGCCAACGGCTCCGCAAGGAGAACGAGCAGCCTCGCTCGCGGCCCACCGAGAAGCGCCGCCAGCGCAGGCTCGTCGGCCACCGGCACCGGAGCCCACAGCGTCGCCACTCCCCTACTGGGATAGGTCAGCAGCGGCGCCTCCTCCGCACTGACCGGCGGCGCGGGCTTGTGGGCGAAGACCGACGGCACCAGCAGCAGCCCCCGGCCGGCCGCCTCCACCACGTGTCTGCCGATCATCTTGTCGATGTGCAGCACCCCGCTCTCCCACCGCAGGTTCGGGTGCATGTCGGCGAACAGCCGGCGGGCGCCTCCCCTGGCCAGCTGCCGCGCCCGGTAGGTCATGTCGGCCTCCAGCAGCAGCCGCATCTCGGGCCACCTCGGCTCCACCGCGAGTTCCCAGTACCGCCGAAGGAGCTCGCAGATCGCATCGCGCAGTCCTGCGACCGTGCCCTCGTCCCCAGTACTCACCCCTCGTAGCGCCTCCGGAAGCGGCTCCGGCGCGTGCGCCGCGAGCAGATCGCGGCTCACCAGCTCGGGGGAGGTCCCGCGGACCACCGCCAGCTCCTGTCCGACGGTCGGCGCGAAGGACGTGGGCCGCGGAGTCAGGAAGTCGGGCAAGGTACGCCGCGGCCCCACCAGGGACATCAGCAGACCGGTGTCGAGCGCGCCCAGCCTGCCGAGTACGGACCTCCGCCACGGCAGGTGCACCGCGGACAGCCCCGGCTCACGGAGCACCCGCAGGCTCATCACCGTCTCGTTCAACGGCGAGACGGCGAACCGCGTGTCCGCGAGATCCTCGACGCCGAGCACAAAGCTGATCATTAAGCCGGACGCTACATCCATTGGCCGGCGCCCGGGGCTGTCATGCACTTCAGGGCATGACACATGCAGCTCACGAGATGAGCCGCCGTATGGTCCTGCTCCTGGCCGTGACGTGCGCGGTGGCCGTAGGCAACATCTACTTCCCGCAAGCGATCAGCCCACTGCTCGCCGCCGGCCTGCGGACGTCACCCGAATCGGCGTCCCTGGTCGTCACCGCCACCCAAGCCGGCTACACCGCCGGGATCCTTCTCCTGGTGCCGCTCGGCGACCGGCTCCCGCACCGCCGGTTCCTCGTCACCCTGCTCGTCCTCACCGGCGTCGGCCTGCTCGCCGCCGGCTGCGCACCCACCCTGCCGTTCCTCGTCGCAGCCAGCGCCCTCATCGGTATGACCACCGTGGCCGCACAGATCATCGCTCCCCTCGCGGCCGGACTCGTCGCCGCGGACCGCCGTGGAGCCGTGATGGGCACCCTGCTGAGCGGGTCTATCGGCGGCATGCTGCTGGCCCGCACCTTCAGCGGCACCCTCGGCGAATGGCTGGGCTGGCGCGCCCCCTACCTGGCCGCGGGCCTCGTCGTACTCGTCCTCTCGGCGGTCCTCGCCCGTACGGTGCCCACCACCACCCCGTCCACCTCCCGGCCGTACCCCCAACTCCTGGCCGAGTCGCTGCGCCTGCTGCGCACCGAGCCGGAACTGCGCCGCTCCTGCTTCTACCAAGCGACCGTCTTCGCCGGGTTCTCGGCCGTCTGGACCTGCCTGGCCCTCCTCCTCACCGGACCGGCCTACGGCCAGGGCGCCCAGGCGGTCGGCATGCTCGCCCTGGTCGGCGGGGCGACCATGCTCTGCACCCCCCTCGCCGGACGCCTCGTGGACCGCAAAGGGCCGGATCCGGTCAACCTCGTCTGCCTGCTCGGGGTACTGGCCTCGGCCGCGGTCCTCGCGCCGGGCGCCCGGGGCGGGACCCTCGGCCTGGCGGCGCTCGTCGCCGGCACCCTCCTGCTGGACGTCGCGATGCAGTCCGGCATGGTCGCCAACCAGGCCCGGGTCTTCGCCCTGCGCCCCGATGCCCGCAGCAGGCTCAACACCGCGTACATGACCTGCGCCTACCTCGGCGGCAGCGCGGGTTCCTGGCTGGGCGTACGCATCTACGGCCAGGCCGGGTGGCGAGGGGTGTGCACGCTCGTGGCCGTACTCGCCGCCCTCGCTCTGGCCCGCCACCTCCTCGCACTCCACAGCCGGCGAACCCCCTTGTCCGGACAGTCCGGCAAGCGGGCCGGGGAGTGTCAGACGCAGCGCCTCAGAGGTTGACGCGCTTGAGGTAGACCCGGCTGCGGTGGGGGATGGTCTGGTACCAGAGCATCAGGTGCTCGTCCTCGTACGTACGCAGCCGCATCGGGTGCGGGTCCTCGTAGAGGCTGCCGTCCTTGGGGTCGATCGCCATCGCCGCCAGGTCGACCAGCCCGTCCATGACGGAGCCGACCAGGCCCTGCTGCTCCGCGGGCATGTCCCCGAGGACCCACAGCCGGCTGGGGTCGCACTCCCAGGCCCAGCCGCTGTCGTTCTCCACGCCTTCACCGCGCGAAGTCACTGACCGATCTCCCCCTGAGCCTCGGCCAGGATGCGGCTGCTGGTCTCCATCGCGGCCCGGAACTCCTGTTCGGTGGCGTTCGGGTCCCCCGCGATACGTTCCGCCTCGTGCAGGGCGGCGGACCGGGCGGGCCAGCGGTGGATCGCCACATGGGTGGCCCACTTGATCAGGAAGAACCGCAGCGGGTTGATGGCGCCCGTCTCCGCGGCACGGTCGAAGGCCTCGTTGCACTCCCGGTCGAGCACGGCCAGGTTCGGCATGTCGATCCGGCGCACGGCGTCCCGGAGGGCCTCGCGGGTCATGGCCGGCTGGGGGATGAGCGGGCCGCCGTCTTCCAGCTGCTGTGCTGTCATCGTGTCCTCCTGGGGAACGCGGCCAGGATACCGAGCCGGCTTCGACAACCTGGTCCGGAACGCAGAAAAGCCCCGCACCATAAGGTGCGGGGCTTTCCCACAATGATTGTTCGGCGGCGTCCTACTCTCCCACAGGGTCCCCCCTGCAG
>NZ_JBVHTP010000034.1:0-3189 GCF_055565795.1 Streptomyces sp. NPDC028314
TTCGCCGAGGTCCTGGGCCTCGACCGGGTCGGGATCGACGACAGCTTCTTCGACCTCGGCGGCCACTCCCTCCTCGCCACCCGCCTCGTCAGCCGCATCCGCACCGTCCTGAACGCCGAACTGCCCATCAAGGACGTCTTCGCCGCACCCACCGTGTCCCAGCTGGTGGGGCGACTGCACCTCGGTGGCCAGACGCGTACCCCCCTCCTGCCTGCGGAGCGTCCCGACCTCGTCCCGCTGTCCTTCGCCCAGCGCCGCCTGTGGTTCCTCCACAAGCTGGAAGGCCGCTCCGCGACCTACAACATGCCCCTCGCCCTGCGGCTCACCGGGACCGTCGACCATGCAGCGCTGAGCGCCGCCCTGCGCGATGTGATCGGCCGGCACGAGTCGCTGCGCACGGTCTTCCCCGAGGCAGCCGGCGAGCCGCACCAACTCGTCCTCGACCCCTCCGGCACCGAGATCGGCTGGGAGCGCCGTACGGTGACCGAGGCCGAACTTCCGGTCGCACTGGAGGAGGCGGGCCGCTACGGCTTCGACCTCGCCACCGAGATCCCCGTCCGCAGCTGGCTGTTCGAGACCGACGGGGAAGACACGGTGCTGCTCCTGCTGCTGCACCACATCGCCGGTGACGGCTGGTCCATGGCCCCGCTGGCGCGTGATGTCGTCGCGGCCTACACCGCACGGCTCCAGGGCGCGGCCCCGCAGTGGGCCGAACTCCCCGTCCAGTACGCCGACTACACGCTCTGGCAGCGCGAGCTGCTCGGCGACGCGTCCCAACCGGACAGCGCCTTCGGGAGGCAGGTTGCCTACTGGCGCGAGCAGTTGGCGGACCTGCCGGAACTGGTGACCTTCCCCGTCGACCGCCCTCGTCCGGCAATCGCTTCCTACGCGGGTTCGTACGCCGAGTTCGAGGTCGACGCCACGCTGCACCAACGCCTCACCGAGCTTGCCCGAACCTCTGGCGTCACGGCGTTCATGGTTCTCCAGGCTGGTATGGCCGCATTGCTGACCCGTCTGGGCGCAGGCACCGACATCCCGCTCGGCAGCGGTCTCGCGGGCCGCACGGACGAAGCACTGGACGACCTCGTCGGTCTCTTCGTCAACACCTTCGTCCTCCGTACGGACACCTCCGGCAACCCGGCGTTCGACGAACTGCTAGGCCGCGTAAGGGAGTCGAGCCTGGCCGCGTACGCCAACCAGGACGTGCCCTTCGAGCACCTGGTGGAACTCCTCAACCCCCAGCGATCGGCAGCGCACCACCCGCTCTTCCAGGTGGCTCTTGTTCTCCAGAACAACGACCAGGGCGACTTCACCCTGCCGGAACTGAGAGTGCGGATGGAAGAGGTCGACTCCGGCACCTCCCGTTTCGACATGCTGTTCTCACTCACCGAGCGGTACGACGCGATGGGCAGCCCTGCAGGCATCGCCACCGTGGTCGAGTACTCCACCGACCTCTTCGACCGGACCACGATCGAGCTGCTCTTCGCCCGCTGGATCCGGTTCCTCGACCAGGCCCTGACCGAGCCCGGCCGGCCCATCAGCGACGCTGACCTGCTGACCGGCGCCGAGCGCCGACAGGTACTGGCCGACTGGAACGCCACTGACATCGAGGTCAGCCAGGAAAGCCTGCCCGCCCTCTTCGAAGCACGGGTGCGCCAGGCGCCCGACGCCCCCGCTGTCCTGTTCGGCGGTACCAAGCTCACGTACGCCGAGCTCAACGCGCGTGCCAACCGGCTGGCCCGACACCTCGTCACGTGCGGCATCGGAAGCGGCCCCGACCACGTCGTGGCCGTGGCGTTGCCGCGCACGACGGAAGCCGTCGTCGCGCTGCTCGCAGTGGTCAAGGCGGGCGGTGCCTATCTCCCGCTCGACCCCGACGACCCCATGGACCGGCTGCGCCACACCCTGGACGATGCGCGCCCCGAACTGCTGATCACCACCCGCGGCAGCGGCCTGGGCGGGATGACCTGCCGGGGCGCCGAGCTCCCGCAGGTTGTCCTCGATGACGAGGAGACCCTCGCCGAGATCGGGCGGCAGCCTGACGGCGACCTGAGCGACGACGAGCGACTGGCGGCGCTGCTCCCCCAGAGCCCGCTCTACGTGATCTACACCTCGGGTTCCACCGGGCGCCCGAAGGGAGTCATGGTCGAGCACCGCGGCCTGGTCAACAACCTCCAGTGGATGCAGTCCGCCCACCCGGTAGAGGCCGGTGACGTACTGCTGTTCCGCACCTCCGTCCGGTTCGACTCGGTGGGGTTGGAGATCTGGTTCCCGCTGCTGCACGGCGCGGCGATCTGCGTCGCACCGAGTGACGTGCTCAGGGACCCTCAGGGGATCGTGACGCACATGGTGGAGCACGGCGTGACCGTCGCCCAGTTCCCGCCGTCACTGCTGGCCAATCTTCCGGCGCCGCCCGCCGGACACCGCGTCACCCGCATCTGGTCCAGTGGCGAGGCCCTGCGCCCGGAACTCGCGGCCGAGATCATCCGCAAGTGGGGCGCCGAGCTCTGCAACCTGTACGGCCCGACCGAGATGACCATCCAGGTCGCCTCCTCGGCCTGGCACGGCATGGACACGAGCCTGGGCGGGAGCAGCGTCCCGATCGGCCGGCCGATGTGGAACACGCGGCTCTACGTGCTGGACGACCGTCTGCAACCGGTGCCGGTGGGCGTTGCCGGGGAGCTGTACGCAACAGGTGTGCAGGTGGCGCGTGGGTATGTGGGTCGTGCTGGTCTGACGGGTGAGCGGTTTGTGGCGTCGCCGTTCGGGTCGGGTGTGCGGATGTATCGCACGGGTGATGTGGTGCGCTGGCGTGCTGATGGGCAGTTGGAGTATCTGGGGCGTGCTGATGAGCAGGTGAAGGTGCGTGGTTTCCGGATCGAGCCGGGTGAGATCGAGTCCCTGCTGTCGGGCTATGCCGGTGTCCGGCAGGCGGCGGTGATCGCTCGTGAGGATGTTCCGGGTGATCAGCGGCTCGTGGCTTATGTGGTGCCGGATCTTGAGGTGGCCGCCGCGTCGGGTGCGTCGGAGGGTTCGGCGGCTGAGGCGCAGGTCGAGGAGTGGCGGGAGATCTACGACTCGGTATATTCCGGCCCGGATTCTGTTGCGTTTGGTGAGGATTTTTCGGGTTGGGATAGTTCGTATTCGGGTGAGCCGATTCCGTTGGGTGAGATGCGGGCTTGGCGGGGT
>NZ_JBVHTP010000035.1:0-2026 GCF_055565795.1 Streptomyces sp. NPDC028314
GCACCGCGCGGGCCTCGGGCCGTAGCCGGACCTGCTCCTCGAAGCGTTCCGTCAGCGTCGGCTCACCGATCGCACGACGCCGGCCCGTCCACTCCTCCAGCACCTGCCGCCGCTCGGCCTCCCCGAGCAGCTCCAGCTCCGACAGCCGCGTCTGCGGGCCGGCCGCCGCCTGCTCCAGCGTGCGGCGCACCATCGCCACGAGCCGCTCGACGGTGGCCCGCTCGTACAGGTCGCAGCTGTAGAGCACCGCCCCCGTCAGACCCGGCCCCTCCTGCGCCCGCAGCAGGAACTCCAGGTCGAACTTGACCGCCCCGGTCGCCAGCGGCTCGGCCGCCCCGGCCCGCAGCCCCGGCAGCCGCGGAACCACCGCGGGCCCGGATTCCAGCGCCAGACAGACCTGGAACATCGGATGCCGCGCCAGGGACCGCGCCGGGTTCACCGCCTCCAGCACCAGGTCGAAGGGGGCGTCCTGATGGGCGAAGGCGTCCAGGTCGGCGGCGCGCACCCGGGCCAGCAGCTCCCGGAACGCCGGGTCGCCGGAGGTGTCCGTACGCAGCACCAGGGTGTTGACGAAGAAGCCCACCAGCCCGGACAGCGCCTCGTCCGGCCGCCCCGCGACCGGCGACCCGATCGGGATGTCCGTCCCCGCGCCCAGCCGGGTCAGCGTCGCCGCCAGCGCGGCCTGCACCACCATGAACGGGGTGCACCGCTCGGCCCGCGCCAGTTCCACGACCCGCTTGTACAGCTCGGCCCCGAAGTCCACCCGGACCATCCCGCCGCGCTGCCCCGCCACCGGCGGCCTCGGTCGGTCGTGGACCAGCCCCAGTTCCTCCGGGAGCCCCGCCAGCGCGGTCTTCCAGTAGGCGAGTTGCTCGTGGAGCGGCCGGCCTTCGAGTGCCGAGCGCTGCCACAGCGCGTAGTCGGCGTAGTCCACGGGCAGCGGAGGCAGGCCGGGAGCACGGCCTTCGAGCCGGGCCGCGTACGCGGCGGACAGGTCCTCGAAGAGCGGACCCAGCGACTGGCCGTCGGTGGCGATGTGGTGGAGCAGGACGAGCAGGGTGTGCTGTGCCCGCTCCCCGGACCGGAAGAGCGTTACCCGCAAGGGGTGTTCGGCCGCCAGGTCGAAGGAGTACCGGGCCGCGCCCAGGACTTCGGCGTCCAGGTCATCGGCCGCCACGGTCCTCAGCTCGAAGGCCGGCGCGGCCGGAGCCGGGTCGACGACCTGGTGCGGAACCCCGTCCGCCGCGGTGAACCGGGTCCGCAGCGGCTCGTGGCGGGCGACGAGGTCACCGAAGGCGGCCCGCAGGGCGGCCACGTCCGGCTCGCCGTCCAGCCGCACCGCGAGCGGGACGTTGTACGAGGTTCCCGGCCCGCCGAGTCCGGCGACCAGCCACAGCCGCTGCTGGGCGAAGGACAGCGGCAGCCGCTCGGGGCGGCGCTCGGCCCGGGTCAGCGGCGCCAGCGCGGGCCGCTGGGCGGCGCCGTCGATGCGCCGGGCCAGAGCGGCCGGCGTCGGGTGCTGGAAGACGTCACGGAGGGTGAGGGCGACGCCCAGGGTCGCGCCGATCCGGTTGGTGAGGCGGGCCGCGAGGAGGGAGTGGCCGCCGTGGTCGAAGAAGTCGTCGTCCATGGACAGCGGCGCGGGGGAGCCGAGCACCTCGCTCACGAGGGTCCGTACGATCTCCTCCAGCTCGCTGCGCGGCTGCCGGCCCCCCGTGGTCAGCGGCGCCTCCACGGCGGGCAGCGCACGCTGGTCGATCTTCCCGTTCGGGGTCAGCGGAAGCCGGTCGAGGACGGCGAACCGGGCCGGGACCATGTGCTCGGGCAGCCGCTCGCGCAGCCAGGTCCTCAGGCCGACCGGGCCCGGAGCGGGCTGCCGACCCGGCGCGAGGGTCACGTAGGCGGTCAGCTCCCCGTCGGCGTGGACCAGGGTGGCCTGGGTGATGTGGGGGTGGGTGGTGAGGACGGTTTCGATTTCGGTGGGTTCGATGCGGAAGCCGCGGATTTTGATCTGGGTGTCGGTGCG
>NZ_JBVHTP010000036.1:0-1729 GCF_055565795.1 Streptomyces sp. NPDC028314
CGCGGGATCGGCGCGGTGGTGAAGGCGGCGCGGGCCCATCTCGCGGAGGGCCTGCCGGACTACATGGTTCCTTCGGCGGTGGTGGTCCTGGACCGGCTTCCGTTGACGCCGAACGGCAAGCTGGACCGTCGTGCTCTCCCCAAGCCCGACTACGCCGCAACGGCCGGCGGCCGGGCAGCCCGCACCGTCCAGGAACAGGTTCTCTGCAATTTGTTCGCCGAGGTCCTGGGCCTCGACCGGGTCGGGATCGACGACAGCTTCTTCGACCTCGGCGGCCACTCCCTCCTCATCACTCGTCTGGTCAGCCGCATCCGCACCGTCCTGAACGCCGAACTGCCCATCACCACAGTCTTCGAGACACCCACCGTCGAGGGCCTCGCAGCACGACTCACCGAAGCGGGACGTACTCGCACCAGCCTGGTGCCGATGCCCCGCCCCGACATCGTGCCGCTGTCCTTCGCCCAGCGCCGCCTGTGGTTCCTCCACAAGCTGGAAGGCCTGTCCTCCACCTACAACATGCCGATCGCGCTGCGCCTGACGGGCGAGGCCGACACGGACGCGCTCCGCGCTGCGCTCCACGACGTCGTCGGCCGGCATGAGTCGCTGCGTACGGTCTTCCCCGAAGCAGGCGGCGAGCCGCACCAGCTGGTGCTGGATCCGGCGGACGTGTTGCTGGACTGGGAACGGCGCGCGGTGACCGAAGTAGAACTTCCGGCGGCGCTCGAGCAGGCGGCCCGGTACGGGTTCGACCTATCAGCTGAAATTCCGGTACGAGCGTGGCTGTTCGAACTCGGTGACGCCGAGCGCGTCCTGCTGCTCCTGGTGCACCACATTGCAGGCGACGGCTGGTCGATGGGCCCGCTGACCCGGGACCTCGTCGCGGCCTACACCGCTCGGCGCGAGGGCGTGGCCCCGCAGTGGTCCGAACTGCCGGTCCAGTACGCCGACTACACGCTCTGGCAGCGCGAGCTGCTCGGCGACGCGTCCGACCCGGACAGCATCTATGCCCGCCAGCTCGGTTACTGGAGCCGCCAGCTTGAGGGGCTCCCCGAGCAGGTGACCTTCCCGACGGACCGGCCGCGCCCGGCGCTGTCGTCCTTCGAAGGAGCGCATCTCGTCTACGACCTCAGCGCTGAACTGCACGGCAAGATCGTCGAGTTGGCTCGTCGTTCGAACAGCACGGTCTTTATGGTGCTCCAGGCGGCCATGGCGGCCCTGCTGACCCGCCTCGGTGCAGGGACCGACGTCGCTCTGGGAAGCGGTGTGGCTGGTCGTACCGACGAGGCACTGGACGATCTGGTCGGTCTCTTCGTCAACACCTTCGTCCTCCGTACGGACACCTCAGGCGACCCGACGTTCGTTGAACTGCTGGCTCGCGTCAGGGAAGCCAGCTTGGCCGCATACGCCAACCAGGATGTTCCGTTCGAAGATCTGGTGGAGTTGCTGAACCCGCAGCGGTCCCCGGGGCAGCACCCCCTCTTCCAGGTGGCCCTCGTTCTTCAGAACACCCCCGGGAGTGAGTTCGTCCTGCCTGGGCTGCGTGTCGGCTCCGAGGACGTCGGCATCGGACGCTCGCGCTTCGATGTGCTGCTCAGCCTCACCGAAGGCAGCGCCGGAGAAGGTGTGAGCGCGACGGTCGAGTATTCGACGGATCTGTTTGATCGTTCGTCGGTCGAGCGGTTGCTTGGGCGTTGGGTGTGGTTGTTGGAGCAGGTGGTGGCTGATCCGT
>NZ_JBVHTP010000037.1:0-1196 GCF_055565795.1 Streptomyces sp. NPDC028314
ATCGCTGTCCGCGTTGCTCGGGCCTGCCGGGATGCCGGGATCGCGAGCGTAGCCGTCTACGCCGACCCGGACCGGGACGCCCTGCACGTCCGCGCGGCCGACGAAGCTTTCGCGTTGGGCGGTGACACCCCGGCCGCCAGCTACCTGGACATCTCCAAGGTCCTGCAGGCAGCAGCCGACTCGGGTGCGGACGCCATCCACCCCGGATACGGCTTCCTGTCCGAGAACGCCGACTTCGCCCAGGCCGTCCTCGACGCCGGCCTGACCTGGATCGGCCCGCCCCCGCAGGCCATCCGCGACCTCGGCGACAAGGTCGCCGCCCGCCACATCGCCCAGCGCGCCGGCGCCCCCCTCGTCGCCGGCACCCCCGACCCCGTCTCGGGCTCGGACGAGGTCGTCGCGTTCGCCAAGGAACACGGCCTGCCCATCGCCATCAAGGCCGCCTTCGGCGGCGGCGGCCGCGGCCTGAAGGTCGCCCGCACCCTCGAAGAGGTCCCCGAGCTCTACGACTCCGCCGTCCGCGAGGCCGTCGCCGCCTTCGGCCGCGGCGAATGCTTCGTCGAGCGCTACCTCGACAAGCCCCGCCACGTCGAAACCCAGTGCCTGGCCGACTCCCACGGCAACGTCGTCGTCGTCTCCACCCGCGACTGCTCCCTCCAGCGCCGCCACCAGAAACTCGTCGAGGAAGCCCCCGCCCCGTTCCTGAGCGAAGCCCAGAACGCCGAGCTCTACGCCGCCTCCAAGGCCATCCTCAAGGAAGCCGGCTACGTCGGCGCCGGCACCGTCGAGTTCCTCGTCGCCGCCGACGGCCTCATCTCCTTCCTCGAGGTCAACACCCGCCTCCAGGTCGAACACCCCGTCACCGAAGAAGTCTCCGGAATCGACCTCGTCCGCGAAATGTTCCGCATCGCCGACGGCGAGGAACTCGGCTACGGCGACCCCGTCCTGCGCGGCCACTCCTTCGAGTTCCGCATCAACGGCGAAGACCCCGGCCGCGGCTTCCTGCCCGCCCCCGGCACCGTCACCAAGTTCGCACCCCCCTCCGGACCCGGCGTGCGCCTGGACGCCGGCGTCGAATCCGGCTCCGTCATCGGCCCCGCCTGGGACTCCCTCCTCGCCAAACTGATCGTCACCGGCGCCACCCGCGAACAGGCCCTCCAGCGCGCCGCCCGCGCCCTCGCCGAGTTCGAGATCGA